>JARXAC010000017.1:0-67616 GCA_029866065.1 Flavobacterium sp.
ATATAGATTTGTGCGTTTTCAGACTTGCTTTGAAGTAAAAATTTAATCTTTGCCATATTTTGAACTTTTTGAACAATCAAATTTACAATATTAATATGACTAAAAAAAATGTTAGTCAGTATTTAGTCAGTATTATTTCATTATCATTCATTATCATTCAATTTCATTCAATTTGCAAAGGTTACTTTAAACCCTTATATTTGTTGAGTTAAAAGGATTTTATATAATGTTTTCAAAGAGTGCTAAAAAGACCCAAAATGAATGAATAGGCGTGTAGGTTCGAGTCCTATTATCCGCACTTTTTAAAACCTCAATATACAATATAGTATTTTGAGGTTTTTTTATTACACAATAATTTCCTTTTTATACTAATTTTCAACCTCTTCAGATCTAAAAGAATAAAATAGTTAAAAAAACACGATTTTTTTATAAGAATAGTGTTGATTTTTATGTTTTAAAAAATTATCTTTGCACCTTGAAAAACAAACCTAAATATTCCGTTTAGAAAATTTGTTTTTTATAAGTCTAATTAGCTATTTAATAAATACATAAGCAATGTCAAAAGTAATAGGAAAAGTATCGCAAATCATTGGGCCAGTAGTTGACGTAGTATTCAACGGTAAAGATGTAGAACTTCCAAAAATTTATGATTCATTAGAAATCACTAAAAAAGATGGTACCTTATTAGTACTAGAAGTGCAATCTCATATCGGTGAAAACACGGTTAGAACCATTTCGATGGATTCAACGGACGGTTTGAGTAGAGGATATGAGGTGGTAGGTACTGGAAATCCTATTAAAATGCCAATTGGTCCTGATGTTTACGGACGTTTGTTTAATGTAATTGGAGATGCTATTGACGGATTAGGAGATTTGCCAAAGACAGGTGACAACGGAATGTCAATTCACCGTCAAGCGCCAAGATTTGAAGATTTATCCACTTCTTCTGAAGTTTTATTTACAGGTATTAAAGTGATCGATTTAATTGAGCCTTACTCTAAAGGTGGAAAAATTGGATTGTTTGGTGGTGCAGGTGTAGGTAAAACAGTATTGATTCAGGAGTTGATTAACAATATCGCAAAAGGTCACGGTGGACTTTCCGTATTCGCAGGAGTAGGAGAAAGAACCCGTGAAGGAAATGACTTACTTCGTGAGATGTTAGAGTCAGGAATTATAAAATATGGTGAAGAATTCATGCATTCTATGGAAGAAGGCGGATGGGATTTATCAAAAGTAGATATGCCAGGAATGAGAGAGTCAAAAGCGACTTTCGTTTTTGGTCAAATGAACGAACCTCCAGGAGCTCGTGCTCGTGTAGCGCTTTCAGGATTGTCTATTGCTGAATATTTCCGTGATGGTGCAGGTTCTGATCAAGGAAAAGACGTACTTTTTTTCGTAGATAATATCTTCCGTTTTACACAAGCAGGTTCAGAGGTATCGGCACTTTTAGGTCGTATGCCATCTGCGGTAGGTTACCAGCCAACGTTAGCTACAGAAATGGGTGCGATGCAAGAGCGTATCACCTCAACCAATAAAGGATCTATTACTTCAGTTCAAGCGGTTTATGTACCTGCGGACGATTTAACTGACCCGGCTCCAGCAACTACATTTGCTCACTTAGATGCTACAACAGTATTGTCTCGTAAAATTGCTGAATTAGGAATTTATCCTGCGGTAGATCCATTGGATTCTACTTCTCGAATTTTAACGCCTCAAATTCTTGGTGACGAGCATTACGACTGCGCACAAAGAGTAAAAGAGATTCTTCAAAAATACAAACAATTGCAAGATATCATCGCGATTTTAGGTATGGAAGAATTGTCTGAAGAAGATAAATTATCGGTTTCAAGAGCAAGACGTGTTCAACGTTTCTTGTCACAACCTTTCCACGTTGCAGAACAATTTACAGGATTAAAAGGGGTATTAGTTGACATTAAAGATACTATCAAAGGATTCAACATGATTATTGATGGGGAACTAGATCACTTGCCAGAAGCCGCTTTCAACCTTAAAGGAACCATTGAAGACGCTATCGAAGCAGGAGAAAAAATGTTGGCAGAAGCATAATATCTAATTGCTTAAGGCTTAAAGCTTAAAGCATAAAGCATTAAAAATGATTTTAGAAATAGTATCACCAGAAGCAAAATTATTTACAGGAGAAGTGACTTCGGTTTCTCTACCTGGAGTTGATGGTAGCTTTCAATTATTGAATAATCACGCACCGATTGTTTCTACTTTAAAAAACGGTTTAATTAAAATTGCCGCTTTGAGTTTTGATTTTAACAAAGGTTCGGAGGAGCAATTCAATAAAGTAAACGATCAAAATTATACACTAGCTATTAATTCAGGTACAATTGAATTGAAAGACAATAAGGTGATCGTTTTAGTAGATTAAATTTAATTACAACACATAAAAAAAGGCTCAATATTTATTGAGCCTTTTTTGTATTTAAATATTTTATTAATTAACAGGAATCTTGTAAAACACCCCTTGAGTAAAATTTACAATAGGATTTCCTAGAGGATTGTTGCCAACGTTAAATGCGTTAAAACGATACGTTCCGCTAATAGTTTTGTTTATTGGATCGTATTCTGAAAGAATAATTTGTCCATCTTGAGCGTTTGCCCCAGTAGCATAAAATAAATTCTGACCATTTACAACATAACTAAATGTAGCTTCCGGATTAGTAAATCCTACGGTAGCTGAACCAGTACCTAGAATAGTTGTAATTGGATATATACTGGTAGCACTTGGAAGCGGCATTTTCAACGTTAATGTTTCAAATTGACTCGTTGCTTGAAGTACAATAGAATTAGCTACCGGATCAACAGTTGCACTAAATGTTTTGGCTCTCCAAAAATAATTATCTTTAGTACCTTGTACCGAAGGATTATTAAAAGTGACCTCTTGTGTACAACCACTTAAAGTGATTGCAGTTATGAATAGTAGGATTAATTTTTTCATTTTCATTGTTTTGTTGTTACAAAAATAGACTAATTAAATAAAAAAGCTAAAATTTTTAAAATTAATTGCGTTGTTTTTTACATTATTTTACTCAATAAGATAAAATTAACAGCAGTAGGTTAGTTACATTCAAAAAAATAATTATCTTTGCACCCTCAATTAACAGAGGTCGAGTACCTCAAAATTTAATCATAAGATTATGTCTGTAAAAATTAGATTACAAAGACACGGTAAAAAAGGAAAACCTTTTTACTGGGTTGTAGCAGCTGATGCTCGCTCAAAAAGAGATGGTAAATACCTAGAAAAAATTGGTACTTACAATCCAAATACTAACCCTGCAACTATCGATTTAAATTTGGATAGCGCTGTAAGATGGTTACATAATGGTGCTCAACCAACGGATACTGCGAAAGCAATATTATCATACAAAGGGGCATTATTGAAACACCACCTTGACGGAGGAATCCGTAAAGGGGCATTAACACAAGAACAAGCGGATGCAAAATTAGCTGCTTGGTTAGAAGCAAAATCTGGAAAAGTAGATGCTAAAAAAGATGGTTTATCTAAAGCCCAAGCTGCTGCAAAAGCACAAGCTTTCAAAGCGGAACAAGCTGTAAATGCAAAACGTTTAGAAGATGCTGCTAAAGCGGAAGCGGATGCAATTGCTGCTGAGTCTGCAGTTGAAGAAGTAGAAGAAACTGTTGCTGAGGTTGAAGAAGTTCCTGCTGCTGAAGTTGTAGCTGAAGAAGCTGTTGCCGAAGTTGAAGAAACTCCTGCTGCTGAGGTTGTAGTTGAAGAAGTTGTAGCTGAAGAAGCTCCTGAAGTTGTAGCTGAAGAGGCTCCTGCTGCTGAAGTTGTAGCTGAGGAAGCTGTAGCCGAAGTTGTAGCTGAAGAAGCTCCTGCAACTGAAGAGAATAACGAAGAAGCACAAGCTTAATTTATTTAGCGATTCAATGCGTAAAGACGAATGTTTTTATTTAGGTAAAATCGCAAAAAAATTTAGCTTCAAAGGGGAAGTCTTAGCTTATTTAGACACAGACGAACCCGAGTTATACGAAAATTTGGAATCAGTGTTTGTTGAATGCAACAAACACTTGGTTCCTTTTTTTATTGAAAGTAGTTCCCTTCATAAAAATGATTTTCTTAGAATTAAATTTGAAGACATGACTACCGAAGAAGAGGCAGACGCCATTCTTGGTAATGCCCTTTACCTTCCTTTAGACAGGTTACCTAAACTTTCAGGTAAAAAATTCTACTTTCATGAAGTTATTGGATTTGAAATCGAGGACAAAAAACACGGGATCATTGGCAAAATTGTTTCTGTGAATGACACCACTGCCCAACCCCTTTTTGAGGTTTTGAATGGCGATATTGAAATGCTAATTCCAATGGTGGATCATTTTTTATTAAAAATCGACAGAGAAAATAAAAAAGTGATGATGGACTTACCAGAAGGCTTGATTGAAATGTACCTATAAGGTTTATTCGGTTATTTGTTTATTCGGTTAATCGAAAATTCTGAAATCTAAAAATCTTAATTCTTAAATCAGAAATAACGATGTCTATCTTCCAATTCAAACACTTTTCTGTAAATCAAGACCAGACAGCCATGAAAATTGGAACAGACGGCGTTTTGTTGGGCGCTTGGACACCTATAGAAAATAATCCGAAAGCTATTTTAGATATTGGAACAGGAACTGGAATAATCGCTTTAATGTTGGCACAAAGAAGCAACGCCGAACAAATTGACGCTTTTGAAATTGATGAAAGTGCCTACGAACAAGCGGTTGAAAATTTCGAAAATTCACCTTGGAGCGATCAATTGTTTTGTTTTCATGCTGGTTTAGACGAATTTTTAGAGGAGCCAGAAGATGAGTATGATTTAATAGTTTCCAATCCTCCTTTTTTTTCAGAAGACTTCCGTTCGGAAAATGAACAGCGTGACTTAGCAAGATTTCAAGGAGCTATGCCTTTTGAAGATTTAGTAGAAGCCGCCGATTTATTGCTATCTGAAAACGGGATTTTTTCAGTTATTATTCCATTTCATGAAGAAGATCGATTTATAGAATTGTGTGCAGAAGTGGAACTTTTCCCAATTAAAATTACTCGTGTTAAAGGTGCTCAAAATACCAAAATCATTAGAAGTTTATTGGCTTTTAAACGATTTGAATTGGCAGTTTTAACAGCAGATGAACTAGTAATTGAAATTAGCCGACACGAATATACCCCAGAATATATTTCTCTAACGAAAGATTTCTACTTAAAAATGTAGCCCTAGCCCTGAGTGAAGTGGAAATCCCTCGCTTTTTAGCGAGGATTGCAACGGAAAGCAGGATTAAGCTCCAAAAGGAAGAGAGAAAAAATATAACAATTGTTAATCGGTTTGTTACATTTCTTTATGTAAATTTGCATTTGATTATTAAAAAGTGAACTTCGCTTTTAGCGATTCAACCAAAAGATAAAACATGAAACCAGACTTATTCCAAGCTCCAGATTATTATAACCTTGACGAATTATTGACTGACGAGCACAAATTAGTGCGTGATGCTGCGAGAGAATGGGTGAAACGAGAAGTGTCGCCAATAATTGAAGATTACGCTCAAAGGGCTGATTTTCCTACTCAAATTATAAAAGGATTGGCGGATATTGGTGCTTTTGGGCCTTATATCCCAGAAGAATATGGAGGCGCAGGGTTAGACCAAATTTCGTACGGATTGATTATGCAAGAAATTGAAAGAGGAGATTCTGGCGTTCGTTCAACGGCTTCTGTTCAATCGTCATTAGTGATGTACCCAATATGGAAATTTGGAAATGAGGAACAAAGAAGGAAATATTTACCAAAATTAGCTTCAGGCGAATTCATGGGTTGCTTTGGTTTGACCGAGCCTAATTATGGTTCCGATCCAAGTAGCATGATTTCCAATTATAAAGATTTGGGCGACCATTATTTATTAAATGGGGCTAAAATGTGGATTTCGAATGCACCATTTGCAGATATTGCAGTGGTTTGGGCCAAAAATGAAGAAGGTAGAATTCACGGATTAATTGTGGAGCGTGGAATGGAAGGGTTTACCACTCCTGAAACGCACAATAAATGGTCGTTACGTGCATCGGCAACTGGAGAATTGATTTTTGATAATGTAAAAGTTCCTAAGGAAAATTTATTATCAGGTAAAACAGGTCTTGGTGCACCAATGCAATGTCTAGATTCTGCTCGATATGGAATTGCATGGGGTGCTATTGGTGCTGCAATGGATTGTTACGATACTGCTTTGCGTTATGCAAAAGAGAGAATCCAGTTTGACAAACCTATTGCTGGAACACAATTACAACAAAAGAAATTGGCCGAAATGATCACTGAAATCACCAAAGCGCAATTGTTAACTTGGCGTTTGGGAGTTTTAAGAAATGAAGGTAAAGCGACAACCGCTCAAATCTCTATGGCGAAAAGAAATAATGTTGATATGGCGATTAATATTGCTCGTGAAGCTCGCCAAATTCTTGGTGGAATGGGAATTACGGGTGAATATTCTATAATGCGTCACATGATGAATTTAGAATCGGTGATTACCTATGAAGGAACCCACGACATTCACTTGCTAATTACTGGTGCTGATATTACCGGAATTCCAGCATTCAAATAGAAGTTAACAATTATTAAAGTATTGATAAAATTGATAGTAAAAGCTTCTTGGAAACGAGAAGCTTTTTTACTTTTGTATAAAATTTACAATCATGGATATTCAATCTATAAATAGGAGTATTGAAACTCAAAAAAGTGCCTTATTACAACATTCATTATATGAAAAAGTTGAAACGGTAGAAGACTTACGTTGTTTTCTAGAAAGCCATGTGTATGCCGTTTGGGATTTCATGTCCTTATTGAAAGCATTGCAATCAAAATTGACATGTACCACAACGCCATGGGTTGCTTCTAAAAACCCTGAAACACGATATTTAATTAACGAAATTGTGTTGGCTGAAGAATCGGATTTGACATTAGATGGAAAAAGATCAAGTCATTTTGAAATGTATCTTGACGCAATGACTTCTTGTGGTGCCAATACCGAAATGATCAATTCCTTTATTGAGAATGTTGTAGCTACACAAAATATATTTGTATCCATAAAGCAAAGTGATTTACATCCAAATATTAAATCCTTTTTAGATTTTACTTTTAGAGTAATAGAAGAAGGAAAGCCACACGAAATTGCGGCCGCTTTTACCTTTGGTAGAGAAGATTTGATTCCGGCGATGTTCACCGAAATTTTAAGAAATTTTGAAGCTAATTTCCCTGAAACCGATTTAAGTAAATTGATTTATTATTTCGAAAGACACATCGAATTGGATGCTGATGAACACGGTCCGATGGCAATGAAAATGATAATCGAACTTTGTGAAAACAACGAAACGAAGTGGAAAGAAGTGGAGGAAATTTCAAAATTAGCCCTTGAAAAACGCATCGGACTTTGGGATGCAATTGAAGAAAAAATAGTAAAATCAGCAACCGAATTGGTTTAATTCAAATAAAAAAGCGAGATTATTTTCTCGCTTTTTTTATGCTTCAGGAGCAATTTCAATTTCAAGCCCTCCTAATTCTTCGGTAATAGGTATTTGGCATCCCAAGCGGCTATTGGGTTTAACGTTGAAAGCTTCGGAAAGCATGGCTTCCTCATCGTCCCCTTTTTCGGTAATTTCTATAGAATTTAGAACATAACATTGGCAGGAAGCGCACATGGCCATTCCGCCACATATTCCAATGGTACCTTCAGGAGCTAATTCATACATTCGAACTACTTCCATGACGTTTAAATTCATATCGGTAGGAGCGAGGACTTCGTGAGTTACCCCTTCGCGATCGGTAATTTTTATGGAGATATCAGCCGACATAATTAATCTATTGATTTTACAACTTGTTTTTCTGCCTCTTTTCTAGTACCGTCAAATCCATCAACGCCAGAAACAGTAGTATATTTTAGCACGTATTTTTTACCTGGATTCATTCTTTGATAAACACTTTGAACCATTAAAGTTGCTTCATGGAATCCGCACAAAATCAGTTTTAGTTTACCAGGATAAGTATTCACATCGCCAATGGCATAAATCCCAGGAATATTAGTTTGATAATCTAAAGAGTTGTTCACTTTAATGGCATTTTTTTCAATATCTAATCCCCAGTTGGCTATTGACCCTAATTTTGGTGTTAATCCAAATAATGGAATAAAGTAATCCGTTTCGGTAGTTATTTTCTCACCATTGGTTTCAATAATTACCGATTCAATATGATCTTTTCCATTAAAACCTACAATTTCTCCGGGAGTGATGAGTTTTATTTTACCCAATCCTTTTAGTTCTTGTACTTTTTCAACAGAGTCTAAAGCGCCTCGAAATTCATTTCTTCGATGTACTAAAGTAACACTTGAGGCTACATTGGAGAGAAAAATACTCCAATCCAAAGCGGAGTCTCCACCACCTGAAATGACTACTTTTTTATTTCTAAATTTTTCGGGATCTTTTACAAAATATTCTACACCGCGATCGTTTTGTTCGTAGAATTCAATTTCTTCGAGCTGTGGTTTTCGAGGTTCGAAACTTCCTAAACCTCCTGCAATTGCAACTGAATTGGCATGGTGTTTTGTTCCTTTATTTGTAGTAACAATGAAAGTTCCATCTTCAAGTTGGTCGATGGTTTCAGCAACTTCATTCAACGTAAATCCAGGTTGAAATTGCTTTATCTGTTCCATTAAATTGGCCACTAAATCACCTGCTAAAACGGATGGAAATCCTGGAATATCGAATATTGGTTTTTTAGGATACAACTCTGATAATTGTCCGCCCGGTTGTGGCAAACCATCAATAATATGGCATTTTAATTTTAAAAGCCCTGCTTCAAATACAGTGAATAATCCTGTGGGCCCAGCGCCAATGATGAGAATATCCGTTTCAATCATTTTAATATAATAATTTAATTTATTGGTTTAAACCAAAATTATTAATCAACGTTTGTTACCGTTTCAATTTGGGGTGCAAACTTTTTTATGGTTGTTTCCACACCCATTTTTAGAGTCATTTGGTTTACGCTGCATCCTACGCAAGCGCCTTGTAAACGAACTTTTACATGTTTGCCATCTTCTATTGAAATCAATGCGATATCGCCGCCATCAGAATTTAGAAAAGGTCTAATTTCTTGAAGTGCATTTTCTACGCTTGTTGTTAATTCTTCTATTGTCATAATTTTTATTGTTCCAATTAGACGAAAAAATTATTTTTTTACCGCTGAACAGCCCGCCATTGTTGTTATTTTAACTGCTTCAGTTGCTGGTAGATTTTCATTTCTTTTTACCACTTCCTGAACAACATTTCTAGTAATTTCTTGGAAAACTTTCTCTATAATTGAACCTTCTTGTAAAGCCGCTGGTCTTCCAATATCTCCAGCTTCACGAATAGATTGTACTATTGGAACTTCACCAAGGAAAGATACATTTAAATCTTCTGCAAGGTTTTTTGCCCCTTCTTTTCCAAAAATATAATATTTATTTTCTGGTAATTCTTCAGGAGTGAAATAGGCCATATTTTCTATAATTCCCAATACGGGAACATTGATGCTATCCGAAGTAAACATGGCAACCCCTTTTTTTGCATCGGCAAGTGCAACTGCTTGCGGGGTGCTTACCACGACAACTCCTGTAATAGGTAATGATTGAACTATTGAAAGATGAATATCGCCTGTTCCCGGAGGTAAATCCAGTAACATAAAGTCCAATTCTCCCCAATCGGCATCAAATATCATTTGGTTCAACGCTTTTGAAGCCATTGGCCCACGCCAAATAACCGCTTGGCTAGGAGAGGTGAAGAATCCAATGGATAATATTTTTATTTCGTAGCTTTCAACAGGTTTCATTTTTGATTTCCCGTCAACGGTAACTGAAATTGGTTTTTCAGATTCAACATCAAACATGATTGGCATTGAAGGACCATAAATATCGGCATCTAAAATCCCAACTTTGAATCCCATTTTTGCTAAGGTAACGGCTAAATTTGCCGTAACTGTAGATTTTCCAACGCCCCCTTTTCCAGAGGCAATTGCGATAATATTTTTCATCCCGGGTACTGATTTTCCTTTAATTTCATTAGGTTCAGGGACTACTACAGTACTATTAATTTTAATTTTTATATCAGCAGAAACCAACTCATGAATTGTTTTTTTGATATCGTCTTCCGCTCTTTTTTTAATATGCATTGCGGGAGTACTCAACACTAAATCGATAATTACTTCCTCTCCAAATGTGACTACATTTTTAATTGCGCCACTCTCCACCATATTTTTACCTTCTCCAGCAATTGTGATAGTTTCTAATGCTTTGAGAATGTCTTTTTTATCTAATTTCATATTCTTTTTCTTGATCAAGATCAATTGTAATTTACGAGTACAAAGATAGCTTGAAAAGTTTGTTTATAAAAATCTAAAAAGGATAAGATTATTATTTTTCAGTTATCCAATAAATTGAATTTTAATGATTGAATATTTTCAGGTGTCATAAATGCTATTATATTAAAATTCCCGCTAAAAATTAGCAGGAATTATTAAATTAGGTAGTGTTTTAAAAACTAAGCGTTTTTTAAATTTATTATTTCTTGGTCGGTTAACTTTCTCCAATTGCCTCTTGGCAAATTTTTCTTCGTTAATCCTGCAAAAGCTACTCGGTCAATTCTTAAAACATCATAACTGAAATGTTCAAAGATAGATCGAACTACTTTAACATTGGAAGAACGCAATTTCAATCCGATTTCACTTTTTGATTCTCCTTCTATGTAACTTACATCTTCAACAAATACACGATGACCATCTAAAACCAAGCCTTTATTGATTTTTTCTAAATCTTCATATTTCAAATTTTTATCTAAAGAAACTTGATAAATTTTTGATGATTTGTTTGTTGGTAAAGTAAATTTACGAATCATGTCAGTGTCATTCGTAAACAATAATAATCCGGTTGTATTTTTATCCATTCTTCCCACAGCTCCAATTTTTGAAGTCGTAGAACCTTTCACTAATTCCAAAACGTTACGGTATTCTTGACCTTCGTCTAATGCTGTTGTAAAGTTTTTTGGCTTGTTCAACAAAATATATTCTTTTTTTTCAGGAGTCAAAACATTCCCGTCAAAATTCACTACATCTCCCGGTTTTACCATATATCCCATCTCAATAACAGGAATTCCATTCACTTTTACATTTCCCGATTGGATGTAAATATCGGCATCACGTCTTGAACAAACTCCAGAATTAGAAATGTATTTATTCAAACGAATTTCATCTTTTACTTTCGGTCTTTTTGGTGCTTGATTTGGTTTTTTCTCTACTTTTTCAACTGCTATTTCAGCTGCCTTAGCACTAACTTTTACTTTTTTAGGACCTTGTGCCCGTTTTTGCATCGCAGGTTTTGGCTTATTGGAGCTTGGTCTTGAACTATTTGCTCTACCGCTGCTTTTTTTATTATTGCCTTCCTTGTTATTCATAATATTCTAAAATTTTTACAAAGATACCATTTATAAATTTGACAAACTATAATTGAGAATTTAAAGCGTATTATGTTAAAACCATTCTAAAATAGTAAAGCTATCTTGTGCCAGAAATATTCAACGATACTTGGATCTATCAGGATAATACTAAAAACTCCTGAAACAATTAGAAATTTAAGTAAGTTATGAAGTAATAAATAATGCACTTTTAAATCTGATTTCCAAAGTTTTAATAAAAATAACAATAATAACAGTAAACAAGAATAGAAATACAAATCCATATTTCCAATTTCAAATTTTTCAATTAATAGGTAAACCGGAAAGACTGTTAATAGCGTTAAAAAAGTAATAATTTTTTTGGAAGTTAATTCGCCATGTAAAATGGGTATTGTTTTATAGTTATTTGCTAAATCCCCTTTTATGTTTTCAAGATCTTTAATCATTTCTCTGATTAGAAGTAACAAAAACAAGAAAGTAGCATGACAAATAATCACTTCATAAAAGTTCTTGTAATATAAAAGTAGGGCAAAAAAGGGTAAAATAGCCATTAAGGTTGCCATTAAATTTCCAATAATTACGAATTTTTTGACTTTATGGGAATAAAACCAAATGAGAAAAATGTAAACGGAAAAAAATAAAAAAGCCCGAAATGAAATTAAAAAAGCAAAGAAAGCCACAGTAAAATTGAGTGCAAAATAAACCCTAAGTTTGGTTTGCTGACTTACTAATCGGTCTAAAATAGATTTGTTAGGGCGATTTATTAAGTCTTTTTTACTGTCATAAAAACTATTGATAATATAGCCAGATGCAATTGTTAAAGCCGTCGCTAAAACAATAAGCAATAAATTAATGTCTAAAATTACATGGATTGGTTTTTTTTCAGGTGCCAATATAAAAATAGCAGAAAGGTATTGAGCAAGAATAATTATTGGGATATTGTAGCCACGAATTACGGAGAACAAACTCACAATTTTCATTATTAAAAGTTTGCTTTTTCTGTTCATCCTTAATTTATTATTGGGAAAAGAAATCTAAAATTGGTAAACGACTTCTAATTTGTAATCTTTTAACGAGGCTTTGGCTTTTTCTAAATCTTCCGTAAAACCAAGGATATATCCACCGCCGCCAGAACCACAAAGTTTTAAATAATAATCATTGGTATCGATTCCTTTTTGCCAAATTCCGTGAAAGTGCTCTGGAATCATTGGCTTAAAATTATTTAAAACAACTTTTGACAGTTTTTTGGTGTTTTGGAATAACGATTTTACGTCACCGCCAAGGAAATTCTCGACACAAGCGTCGGTATGTTTTATGAATTGTGATTTTAACATGGTTCTAAATCCTTTGTCTTTAAGATTTTCCATGAAAATATTCACCATTGGAGCAGTTTCTCCTACAATTCCGGAGTCTAATAAAAACACAGCGCCTTTACCGTCCAAACTTTGTGTTGGAATGCCTGTAGCTTCAATATTGTCTTTAGAATTAATTAAAATAGGAATACTCAAGTAACTATTTAAAGGATCTAAACCGGAACTTTTTCCATGGAAAAAAGATTCCATTTGAGAGAAAATACTTTTTAAAGTAAGTAATTTTTCACGGGTTAAATTCTCTAAAACGGTAATTTTATTTTGAGCATATTTATCATAAATAGCGGCTACTAATGCCCCACTACTTCCTACACCATAACCTTGAGGAATACTAGAATCAAAGTACATTCCGCTATCAACATTGTTTTTTAATGTCAATAAATCAAAAATTACTAGATCTGGCTGTTCCGATTGAAGAGTTTCTAAGTAAGTTACAAATCGTTTCAAATTTTCATTTGATTTTTTTGCTTCTTCAGAGGGATTTTTGTCTGTTTTTAGTGCGCCATTATAAAAATTATAAGGAATCGATAGACCTTTTGAGTCCTGAATAATTCCGTATTCACCAAAAAGTAATATTTTAGAATAAAATAATGGTCCTTTCATAGTTTATATTTTGGTTGCTCCAAATCCAATTTCATCACAAATGTACTGACCATTTTGACAATAGCCAACTAATTTGTTCTTAATAAATGTTAAAACTTCCTCTTTTACATCTACAGGGTAAAGTACATGGACATTTGCACCAGCATCTAAAGTGAAACAAACCGGAATTTGAGTTTCATTTCTGAACTTCCAAATTGCGTTAATTATCTCTAAAGTGTTCGGTTTCATTAAGATAAAATAGGGTAGGGAAGTCATCATCATGGCGTGCAAGGTTAGCGCTTCGCTTTCTACAATTTTTATAAATTCGGTTAAATCGCCACTTTCAAAAATAGAAATTAACGCATCTAAATTCTCATGAGCTTGTGCAAATCGCTTTTCAGCAAATGGATGTCCGTGCATTAAATCGTGACCAATAGTACTTGAAACTTGTTTTTCTCCTTTGTCAACCAATAAAATGGTGTCTTGGAAGTTCTTAAAATTATCATGAATTTTATTTGGAAATTCCACTCCAAATAAGTCGGAGCTGCCTTTAATATTTTTATGATTTCCCCAAACCACTACACTTCCTTTGATACTTCTACAAGCACTTCCAGATCCTAAACGAGCTAGAAAAGAAGCTTTTTTATTAAAATATTCAACGGTCATTTCAGGGTTCAACAATTTTTCTAAACTCATGAAATTTACTGCTAATGCTGCCATTCCTGATGCAGAAGATGCAATTCCAGAGCTGTGTGGAAAAGTATTTTTGGTGTCAATAGTGAAATGATAATCTTTTAAAAAAGGCAAGTAAATTTCAACTCGTTCCAAAAATTTTTGAATCTTCGGTTTGAAATCTTCTTTTGGTTTTCCTTCAAAAAGTAAGTCGAATGAAAATTCACCGTTGTTATTTTTTTTGGCAAAAGACAATTTAGTTTCTGTTTTACAAGAACTTAAAGTAAAACTCACAGAAGGATTTGCAGGAATTTGAGTTTGAATTTCGCCAATTTCATTTAATTGGTTTTCAATTTTCCCCCAATATTTTACCAAAGCTATATTACTAGGTGCGCTCCATGAAAAAGTTCCTTTTTCTATAGATTGGGTATATTTTGAAGGTATAAAATCCTTAGATGAACTCATAAACAGTACTAATTTTTACAAAGATACTTTTTTTGATTTATACGTCGATGAAAATTGACTTTTCCTATGAAAGTTTCCTTAAATTTGTTATCTTAATAATTAACAAATGAACAAATATAAGAGAATTTTGGTGGTTGTTGCTACTTGTCTAGCAATTGGTTATTTTTCTGGAATGGCAACTAGATCAAGTATTACCTCTTGGTTCCCCACTTTGGTTAAACCAATATTTAAACCGCCCAACTGGGTTTTTGCTCCTGTTTGGTCGATGTTATATATTATGATGGGAATTGCAGCAGGATTGGTTTGGAACAGAATTGACACCAACAAAGAAGTAGTTAAAAAAGCATTGATTTTCTTTGCGATTCAGTTGGCGTTGAATGCGCTATGGTCGGTATTGTTTTTTGGTTTGCACAACCCAATGTTGGCTTTGATAGAAATTGTACTCTTGTGGTTAATGATATATGAAACGTACATTCAGTTTAAAAAAATTGATAAAATTGCAGGATTTTTGTTTATTCCCTATTTAGCTTGGGTTAGTTTTGCAACGGTTTTGAATGCAAGTATTTGGTGGTTGAATCGAGGGTAGTGTTCAGTTTTTTTAGTATTCAGCCGAGTTCGTGTAGAGAACATTTTTTATAGCTTTTTGAATTCAAGGTTTTTTGCAAATAAAAAATCCATCATTACCAAAGAATTATTGTTTTGAGCAACAATTTTAGATTTTGGATCGGCATCACAAAATTGTATAAATAGTTCTATTTCTTGTGGTTTTAAATTTAAACTCTTACTGTAATATTCTTGGTAGTTTTTATTTTTTGCCAATTCATAAAATTTAATTTCGGGTATTTCTTTTTTAACTTCGGTTTTATCTTTTTTAAATAAATCGATTAATAATCTCCCAATTTTATTAAAATCCATACCGTTTGTAATGCTGCCATCATAAATGAAAGGGTTTTTTATTTGGGATTGCATCTTGTCTAAAGCAATTTGGTTTGATGCGGTTTTATCGGATCCGATAGGTTTCCAATTTATTTTTTTAACGATTACTTCATTGAGCTCTACAGGTTTTTTTATTAATGACATGATTTGAAGAGGATTATTAAGGTTTTCGGGTTGAACTGAAATTCTTTTGACTTCGTATAATTTTGAAGCAAATACAATTATGTCTTTTGGTTTTGCGACAATGGAGAATTCGCCTGTATTATTAGAAAAGGCACTTTTTTCTGTATTTAAATTGATTAACTCTACTTTTTCAATGGGAAAATTATCACATAAAACCTTGCCTTTGTAAACTGTTTCCGTTTGTGAAAAACTGATTTGTATACTTATGATTAGTAATAAAACTACAATTTTGATTTTAGATAATTTCATTTTGTAAAAATATCTATAGCAAAAAACAAACTGTTAATTTGAATGCTAATTTCTTCTTAATCAAAGGATAAATTTCTCTTAATTTAAAGTACAAAAATGAATAATCCTTTAGCCCCGATGGAGCCGGCATCCTCGTAACGAAGTGAAGAGATAAAGGCGAAAGCGGGAATTGCAATTCCTAAAATGCGGGAAAAATTCGCTCCAAAAAGATAAAAAAAATCTAAATGGAATTGGCAACTATAAAACCACTTGTCCAGGCATTTTGGAAATTATAACCGCCTGTTACGGCATCAATATTTACAATTTCTCCAGCAAAATAGAGGTTTTCATGGAGTTTGCTTTCCATAGTTTTGAAATTAATTTCTTTCAAATCTATTCCGCCTGCGGTTACAAATTCTTCCTTGAAGGTGCTTTTTCCATTCACTTGAAAAACGCTATTTGTTAACTGATTAGATAAATTTTGAAGTTGGTTTTTCGATAAATCGGCCCATTTAGTTTCAGATTCAATTCCCGAATTCATCACCAAACTTTCCCATAAACGGTTGGTTAATTCAAAAGGAGATTTTTTTGAAACGGCTTTCTTAGCATGTTCTAATTTCAACTCTTTTAGAACTTTTTCGGTAGCATCAGCTTCTATATCGTTCAACCAATTGATAGCAATTGAAAATTGGTAGTTTTTTTCGTGTAAAATTCGTGCACCCCAAGCCGATAGTTTCAAAATAGCTGGTCCCGACATTCCCCAATGGGTAATTAAAAGTGGCCCTGAAGATTCGAGTTTGGTTTCTCTGACTTTTACCGAAACTTGCGCTGAAACTCCCGGTAATGTTGCAATTCTAGGGTCTTTAATATTGAAGGTAAAAAGGGAAGGTACAGGCGAAACAATTGCGTGACCGAAATTTTGAAGCATTTCCCATACTTTAGGATTGCTGCCTGTGGCCAAAATTAATTTTTCTGAAAGGTAGGTTTCCGATTGTGTTTCGACTTTCCAAAGGGTGTCTTTTTTGAAAATAGATTGAACACTTTGATTCGTAAGTACTGCAATTCCTAGTTTTTTCGTTGCCTCTTGAAAACAATCTATAATGGTTTGCGAAGAATTTGATACGGGAAACATGCGTCCGTCGGCTTCAATTTTTAGTTCTACGCCGTGTTTTTCAAACCATTCTACCGTATCGCCAGAACAAAATTGATGAAACGGACCTCGCAATTCTTTTTCGCCACGTGGATAAAATTTCACTAATTCGTTGGGTTCAAAACAGGCGTGGGTCACGTTGCATCGACCTCCGCCAGAAATTCTAACTTTATTAAGAACTTCAGAACCACGCTCTAAAATGGCCACCTTCAACGAAGGATTTTTTTCAACGATATTAATGGCAGTAAAAAAACCGGCTGCACCTCCGCCAACAATTAGTATATCGAAATTCTGGTTCATAGTTGCTTTGACAAAGTGCAAAGCTAAAATTAAAAAAGCACAAACCGGACGGAATTGTGCTTTTAGTTGGCATTCGAATTTTTTAATCTGCTATAAGAATTTTGTATTCCCAAGGAGCATTCTTTTTTTCAATTGAAAATGATTTAAAAAAAAATTTTTACAAAACAATTTCAAAAATATTATTCAATCAAAAAATCACTAACTACTTTATTTATTAGTGATTAGTAATTTTTTTTGTACCTCCAGCCCCGATGCCTCGGGAGAATATGGGACACAAATAGTAATTATTTTTTAGGTAATATCTCATTTTAATTATTTTTTTAGCTTAACTAGTTGATTTATAAAATTAAATTCAGTATTATTGTTTATAATTTCTAAAACCATAACTATGAAAAAAACTACTTTACTCGTAATATTTTTTGCCGCATTTCAGTTGAATGGACAAACAATAGTTCCTACAACACCTCAGAATAAAAAGGTTATTCTAGAAGAATTTACAGGTGTTAATTGTGTGTATTGTCCAGATGGACATACTATAGCCAATGCTATTAAAAATGCTAATCCAACAAATGTTTTTTTAATTAATGTACATGTTGGGGGCTATGCGACACCAACTTCTGGACAGCCAGACTTTAGGACTCCTTTTGGTTCAGGTATAGCTAATCAAAGTGGGTTAACAGGGTATCCAGCAGGAACAGTGAATCGAACGGTTTTCCCGGGGAATGCACAAAACGGTGGAACAGGAACAGCTATGAGTAGAAGCAAATGGGCGGCTTCTTCAAATCAAATAATAGCGCAATCCTCTTACGTAAATTTGGCTACTACCGCAACTATCAATGTAAATACTAGGCTACTATCAGTTTTGGTAGAAGCATATTATACTGGATCTAGCCCAGTAGCAGCAAATAATCTAAATGTAGCATTTTTACAAAATAACACAGTTGGCCCTCAAACAGGTGGAAATTTAGGCAGTAACTACAATCACCAACACCGACTTATTCATATGTTGACTGGGCAGTGGGGTGAGGTTATTAATACAACAACATCGGGAACTTTTGTTACAAGAACCTATACTTACACCATACCAGCTTCATACAATAACATAATTGCTGAAATGGGTGAATTTGAAATTGTTGCATTTATGGCAGAAGGTCAACAAAAAATTATTTCAGGTAACGGTACAGTTCCTTCTTATTCGGGATTATCCACAAGTGATGTTAAAGTAAAAGAAGTTGAAAGTATTGAAAATCAATGTACAACTTCTATTTCTCCAAAAATTAAAATCCAAAATTACGGTCAAGCGACTTTAACTAGTTTACCTGTAACCTATAGTATTAATGGTGGCGCACCTCAAGTGTATAACTGGACGGGGAATTTAGTTTCATTTGCAAAACAAACGGTTACTTTGCCTGCAATTACTTATAATTTGTTAAACAGTAACACTTTAAATGTGTCTTTACCAGCAGATGCCAATGTTTCTGACAATACAGGTTCTGTTACTTTTGCAAAAGCAGCCGTTACTTCGCAAACAAATATTACAATTAAAATAACACTTGATCAATATGGTTCCGAAACGTCTTGGCAATTATTAAATTCTTCTAATTTGCCTGTGGTTTCTAGTCCAACTTATACTGATTCTGTAGCTGCAGGCTCATACCCTCAGCCTAATATAGACATAACATTGCCTTTTGATTGTTACAGATTTGTTATCAATGATTCATTTGGAGATGGTATGGTTGGTAACTATGGTACCGGGTCTTATGAGGTCTTAGCTAATGGTGTTTTAATTCCAGGTATTGAGGGCGGTGCTTTTGGTTCATCTGATGCTAAGGCATTCCAAGTTGCTAATGTTCTTGGTGTAGAAAATTTCAATATAAATGAAATTACATTGTACCCAAATCCTTCGAATGGTATTTTTACAATCAGTTCACAATTACCAACAAATGTTGTTGCAATTGACGTTACAGGTAAAGAAGTTTTTAGAATGTTAAAAGTTAACAATCAAACTACTTTAAATTTAACACAACTTCAAAAAGGACTTTACTTATTGAAATTGAGTAATGAATTAGGAGAACAAACTAAAAAAATAATAATTTTTAATTAAATAAAAAAACTATGAAAAAAATTGCATTCCTTTTATTAGTTGTTATTTCAGCTGTTAGCTGTAGTAAAGGAGATGATCAAACTACAGAACAAGTAATTAATAATTCACTTAAAGTTTTTAATAAGACTTCAGGTGAAGAAATTAAAGATGGTGATATTCTAACTTTTAATTCAATTTCATCCCAAGGAAGTGGCAATACGTTAAAATTTTATTTTAAAAATACTTCGGCTGCTCCTATAAATACAAAAGTTAAGTTTGTTTCTTTTAGCGGAGTTCCTGACTCTAGTTATTTAAGTATTTGTATTGGCGCGCAATGTTTGTCTTCAATTTCTACGGGTTTTTCATATCCATCAAATTCGGAGCCAATAATAACTGTTCCAGCAAATGGAATTATTGGATATGTTGAAGACTATAAAATTTTTAATACTTCAATTCCAGTTCCTCCAGCAACCTCAATTAATTATATTTTCGAAGCATTTCAATATGACACAAACGGAAATGCAGTAGGGAACAAAGTTAGATTTACTTACCAATATCAGCGATAAAAACACTTACTATTTTTATTTATTAAAGTGAGTCCATTGGACTCACTTTTTTTATTACTATTAAAATTATTATACCGCTGGTTGCAGTGTGCTTCGTTCTTTTTCAAAACAAAGGGACTTTAATTTAAAACAAAAACCCCCTAATAATCAAATGATTATCAAGGGTTTTTGTGGTACCTCCAGGGTTCGAACCAGGGACACATGGATTTTCAGTCCATTGCTCTACCAACTGAGCTAAGGTACCTCGCTTAGCGGGGGCAAATATAGTGCGATTTTTAATTTATACAAAACAATTATTAAAAAAAATCTATTCGTACCTTTACAACATCTAATTATAAATTATGCTTTTAGCAGTCGACATTGGAAATACCAGAATTAAAGTAGCTGTATTTGAGGGGTCTACCCTTGTAGAACCGTTTTATTTTAATAGTGTAAACCTTCAAAATGAGCTCTATTTTATTTTAAACAAATACAAAAAAGCCTCGGAATTGGTTGTTGCCTCGGTTGGAAATATCCCCAAAGAAGCCTTTTCGGAATTTGAAAGCCAAGTTAATATTCATTTTATTTCATCTAATTTTCCTTTTACCTTCAATAACATCTATTCAACACCAAATACATTAGGAATTGACCGAATGGTATTAGCTAATGGAGCGGTTCTGAAATATCCCAAACAAAACCGATTGGTAATTGATGCTGGAACCTGTATAACCTATGATTTTATTGATGAAAATGACAATTATCTTGGGGGTGCAATTTCACCAGGAATACGGTTGAGATATGAATCGCTACACAATTATACTGCTAAATTACCGTTATTAAAATTAGAATTTTTAAGTTATGAAAATTCAGAAACAGAAGAAATTCCTTTAATAGGAAATTCAACTTTTGAAGCCATAAATTCAGGAGTAATAAACGGTGTTATAAATGAAATAGAGGGGTTTATTTCTCAATATGATACAGTTTATCCTAAATTTATTATAATTTTAACGGGTGGAGACACAGAATTTTTGGCTAAACGATTAAAAAATACCATATTTGCCAATTCAAATTTCCTATTAGAGAGTTTGAACCAAACTTTTCAACACAAAATCAAAAATGATTAAAAAACTTATAGTACCCATTTTTTTATTTTTTACTGTAATTTCATTTGCCCAGCAGGGAACATCGTCACCGTATTCTTTTTACGGAATTGGAGATGTGAAATTTAAAGGAACTGCAGAAAATCGCGCCATGGGAGGTTTGACTATTTATTCGGATAGTATTCACTTGAATTTTCAAAATCCCGCATCGTATTCTAATCTTAAATTAACCACTTTTTCATTAGGTGGAACTTATCTAACAACCGATTTAGAAACTAATTCTCAAAGCGAAAAAGCTAGAAGAACTGCAATAGATTACTTAGCGGTTGGACTTCCTTTTGGGAAATTTGGGGTGGCTTTTGGTTTAATGCCGTATTCATCGGTGGGTTATAATATTCAATCAAACACAGCAGCTACAGCAACAGATCCTCAAGAAATTAAACAATATTCAGGAACGGGCGGTATCAATAAAGTGTTTTTTGGCGTTGGCTATGCTCTAACTAAAAAATTAAGCATCGGTATTGATTACAGTTATAATTTTGGAAAAATTCAAACCTATTCTTTCCGATTTATCGAAGGATTGCAATACGGATCTAGAGAGAAAAATATATCTGACATTACGGGTGGATTATTAAATGCTGGTTTAACATTCAATACTCCAATTAATAAAAAATTAAACGGATTTGCAAGTTTAACATATTCGCCAGATTCAAAATTAAGCTCTTCAAACTATAGAAATATTGCTACAATTCAGTATTCATCAACTGGTGCTGAAATTCTTGTTCAGCCATCAGATATTGATGTTGCCAATACTACCATAACTTTGCCTTCTAAATTAGCAGTAGGTTTTGGAATAGGTCAAAATAAAAAATGGATGCTTGGAACGGAAATTACATTCCAAAAAAGTAGTAATATGGGCAACAGATTCAATGACATCAACGATGTAAATTACGAAAACGCCACTAGATATTCGTTCGGTGGTTTTTATATTCCAAATTATAATTCCTTTTCAAAATACTACGAAAAAATCATTTATAGAGCCGGTTTAAGATATGAAAATACGGGATTGATAATCAACAATACTTCAATAAAAGATTATGGAGTGACCGCTGGCGTTGGACTACCCCTTATTGGTGTGTTTTCTAATGTTAATATTGGATTTGAATACGGACAAAGAGGAACTACTTCAGCCAATTTAGTTCAAGAAAATTATACAAATATTACTATCGGGTTTTCGCTTAACGATAAATGGTTTCAAAAAAGACGTTTCTATTAGAAGTAAATTAGTCTAATTTGAATTTTTTTTGATTTAAAACCGTCCTCAATCATGACATTCAATATTTTCACAATAAGAGAAATCGGACTTTTACTTTTATCGGTAATGGCCTTATTTTCTTGTGAAAGTAATTTTAAGGAAGTTCAAAAACAAAATTTCTCAGAGTTTGCTCCTACTGGTGAGGCCGATGATTTCAATATGAAATATACTGATTCGGGTAGAATAAAATCAATATTGATTAGCCCTAAAATGCTAGACTATGCCTCGGTGACTTACCCTTTTACAGAATTTCCAAAAGGAATAAATGTAACTTTATTTGATATAAAAAATAAAAAAACATTTGTAATTTCCAATTATGCGGTTTCCTATAAAGTACCCAATTTAATTGATTTACAGGGAAATGTGAGAATTACAAATGAAATGGGGCAAGTATTAGAAACATCACAATTGTATTTTGATCAAAAAAACGAGTGGTTTTATACCGAAAAAAAGTTTAAATTTACAGACCCGAAAGGAGTTTCCTATGGCGAAGGAATCGATTTTAGCAAAGATTTTAAAATTGTAAATTCGCAAAGTATAACTGGAGAAATCGATCAGGCTAATTAAAATTATTAAAAATGAAATATTTAAAATATACCCCTTACATTTATCTTTTTGCTGCATTTTTCTTTGTTTACAAAGCATTAGAGGTTTGGAGCCCAAACTCTCAAGAGCATTTACTTTTTTATGGTATTGCCACACTATCCCTGCTTATGTTTTTCTTTAGAAGACATTATGCAAAAAAATTCGAAGCAAGAAAAAATTCAAAATAATTTATGGAAATCACAATTATCATTATTTGTTTGATATTATGTGCGTTTTTCTCAGGAATGGAAATTGCTTTCATTTCTTCCAATAAAATATACCTTGAGATAGAAAAAAAACAAGACAATTTTCTTTCTCAAATATTATCAAAATTAACTGAAAAACCATCAAAATTCATTGCTACAATGCTCATCGGAAATAATGTAGCATTAGTAGTATATAGTTTTTTCATGGGCGAACTTCTAATGGGTTGGTTTAAAACCATTGGATTTGAATTTTCTAGTTTAATTGATTTATTTATTCAAACAGTACTTTCAACATTAATTGTATTAATTACATCTGAATTTTTACCAAAAGTTTTTTTTCAAATTTATGCCAATAGTTTTGTAAAGATTTTTGCAATTCCAGCCTATTTTTTCTACTTGCTTTTTTATTTTGTTTCTACATTTATTATGTGGATCTCTGATACTATTTTGAAACGATTTTTTAAAACCGAAGGTGATTTTGTGCCCTTATTTTTCAGCAAAGTAGAACTAGGAAATTATATTTCTGAGCAAATGAATCATTTTGAAGATCATGAAACTGTAGATTCTGAAATTCAAATTTTTCAAAATGCACTTGAATTTTCTGGTGTAAAAGCCAGAGACATTATGACGCCCAGAACCGAAATTGCAGGAGTTGACCTACTTGATTCTATTGATGATTTAAAGGAAATGTTTATAAAAACAGGCTATTCTAAAATCATGGTTTACCAAAATTCTTTGGATGATTGTATAGGATATGTTCATTCATTTGAGTTATTTAAGAAACCAAAAACTATTAAATCAATATTAATTAGTGTGGAATTTATTCCCGAAACTATTTTCATAAAAGAAGCGTTAGATTTATTAATAAAGAAAAGAAAAAGTGTTGCGGTTGTTTTAGATGAATATGGTGGAACTTCAGGAATCATAACAATAGAAGATATTGTAGAAGAACTTTTTGGTGAAATTGAAGACGAACACGATTCAGAAGAAATTCGAATCGAACAAGAACTTGAAGAAGGGGTTTTTCTATTTTCAGCTCGATTAGATGTAGAGTACATAAATCAAACCTACAAACTCAATATTCCCGAAAGTGATTCCTATGGAACTTTAGGAGGATTTATTGTAGATCACACCAAAGAAATCCCACAAAAAGGAAATAAAATTAGCATTGGAAACTATAATTTTGTAATTGAGGAAGCTTCAAATAATAAAATTGAATTAGTTAAAATGTCTATAAATGACTAATATTAAAAAAAATAAGGTAATTTATTGCAAAATATAACTTTACAACTATTATAATTAAATAGATAATTGTATTTTCGCAGACAGAATTTTAAATAACAAAATAAAAAATGGCAGTTTTACAAAAAATTAGACAACGTTCACTTCTTCTAATATTAATAATTGGATTTTGTTTACTAGCTTTTATAGTAGGTGATCTTTTTAACAATGGAGGATTTTCAAGTTCTTCAAAAGATGTAGGTAGTATTAATGGAAAAGGAATTTCATTTGAAGATTTCAGAATTAAAGTTAGTAATGTAGAAAAAAGCGGGCAAGGAACTACTTCAACTCAAGCCGCAAATAGAGTCTGGGATGAAGAAGTTTCAATAGCTTTATTAACCGCAGAATTTGACAAATTAGGAATCAGAGTGGGTGAAAATCACATTATGGAGATTTTCAAAGCGGATCAAAATATTGCTCAAAACCCAACTTTTTTAAATGCAGCTGGAAAATTTGACGTAGCAAAATTTAAAGAATTCTTCAAAGCGAATCCTGATCAAGCTCAAAATCTAAAAGAAAGAGAGAAAAGTGCCGCGCTAAATGCGAAGTTTCAAATATATAATTCGTTAATTAAAGCAGGAGTTTACACAACGGATAGTGAAGGTAAATTCAAATACGGAATGGAGTCTAACAAAGTTAATTTTGATTATGTTTCTGTATTATTCTCCACAATTAAAGATAGTGATGTTAAAATTTCTGACGAAGAAATTACTAACTACATGAAAACAAAGGAGAAAAAATACAAAGCGGAAGAATCTCGTGAAATTCAATACGTTTTAATTGAAGATAAGGCATCGCCAGAAGATGAAACAGAAGTTAAAACCTCAGTTACCGCTTTATTGTCTCCAAGAGTTGAATACAATAAAGAAACAAGTAAAAATGACACTGTGCCAGGATTTAAAGGAGCTCCTGACCCAGTTGATTTCGTAAATTCGAATTCTGACAAACCATACGATTCAACTTATGTAGCCAAAAAAGATCTGCCAGCTCAATTCGCTGAACAATTATATAACTTGGCGCCAGGAGAAGTTTTTGGACCTTATACTAATAATAATTTTGTATGTCTTTCTAAATCTTTAGGGAAAAAAGCAGGTGCTCAGGTAAAATCAAGTCACATTTTAATTAGCTGGGTAGGTGCTGAAAGAGCAGCTCCAAAAGAAAATAGAACTAAAGAACAAGCAAAAGTTAAAGCAGAAGGGATATTGGCTCAAGCATTAGCAAATCCAGGTATGTTCCAAATAGTAGCATTTACAAATTCTGAAGATCCTTCAGTTCAACAAAATGGTGGTGACATGGGTTACATTTCAAGTGATGCGAACTTTGCTAAAGGCTATAAAGATTTTGTATTCTCTAATCCTGTTGGAAAAATTGGGTTGGCTGAAACTGAATTTGGGTATCATATTATTAATGTAACGGACAAGCAAGATGCTGTTCGATTGGCAACCGTCGCTCAAAAAATCGAACCTTCTGAAGCTACAACTGATAAAATTTACACGAAAGCGGTAAAATTTGAAATGGATGCAACTGAAGGGGATTTTGATAAAGTGGCTAAAGCTGCAAAACTTCAAACCAATCCATCTATTAAAGTAAAAGTAATGGACGAAACTTTTGGAATCCTTGGAAACCAAAGACAAATCGTTCGTTGGGCTTTTGAAGGTGAAACTAACATTGGCGATGTAAAAAGTTTTGATGTGTCTAATGTTGGATATGTAATTGCAAAAGTAAAAGCAGTATTTGAAGCGGGTTTAACTCCAATTGCTGATGCAAGACCATTGGTAGAGCCAATCTTGAAAAATAAGAAAAAAGCAGAAATGATCAAAGCTAAAATGAAGGGTGCAACCTTAGAAGCTATTGCAAAAGCAAATAAAACTCAAGTAAAACCAGCGGTTGATGTAACTCTTGAAAATCCAACTTTACCAGGTGTTGGTCAAGAAGCTAAAGTAGTAGGAATAGCTTTTTCATTAAAAGGAAACGTAATTTCTGCACCAATTGAAGGTAACCTAGGAGTTTATGTAGTTAAAACTAAAACGGTATTTACTGCACCTGCTATTAAAAGTTATAAAGATTATGTAGCTAAATTAAATTCTCAAAATGCTTCAGCTTCAGGAAGAATTATTCCTGCTTTGAAAGTAGACGCTAAAATTGAAGATAATAGATCACAATTTAATTACTAGAAATAGTTTGAAATTATAAAAAAACCCGTCAATTTATTGACGGGTTTTTTGTTGCTTTAAACTGAAATTATAGAATCATATCTTTATAGGAAACGATTGTTTTAAAACCTTTATTTTCAAAATAGGAGGTTGGGTTTTCATTTGAAACTACCAAAATAAAATCACCACCCCATGCCCCTAAACTTTTTATTGAACCATCAAAATCAGAGAATAAATTTTCTTTTACCGTTGGAAGTTCTAAAACTTCACTCATTATATTTTCGTGTTTTTGAAGCAATTCTTTAAATTTTTCTAAAGAAGTTACTTCGGCAATTTCAATTGTAATTTTGTTGATTTCGGGAAAAATAACACTCAAATTATTTTGTTTTTTATAATACGACGCAATTGCAGATTTGCTACTTTGCTTTTGATTCAAATAGACAAAATATAAATTATTAGAAAAAGCAGGATTGAAATTCACTATTTTAACTTCGGGTTTTCCATCAATTATTTGATAAAATATAGGAGAATCATTTTGAGCGCACGCAATATCATAACCACTACCGCCAAAACTGTTTTTAAGCAGCTCAAAAGCATTAATTTCCATCCATTGCGCAATATTATTTATTAAAGTCGAAGAGGTTCCTAAACCCCAAAATTTCGGAAAGGTAAGTTTTGTTGAAATAGTATAACCTTCTGATGAATTTAGAAACTTTGGATTTAATAAAAAACTCTCGTGAAGAATTTCAATTAAGATTAATTTTACAGATTGATTTTCTAACTTTTTATAATTTATAATTTCAGAAAACGAAATTGTTTCTTGAAACCAAATGCTTTTGTCTTTGTCAAAACTTGTCCAATGAATTTCTTGATTTTCACCAGAATTAACTGTTAAATATTGCCCGTATTTTGTTGGCAATGCCAATGATTTTGCTCCGTCAAGAACTAAATATTCGCCTGTGATTAAGAGTTTTCCGTTACTGTAAAATGTTTTTTCCATTTTTGTCAATGTGAGGAATGAAGCAATCTATTTTCTTAATTTTTCAATAAATTCAACTGCGGCAGAATGAGAAACCACAGTATCTTTGAAATGATTTTTTATCAAAACTCTTTCTTCGGCAGTAACCTGATATTGATTTAATATATTGTTGAGGTGCATTTTCATATGCCCTTCTTGAATCCCTATTGTAGTTAACGAACGTAAAGCGGCAAAATTTTGTGCTAATCCAGCAACGGCAACCACTTCCATAAGTTCCTTCGCCGATGGTTTTTCTAGCATTTCTAAAGATAATTTTACCATAGGGTGAAGAGAAGTTAAACCGCCAACTGTTCCTAAAGCCAAAGGAATTTCTATCCAAAAACTAAAAATTTCATCTTCAATTTTAGCATGGGACAAACTAGAATACTGTCCGTTTCGAGAAGCATAGGCGTGAATACCTGCTTCAACAGCGCGAAAATCATTTCCTGTTGCCAAAACTACCGCATCAACACCGTTCATAATTCCTTTATTGTGAGTTACCGCTCTAAACGGTTCTACTTCTGCAATTTGAACCGCTTGAACAAATTTTTCGGCGAAAACAACCGGGTTTTCAATATTTTTATCTGCTAATTCGGCTACTTTACAAGAAACTTCTGCTCGAACGATGCAATTGGGAACATAATTCGACAAAATACTCATCACGACTTCAATATTTTTTTCGCTTTCAGAGAAATTAGAATAGGAATTAGCCTCTTCTTTTA
Source organism: Flavobacterium sp. (assembly GCA_029866065.1). GTDB lineage: Bacteria > Bacteroidota > Bacteroidia > Flavobacteriales > Flavobacteriaceae > Flavobacterium. The sequence goes on from JARXAC010000017.1 coordinate 28,377, forward strand.
GTGTTTTTGCAAATTGTTCTAAACACGAATTGATAAAGTTGGCGCCCATTGAATCTCTAGTTTCAAAAGTAGCGTGTAGCTGATAGTAATTTGGAATTAAAGCAGTTTTATTTCTGAGCTCAATGGACAATATTCCACCGCCTCGTTTTTGCATATTTTTGGTTACACTCTCGGTAGCTTCGTAAAATTTATGTTGAATTTCCTTGAAGAAATTTTCCAATTTTACTATGTCGCCGTTGTATATAAAATGAACTTGCCCAATTTTTTCAGTATTTAGAACTTTCGTTTTGAAGCCCCCACGAGTTGCCCAATATTTTGCCGATTTTGAAGCTGCGGCTACAACCGAACTTTCTTCGATTGCCATGGGTATCGTTTTGTATTTTCCATTAATAAGAAAATTTGGTGCAACGCCCAAAGGCAAATAAAAATTCGTGATTGTATTTTCAATGAATTCGTCATGCAGTTGTTGGATTTTTGAATCCGAATTCCAATATTTTTTAATTAGTGAAATAGCTTCATTTGGATTCGAAAAATAGATGTTTGCAATCCAATTTATCTTCTCTTCTTTTGACAATTTTGAAAATCCAGCAATGGCATTATTCATTTGTGTAAATTATTAATTCATGCAAATATACATTTTCATCAATTCTAATAAAATAACTTCCCTATGAAATTACATTTTACAAAAAAAAAGGTGTTTATTTGATAAATTTTCACTAAAATTGAATGTTTTTTAAAAATCCTAATTATGAAGTTTATTTACAAATTATCTCTTTTATTCCTATTCGCCTCTTTTTCAGTTGTGGCACAACAAAAAATAACAATTGAGTCTCTATATTCAGGAGCTTTTCGAGCTAAAGGAATGGATGATTTACAAGCATTAAAAAATACAAATCAATATACTGTTTTGAATTTTGATCGTAATTTAAGAAGTTTACAAATTGATCTTTATGATTTTGCTACACTAAAAAAAGTTTCTACTTTAATTGATTCAAAAGACCATCAATTACTTGAAGGTATTGACAGTTATACTTTTAGTTCAGATGAAAAAACAATTTTAATTGCTACTAATTCAGATCAAATTTTCCGCCATTCATTTGTAGCCAATTACTTCTTATATGTTATAGCTACTAAAAAATTAACCCCATTATTTGATTTTAAAATTCAAGAACCTACTTTTTCACCCGATGGAACTAAAATTGCTTTTGCAAAAGAAAACAACCTATTCATTTATGATATCGGTTCGAAATCAACAGAGCAAATTACTACAGACGGAGTGAAAAATTCAATTATTAATGGAATTACAGACTGGGTTTACGAAGAAGAGTTTGCATTTGTAAGAGCATTCGATTGGAGTGGCGACAGTAAGAAATTGGCTTACATTCGTTTTGATGAAAGTCAAGTTCCCGAATTTTCAATGTCGATGTTTCAGAAAGATTTATATCCAACAATTGAAACTTTTAAATATCCAAAAGCAGGCGAAAAAAATTCAGAAGTTTCATTACATATTTATGATGTCGCTAAAGGAAATACCAAAAATATCGACTTAAAAAATTATTCCGATTTTTATATCGCAAGAATGAAATGGACAAAAGATAATAATGTACTTTGTGCTCAACTATTAAATCGTCATCAAGATAATTTAGATTTACTTTTTGTAGATGGAACTTCAGGGACTACTAAAGTGGTTTTGAACGAAAAAGACAAAGCCTATATTGATGTAACTGATAATTTGACATTTTTAAAAGACAACAGTTTCATCTGGACCAGTGAAAAAGACGGTTTCAATCATATTTATGTGTATGATAAAACCGGAAAACTAAAAAATCAGGTAACCAAAGGAAATTGGGAAGTAACTAATTACTATGGTTTTGATGAAAACAATCAAACTGTTTTTTATCAATCTGTAGAAAACGGTTCTATTAATAGAGATGTTTATAGAATTGGATTAAATGGAAAAAACAAAGTAAGATTGTCTGCCAACACCGGTACGAATAACGCTACGTTTAGTCCTAATTTTGAATATTTTATTTCAACCTTTTCAAGTGCTACTCAGCCATCTAAATACACTTTAAATGACGCTAAAAACGGAAAAGAAATTCAAGTTATTGAAAACAATGAAGCATTAGCTAATAAAATCAAATCTTATAATTTACCTTCAAAAGAGTTTTTTGTATTGAAAACGGAAAAAGGAAACGAACTAAACGCATGGATTTTAAAACCTAAAGATTTTGATCCTTCCAAAAAATACCCCGTATTTATGTATCAATATTCTGGTCCAGGATCGCAACAAGTAAATAACGATTGGAACGGAACAGACGATTATTGGTTTATGATGTTAACCCAACAAGGCTATATTGTAGCTTGTGTTGACGGACGTGGAACAGGATTTAAAGGGGCCGAATTCAAAAAAGTTACCCAAAAAGAACTCGGAAAATACGAAGTGGAAGACCAAATTGATGCCGCCAAAGTTATTGGAAATTATCCTTTTGTGGATAAAACAAGAATCGGTATATTTGGATGGTCGTATGGTGGTTTTATGGCTTCCAACTGTATTATGAAAGGGAATGAGGTGTTCAAAATGGCAATTGCAGTTGCTCCCGTTACCAATTGGAGATTTTACGATAGCATTTATACTGAAAGGTACATGCAAACTCCAGCGGAAAATGCAAGTGGATACGATGAAAATTCACCAATAAATCACGTAGATAAATTGAAAGGAAAATTTCTATTAATTCATGGTTCGGGTGACGACAATGTTCACGTTCAGAATTCTATGCAAATGATGGAAGCATTAATACAAGCCAACAAACAATTTGATTCACAAATTTATCCGGATAACAATCATGGAATTTACGGTGGAAAAACAAGAATTCAATTGTACAATAAAATGACCAATTTTATATATAACAATTTATAAGTATCAATTTAACAGTAGTAAAATTAAAAATTAAATTAACTAATAACAAAAAAATGAGTGAAAAAGCAGTAAAATCAGCACATCCAAAAGGACTTTGGGTATTATTTGGAACCGAAATGTGGGAACGTTTCAATTTCTACGGAATGCGAGCCATCTTAACCTTGTTTATGATTAATGCGCTTATGATGAAAGAGGCTGATGCTTCAATTATTTATGGTGGATTCTTAGGACTTTGTTATTTAACACCAATGTTAGGAGGATTCATCTCCGATAGGTTCTTTGGGAATAGAAATTGTATTTTACTCGGTGGATTAATGATGGCGATTGGACAGTTTCTCTTGTTCTTTAGTGCAAGTGTATTTGGTTCAAATTTATCTTTAGCAAATACTCTAATGTGGTCAGCTTTGGGGATAATTATTTTTGGGAATGGTTTCTTCAAACCAAATATTTCATCAATGGTTGGTAGTTTGTATCCAAAACAAGAAAAAACAAAACTTGATACGGCATTTACTATTTTCTATATGGGAATTAACCTTGGTGCATTTTTAGGCCAATTAATTTGTCCAATTGTTGGTGATGTTAAAGATTCAGGTGGAATTAGAGATATTCATGCTTTTAAATGGGGTTTTTTAGCAGCATCAATTGCAATGTTAATTGGAACAGCTGTTTTTTATTTTTTGAAAAATAAATATGTAGTTACCCCTGAAGGAAAACCATTAGGGGGATTACCATCTAAAAATGATGCTTCAGATTATGAAGAAGGCGAATCTCAAAAAGCTGTTTTTTCTCAAAAAGCATTAATTGGCGCAGTAGTTGGATTTTTGGTTTTAGGAGTTATTTTCCATTATTTAATTGGTCAGAACTGGATTTATACTGTGATTTATTCAAGTGGTATAACCCTGGCAGGATTAATTATTTCCGATAGTTCATTAACTAAAATAGAAAGAGATAGAATTTTTGTAATTTATATTGTAGCATTCTTCGTTATATTTTTCTGGGCCGCTTTTGAACAAGCTGGATCATCCTTGACATTCATAGCGGATAATCAAACCGATAGAAATTTCTTTGGATGGAATATGCCTCCATCAATGGTTCAAATTTTTAATGGTGCATTTGTATTTATTTTTGCTTTTCCTTTTAGTGTTTTATGGGATTATTTGAGAAGTAAAGGTAAAGAGCCAATTTCTCCTGTTAAACAATCAATAGGATTAGCATTAATTGCCGTAAGTTATTTTATTATTGCACATAATGTTAAAGATTTAGGTAACACAGGACTTTTAGGTATTCAATGGTTGATTTTATTATATCTTATTCAAACTTTTGCAGAGTTATGTTTATCACCAATAGGATTATCATTGGTGGGAAAATTGTCTCCAAAAAGATTCGCATCACTTTTATTTGGAGTTTTCTTTTTGTCTAATGCTGCTGGATACGCACTAGCTGGAACTTTAGGCTCAATTTTACCTCCAACGGGAGATAAGTATATTGCAGCAGAAAAAGCTAATATTGACTTAAAAGCAATTTTAGATGGAGAAAAAGTAGCTAATGGTTTAGAGCTGTTTACTTTAGCCAAAATGAATTTTGTAAAAGTTAATGATGATGCGGCTAAAGAAAATAAAATAGATGTTGAGATAAAAATTAAAAATATTGCTCAAATTAAAAGCGATAAAGAATTGGCTGTAAAAAATAACAAACCATTTGTAAATAATTTTAAAGCAACTGACACAACTTTTACTACTCAAGAGTTTGACATCATAAAGAGTAAAAAAGTTATTGTTGCAGAGTATCCTAGTTTTGCTGGGTTTACTATAAAAACGTTATTTGATTTCTTTATGGTATTTGTTGTGCTTTGTGGTATAGCCGCTGTTATCCTATTCGCATTAACACCAATATTGAAAAAAATGATGCACGGCGTTCGTTAATCATTATGAAATATTTTATACCTTTCAAACCTACAAGAATTCTTGTAGGTTTGTTTTTTTAAATCAAATATTATGTGGAAAAGTCATCCTAAAGCATTGCCTTACTTGTTTTTATCTGAAATGTGGGAACGTTTTGGGTATTATTTAATGATTGGAATTTTTACTTTGTATCTTAAAGATGTCGAAGCTGGTTTCGCTATGACAGAAAAAGAAGCTTCCGATTTGTACGGAACTTTTATTGCGTTGGTTTTTTTAACCCCTTTCATTGGCGGATTAATTGCCGACCGATATCTTGGTTATAAAAAATCAATCGTAATTGGTGGAATAATGATGGGTGCTGGTTATTTTATGATGGGAATTCATAGTTTGCCGATGTTATATCTTGCCATGACTTTAGTAATCGTTGGAAACGGTTTTTTTAAACCGAACATCTCTACTTTATTAGGTAATTTCTACAACGAAGACCAATACAAAGAAAAGAAAGATGAAGGATACAACATTTTTTACATGGGAATAAATGTTGGTGCTTTTATTTGCAACTTTTTTGGTGCTGCTTTACAAATTTTACTCGGTTGGCAATATGCTTTCATGGCAGCAGGTCTAGGGATGTTTATTGGCGTTATTGTTTTTCTTTTAGGAACAAAACATTATGGCGATAAAACAGATAAAAAAGGAATTCAAGAAGGGGATATGCCATTTTCTAAAATTGTATTGTACATTTTAGTCCCATCGGTAGTTTTTGGAATTATTGGCTGGTTAATTAAAGGAGTTCAATCAGATGTCAATTTGGATAGTGCAATTTTTGGTTCTGATAGTACGGATGCTTTTATTTTTGCGTGTCTTCCAATTGTTTACTTCTATGGAATCCTCTATTTTAAAGCAAAACAAGAAGAAAAAAGACCAATTGGAGCTTTGCTTTCTATTTTTGCTGTGGTGATTTTATTTTGGGCTGTTTTCAAATTAAATGGGTCGGCATTAAATACCTGGGCAGATAGATATACCGATAGACAAGTTACAGGAACTACAGAAAAAGTATTTTCTACTTTAGTTCAATCAAAAGAAATAACGTATGAAAAAGCTTCAACAGAATTATATGATGCTAAGTTTCGACTTCAAAAAGAAAACGGAGAAGTAAAAAAAGTTGTTGATTATCCTGTTTATTTTAGAAATACAAAAAAAGAGACTTTACCTAAAGAAGGAAGTACGATAAGCGTCTGGGTTACTAGTTTAAGCCAATCAATAAATCCAGGCTGGGTTATTATTTTAACCCCGTTGGTAGTTGCTTTTTTCACCTTTTTAAGAAGTAGAAAGAGAGAACCCTCAACTCCAACTAAAATTGCATTTGGATTATTAATTTCAGCATTATCCGTATTAGTAATGGTAGCGGCAGTTCATATTGGAAACAATGGAATGGAAAAAGTATCAGTATGGTGGTTGGTTGCTAATTATGGAATCATTACCATCGGGGAATTATTCCTAAGTCCAATGGGATTATCGATTGTTTCAAAATTATCACCAAAAAATATCACTGCCTTAATGATGGGCGGATGGTTTTTATCCACCTCTATTGGAAATAAATTATCAGGTGTTTTAGCAAGTATGTGGGATCAATATGACGACAAAGCCAATTTCTTTTGGGTGAACTTCGGTTTATTAATGTTTGCAACACTTTTAATGTTTGCCTTAGTGAAAAACTTAAATAAAGTGATGAAAGACCACGGAATAAATTAAACTATGGAAAAAGAACTTACATTAGAACAAATTCAAAACTTCAAAGGAAAATATCCAAAACAACTTTGGTATTTATTTTTTAGTGAAATGTGGGAACGATTTTGTTTCTATGGAATGCGTGGAATGTTGGTTATATTTATGGTTGGCCATTTAGGAATGAATGAGGAAGTAGCTAATTTGCAATATGGCGCAACTCAAGCTTGGGTTTATGCTTTTACTTTTATTGGCGGATTATTTGCTGATAAAATTTTAGGTTTGCGAAAATCACTTTTTTGGGGCGGGCTACTAATGATAATTGGAAGTTTAATTTTAGCAATAGATCCTGTAAAATTCTTTTTTATAGGAATTGGATTTACAATTGTAGGAACAGGGTTTTTTAAGCCAAATATTTCTTCAATGGTTGGACAATTATATAAAGAGGGAGACAGTAGAACTGATGCTGGTTTTTCCTTCTTTTATATGGGAGTAAATCTTGGCGCTCTAATCGGCGGTTACATTTGCATAGCAGTCGCCGAAGGGTCTTTATGGCAAACTTTAGTACCAGAAAACTTGCGATGGAATGTAGGGTTTGGTTTTGCCGCTCTAGTTATGATAATTAGTTTATTGACCTTTACACAGACTCAAAAAAGTTTAGGTCCAATAGGATTATCGCCACTTGGACATATGAATACATCTAAAAGAAAGGCATTTGAATTGGCAACTTTTGTAGGCTCTTTATTGATTCTTCCAATTATTATTTTGATGGTTGAAAATACCGAATACACAAAATGGTTTATGATTTTTATAGGACCTGCGTCATTAATTTACCTGTTTATTGAAATGAGAAATTTTAGTTTTTTAGAAAATAAGAAGTTAATTGCAGCTATCATTTTGATGTTATTTTCAATTGTATTTTGGGCTTTCTTTGAACAAAGTGGCGGTTCACTTAGTTTGTTTGCTGCCAATAATTTAAATAATACAATTGCTGGATTCACCTTAAGTCCAAACGGAGTTAATAATTCCGCAAATTCCTTTTTTGTTATCGGATTTGCTGCGTTAATTGGATTAGTATGGCTATGGATGGGAAAAAGAAAAATCGAACCAAATACGGTTAATAAATTCGGAATAGCATTTTTATTCCTGGCGGCAGGTTTTTTTGTATTTTATTATACCAAATTTTTCGCAGGTTCTGACGGCAAAACCTCTCTTGGATTGTTTACATTTGGTTGGTTTGTAATTACATTTGGAGAGTTGTGTTTGTCACCAATTGGGATGTCAGCGATGACGAAACTTTCGCCACAAAAAACCCAAGCCGTTATTATGGGAATGTGGTTTTTAGCCAGTGCTTATGGACAATATTTTGCAGGATTATTAGGAGCTAATATTGCAAGTGCTTCTGAAAGCGCTTCAAACGTAGTTAAACTAAATATTTATGCGGATGGCTACCAACAACTAGCAATTTATGCTCTAATTGCGGGTTTGATTTTAATAGTAATTTCACCTTTTATTAAAAAATTAATGCAAGAAGTCAAATAAATTTCCGATATTTCGGAACTATTTAAAGATACTAAATTTAATATTCATTGAAATGAAAAAAACACTTTTAACACTATTGTTTATTCTTGGTTCTTATGCGGTTCAAGCGCAAGAATTAGTGTGGAATAATAATCTTAAAAATTCCATTGAAATTTCTAATAAAACTAAAAAACCACTTTTGCTTTTCTTTACAGGAAGTGATTGGTGCGGATGGTGCATTCGACTTCAAACAGAAGTATTTAAAACCCCTGAATTCAAAAAATGGGCCAATGATAATGTGGTTCTAGTGGAATTGGATTTTCCAAGAAGAACCGTTTTAGCACCTGAAATTACAGAACAAAACAATCAATTGCAACAGTTTTTTGCCGTTCAAGGATACCCGACAGTTTGGTTTGTTAATGCAACACTAAATGACGGAAAAGTAAATATTGACAAATTAGGTAACACAGGATATTTGGCTGGCGGACCTAAAGTATGGCTAGAAACTGCCAATGGAATTTTGAAAAAGAAATAAAATTAGTTAACCCTATAAAATCCCTTTTCTGCAGTAGCGTGAAAAGGGATTTTCTTTTTGGTACAAATTCCTTTCCAAAGTTGGATAGTGGTTTTAAAATTGGAGGCATCTGCAACAATTATTTTTGGCCGATTTATTTCGATTAATCGCTCTAAATTTATTTTTGGTGATTGCCTTAAAATAATAATATCTGGATTTATTTCTTTTGAATAAATACCCAAACTATCAATCACCAATATTTTTTTATCTTTGAAATAATATAAATTTTGAATTTTATTTATGCTATTTACTTTGCTGTTGTTGGCAATTAAGTACGATTTTAAAGAGGTATTGAAAGCTATTTTATTAGTAATACTATCATTGCCATAAACCGCCACCTCATTTCCATTTCTCTCCGTAATGAGTGTATTTTTCCAGCTATTAAAAACAATCCATTCGTGTTGATTTTCAATTTCCAATTGGGATATGAATTGCGTCGATTGTAATAGCAACAAACTAAATAATGCAACTACAATTTTAGGATAAGTTGGTTTTTTAAATAGAACAACAACGGAAATAATTAGCAGGTACAAACAAAATAAGGTTTGCCAATTAATAGGAATATCCTTAATAATAAATTGCTCAAATGATGCCACCCAATTGATAATTTTGTTTAAATAATAGACGCAAAATTCTAGTAATTTCATTGTTATAATCGGAATAAAATCAAAAGCTGCCAATACCATTACGAGAACTCCCAAGCCCATAATTACAATTAAAAATGGAATTATAATTAAATTAGTAATAAAAAACAAACCTGGAAATTGATGAAAGTAGAAAATACTCAGCGGAAAAGCTCCTATTTGTGCTGCAAATGAAACCGTTAGAATTTCCCAAAAGTAATTGACAATTTTGTTTTTGGGTGTCCATATATTAGACAATAAAGGCTGAAGCCACAAAATAAAAAATAGTGATAAGTAACTCAATTGAAATCCAACATCAAATAAAAAGGAAGGTTGAAAAAATAAAATTAGAAACATCGAAACCAATAAAGTATGGAAAATATTGGTACTTCTTTTTAAATACATTCCCACGGCAACAAACGAAAACATGGTTACCGATCGAACTACCGACGGTGAAAGGCCAGCCAAAATTGCAAAGCCCCAAAGGCAAATTATAATAATAATTAATCGAATGGTGTTTCCTAGTTTGTTTTTGGGGATTGGTTTTAACAAAAATGTCAGAAATAGCAATATAAATCCTACGTGCAGACCTGAAACTGACAGAATGTGAATTGCTCCAGCATATTGATAATCGTTTAGTATTTCTTTTGAAATATCTTGTTGTTGCCCTAATATAAGCGCGCTTACCACTTGTAATTCGTCTTTGGAAAAATTATTTTTTTCTAAGTTGGTTATTATTTTATTTCTAAGATGATCTGAATAATACCAGATATTTTTGTCAATTTTATCATTAATTTTAATCGAATTGGTTTTGGCATAAATTTGAGCAAAAATAGATTTATTGTTCAAGTATTTACCATAATCAAATTGGTTTGGATTTAGTGATTTTTTATTTATTACAAGTTTGCCACTAATTTGAATTCGGCTCCCAATTTGAATTTTTGATTTTTCTTGGGTTTTTGGAATTTGTAGTAGAATTTTTCCAGAACAGTCTTTATTGTCAATTCTATTTACTAATCCGACAAATTTATCAGTTACAGAACTGCTTTTTAATTTTTCCCTTACTACAACTTCTACACAGTGATTTTCATTTTCATTTAGTATTAAATTTACATAATCACCATCATTATATCGTTCATTATGAATTACTTGAGTGAAACATCCAATTAGAAAAAACAAAATATAGGTGGCTATGCCAAAATAAATTTTTTGGATAAAATCTCGTTTTGATAAATATAAAGTGAAAATAAATGGAATAAAAACTAATCCAATAGTTAAAAAAGTGGTATTTAAACTTGGATTAAAATAGTAGGAAAAAACGATTCCTAAAACAAACCAAATGGTGATTCTCATTAAAGGAAATTGAAGTATTTTCATTCTCCTAATGTAGTCTTTTTTTTATACTTTAAAAGGAAGAATAAACTCGGTTTACTTGAGCGAAAGTTCTTTTGTAATAAGCATCTTTGGTGGAAGATATTTTTACCCCATTTGAAGAAGAAGAATGAATAAATTTAATTTCATTTTCCAATACTTCCACAACCAATCCAACATGATTTATTATTTTCCGACCATTGGTTTTAAAGAATATTAAATCCCCTTTTCTGATTTCATCGGGCTTCAAAACAGTACCTAAATTTGACATTTCATTGGATGATCTAGGAAGTAATATATTAAATTTACTAAAAGTATAAAATAGTAATCCAGAACAATCAAAACCATTTGGAGTGGTCCCACCGGATCTATAATTTACACCTAAATTTGCTGAAGCGGTATTAATTAATTGCTCTGCTAAATAACTTGAATCATTATCATTAACGATATAATCTTCGGAGTTTTCATTAGTACTTAACCTGCTTTTTATGTCAATTTTTTCACTAGTTTCTGAAGTTGCTGCTTCAATTTTCTTTTTAACAACTTTCTTCTTTTTCTTCTCAGGTTTTTTGTATAAACCCTGTTTTTCTGCCTCAGATTTAGAGGTAACTATCACTGAAGTTGTTTTACAACTAGTAAATACGACGAACAATAATAAAATAGGGATGACTTTTTTCAAGGCTATTATTTTATGCAAATTTATGCAATTATTTTTAATCGGAATTATTTGAGATTTTTTACAATTAGTTTAGCTGTTTTTTCACTTGCGCCGCTACCTCCCAATTTCTTTTCAAGGGCATTATAATTTTCTAGAACTAGATCTCGGTGATTTGAATTTAAGAGTTTCTGAAGCTCGATTTTAAGCGTACTTGTATCCAAATTATCTTGAATCAATTCAGTAACCACTTCTTTGTCCATAATCAAATTCACTAAAGAAATGTATTTTAAGGTTACAATTCTTTTTGCAATTTGATAGGAAAGCCAACTCCCTTTATAACACACTACTTCTGGCACTTTAAAAAGCGCAGTTTCTAAGGTTGCTGTTCCGGATGTTACTAATGCGGCAAATGAAATACTTAACAAATCATAGGTTTTATTGGATATAAAACGACAATTATTAGCAGTTAAAAAAGTGGAATAAAATGAAAACTCTTGACTTGGAGCACCTGCAATTACAAATTGATAGTCAGGAAAATCAGAAACAACACTCAGCATTACGCTTAACATTTTGGTAATTTCTTGCTTTCTACTACCTGGTAAAATCGCAATAATTGGCTTATCGCTCAAGGAATTTTCTTTTCTAAAAATAGATTCATCTATAGAAATTCGATTATTGATGGCGTCTATTAAGGGATGGCCAACAAATTCAACTTGATACTGGTGTTTTTTTTCATAAAATTCTTTTTCAAATGGCAAAATCACATACATTTTATCAATATCTCGCTTGATATCTTTAATTCTATTTTCTTTCCAAGCCCAAATTTGAGGTGAAATGTAATAATGAGTTTTCATTCCTAATTTTTTTGCCCATTTAGCAATTCTCATATTGAATCCTGGGTAATCTATAAAAACTAAAACATCGGGCTGGAATTCTAAAACATCTTTTTTGCAGATTTTAATATTGTTTAAAATAGTTTTTAAATTTAAAACCACCTCAAGAAATCCCATGAACGATAATTCTTTATAGTGTTTTACCAAAGTTCCGCCTACCGACTGCATTAAGTCACCTCCCCAAAAACGAATTTCTGCTTTTGGATCTTCATTATACAAAGACTTCATCAAATTTGACCCGTGTAAATCTCCTGAAGCTTCTCCCGCAATAATGTAGTATTTCATAGGACTGATCTATATAAATAATGTGATGATAGTTAAAATTATGACAGCTAATAGTATCCCTTTTGCTATTGTTTCTTTTTTATATTTTAATAGAATAAAGAACATTCCAATATTTAAAACGGTTCCCAAAGTAATTATTTTACCTAATTTCCCTTCGTATTTTAAGAGCTGTAAACCACTCAAAAAGGTATAGGGAGTTAAGGCAATAATAAACATATAAACACCAATTAATGAGACAGTTAGTCCGATTATTAACCCGAAAAAAAGGTCTGTTTTTTTCATGTATTTCTGTATTGAAAACCACTATTTTCAGCTGTAAAAATAATCATTTTTCATCTCACATCCTTACTTTTGATTCTTTAACAAAAAATTAGCCAAATCAGTATTTAGTGAAACTTTTTTTTGTTTACCTTAGTTAAAAAATTTAATGAATACAATTTTGAATTTTATGAAAAGGAATTATAAGGTATTATCACTCATTTTAATTGCTTCTTTAATGTTATGGAGTTTTATTCCAAAGCAAAAAGGAGATCCAGAAAAAGACAAATTACTTTTAAAATTACTAACATATGTAATTGAAAAAGGGCATTATAGCCCTGCAGAAATTAATGACGATTTTTCTAAAAGTCTATATAAAGAATATTTAAAAGCACTAGATCCTACTAAAAGATTCTTTTTGAAATCAGATATTGTAGAATTTTCTGAGTATGAAACCGAATTAGACGATCAAATTAAAAATAAAGATTTGACATTTTTCAATTTAACGTATTCACGATTAAAACAACGTATTGAGGAAAGTAAAAACTATTATAAATCAATATTAAGTCAACCATTCAATTTTAATGTTGATGAAGAATTTAATTCTGATTATGAAAAAGCGCCTTATGCAACTTCTATTACAGAGTTAAAAGAAAAGTGGAGAAAACAAATGAAATTATCTGTTTTATCATCACTAACTGACCGATTAAAATTGGAAGAAGATATTAAAAATGGTGTTGTAAAAGCTAAAAAAGATACTTTAGGAAGTAAAAAAGTTGAAAAACCAATTGATAATACCCCAAAAACCTTTGAGCAAATTGAAAAAGAAACTCGTGAAAGTTCATTAAAATCTATGAACGAGTACTTTGAATTAATTGATGATGTAAAAAGAGACGAATGGTTTTCTATTTTTGTAAATTCAATTGCGGAGCGTTTTGACCCTCACACCTCCTATTTTGCTCCTGAAGAAAAAGAACGATTTGATGTGAGTATGTCCGGAAAATTCTTCGGAATTGGCGCTCGTCTTCAAAAGAAAAATGATTTTACGGAAATTACGGAATTAATTTCTGGAGGTCCAGCTTGGAGAGGTAAAGAGTTAGAAGTAGGTGATATTTTTCTGAAAGTTGCTCAAGGCGATAAAGATCCTGTTGATGTTGTAGGTATGAAAATCGATGACGTGGTAAAGAAAATTAAAGGCCCTAAAGGAACAGAAGTTCGTTTAACAGTTAAAAAAACAGACGGTACAATTAAAGTTATTACTTTAATTCGTGACGAAATTGAAATTGAAGAAACGTATTTGAAATCAAGTATTGTTGAGAAAAATGGGTTAAAATATGGAGTAATTTATTTGCCTAAATTTTATATTGATTTTGAAAATGCAGATAGTAGAGACGCAGGAAAAGACATGGCGATTGAGGTGGAAAGATTAAAAAAAGCGGGTGTAAACGGAATTGTTTTAGATGTTCGTGATGATGGTGGGGGATCATTAAAAACTGTTGTCGATATTGCCGGATTATTTATTGAACAAGGTCCAATAGTTCAAATTAAATCGGCTGCCGGTAAAAAAGAAGTTCTATCAGATACAGATAAAAAAATACAATGGGATGGCCCTTTGGTTGTGATGATAAATAATTTTTCTGCATCCGCTTCAGAAATTTTAGCAGCTGCAATTCAAGATTATAAGCGAGGAGTTATAATCGGTAGCAAGCAATCTTATGGAAAAGGTACAGTTCAAAATATTATCGATCTAAATCAATTTGTAAGAAATTCAACTATTGGGGATCTTGGAGCATTAAAAACAACTACTCAAAAATTCTATAGAATTAACGGGGGATCAACCCAGTTGGAGGGCGTTAGTAGTGATGTTGTGATGCCTGACAAGTATTCTTATATAAAAATGGGAGAACGTGATATTGATAATGCAATGCCATGGGATAAAATAGATGCTGCAGATTACTCTGTTTGGAATAAAACAAATACTATTTCTACTGCAATTGCGAATAGTAAAATACGTTTGGCGGAAAATAATCAATTTAAATTGATTGATGAAAATGCCAAATGGATCAATGAAAGAAGTGAAGACTATGTTTATAATTTGCAAATTGATAAATTTAAAGCAGAGCAAAAATTACTTGAAGAAACTTCAAAAAAATACAAATCTGTTTTGGATTATAAAAACCAATTGACTTTCAATTCACTTCCTTATGAAAATGAATTGATGAAAACCGATTTGGCTTTGAAAGAAAAAAGACAAAGATGGCACGAGAGTTTAGCTAAAGACATTTATGTGGATGAGGCTCTAAATGTTTTAAGCGATTTACAAACTAAAGAAATTGCTAAGAAAACAAATGTCACGCTAAAGAAAAAAGACAAATTAGTAAAGTCTTAAAAAAAAAGTCCTGAGTTTTTCTCAGGACTTTTTTTTATTAATTTGTAGTCTATGCATTTTCAGTAATTGCATCACGGTCAATTTTCCCTACTAATCCAACGAGCACTTTTCCAGGCCCAACTTCAGTAAATAAAGTAGCGCCGTCTTTAACCATTTGTTGAACAGACTGCGTCCATTTTACAGGAGCCGTTAGTTGGATAATTAGATTTTTTTTAATCTCAAGTGGATCTGAAACCGCATTGGCAGTTACATTTTGATAAACTGGACAAATTGGAATCGAAAAAGTAGTCGCTTCAATTGCTGCTGCTAATTCCTCGCGAGCCGGCTCCATCATTGGCGAGTGAAAACCGCCCCCTACAGGTAATAATAAAGCTCTTTTTGCTCCCGCTTCTTTCATCGCCTCACAAGCTTTTTCAACTGCTGAAAACTCTCCCGAAATCACTAATTGCCCCGGGCAGTTATAGTTTGCAGCAACTACAACTCCATCAATTGAAGCGCAAACTTCTTCAACAACAGCATCTTCCAATCCTAAAACCGCAGCCATAGTTGAAGGTTTTATTTCACAAGCTTTTTGCATGGCTAATGCCCTTTTTGAAACTAATTTTAGTCCGTCTTCAAATGATAATGTACCATTTGCAACTAGCGCAGAAAATTCTCCTAAAGAATGTCCAGCAACCATTTCAGGCTTGAAATCGGATAATGTTTTTGCCAATATTACTGAATGCAAAAATACAGCTGGTTGGGTAACTTTGGTTTCTTTTAATTCTTCAGCAGTTCCTTCAAACATGACATCTGTAATTCGAAAACCTAAAATTTCATTTGCTTTTTCAAATAAATCCTTTGCTAATTCTGAATTTTCATATAATTCTTTTCCCATTCCTGTAAACTGAGCTCCCTGACCTGGAAATATAAATGCTTTCATATTTTTATGTTTAATTAACTTAAATTGGAATGCAAAAATAGTATTTTTTTGAGCAAATCAATCCATTTTCATAATAACAATTTGTCCCGCTGTCCTTTAAAGTCTTGCTTCGTTCCTGCGCAAGAGCTACCACTACCATCGGGGCTACCAAGAACGTTAGGATTTTTTAATATCGTTTTTTAAACCGATTAATGATGGACGTTTACCACATTTGCAGCAGCAATTGCTCGTTCAATAATTTCTTCAATAGGAGTTTCTAAATTATCATAAGTCAAGGAAACACCCATTCTTCTGTAAGGTCGTGATGTTGGTTTTCCAAATATTCTAAAATCTGTTTTTGGTAACGAAGCAATTTTTTCAATTCCTTCATAGGTTGGATTTAAACTATTTTCAGAAGCTAAAATTACCGCACTTGCACCCGCCTTTTCTAATGTTATTTCAAATATTGGCAAGCTCAAAATCGCACGTAAATGCAATTCAAATTCATTAAAATTTTGAGTACCAGCTAAAGTTACCATTCCGGTATCGTGAGGTCTTGGTGACAATTCTGAAAAGTAAACCCCTTCGTCA
Source organism: Flavobacterium sp. (assembly GCA_029866065.1). Taxonomy (GTDB): domain Bacteria; phylum Bacteroidota; class Bacteroidia; order Flavobacteriales; family Flavobacteriaceae; genus Flavobacterium. The sequence goes on from JARXAC010000017.1 coordinate 44,987, forward strand.
GAAAGAAAAAATTCTACCCCAAAAAGTCCTGCACCACCTAAGGCTTTGGTAACCTTCTGAGCCATATTCTGCGCTTCGTTTAAGTCAGCTTCAGAAATTCTTGCAGGTTGCCAACTTTCCTGATAATCGCCTCGTTCTTGTCGATGGCCAATTGGAGCACAAAAAAGTGTTGGATTATTATTTTGAACCACCGTCAATAAAGTAATTTCAGAGTTGAACTTTACAAATGCTTCTACAATCACTTCTACTACATCACCACGTGAACCTTCAACCGCATAATCCCAAGCTTTTTCAATATCCGATTCCAATTTTATTGTTGATTGCCCTTTTCCTGAAGAGGACATTAAGGGCTTTATAACGCAAGGAATTCCAACTTCCAAAACTGCTTTATTTAATTCTTCGGGCGAAGTAGCGTATCTATAATTAGCCGTTTTTAATCCTAATTCTTTGGCAGCCAAATCACGAATTGCTTTACGGTTCATCGTAAAATTAGCCGCTTTCGCCGAAGGAACGACTTTAATCCCTTGGCTCTCATAATCATAAAAACGTTCGGTTCTGATTGCTTCAATTTCGGGAACTATAAAATCGGGTTGGTGCTTGGCTACAATTCTATCTAATTCTGTTCCGTCAAGCATGTTGATTACTTCAAATCCATTGGCAACTTGCATCGCTGGAGCATTTTCATAATTATCAACTGCTATTACAACTTGCCCAATTCGTTGAGCTGAAATTGTAAATTCTTTGCCTAATTCACCAGAGCCAAGAAGAAGTATTTTCATATAATAATAAAGTTAAATGCTTTATTTATGCTACTGCTTCTTTTATTCTTCTAAGCGCTTCAGTAAGTAAATTTTCACTTGTAGCATAAGAAAAACGAATACAATTTGGGTTTCCGAAGGCATCTCCAGTTACAGTTGCCACATTTGCTTCTGATAAAAGGTACATAGAAAAGTCATTCGCATCTTTAATAAAAGTTCCTTTTAGAGTTTTACCAAAAAAATGGGAAACGTCAGGAAATACATAGAATGCACCTTCTGGCACATTAATTTTAATTCCTGGAATATCTTTTAAAAGTCCAACTACTAAATCTCTTCTACTATGAAAAGCATCAACCATGTATTTCAAAACAGAAGGGTCTGCATCAACAGCAGTAATTGTTGCTCGTTGTGCAATACTGTTTGCTCCGCTGGTTACTTGACCTTGAATTTTTGTACATGCTTTAGCAATAAATTCGGGTGCGCCAATATATCCAATTCTCCATCCTGTCATGGCAAATGCTTTTGCAACACCATTTACAGTTATCGTTTTTTCTAACATTCCAGGGATAGATCCAATGCTGCAAAAAGTACCTGAAAAATTAATGTGCTCATAAATTTCATCGGCAACAACATAGATGTTTGGGTATTTCTCAAGCACATTGGCTAAAGCAGTAAGTTCCTCTCTACTATATACAGAACCACTAGGATTGCAAGGAGAACTGTACCAAATCATTTTGGTTTTTGGGGTAATGGCAGCTTCCAATTGTGCGGGTGTAATTTTGAAATCGCTTTCTATTGTAGTAGGAACTTCAACAGGCACTCCTCCTGATAATTTAACTATTTCAAAGTAACTAACCCAATACGGAGCGGGTAAAATCACCTCGTCTCCATCGTTTAACATTACTTGAGCTATATTGTATAAAGATTGTTTTGCTCCTGTAGAAACTACAATTTGCGATGGTTTGTAATCCAAATTATTGTCTCTTTTGAATTTTCTGCATATAGCCTCTTTCAAATCTTGGTAACCTTCAACAGGAGAATAGGTGCTGTAATTATCGTCGATTGCTTTTTTAGCTGCCTCTTTTATAAAATCGGGTGTATTAAAATCGGGTTCCCCTAAACTTAAACTAATAATATCTTTTCCTTGTGCTTTTAATTCTCTTGCCAATGCGGCCATTGCCAATGTTTGTGACGTCGATAAATTATTTATCCTATCCGAAAGTGCATTCATTCTTGTGGTTTGTTGTAGTTATTTATTGTAGTGTTAAATTTTTTATGCTGAAAGTTCTGGTTTCATTCCTAGCTCTTTTAAATGTTTGAAGTGTGCTATTACTGCCGTTCTCATTGATTTATATTCGTAGTAGGGAAGATTCGCTTCTGCAGCAGCTTCTTTTACAAATTTTGAAATTTTAGTGTAGTGAACGTGACAAATATTTGGAAACAAATGGTGTTCAATCTGATGATTTAAACCTCCGGTGTACCAGTTTACAATAAAGTTTTTAGGAGCAAAATTTACTGTTGTAAATAATTGGTGAATCGCCCATGTGTGTTCCATTTCTCCCAATTCATTAGGGTGTGGATTGGTTGTATCTTCGGTAATATGAGCCAATTGAAATACAATACTCAAAATTAATCCTGCGGTGTAATGCATAACAAAAAAACCAAAAAGTACTTTCCACCAAGAAACCCCAATTATCATTGGAATTACTATCCAAATAGAAAAGTAAATTATTTTTGTGATTACCAATGTAGTCCATAAAATTTTAGGACTTTTAGGATCTCCATAAGATAATTTTCTCTTCAAATAGAGACTCATTTGTTTAAAATCAGTAGTTAATGACCAATTAAATGTTAATAATCCATATAAAAATATGGAGTAATAATGTTGGAATTTATGGAAATAGGACCACTTTGCTTCTTTTGTAAAACGGATAATTCTTCCTGCATCTAAATCTTCGTCATGACCCGGAATATTAGTATAAGTATGGTGTAATACATTATGTTGAACTTGCCAGTTGTAAACATTTCCTGCCAAAATATATATCGTTCCTCCCATGAATTTATTTACCCAGCCTTTTTTTGAATAAGAGCCATGATTACCATCGTGCATCACATTCATTCCAATTCCAGCCATTCCAATTCCAATAACAATTGATAAGATTGTAAAAACCCAAAAAGGCATGTTGGTTAAGGTAATTATTAAAATATAAGGGGTAATAAAAATGGTAAAGAGGATTATCGTTTTAAGATACAATTTCCAATTTCCAGTTTTTTCAATGTTGTTTTCTTTGAAATAGTTGTTTACTTTGGAATTTAAAGTCCTAAAAAACTTCATTCCATCTTGTTTTGCAAATGTAGGGACAGTATTGCTCATAATTTTATTTTATATTCAACAAAGATAATTATTATATAAATTTATTCCACTAATTTCGACTTAATATTTTAACTTTAAATAGTACTTTTGTTAAAAAATATAAATGGAATTTATTCTAAAGTACTTTCCTGAATTAACTGAGGTTCAGATTAGCCAATTCCAACAGTTGGAAACGTTATACCACGATTGGAATTCAAAAATTAATGTAATTTCTCGTAAAGATATCGATCAATTGTATGTAAAACATGTTTTGCATTCTTTGGCTATTGCCAAAATTCAAAAATTTGAACCAGGAACCTATGTTTTAGATGTTGGAACCGGAGGTGGTTTCCCAGGCATTCCTTTGGCAATTCTATTTCCAGAAACTCGTTTTTATTTAATTGATGTCATTCTTAAAAAGATAAATGTGGTAAAAGCAGTAGCGGAAGCATTGGAACTTAAAAATGTAAAAGCCGAGCAAATGCGTGCTGAAAATGTAAAAGGCGATTTCGATTTCATTGTAAGTCGAGCAGTAACCAACATGCCCGATTTTGTTTCTTGGATAAAAGATAAAGTTAAAAAGCAACAAAAACACGAATTCAAAAATGGTATTTTATACCTTAAGGGCGGCGATTTAAGGGAAGAATTGGCTTCATTTCCTAACGCAACAGAATACAACATTTCCGATTTTTTTGAAGACGATTTTTTTGAAACTAAGAAAGTAGTTCATTTGCCTTTGAAGTTTAAATCATAAAAAACCCTCAAATCTTGTGGGTTTTTTATTCTTAAATCTAATTTCTTAAATCTTAAATTATTTTATTCCCCTAAAAATGGATATCGGTAATCTTCAGGAGTAATAAAAGTCTCTTTGATTGTTCTTGGTGAAGCCCAACGCAACAAGTTCAACGCTGAACCCGCTTTGTCATTCGTTCCAGAAGCTCTAGCACCACCAAAAGGTTGCATTCCTACAACTGCTCCTGTTGGTTTGTCATTCACATAAAAATTACCAGCTGCATTTTGCAAAGCGATAGTTGCTTGTTCAATTGCATACCTGTCTTGACTAAAAACGGCGCCAGTTAATGCATATTCCGAAGTTTGATCTACTAATTCTAAAGTAGTTTCCCAATTGGCATCTTCATAAACATAAATAGTTATTACTGGCCCAAATAATTCGGTTTCCATAGTAGTATATTTTGGGTTGGTAGTGACAATAACGGTTGGCTCAATAAAATAACCCACTGATTTATCATAATTTCCACCTACTATAATTTCCGCATCAGCATCTTTTTTTGCTTGTTCGATGTAGCTCACTAATTTGTTAAACGAACCTTCGTGAATCACTGCAGTAATGAAATTTCCAAAATCTTCTGGGGATCCCATTTTCATGGATTTTACGTCGGTAATCAATTGTTGTTTTACTGCTGGCCACAAACTTTTAGGAATGTAAGCTCTTGAAGCTGCGGAACATTTTTGTCCTTGAAATTCAAATGCGCCACGAGCAATTCCGGTTGCCACTTGTTTTACATTGGCACTTGGATGTGCCACAATAAAATCTTTTCCACCTGTTTCTCCTACAATTCTTGGATAGGTTTTATAGTGGTGAATATTGGTTCCAATTTTTGCCCAAATGTCTTTGAATACATGCGTTGATCCCGTGAAATGTACTCCAGCAAAATCACGGCTTGCCAAAACAGTATTGGTAATCATTTCGGCATCACCAAAAACTACGTTAATCACTCCATCAGGAACGCCCGCTTCTTTGAAAATATCGATGATAATTTTTGCAGAAAATACTTGGCTGTCACTCGGTTTCCATATCACCACATTTCCCATCATGGCAGCGCTTGCAGGTAAATTTGCAGCAATCGCTGTGAAATTAAAAGGGGTAATTGCATATACAAATCCTTCTAATGGGCGGTATTCTAATCTATTCCAAACGGAAGAATCGGAATTGGGTTGGTCGTTATAAATTTGAGTCATAAACTCCACATTGTAACGAAGGAAGTCGATTAATTCGCATGACGCATCTATTTCTGCTTGGAATATATTTTTAGATTGCGCAATCATGGTTGCAGCATTAATTTTTGCTCGGTAAGGCCCTGCGATTAATTCGGCTGCTTTTAAAAATATAGCTGCACGTTGTTCCCAAGCCATATTTGCCCATGCTTTTTTGGTTTCCAATGCGTTAGCGATTGCTTTTTCAATATGAGATTTTTTTGCCAGGTGATAGGTTCCCACGATGTGTTTATGATCGTGTGGTGCCGACATCGTTCTGGTATTTCCAGTTCTAATTTCTTCACTTCCGATATACAATGGAACGTCTATTTGGGTGTTCCACATTTCTTTATAGGCCGCTAGAACTGCTTTTTTTTCTGGTGAATTTGGGGCATACGATTTTACTGGTTCGTTTACCGCTTTGGGTACATTAAAGAATCCTTTTAACATGGTGTTTTTATTTTGGGGATATTATTTTCACAAAAGTACAAATGTAAAATCGATTAATGGCAATTTGGAATTAAAAACGGATGCTTAGCCCAGACGGAAATGGAAACCCCGGAATTCTAAATACTATTTTTTCTTGGTTTTTTAAAGCGACCAAAGGGAGCTCTTAAAAAAGCAATAGAAAAAAAGGATTTAGAATGAGGAGTTGTAATGGACTGCTGGAAATAGCTTCTTATTAATTTAGTGCAAATGGAGCGCTCAAACGAAATGTTGGAACTACGACTCTGAAATTTCTAGTTGAGGTAAAATTCACCATGTTAAAATAGCCTTGCATTGCGCCAAAAGGTGAGGTTAGCAGGCATCCAGAGCTGTAAGTGTGCAAATCGCCAGGTTTTAATACCGGTTTTTTTCCTATAATTCCTTCGCCATCAACAATTTCTGTTTCTTGAAGAGAATCGAAAATTTCCCAATGACGGGTCATTAATTGAACGGAATCTTTACTGTGATTTTCAATGGTTATATGGTAACTGAAGGCGAACTGAATCTTATAGTTTTTGAAGTAAGTGCCTTCAAAACTAGTAGATACAGAAATTTTAATTCCCCTTGTAATTTGTGATACCATAACAATCAACGGATTTTAGGTAAAATTATAAAAAAATTATGAGTTTTTCAATTAATTGAAATAAAATAAAATTAATTGGTAATATCTTCTGAATTCGCAACTCCTTTTCCAATAATTCTATCGTAACGTTGGTTGTTTTCTCGGTAGTAAATTATGGCAAAATAGTTATTTTCGGTTTGGGAAAAATTCCCATCAATGGCATTTTCGTAGTCGATTTTTTTGGTTTCGTCTGCAACCACATACTGATAATTGGTAAAACCTTGTTTGATCATTATTGCCTTTTCATAAATTCCTTTTTCTTGGTTGTATTCCATTTTATTTTCATCGGAAATAGCATAATTATTGAACATTCCATTGACATATATGTTTTTTTTCTCGTAAAATGAAGGCGCTGATAAAGTGAAAAACACCCAAGAATAATCGGCTTCGATACCATTATTAGAAGCATTTACATTTAGGGGAACAAAATTTCCATTGGTATCAGGATTGTAGGTGTAGGATTTATTTATCCGTGCATTGTCAGTGTAAAGATGGGTGTTATATACCCCATTATTAGCATCTACTCTTGCGATGAAATTATTTGCGGCTATAATGATTTTGTTTTCAAAATATAAAAATTCATTTCCGCCCCAGAATTGCGTTTCGGAATCGTATTTATAAATTAGGTCGTTTCCAATGGTGTACATCGGTTTGATATTGGTAATGGCTTCATTCAATTTTCCGTTTTGTAATAAAAGTACTTTCACATTTTGAAGCGGACTTTGAAATAGCAAATTGGGAGATTTTATGGAGAAATCGATGTTTTGTTTGAAATTGATTGTGTTTAAAGTTCGAGCTCTTTTTGTTTGCATTGGTACCGAAACTAAGTCTTCAAAGACCATCAATTTTCTAGAAAAAACGACTTCTCTATCTTCGTTAAGGATTTTTATTATGTAATTTCCACTAACTAAAAGACGGGTGTTTTTATTTGGGAAACCAATTCTATAATGCGAATAAAGTTGAAGTGTATTTAATGAATTGGTGTATTCTTGAATTCTAATTCCATCAAATCCTTGTAGGTATTCGTTTTTTGATAAATCAGAATGTTTCCAATCGTAATTGCAATGCACAATTTCATAATAGTAATTGGCTTCATTTCCGTACAAATCATCAAATTGAATTTCAAAAGAATCGTTCAGACCAAATAGGGCAATAGAATTTTGATTGTTTTGAACAAATGTTATTGTTTTGATGTGAAATGGAGGGTCGATTTCTTTTTCCACTTGTGCAAATGTCACAAATGAAATTAGAATAAGCGATATATTTAACCAAAGGGCTTTAATCATAATTGTAATTTTTCTTTTGTAAATATATGAAAATTACCTTTGAAAATAAAGTTAAAAAAATAGTTCTATTTGAAACAGACGGGAATAATTTCTCCTTTCGCAAGGCAATATTTTTCTACCAATTCAGGTGCTATTTTATGGGTGTAATCTTCTTCTACTACTTTAAATCCGATGCTTCGTAGTTTGTCAAAATAATCACGGCCGTAAATTCTAACATGATCATATTGTCCAAAAATGGCAGCGCGTTCCTTTTGATTGGTAATAGAATCATCAGCGAAAGTAAATTCACGGGACAAGTCTTGAGGGATTTGGAAAATTCCCATTCCGCCAGGTTTTAAAACTCGATGTAATTCTTGCATGGCTTTGGTGTCATCAGGTATGTGTTCCAAAACGTGATTGCAAAAAATAATATCGTAGGAATTGTCTTCAAATGGTAAGTTACAAATATCCGCTTTTACATCGGCCAAAGGCGAGAACAAATCGGTAGTGGTGTATTCGATGTTTTTCAGGTTTCTAAATAATTTATAAAACGCTTGTTCAGGTGCAAAATGCAGTACTTTTAATACTGAACTTGTTCCAGTAGCTCTTAATTTGATGCTTTTAGGGTATTTAACAGAAGAATCTGAATCCAATTCAGATTGAAAAAAATCAGTTTCATTTATAAGATAAAGCCAAAGCAATCGATGTCTTTCAAGTGAAAGTGTAGTTGGTGAAAGCACATTATTGCGTTGGTTTCCGTATCCGTAAGGAAGAAACATTTTGAAACTTTTACCGTCAATTGGATCGGTAAAAGTGGTTCCTTTTAAGAAGAAGGCTAATATAGGGCGCACAACATAACTCAATCGGATTAGGATTGGTCTTGGAATGGTATTTAGTATTAATTTAAAGAGTTTTTTCATTTGATTTCACAAAGTTAAATCACCAAAGGTGTTCTTCTAAATTCGTTCTCTTCGGTACTTACAATTCCTAGAGCCTCATAAACATAGGCAAACGTAGAAAGCAATTCGGGTTTTCCATCAATAATTGCAACGTCATGTTCAAAGTGTGCACTTGGTTTTCCATCGGCGGTTAATATCGTCCAACCGTCTTTTAATTGTTTAATGTTCTTGGTCCCCATATTAATCATAGGCTCAATAGCTACCACCATTCCTTCAACAAACATTTTTCCGCGACCTCGTTTTCCGTAATTTGGCATTTCAGGATCTTCATGCATTTTTTGCCCCAAACCGTGACCCACTAATTCTCGAACTACGCCGTAACCGTGAGCTTCTGTATATTTTTGAATGGCATTCCCCACATCTTCCACTCGATTACCCACTTTAAATTCGCGGATACCAACATATAATGATTCTTTAGTTACCTGTAATAATTTTTTTGTTTCTGGAGCTACCTCGCCAATTTCAAAGGAATAAGCATGATCTCCGTGGAATCCGTTTTTAAAAGCACCACAATCAACTGAAATTACATCGCCACTTTCAAGCGGAATGGCATTAGGAATACCATGAACCACTTGAGCATTTGGACTCATGCAAAGAGAATTTGGGAAGCCATACAATCCTAGAAAACTAGGAACTGCGCCATGGTCACGAATAAACTCTTCTGCTAATTTATCTAGGTATAATGTGGTCACTCCAGGTTTTATTTCCCGAGCTATCATTCCTAGTGTTTTGGAAACAATTAAAGCGCTTTCGCGCATTAATTCTATTTCTTCTCTTGTTTTTTGGATTATCATTTTTTACCGAATAGGTTACAAAAGTACAATATATATTTAAAAAAAAGTGCTTCTCGAATTGGAGAAGCACGCTATTGATTTTTTATCTATAATAGTGAATGGCTTGTCATTGCATCTGGTTTTGCAACGCCCATCAATTCTAAAATGGTGGGTGCGATATCTCCTAAAACGCCATTTTCTATTTTTTTTAATTCTTTATCAACTAAAATAATCGGCACTGGATTGGTTGTATGCGCCGTATTTGGCGAGCCATCAGGATTGATCATCGTTTCGCAATTTCCGTGATCGGCAATTACAATCGTCGTATAATTATTGGCCAGAGCAGCTGTAATTACTTTTTCAACACATTGATCCACCGCTTCACAAGCTTTTATGGCCGCGCTCATTACTCCGGTATGTCCCACCATATCGCCATTGGCAAAATTCAAACACACAAAATCAACTTGGCCTTTTTCTAGTTCTGGAACTAGGGCTTCCGTCAATTCAAATGCGCTCATTTCAGGTTGCAAATCATATGTTGCCACTTTTGGTGAGTTTTTTAGAATGCGGCTTTCGCCAATAAAGGGATCTTCACGACCTCCAGAAAAGAAGAAAGTCACATGAGGATATTTCTCTGTTTCGGCAATTCTAATTTGAGTTTTGTTGGCTTTTTCCAATACTTCGCCTAACGTTTCAGTGATATTATCTTTATTGTAAACCACTTTCACATTTTGATAGGTTTCGTCATAATTGGTCAAAGTAACATAGTACAAATTCAATTTGTGCATGTTTTGTTCGTGGAAATCTTGCTGAGAAAGCGCCTCGGTTAACTCGCGACCTCTATCGGTTCTGAAGTTGAAGAAAATTACCACATCGTCATCTTCTATTATTGCTAATGGATTCCCATTATTATCCAAATGAACCAATGGAGCTATAAATTCATCAGTGATATTATTTTGATAACTGGATTCAATTGCAGCCACCAAATCAGTAGTTTTTGTTCCTGTTGCGTGAACTAGTAAGTCGTAAGCTAATTTTACTCTTTCCCAACGTTTGTCTCGGTCCATTGCATAATAACGACCTATAATTGATGCTATTTTAACTGGAGTTTTTGAGATATAATTTTCAAGATCTTGGATGTATTTTTTCCCTGATTTTGGATCTACATCACGACCGTCAGTGAAAGCATGAATGTAAACTTTTTCAAGTCCGTATTCTTGTGAAGCATTAATTAATCCTCTTAGGTGAGAGGTATGAGAGTGAACTCCTCCGTCAGAAACTAATCCTAATAAATGGACTTTTTTATTGTGTTCTTTAGCATAAGTGAAAGCATCAATTAGTACTTGTTCTTTAGCTAGCGTATTATTAGCTACAGCCAAATTTATTTTTGCTAAATCTTGATATACAATTCTTCCCGCACCCAAATTCATGTGTCCTACTTCCGAATTTCCCATTTGTCCTTCAGGCAAACCTACGTTTAAACCATCAGTTCGTAATTGTGCACTTGGGTAGTTTTTATAAAGCGAATTAATAAATGGAACGTTCGCATTGTCAATAGCCGAAACCTTTGGATCTGGAGATTTCCCCCAACCATCGAGTATCATTAGGATAACTTTCTTGTTCATTGTAGTGTGTTTTTTTTAGCCCAGATGGAAGTGGAAATCATTTTTGTTTTTTCTTTAAAAACAAAAATATTGCAACGGACAGCTGGAAATAGCTCCAAATTTAAGAAATTAAAATAACTTTTTGGCTTGATTGTAATCTATAAAATACCTCATACTTATGGAAAAAGTATGGTTTAATGCCTCGTTATTTAGCAAATTGGTAACGTTGCTTCCGAAGTCGCTATTGATAGTTCGAGAAAAATTAGCTGCATTATTTCTGTATAAAACCGATATTTGACTTCCTGGTGCAAACCACCAAGAATACGATAAATCGACATTCCAAGAGGTGAAATTGGAGTTTTTATTGGTTGTATAATTGGCAAAATCGTTCAATTTTCCTTGATTGTCTAATGATAGAAAGTTTTTATTTTCGGCATACGACCAATAGTGGCGCACGGAAAGGTTGAAAGTCATCGTGCTATTTACGGCGTATTTTCCAGATAATGTATTAGAGTAAGTAATCACATTTCTATTGGCGAAAATTATAGCATCTGGCGTTATTGAGTTGGCATCGTCATCAATACTATCCACGAATCCTTTATTGTTATTTTGACGTGAAAAATTAAAATTAAAATTCAATAAAAACTTGTCGTTAAATCGGTATCGTGGTCCAACCATAAGACCATAGGAATTTCTTCCTGACTCATTTAATTTTGCAAACCAAGGATTAAAATCGAAAGCGAATTTGTAGTTATAATTAGATGAAAAATAAAACCTCCAGCTAATTCTTGATGGAATTAGTACAAATCTATTTTCGGTTCTTGGTTCATAAAAATCGAAGTTTTCCAAAGGATTTGCATTTATTCCAAATCCCAAGTAATGATTTTTTTTGTTATTGATATCGACATTAAAATTTAAATTATTTCCTTGTACTTTTCCTATTTCTTTTTGGAATTGTAAAAAGGAATTTAAATTCAAATTGAATGAATTTAAGTGTTTGGTGGAGTTCAAAATTCGATAGTTGGCATTTCCATACAAGCTATAATAGTTGGTTTGAAAATTGATACCTAAATCGTTGATATCGTAATCTTTAGTAACAATATCTGCGCCAAGACTATAGCGATATTGACCGCTGGTTTCCCCGATATTTAAACTTGAAGCAATTCCTGTTTTTGCTCCACTTTCATTTACATAACTGTATTTAAAATCCCCGGAAAGGCTGTAGGTATTGGCTTTAGTGTTTAAATCCCAAATTAAACCTGAAACATTTCCGTCTCTAAAACTGCCGTCTCTTGTAACATTAGTATTAATAAAACTTACAGATGAATTTTTGCGAAAGCGTTGGTCAAGTACAATAACACTATAATTTGCAAGTGGTTCAACTACTTCGCTTCGAATGGATTGATCGTTAATGTTTCTTATTTTTGCAGTGGTAGTTTCGGTAACGGCATTTAAAACTCCAATACCTAAACCGCCTTTTGTTCGTCCAGAAACTTTTAGCGCATTAATTAAATTTACCGTCGCTGGATTTTCAATAATTTCTTCATTATTTTCAACTGTTGGATAGGTTGATGGGCTTCCGCCAATTCTTCTCGAATAAAATATTCCTCCTTTATTAAAAAGGTCGGTTCCTTCAGTAAAAAAGGCTCTATTTTCGTTAAATTGTTGTTCAAACGGACCTAGATTTAAAATTTGATCATCGTATTTTGTTTGACCAAAATCAGGAATTAAAATGGCATCAAGCGTAAATGCGTCATTTATTCCGTATTTAATATCCATTCCACCTTTAAGAGTTCCTTTGGTTTTTTGAGCGTCATTGGCATTCAAATAAAAGGAAGAATAAGGCATAAAAAAGAGTCGAGTAGGGGTTTTTATATTTTCTATTCCCTCTAAATTTCCCGCTTGTTGGATAACATTATTTACTTTGTTATCTACTTTATTCCAAGCGTAAATAGCGTTTTCTCTTTTCAAATCTCTAACAAAATTGATTCCCCAAGTTTGGACTTTATTATTTGAAAATCGAAGTGCAGCATAGGGTATTTTCATTTCAACCGCCCAGCCTTTGTTAGTAATTTTGGTTTTACTTAACCAAATGGCATCCCAAGTAAAATCTTCTCCATCGGAATCAGTTGCTAAACAATCCAATTGCGTTCCTGATGCGGTGCAAAAAAATCGAAAATCTTGTTGACCATCATTAAAACCATTTATAAATACACCAAAATTATCACTTGTCCCTTGGTCGTCGCGTTGGGTAAGTTCCTTTAAAATCTTAGAAGGTTCGGCATCATATAATATGGCACCTATATATATCGCTTCATTATCGTAAAGAATTTTTACTTCGGTATCTTTACTTTTATCAACTTCTTTTCCATTGTCTGGAGCGAACATGAAAAAATCTTTCGCTACAGGAGCAGATTGCCATTGGGATTCATCTAAATTTCCATCAATGTTAATTCCACCATTAATAAGAACTGCTTTTAGTGTTTTTTTTTGAGAGTAACTTAACGCGCATGTAATTAATAAAAGGAGTAGAAGCGTTTTTTTCATAGAGACATTATTCAGGGCGCAAAATTATCATTTGATACTATCAATAACAATTGTTTTATATTTTTATTATGAAATAAACAATAATTTCCACCTTCTTCTGATTTTTGATATTATATCGCTTTAAATAAAATGTAATGGGGTCCAACATTTGGGATTTCAAATTGATCTCCCAAAATTTCATAACCTGATTTTTCATAGAAACCTAGGGCTGTTTCTCGGGCATTAAACCAAATTAAATTCCCGCTTTTTAATCTAATTTCATTCTCGCAGTATTGTAATAATTGTTCTCCAAAACCTTTTTTTTGAAATTCACTCAATACTGCCATTCCTCGAATTTGATATTGATTTTCCTCTGAAAATAATTTATTTTGCGCCTTAAAAGCCGAAATTACCCCTGCTAATTGGTTTTCAAGAAACAATCCAAAGTGGGAAGTTGTTGGCATATCATCGCCATCAAAATGACAAGATTCTATTGGTCGGCCAGGGCGTAAAACAGGATGTCTTACAATTATTGTTTCAAATGCGGTAATTTTTTTAATTTCAATCATTTCTACTTTATTTATTTTTTGGAGTTGTTTTCATAACAATAACAAAATAAATTATTTACATTAACTTTTGGCACTTTATTCTGTTAGATTTTAAAGCGACCATAAATTTTTTTTGAAAAAAACTTGCAATAAACCCAACTAATTATCTATATTTGCACCGTTGATAATGCGAAAGTAGCTCAGTTGGTAGAGCTCCAGCCTTCCAAGCTGGTTGTCGCGAGTTCGAGCCTCGTCTTTCGCTCTAAAATCCTCAGACTAAAAGTTTGGGGATTTTTTATTTTAAGTTGTGGCGAGAAGTTTATCCAGCTTTAGCGGGAAGCCTCGTCTTTCGCTCTAAAATCCTCAGACTAATAGTTTGGGGATTTTTTATTTTAAATCGCTCAAGTCACTTTCCGATTCCAATTCTTCAGGTGCTGTATTTTTTTTAAATAATCTTGCGTGAAGATCACCTTTCAAAGTAATTTTATCACCTTTAACTTCTAGCCAACTCCCTTCCCGAAGTCCTAGAACTGGTGGAGAATTCAAAAAATGGTATTCTTTGATCCTCATTTCTCGAGTTTCTCCGTTGTGTTTTAATTGTAAATCGGCATCTAAATAATGTGGATTTAAATTGAAAGGAACAATTCCCAAAGTTTGAAAACTGGGCGGATAAATAATGGGCATATCGTTGGTGGTTTGCATTGTTAATCCACAAATATTACTTCCTGCGCTAGTTCCTAAATAAGGAGTTCCTTTTTTTATCGCTTCGGCCAAAGCGTCCATTACTTTGTTTTTATACAATTGGAAAACCAATAAAAAAGTATTTCCACCACCTGTAAAAATCCCTTCGGCTTGTTCAATTGCTGCTTTTGGATCTTCAAATTCATGGATTCCTTTAACAGCAATATTTATATTAGCGAAAGCAGACGCCGCTCTATTGGTATATTCTTCATTCGAAATTCCACTTGGTTGAGCATACGGAATAAAAAGAATCGTTTTGCAATTCTGAAAATGCAATTTTAATTCCGGAAGTAAATAGTCTAAATAATTTCCTCCGTATAAAGTGGAGGTGCTTGCGATAATGCAATTTTTCATTTATTTTTTATTAGAAATTCAAAGTTACCCATTTTATCATTTTATTTTCAATTAAAGAAAATTATATTAACATAACTTTACCAATCCAAATGTTAATTTCTAATTTCACTTAAATACTTTTACAACTAATAAAACAGTTTCTTTATAATATGAAAAAATGGGTTGTCCTACTTTTATTTTTTAGCACCTTTTCATTGTGGTCACAAGATCGTAATGAGAAACTGCTTCAAGGTATTATTGCAGCCGATGACGCCTTACTTTCAGGAATTGATGTGGTGAATTTAGGCAATGAAAAAGTGACTGTAACCAATAGTAAAGGGGAGTTTTCTATATTGGCTAAAGCCGACGACATCTTGGTATTTTCATCAAAATCTTTGGAAATGAGAAGACTATTAATTGATGAAGACGATTTAAAATCAGGAACGATTACCGTAAATATGTACTCTAAAATCAATGAGCTTGATGAGGTTATTGTAAAGAAAAATGCAGTCGAAGGGGTGAGTATAATTCCGGGTCAAAAGCAATATACGCCCGCTGAAAGAAAATTACACACCGCAACCAGTGGGTTATTAGACGCTCCAATTAGTTGGATGTCGGGGCGAACCGCAATGCTAAAAAAGGAAGTTGTTGTAGAAAGAAAAGAACGGCTCCTAGATAAAATAGGAATTCTATATGAGGACAAATACTATATAGAAACATTGAAAGTCCCAGAAATTTATATTGATGATTTTCAAAGATATATCATAGAAGACAAAGAGTTTACAGCTGCTTTGAAAGTCAAAAATAGAACGATGATGTTATTTTTAATTTCAAAATTAGCAGTAAATTATAATGCAATTCCTAAATAGAAAAGCAAGAAAGTTTTATTTTTGAATTAGATTTTTACCTTTATAAAAACTTAGTAACTTTGCAACAAAATAAATCGATATGTTTGGAATAGGAGGAGGCGAATTAATATTAATTATATTTGTGGTCTTGATGCTTTTTGGGTCGGATAAAATCCCTGATATCGCAAGAACTATGGGAAAAGCTATGGCGCAATTGAAAAATGCTACCAATGATATTAAAAGTGAAATTCAAAAAGGAGCTGAAGCAAATGGGTTAGATTCTAAATCGATAACCGATATTACTGGAAATATCAATCAGGAAATTAGTAAAGCAAAAGAAAATTTGCTCAAAGAAGTTTCTCCAGTTGTTGAAAATGTTGAAAATGATATTGAAAAAGTAGAAACCAACGAAAGTGAAGGTCCTATAAAACGCGGTTCATAATGCTTGAAAAAATCCTTGCACTCGATAAAGAACTTCTTATTTTTTTAAATGGGCTTGGATCTTCAACTTACGACCCTTTTTGGACATTTATTACGAAGCAAAGTAATTGGATTCCTTTTTTTTTAGTGATTTTATATTTTATTTTTAAAAAAACAGGACCAAAAAAAGGAGCAATTTTAGTCTTATTTGTTTTTTTATTGATAGTAGTTAACGATCAAACTACCAATATAATTCGGGTAATTTTTAAAAGATTACGTCCCTGTAATGATCCTTCTGTAAATGAGATTATCAGAATTTTCTTTGACCCAATTAAGAAAGAATTTTACAAACCCATACAATATAGTTTTGTTTCTGGACACGCTTCCAACTCCATGGTCACGATGCTATTTATTTTTTTATTGATGAGAAAACACTATAAATGCATTGGTTTGGTATTTATTTTCCCTCTCTTATTTGCTTACAGCAGAATATATCTAGGGGTTCATTATCCAATCGATGTTTTATGTGGCTATATTTACGGGGGAACGTTAGGGTTTTTATTTTATAAATTATACCGTTTTCTACAATTTAAAAAAGTTATTATTTAACTCTAGAAACAGTCAATCCATCACGAATAGGTAATAAAACGGTTTCAACCCGAGGGTCATTTTTCAATAATTCGTTGTACTCTAAAAGGACTTTTGTACTCAAATCATTTTTCTGTAAAGGCTCTAAAACTTTCCCGCTCCACAAAACATTGTCTGATAAAATAATTCCACCTTTATTCATTTTAGGAAGAATTAACTCAAAATAGTTGAGGTAATTTTCTTTATCAGCATCTATAAAAACCAAATCAAATTTTAGTTCTAATGTTGGAATAATAGCAATTGCTTCTCCTAAATGTTGGAAAATTTGATTTCCCCAAGGAGATTTATCAAAGTACTTTCTTTGAATTGTTTCCAATTCTTCTTTAATGTCAATAGTGTGTAACTGCCCATTTTCTTGCATTCCTTCACACAAACACAAAGCAGCATAACCAGTAAATGTCCCAATTTCAAGGATGTTTACCGGACGAATTAATTTAGAAAGCATACTCAATACACGTCCTTGAAAATGGCCGCTCAACATTCTTGGCAATAGAATTTTTTGATAGGTTTCCTTATTTAAAGCCGCTAATAAATCGGGTTCTTTTTCAGAATGCTGTTCGATATAATCTTCTAATTCTTGGGAAATAAAGTGCATCGTTTGTTTGTATTTATATTTTTTGTCAAAGTTATCAATTTATCAAATAAACAAATCCACAAATTAAACTAAATTTGCACCATGCAAATCGAGAAAAAAGACATAAGAGCATTATCAAAAGAGCAGTTGCGTGATTTTTTTGTTGCCCATCAAGACAAAGCCTTCCGTGGCAACCAGGTTTATGAATGGTTGTGGAGCAAAGGCGCACATAGTTTTGATGATATGACTAATGTTTCAAAAGAAACCCGATTGATGTTGGAAGACAATTTTGTAATCAATCATATAAAGGTGGATACGATGCAACGCAGTTCTGATGGAACGGTGAAAAATGCCGTTCGATTGCATGACGGACTGGTGGTAGAAAGTGTTTTGATTCCAACCGACACCAGAACTACTGCTTGTGTTTCAAGTCAAGTAGGTTGTAGTTTAGATTGTAACTTTTGCGCTACAGCGCGTTTAAAAAGAATGAGAAATTTGGAACCGGGAGAAATTTACGACCAAGTAATCGCTATTGATAAAGAAAGCCGTTTGTATTACAATCATCCACTTTCCAACATAGTTTTTATGGGAATGGGCGAGCCACTTATGAACTATAATAATGTGCTTAAAGCAATTTCTATGATTACGTCAAATGAAGGTTTGGGGATGTCTCCAAAAAGAATTACGGTTTCTACTTCAGGCGTTCCTAAAATGATAAAAAAGCTTGCCGATGATGAAGTTAAATTTAAATTGGCAGTTTCATTACATTCTGCAATAGATGAAATACGTTCCCGAATAATGCCGTTTTCAGCCAATTTTCCTTTATCCGAATTACGAGAATCATTAGAATATTGGTACCATAAAACAAAAAGTAAAATTACCTACGAGTATGTGGTTTGGAAAGGAATTAACGACAATAAGGAATCAGTGGACGCCTTAGTGAAATTCTGTAAATATGTGCCTTGCAAAGTCAATTTAATTGAATACAACCCTATTGATGATGGAGAATTCCAACAAGCTTCGGATGAATCAATTAATGCATATATTATTGCGCTTGCCGCAAATGATATAGTAGCAAAAGTCAGAAGAAGTCGAGGTAAAGATATTGATGCAGCCTGTGGACAATTAGCAAATAAAGAAGTATAAAAAAAACGTTCAGAATACCTGAACGTTTTTTTTATAATAATTCTAATTACTAGAATGTAATTGTAACTGGTGTTCCTCCATCAATTGAAATGGTAGCAATATTATCGCAAGTTCCATTACCATAATCTAAAACTGCAGTGTGATTTGGTCTAGTAATATTTACTGTTCCAGAAACCACTCTGTAATCACAATTTAATCTAACTCTGATTGGAGTTGTGTTTGAAATGGCATTCGTGTGAACATTTCCATTAGGGAAAGTAGTTGTCCAGTTTCCAGTTACAACATATACATTATCAGTCCAAATTACTGTTGCATTTCCTTCAACACATTCTCTAGTTCTTGTACCAACTCTTGTGTAAACCCCAGTTGCATTGGTAAATGTCATATTCATGTCCATTACACAAATAGGGTGAATATTTACTTGATAAGTAGAAGTTCCTAATGATCTTGTAACTGTTCTATTTCCTTGAACTAAGAAGTCATTATATCGGAAACCATTAAAAGAATAAGTAATTACATAACCTGAAGTTGTATAGGGTAAACTTCCAGTCATAGTGATAATACCTCTAAGAATTGCACCATTTGGCATTGCGCAACCTGTAGTTCCAAAATCAACTGTTCTAGTCCAACTTGTAGAAGTAACTGTTCTTGTTACTGTTACACAAGGAGGCAAAAGATTAGCTACCGTTGGAGCGATTGTTTTACCTGCTGGATTTTCCGTAAAATATTGATCGTCAATAATATCAGATAAATCGTTAGCAACTTGGTCTAATTTTGCATTAGTTTGAATATCAGCAGCTGTAAATGCGCTGGAAAGGTCATTGTTGTCTTTAGTACAACTTGCAAACAAAATAACTGCAAACAATACAGTTACTTTTAAAATTGAATTTGTTTTCATATTTTAGTATTATTTAATTTATTTATTATAAGACTTTAACAAATGTAAAAAGTTTAATTGTAATAAAAAAATATTTCCAATCCAGTTTCAAAATAGTATCTTTGAGTCCTATGAATATAATTGCAGAGATAAAAAATCCTATAATTTTAGAAATGGATCTTTTCGAATTAAAGTTTCGAGAATCGATGTTTTCTAAAGTCGCTGTCCTCAATCGGATTACCTATTATATTGTAAATAGAAAAGGGAAACAAATGCGCCCAATGTTTGTTTTTTTAACTGCAAAGATGCTTTCAAATGGAATTGTAAATGAAAGAACTTATAGAGGCGCATCAGTTATTGAATTAATTCACACCGCCACTTTAGTTCATGATGATGTGGTTGACGATAGCAATCAAAGACGTGGATTTTTTTCCATAAATGCCCTTTGGAAAAATAAAATTGCGGTATTAGTTGGTGATTATTTATTATCGAAAGGCTTGTTACTTTCTATCGATAACGGCGATTT
This sequence comes from Flavobacterium sp., assembly GCA_029866065.1. Lineage (GTDB taxonomy): Bacteria > Bacteroidota > Bacteroidia > Flavobacteriales > Flavobacteriaceae > Flavobacterium. Next base: position 64,989 of record JARXAC010000017.1, read on the forward strand.
TGATTTATTGAAAATCATTTCAGTTGCCGTACGGGAAATGAGCGAAGGGGAATTACTTCAAATAGAGAAAGCACGAAGACTAGACATTACAGAAGCTATTTATTATGAAATTATTCAAAAGAAAACAGCTACTTTAATTGCTGCTTGCTGTGCTCTTGGAGCAAAATCGGTAATCGATGATGAAATTCAGGTGGAAAATATGAGAAAATTTGGGGAGCTTATAGGAATGGCTTTCCAAATTAAAGACGATTTATTTGATTATTCTGAAGAGGCAATTGGGAAACCAACAGGCATTGATATAAAAGAACAAAAAATGACTTTGCCTTTAATACATGTTTTGAATAATTGTACTTCAAAAGAAAAAAGCTGGTTGATCAACTCCATCAAAAATCACAATAAAGATAAAAAGAGGGTTAAAGAAGTGATCGCATTTGTAAAAAACAATAACGGACTAGCCTATGCGGAGCAAAAAATGATTCAATTCCAAAAAGAAGCGCTACAATTAATAGAAAATTATCCGCAATCAGACTATAAAAATTCTTTGATCATGATGGTAAATTATGTCATTGAAAGAAAAAAGTAATACCCAATAACTCAAAAAAATTGGTAACTTTGAACCTTAACCTTTGAACCTAAATTAAAATTGATCTCAAAAGCAACCATAGATACCGTTTTCGAAACTGCTCGTGTTGAGGAGGTCATAGGTGATTTTGTACAATTAAAACGGGCAGGAAGTAACTTCAAAGGATTGAGTCCGTTTTCTGACGAGCGCTCGCCATCGTTTATGGTATCTCCAGTAAAACAAATTTGGAAAGATTTTAGTTCCGGAAAAGGAGGAAATTCGGTTGCCTTTTTAATGGAGCACGAGCATTTTACTTATCCGGAGGCCATTCGATATTTAGCTAAAAAATACAATATCGAAATTGAAGAAACGGTTCAAACCGATGAAGAAAAAGCCAATACGGATGTTCGAGAAAGTATGTATTTGGTTTCCGAATTTGCCAAAAATTATTTCCAAGATGCCCTTTTAAATACTGAGGAAGGAAAAGCCATTGGTCATTCCTATTTTAAGGAAAGAGGTTTTACCAATGAAACCATTAAGAAATTTTCACTTGGATATTCGCCTGAAGCCTGGGATGCTTTTACAAAGGAAGCCCTCGGGAAAGGGTATAAATTAGAGTTTTTAGAAAGCACCGGATTAACAATTCCAAGAGATGATCGTCCTTTTGACCGATTTAAAGGACGTGTGATGTTCCCAATTCAAAGTATGTCGGGAAGGGTTTTGGGATTTGGTGGAAGAATATTAACCAATGATAAAAAAGCAGCTAAATACCTCAATTCCCCTGAAAGTGATATTTATCATAAAAGCAAAGTTCTTTACGGAATTTATCAGGCGAAGCAAGCTATTGCAAAACAAAATAATTGCTTTTTGGTTGAAGGTTATACCGATGTAATTCAATTCAACCAAACGGGAATTGAAAATGTAGTTTCTTCTTCAGGAACCGCTTTAACACCCGACCAAATCCGATTAATCAATAGATTAACCAAAAATGTAACGGTACTTTTTGATGGAGATGCAGCAGGTTTACGAGCTTCCATTCGTGGAATTGATTTGATTTTGGAAGAAGGAATGAACGTCAGAGTTTGTGAATTTCCTGACGGCGAAGACCCGGACAGTTTTGCTAAGAAAATGCCTTACGAAGATTTGGTTTTGTATTTAGAAGAGAATTCTAAAGATTTTATTCAATTCAAAGCGTCTTTATTGATGAAAGATGCCAAGAATGATCCAATAAAAAAAGCGGAGTTAATTCGTGAAATAGTAGCAAGTATTTCTAAGATTCCAGATAGAATTCAACGTGAAATTTACATACAGGAATGTTCCAGAATTATGGATATTTCGGAGCAAGTTTTATTGAGCACGCTAGCGCAATTGATTAAAAAAGACATTTCTGAAATTGGTAAAAAAATAAAACAAGAGCAAAAATCATTTGAGGTTATAAAGAGTGAATCTTTAAATCAAGTGGAAAAAGTTGATGTTTTATACCAACTAGAGAGAACAATAATTAAAATCTTACTTCTTTATGGAAATAGTAAAGAAGAATTTGAAGATGTATTGTTAAAATCAAATGCCAATGGCGAGGTTGAAAATACGGTTGAGAAAAAAGAATATTTTGTTTATCAAAGAGTATATTTGAGTTTGCAAGAAGACGAGGTTGAATTGGCAAACGCACTTTTTAAAGCTATTTACAACAATTTAGTAAATTATTTTAATCAAAATGACACTTTCAATATTGAGCATTATTTAATGCAATTGCCTCAAGAATTTGCTCAAGAAGTTACGGATATTTTAATGGAAGATGAAAAATTGGCATTGCACAATTGGGGAGGTCAAAATATTTTTGTCAAACAAAAAAACGAGACGATCAGCCAATACGTTTCCGAAACCATTTTAACCATGAGATGGTATTTAGTTGATAAAATCATCGAAGAATTAAAAGGTTCAATTTTACCTGATCCATCAGTGGATAATTCAGATACAATGTCACTTGCTATGGATTATTCTAAATTGATCAATTCTTTTTCTATGAAATTAGGAAGAGTAATGTCTAGATATAGTAATTAGAAAAA
>JARXAC010000023.1:0-96716 GCA_029866065.1 Flavobacterium sp.
GGTGGCAGGATTCGAACCTGCGGCCTCCTGCTCCCAAAGCAGGCGCGATAACCGAGCTACGCTACACCCCGTAAAAGATATTTCTAACTTTTGATAATCTCAATATTTTTGTAACAATTCGAAAGTGTAGGCCTTCACGCCTTGCGTGACGCGATAACCGAGCTACGCTAAACCCCGTAAAAGATAATTCTATCTTTTGATAATCTCAATATTTTGTAACAATTCGAAAGTGTAGGCCTTCACGCCCTGCGTGACACGATAACCGAGCTACGCTACACCCCGTATAAGATATTTCTATCTTTTGATAATCTCAATATTTTTGTAACTATTCGAAAGTGTAGGCCTTCACGCCCTGCGTGACGCGATAACCGAGCTACGCTACACCCCGAATAATAATTTTGCGGAGAGTAAGGGATTCGAACCCTTGGTACAGTTTCCCATACGCATGTTTAGCAAACATGTCCTTTCGGCCACTCAGGCAACTCTCCTTAGAAGATTTCTCTTCTCTTTAAGCGGATGCAAATGTAACGTACTAATCTATATTTTACAAATAAATACTTGCATTTTTTAAATGTTTTTTATAGGTGATATAAAAATCGTTAACAATCAAGTTAATAGCTTAAAATATTGAAAGTTTAAGTTATAGTTTATATAATATAGAATTACTATTAATTATAAATGTGTTTATAATAATCTAACATTTGTAATTTACTATTAACCCAAAATGATTAAATTCGCAGTCTAAAACTAATACTAATGACACATATAAAAGTAGTAATTGTTTCCGCTGTAAGAACTCCAATTGGTAGTTTTATGGGCGGATTATCAACAGTAACAGCGCCACAACTTGGAGCAGCAGCTATTAAAGGTGCATTAAATAAAATAAATTTAAGCCCTGAATTAATTGATGAGGTGATTATGGGAAATGTCGTTCAAGCTGGAGTGGGTCAAGCACCAGCGCGTCAAGCGGCTATATTAGCAGGACTTCCTAATACAACTATTGCAACTACCATCAACAAAGTTTGCGCTTCTGGCATGAAAGCAGTTATGCAAGGTGCCCAAGCTATTATGGCTGGCGATGCGAAAATTGTAATTGCCGGCGGTATGGAAAATATGAGCCTGATTCCTCACTATATCCATCTTCGAAATGGTAATAAATTCGGCCCTGCCACCATGATTGACGGAATGCAAAAAGACGGTTTGTCTGATGCTTACGACAATTCAGCGATGGGAGTTTCTGCAGATTTATGTGCTACTGAATATAAAATTTCTCGCGAAGAGCAAGATGCTTTTGCAATTCAATCCTATGAGCGTTCGGCGAAAGCCTGGGAAGCAGGAAAATTTGATTCTGAAATAGTTCCCGTTTCTGTTCCACAAAGACGTGGAGAGCCAATAATTATTGATAAAGATGAAGAATATACTAATGTAAAATTAGATAAAATTCCATCATTAGCTCCCGCTTTTACAAAAGAAGGAACCGTAACAGCCGCAAATGCTTCTACTATTAATGACGGTGCCGCAGCCCTAATTTTAATGAGTGAAAAGAAAGCATTAGAATTGGGATTAAAGCCTTTAGCATACATTAAAAGCTATGCCGATGCCGCTCAAGAACCTAAATGGTTCACCACTACCCCATCTGTTGCTTTACCTAAAGCATTGGAAAAAGTAGGTTTATCGGTTGAAGAGGTTGATTTTTTCGAATTCAACGAAGCCTTTTCTGTTGTTGGTTTAGCCAATTCTAAAATTCTAGGATTGGATGCATCCAAAGTAAATGTAAATGGAGGCGCGGTATCTTTAGGACACCCTCTAGGTTGTTCAGGTGCAAGAATAATTGTAACTTTGATCAATGTTTTAGCCCAAAATAATGCAAAAATAGGCGCTGCTGCAATTTGTAATGGCGGTGGAGGTGCTTCTGCAATAGTAATTGAAAGAGACTAATTAATTATGTTTGGCATTTGTAATTTAGCGATTATTCCTTTAAGAATAGAACCTAACGACCGAAGTGAAATAGTTTCGCAAGTATTGTTTGGTGAACATTTTGAAGTAATTGAAAAGCTGAAACAATGGACCAAAATAAAATTACAATTTGATGGTTATGAAGGTTGGATAGACACCAAACAATTTCAACCGATATCAAAAGACGATTATAAAACTTTGTCGGCTAAAGAAATAATATTAAACGGCGATTTAATTGATTATATTACCGGTGATAATAATTTCATGATGCCTATTCCGCTAGGTGCAGCACTATCTTTTTTAGATAATTCCAATATCAATAAATCCCATTATGATTTTGAAGGTGTTAAAATTAGTGGCATAAAACCCAAATCAGAATTGATAAAAACCGCATTTATGTATTTGAACGCTCCCTATTTATGGGGTGGGAAAACACCTTTCGGTATCGATTGTTCTGGATTTACACAAATGGTTTATAAGTTAAATGGCTACCCGCTTTTACGAGATGCCTCACAACAAGCTTCGCAAGGTGTTCCATTGAGTTTTATTGAAGAAAGCGAGCCTGGAGATTTGGCGTTTTTTGATAATGAGGAAGGAAACATCATTCACGTGGGAATAATAATGGAAAATAATTATATCATTCACGCTAGTGGAAAAGTTAGAATTGATCGGATTGATCATTTGGGTATTTACAATGCCGAAACCAACAGGCATACTCATAAATTAAGAGTGATTAAAAAAATCATATAAAAAAATCCCGACCTTGTAAGTCGGGATTTTTATTGCATTTAAATGAAACTTATTTTTTCAACTGTGCTTTTAAAACTTTAGCTTCATCAGTCATTTCAAGAGCATTATAAACTCCAATTAATGTTTTTATAGCTTCTACATTTTCAGAATCTAATTCAGTTACCTTTTTTAAGTAAGGAATAGCGCTTTTATAAACGTCTTCTCTTTGTTTTTTAAAGACATCGTATTTTTTCATATCTGGAGCTGAAGTCCCTAGTTTATTCATTTTTTCAATTAATATCTTTTCAGCATCTAATTTTAAAATAGCAAGATTTAAATAAGCATTGATATAGTTAGGATCTACTTCAATTGCTTTTAAATAATATTTTTCAGCATCAACTAATTCTTTATTGTTATAACTAATTACACCTAGGTTAAAGACTAAATCAGCATTACTTGGATTCTTTTCTAAAGCTTCTACAATTAATCTTTTGTAAGAAACCATGTCTTTTTCTTTTAAAAATAAATCTGCTTCAGTTAGAATTAAAGCAACATCATTAGGATTTTCTTTACGAGCTTCTTGAATTGCAGATTTTGCTTCCGCAGATTTTCCTATTTCAACGTATATTAAAGCTATGTTTTTAAAAATTTCTGGTCTTTTAGAAGCTAATTTTTCGTCACGTGGTTTTTCATGTGACTTCGCTTTAATAAATAGATCTCTTTCCGCCTTAGTATTGAATGATTCCTCTTTTTGAGTTTTTACATTAAGTGCATAAAAGGCTTCCCCTTCACCTGTATAATTTTTATCTTTAAGTAATTGATAATAAGTTAACGATAAATTATAATCTTTAGAGTTTACAGCGTAATTAGCAGCATAATACAATTTCTCTAAATCATTATTATCTAAATAATAAATTGCAGCTAATACAATAGCCGCGTCTTTAAAATTAGGAATATTTGATAAAGCTACCGCGTAATTTACCATAATTGACTTTAAAAAAATTACTTTTTGGTTAATATCCTTTGCATATACTTCTTTACCCGTTTTTTTCTCATACGCTCTAGTCTCATTTGCAACAGCAACAAATTGATTTAATTTGTCTACAGATAAAATCTTTGAAGACAACATAGGATCAGCATTTTTCTCAGGATTCAATAGTGCCGATGTTAATTCTAAAATTGGAGCAACCCCTTTATAGTAAGCAAAATAAACTTTATCATCCTCGTTAGATCCTGCAACTAAAGATTCTGCAGCTGCTAAGGTAGTTTTATAAAGTTCCATATCGGAATCAGAGATTTTCTCTTTTGCGTATATTTTCTTTAATGTTTTTAATTCATCCTTTTGCGCAAACGCAGTTGTTGAAAATATAATTGATGCTACAAGTAATACAACTTTACTTTTCATTTTTGTAAATTTTAAATTAATTAATTTTCGTTTTCATCGTCAGAGTCATCATCAGAATCTTCGTCATCGTCTTCAACAACTTCATCGTCGTCGTCATCATCGTCGTCGTCTGCAACTCCGTCGTCTTCAAGGATTTCTAAAACCGGTTTTACTCTTTCAATTACAGCAGCTTCAATTACATTTCCATCTTCATCAACAACTACTTCTTCCACATCGTCTTTCATAACTTTAGTTACCGCAGCAATGGAATCGTTTTCTTTAATATTAATAAGTTTAACTCCTTGCGTGGCTCTACCCATTACTCTTAAATCTTCAACAGCCATTCTGATTGTTAACCCTGATTTATTGATAATCATTAAATCATCAGCATCAGTAACCGAATTAATAGAAATTAATTTACCTGTTTTTTCAGTAATATTAAGGGTTTTAACTCCTTTTCCACCACGATTGGTTATTCTATATTCTTCAATACTAGAACGTTTTCCGTACCCTTTTTCAGCAACCACAAGAATTTCACTTTCCATGTCATTTACCGAAACCATTCCAATAACTTCATCGGACTCATCTTTAAGGGTTATTCCACGAACTCCGGAAGCTGTTCTTCCCATTGGACGCGTTTTACTTTCTTCAAAACGAACCATTTTACCCGACTTCACAGCGATCATAATTTGGCTATTCCCATCGGTTAATTGAGCCGCTAATAATTCATCACCTTCTTTAATAGTAATTGCCGCAACTCCGTTTACACGAGGTTTAGAATATTTGTCTAATGATGTTTTCTTAACCTGACCTTTCTTAGTCACCATGATTAGGTTATGACTAGTGGTGTAATCTTTATCTTTAAGGTCTTGTGTACAAATGAATGCTTTTACTTTATCATCACTTTCAATGTTGATTAAGTTTTGCAATGCACGTCCTTTTGCCGTTTTACTTCCTTCAGGAATTTCATAAACACGCATCCAGAAACATTTTCCTTTTTGAGTAAAGAACATCATATATTGATGATTTGTTGCCACAAATAGGTGTTCTAAGAAATCTAAATCTCTTGTTCCCGCACTTTTTTGACCCACTCCACCTCTATTCTGAGTTTTGTATTCGGTTAAATTCGTACGTTTAATGTATCCTGCATGAGAAATTGTAATAACTACATTTTCATCTGCAATTAAATCTTCAATACTTACGTCACCACCAGAATATTCAATAGTTGAACGACGAGCGTCTCCATATTTATCGCGAATTTCAATTAACTCCTCTTTGATAACTTCTGTTCTCAAATTAACATCTGCTAATAAAGCTTTTAAATGCTCTATTAATTTCATTAATTCTTCAAATTCAGCTCTTAGTTTGTCTTGCTCAAGACCTGTCAATTGGCGTAAACGCATTTCAACAATAGCTCGAGATTGAATGTCAGATAAATTAAATCTTACTACCAATTTTTCTCTAGCTTCGTCCGTATTTTTCGATCCACGGATTAAAGCAATTACTTCATCAATATTATCAGAGGCAATGATTAAACCTTCTAAAATATGGGCTCTCTCTTCCGCTTTTCTTAATTCAAATTGTGTTCTTCTAACCACAACATCGTGACGGTGCTCGATGAAATAATGAATCATATCCTTCAAATTCAACATTTGAGGACGACCTTTTACCAAGGCAATATTATTTACACTAAAGGAAGATTGTAATTGAGTAAATTTATACAACGTATTCAAAACTACGTTTGGTGTAGCGTCTCTCTTAAGTATATATACTATACGCATACCGTTTCTATCCGATTCATCTCGAATATTGGCGATGCCTTCAATTTTCTTATCATTTACTAAATCGGCTGTTTTTTTAATCATTTCAGCCTTATTCACTTGGTAAGGAATTTCTGTAACTATAATTGATTCTCTTCCGTCAACTTCTTCAAAGTTAACTTTTGCTCTCATTACAATTCTACCTCTACCTGTTTTGAATGCTTCACGAACTCCTTCATAACCATAAATTATACCTCCAGTTGGAAAATCTGGAGCTTTAATATGGTTCATCAATTCGTCAATTTCAATGTCTTCGTTATCTAAATAAGCGAGAGTTCCATTGATAACTTCCGTTAAATTGTGAGGAGGCATATTGGTAGCCATACCTACTGCAATTCCGGTAGCTCCATTAATTAATAAGGTAGGAACTTTTGTTGGCATTACTTTTGGCTCATACAAAGTATCGTCAAAATTCAATTGAAAATCAACGGTTTCTTTTTCGATATCCGCCATAATTTCTTCCGAAATCTTGCGCATTCTAGCCTCGGTATAACGCATTGCTGCAGGGCTATCGCCATCAACAGAACCAAAGTTACCTTGACCATCAATTAATAAATAACGCATGCTCCATTCCTGAGCCATACGAACCATGGCATCATATACCGAAGTATCTCCGTGTGGGTGATACTTTCCTAAAACTTCTCCAACAATTCTTGCGGATTTTTTATGGGCTTTATTTGAAAAAACTCCTAAATCATACATACCGTAAAGTACTCTTCGATGCACTGGTTTCAAACCGTCTCTAACATCAGGAAGTGCTCGAGATACAATTACCGACATCGAATAATCGATGTAGGCTGATTTCATTTCATCTTCAATGTTAATAGGGATTAACTTTTCTCCGTCAGACATATTGTATAGTTAAATTAAAAATTATTTTTGAATTAAAAATCTTGCTAATATAGTCTTTTTAAACTATTTTATTTACTTTTTAAAGTACTAATTTCGATGATTTATTAACAAATTTTACCTGTTATTTGGTTAATAAATTATTTAGTCCATATTCTTTTTAAATTAGATATTTTTTTGTCAATTAGCTATCTACTTTCATAGTAGGTACGGTTTTTGATTTTATGATAATAATTTACTAAATTTACAATAAGTAATACACAATATATGGATGATAATTTTTCACCAAGAGTTAAAGATGTAATAACCTACAGCAAAGAAGAGGCCTTTCGATTAGGGCACGACTTTATTGGTACAGAGCATCTTATGCTTGGAATTTTGAGGGATGGAAACGGAACAGCAATTGATATTTTAAACCATTTATCTGTTGATTTGGATTTTTTACGCAGAAAAGTAGAAATCCTAAGTCCTGCTAATCCTACCACAGAAATAGGTTTAGATAAGAAGAATTTACATCTTACTCGTCAAGCTGAACGCGCTTTAAAGACAACTTTTCTTGAAGCTAAAGTATTTCAGAGCACTACAATTAGTACCGCTCACCTACTTTTATGCATTTTAAGAAACGAAAATGATCCTACTACAAAACTACTTAACAAGTTAAAAATCGACTACGATACCACCAAAGAACAATATTTAAACATGACCCCAAATAATGCAGAAGACGAATTTTTGGAGAATTTGCCTAAAGCAGAGTCATACAATGACGATTCAGGACAAGATGACAGTCTTAGAGGTGACAATTTTAATAATCCTGCTAATAAGTCAAATAAAAAGTCGAAAACTCCTGTATTAGATAATTTTGGTCGCGATTTAACCGAACTAGCTGAAGAAGGAAAATTAGACCCTGTTGTAGGACGTGAAAAAGAAATTGAAAGGGTTTCTCAGATATTAAGCCGTCGTAAAAAGAACAACCCATTACTAATTGGTGAACCTGGAGTGGGTAAATCCGCTATTGCAGAAGGTTTGGCTTTGCGAATTATCCAAAAGAAAGTATCTCGTATTTTATTCAATAAACGAGTTGTAACCCTTGACTTAGCTAGTCTTGTAGCGGGAACAAAATACCGTGGACAATTTGAAGAGCGAATGAAAGCGGTGATGAATGAACTGGAAAAAAATGACGATATTATTCTTTTTATCGATGAAATTCACACCATCGTAGGTGCTGGAGGAGCAACAGGTTCATTGGATGCATCCAATATGTTTAAACCTGCTTTAGCTCGTGGCGAAATTCAATGTATAGGAGCAACAACTTTAGACGAATACCGACAATATATTGAAAAAGATGGCGCCTTAGAACGTCGCTTCCAAAAGATAATTGTGGAACCAACATCGGTAGAGGAAACGATTACCATTTTGAATAATATCAAAAATAAATACGAAGACCATCATAATGTAACCTATACAGACGAAGCAATAGAAGCGTGCGTGAAATTAACCAACCGTTACATGTCCGAGCGGTTTCTTCCAGACAAAGCTATTGATGCGTTAGATGAAGCAGGTTCAAGAGTTCACATTACCAATATTGATGTACCAAAACAAATTTTAGATTTTGAACGTCAATTGGAAGAGGTACGCGAACTTAAAAATTCTGTGGTAAAAAGACAGAAATATGAGGAAGCTGCCAAACTTCGTGATGATGAAAAACGAATCGAAAAAGATTTAGCCGTAGCACAAGAAGAATGGGAAAAAGAGGCTAAAAACAATCGTATTTTAGTAACCGAAGATAATGTTGCCGATGTAGTTTCTATGATGACCGGAATACCAGTAAATCGTATTGCCCAAACTGAAAGTAATAAATTAGCTATATTACCTGAACTTATTCAAAATAAGGTAGTTGGACAAAATGAAGCGGTTCTAAAAATTGCTCGTTCTATTCAACGAAATCGTGCCGGATTAAAAGATCCAAATCGACCAATTGGTTCTTTTATTTTCCTAGGACAAACTGGGGTTGGTAAAACCCAATTAGCTAAAGTTTTAGCTAAAGAATTATTCGATTCTGAAGACGCTTTAATCAGAATTGACATGAGCGAATACATGGAAAAATTTGCAATTTCAAGATTAGTTGGAGCGCCTCCAGGATACGTTGGTTACGAAGAAGGCGGACAATTAACTGAAAAAGTAAGAAGAAAACCTTACAGTGTTGTTTTATTAGATGAAATCGAAAAAGCGCATCCCGATGTTTTCAATATGATGTTGCAAGTATTGGACGATGGTTATTTAACGGACAGTTTGGGTCGTAAAATCGATTTTAAAAACACAATTATAATTATGACTTCTAATATTGGTGCGCGTCAATTGAAAGATTTTGGTCAAGGAGTTGGTTTTGGAACTTCAGCTAAAATTTCTCAAGCAGATGAAAATTCTAAAAGCATTATAGAAAACGCACTTAAAAAAGCATTTGCACCCGAATTTCTTAATAGAATTGATGATGTAATTGTTTTTAATGCCTTAGAAAAACACGATATTGATTTGATTATTGATATTGAATTGAAAAAATTATACGCAAGAGTAAAAGAATTGGGCTATAATCTTAATTTATCGGAAAGCGCCAAGGCGTTCATTGCTGATAAAGGGTTTGACAAACAATTTGGTGCCAGACCGCTAAAAAGAGCGATTCAAAAATATGTAGAAGACGCACTTGCCGAAGAAATTATTACCAGTAAAATTACTTCTGGAGATGAGATTTTTATGGATTTGAACGAAACTTCTCAAGAATTATTCGTGAATGTAAAAAAAGCACCAGAACCTACAAAACAATAATTTTAAAACCGCTTTAATACTCAAACCCGTCTTGCTTCAAAGTAAAGCGGGTTTTTTACATATAAATCATATTGTTTTTTTGGAGCAGCTATTTCCTATTTTACCTCCCGATTCCACCCGCTATTCGCTATATCTCTTGTGGCGAACACCGCCACAAGAGGATACCACTACTATCGGGGCTAAATAATCGCTTTTAGATTCTATTTTGATTATCATTTAGATGCTGAAACAAGTTCAGCATGATAAAGATATTCGTTTTTTTATGTTTTTGTGGGCACGGATTAGAAATCCGCGCTATCCGTTGTAAAACCTATCGGAGCGGTAGGCGTTTATTTCTTTAAGTATTCTTTTGCGGTCATAATTGGCAGCTTCGAATTCTTAAAGTCTTTTTTATTTCTAGTAATTATAATATCAATTCCATTTTCTAGTGCGGTATGATATTGAATTGCATCTTCAAAATCTTTAAAATCCGAAACTAAGGCAAGTTCTACAATTTTATCATCTAGTGGAGCAACTTCTACCAACACTTTAAATTTGATTAATGTTTTTCGAGCATCATCAAGTTTTTGATGTTTAGAAAGTAAATAATGTGTATTTGCAAAAGTTAAAGCTGAAACAAAAAGCGCAACTTTTTTATTGTCTGCGAGCGTAAATAATTCTTGTGCTTCTTGAAAAAAATCTTCACGTTTAGAAAGTAAGTCAATGACGATATTTGTATCAACTAATAATTTTTCCATTATAAATATTTTTCAGAAAGATACTCTTTGTAATCCTTTTTGTCATCATAGTTTCTACTTGGAATAACTCCAGTTAAACTTTCAACTAAAGGACTAATTTGGGATTTCATATCTGACCTTTTTGTTAGAGAGTCAAGATAGTTTTCGATAAGTTTAGAAAGGCTTACGCTATTATTTTTCGCATAGTTTTTCGCTTGGTCGATTACGCCTTTGTCCAGATTTAATGTGAGTTTAGTATTCATGATAAATTAATTTACGTACAAAAATAATAATTTATTACGTGACATTCTAATTTATTTCGATTTTTTTGGCGCTTGCTGCTTTCGTTCGTCCCGCGGATTGTTTTATTCGGTTATTCGTAAATTCGATTATATGGAAATCTGGATTTAACCATTGATTTGTCAATCTGTTCCGAAACTTCGGAATTATTTTTAGATTCTATGTTCCCTTTCTTTAAGTTGCTGAAACAAGTTCAGTATGACAAGAATATTCGTTTTTTTTTGTTTTTGTGGGCACGGATTAGAAATCCGAGCAATCCGTTGTGTACCTATCCGCGGGGATGGTTAACAAAAAAATAGATAAGATTTACACTATTTATCCAACTGATAAATAATGCTAAAGTTGTTCGAAATATTGCTAGGTACAATGTCATATTTTTCGATAACCCAACCTTCTGAAAGTAATTTATTTAATTTTTTTTGTTCAAATTCAATATTTGTTGTTCTGTCTAATGAAGTTTTGTCTATTACTTTTGTTGAAATGTTAACCACCAATACTTTTTTCATTTGATTAATTATTAAGGTTAATATTATTATTTTTCTAGTTAGTTTCGGTACTGCGAAACTGACAGCTAACTAACAAAAATGCAATACAAACTTTCGTATATTCACCTAATCATGGTTAAATTGGAGAAGGTTTGTTTCACATTATTTATTATTAATTAAATTTCACGATAGCAATTATTCAAATCGTGGTATATTGTTTCTTAAATCTTAATTTGTGAAAAACAAAAAATGTTTTTGTTTCATCGCAAATCCTACGCATACTTTGAGAGGGAAGTAAAATTGGCAAAGCGATTTGTTTGCCTTAGTTTCAAAGAAATAAAGGAATCTTATTTCGAAGAGAAATACATTATTTTGTATTTTTTTTTTATAAATGTAGTTTAAATTTTACAAAAAGGGACACTTATGTTTAATTTTTTTACCAAAATTTAAAAACAAAAAAATGACTTCTCCATTAGCCCCAATCAAGCCGGTATCCTCGCAGCGAAGCGAAGAGATAAAGGGGCGAGCGGGAATTGCATTTCTAAAAATGCAGGAACAATTCGTTCTAAATAATTAGCGCTATTTTTTGGCAAAAGATTTAAACTTTAATTAATATAATAACTTCCTATTTTCTGTTTGTATATAAAACAAAATATATACTTTTGGAAAATATTATTTAATCAATTGACACTCCATAATATGTTACAAGAAAAAGTTATCGTTGGTAGTGAAGAATGGTGTTCGTTTCCTGATTTAGGAATTCCTACCATTAAAGCTAGGGTTGATTCTGGTGCGAAAACATCGGCTTTGCACGCTATAAATATTGCACCCTTTATTAAGGATGGAGATAATTGGGTGAAATTTGACATTAACCCAATTCAGAACAATGTAAAAACGGTGATTCATTGTGAATCCAAATTAATTGATAAAAGGATTGTTAAAAGTTCTAGTGGATTCAGAGAACAACGATACGTTATTGGTTCTGAATTGGAAATAGGCGGTAAAAATTGGCCAATTGAAATTACTTTAACCAATAGAGATTCAATGGGTTTCCGAATGCTTTTAGGCCGTGAAGCCATGAGCGGAAGGGTTCTTGTAGATCCAGCACAAAAATACCTTTTAGGTGAACCAACTTCGGATATTTTAACTGAATTATATAAAACTTCTGAAAAAGCAACTACTGGACTACGAATTGGAGTTTTGGCTAGTAACAAAGAATTATACAGCAATAAAAGAATCATGGAAGCAGGTGAAATGCGTGGCCATGAAATGCATTTCTTGAATATCAAAGAATGTTACATGAAATTGGACGCGACTACTCCTGAAATTCATTATCGTGGCGGAAGAATATTAGATGATTTTGATGCAATTATCCCAAGAATTCGTCCCAGTATTACTTTTTATGGCTGTGCTTTAACTCGCCAATTTGAAGCTTTGAAAGTTTATTGCTTGAATTCTGCTTCAGCAATAACCCAATCTCGTGACAAATTGTATTCTTTACAATTATTATTAAATAATGGAGTTGATATTCCTACGACAGGATTTGCCAATTCGCCTTTGGATACCAACGATTTGATAAAAATGGTTGGCGGACCTCCATTAATCGTGAAATTATTGGAAGGAACTCAAGGAAAAGGTGTGGTTATGGCGGAAACCAAAAAAGCGGCTGAAAGTGTTATTAATGCTTTTAAAAGTTTGAATGCCAATATTTTAGTTCAAGAATTTATTAAAGAAGCCAACGGAAAAGACATTCGTTGTTTTGTAATTGACGGAAAAGTGGTAGCAGCAATTCAAAGAGAAGCCATGCCAGGAGAATTCAGAGCCAATATTCATTTAGGTGGAACGGCATCGATTATTAAAGTCACCGCAGAAGAAAAAAGGATAGCCATAAAAGCGGCAAAAGCAATGGATTTAAAAGTGGCTGGGGTAGATATTATTCGTTCTTCAAAAGGGCCATTGTTATTGGAAGTAAACTCTTCGCCAGGATTAGAAGGTATTGAAGGTGCTACTAATAAAGACATTGCAAGTGAAATGATAATTGCAATTGAGAAGAATTTTAAACATAAAATGTAATATTAATCAATTAATATTATTTTAAATCTAATTTAATGGTACGAGCCATTCTTAACGACTTTTCATTTTATAGTTCAATATCAATCAAAAAGCTATTTAAAAATGCTACTGATTTCTGTATATCATAATGCAAAATCCTATCTTCTTTTAACAAAGAAACCTCTTCACGATAGGATTTCAGGAACATTTCAATAAAATCACTTGATTGTAAAGGCCTTCTAAATTCAATTGCTTGAGAAGCATTCATTAATTCAATAGCTAGAATTCGCTCTAAATTATCCATGATTCGTAACGCTTTCGTAGCCGCATTTGCACCCATGCTCACATGATCTTCTTGACCATTTGAAGAAACGATACTGTCAACACTAGCTGGGGTTGCCAATTGTTTATTCTGACTTGCTATACTAGCAGCGGTATATTGGGGAATCATTAATCCTGAATTTAAACCTGGATTATCAACTAAAAATGGGGGTAAATTACGAGATCCAGAAATTAATTGGTACGTTCTTCTTTCTGAAATACTTCCCAATTCAGACAAAGCAATTGCAAGAAAATCAAAGGCTAAGGCCAATGGTTGTCCGTGGAAATTTCCACCTGAAATTATCTGATCGCTTTCTATAAATACGTTTGGATTATCGGTAACCGAATTAATCTCTGTTTTAAATACTTTTTTTACATAATCAATAGCATCTTTTGAAGCCCCATGTACTTGTGGAATACAACGGAAGGAATACGGATCTTGAACGTGTTCTTTATGTTGAGAAATAATTTCACTTCCTTCCAAAAATTCATTTACCCGATTCGCAGTTATAATTTGTCCTTTATGAGGTCTAATAAAATGAATTAACTCGTTAAAAGGTTCTTTACGACCGTCAAATCCTTCCAATGAAATCGTTCCAATCAAATCGGCCAAATAGGAAAATTTTATTGTTTTTAATAAAATATGAGTTCCATAAGCACTCATAAATTGGGTTCCATTTAACAATGCCAATCCTTCTTTGGACTGAAGCACAATTGGTTTCCAATCAAATTGCTTCATTACTTGTGAAGTGAACACTTTATTACCTTTAAAAAATACTTCACCCTCTCCTAATAATGGCAATGACAAATGAGCTAAAGGAGCTAAATCGCCAGAGGCTCCAAGGGATCCTTGAGTATAAATTACTGGTAAAATATCGTTATTGTAAAAATCTATAAGTCTAAGAACGGTTATTAATTGAACCCCTGAATAACCGTAACTTAATGATTGAATCTTTAAAAGTAACATCAACTTCACAATTTCAGAAGGCACTTCCTCCCCTGTTCCGCAAGCGTGAGATTTTACTAAATTTTCTTGAAGCTTGGAAAGATTCTCATTTGATATTTTTACATTACAAAGGGAACCAAAACCAGTGTTAATACCATAAATAGGGGTTTCATTAGCCTCCATTTTGGCATCTAAATAATCCCTACATTTTTGAATATTTACTCTCGCCTCTTCAGATAATTCAAGGGTTTTATGTTGGTAAATAATTTCTTGAATAGCTTCTAAAGAAAGAACATCGGTACTTATATAATGAATATTAGTCATGATCATAATTTTATCGAAATACAAAAATCACTATTTACTAATTATAAAGCAAGGATTGTTAATATATTTTATGATTATAATAATTGTGAAGCAGATTCTAGATAGGCATTTCCAATATTCTCAATAATATCAGAGGCAATAAATGCTTGGTAACTCATTTTTGGTGCTGCAATATCGGCAGTTAATCCGTGTAAATAAACACCTAGAATTGCTGCGTCTAATGGTTTGTAGGATTGAGCAACAAAGCTTGTAATGATTCCAGACAAAACATCGCCACTTCCCGCAGTTGCCAAAGCCTGATTTCCTGTAGTATTTTCATAGATTTCATCTTGAAAAAAGATTACTGTTGGAGCACCTTTAACCACAATTACAAGGTTGAATTTATGAGACAATTGCGCTACTCGATACCTTTTGTCTTCATCTGAATTCCATTTTCCGATAAGACGTTCTAATTCTTTTGGGTGTGGAGTCAAAATGGTGTGTTTTGGTAACAGTTCCAACCATTCTAAATTTTTAGACAGAATATTTAATCCGTCAGCATCAATGATTAATCTGGTTTTATTGCTTTTTAAGAAATAATGAAATGCGTATTGGGTGTCCGAATCTTGCCCCATCCCCATCCCTATTCCAATAGCTTGAAATTCAGTTTTGATGTTTATAGTTGTCAAATGCCCCATGAAATCATCGGTTTCAACCATTACTTCAGGATTTGAAATTTGCAAAATCTCATAACCACATTTTGGAATAAAGGCAGTAACCAATCCGCAACCTGTTTTTAAACAAGCTTTTGAGGCCAAAACTACCGAACCCATTTTTCCATAACTTCCACCAATTATCAATGCGTGACCTTGAATCCCTTTATGAGTAAATTTATCAATTGGACGGTATCTTTTTCTAAATTCTTGTCTATTAATTCTCATAAAAATATATTTTTATTACAAATAAATTTACGACAAATTGACCATTTATTTATTCAATTATCAAAATAAGTTTTAATAAATGTGAAATTCATATAAATTACTAATTTCAAAATAAACTTTTACCGATTGTTAGTAATAATTACTACTTTTGAAATTATGATAAGTAAATTGACTTCCTATCAACAGATTAAACCAACCAAAATTACGGTTGCGTTTTCAGTTATCACAATTTCTACAACAACTATAACCCCTTTGGGGTTCACTTTTCACATATAATCCACTTTATTTCCTTTTTCGCAAGAAAAAAATCACTATTTACCTCATTATGATTCTACACAATGAAAATTTTAAAATTCGGCGGAACATCGGTTGCCAATGCAAATAACATAAAATTAGTCCTTTCAATTGTCGAAAATACAGCGGCAACTTCAACGAAATTAGTCATAGTAGTTTCTGCTTTCAGTGGCGTTACCGACTTATTGATTTTAGCAGCTTCAAAAGCAGCTTCAAAAGACATAACATTCAAAGATGTCGTATCACAAATTGAAGAAAAACACAAGGAAGTTATTGAAGAATTAATCATTTCAAGTAAGCAAAAAAATTTAGAAAAAGTTATTGAAAGTGATATTAATCATCTGAAAACACTTTTAGATGGTTGTTTTTTATTGGGAGAATTATCCAATAGAACTTCCGATACGATTATGGTATTTGGCGAACTATTATCTTCCAAAATAATTGCGACAGCATTGGAACAAAATATTCACAATTCAGGATATAAAGACAGTCGGGAAATTATTAAAACCAATAATCATTTTGGAAAAGCGGTTGTAAATTTTGAATTGTCGAACCAATTGATAAAGGATTATTTTAATACCAATACATTTATAGTAACTTTAGTTCCAGGATTTATAGCCTCTTCAATTGATGGCTATTCTACAACTTTGGGTCGTGGTGGTTCTGATTATACTGCTGCAATTATAGCTGGCTCATTAAAAGCTGAAATACTCGAAATTTGGACAGATGTAAGTGGAATGTTTACAGCAAATCCAAAAATAGTAAAACAAGCACATCCCATAGAAACAATTTCATATCAAGAAGCTATGGAATTATCTCATTTTGGTGCAAAAGTGTTGTATCCACCAACCATTCAACCTGTATTGAAACTAAATATTCCAATTGTCATCAAAAATACATTTGAACCTGAGGCTGCAGGAACTTACATTTCATCTGAAAGAATTGAAAATGAAAACCCAATAAAAGGGATTTCACATATTGACAATATTGCTTTATTAACAATTGAAGGTTCTGGAATGATTGGAGTATCAGGTTCTTCAAAACGATTATTTGAAGTTTTATCCAATGAAAACATCAACGTTATTTTTATTACACAAGCCTCTTCGGAACACTCGATTTGTATTGGGATTTTAAATGAAGATGCCAATTATGCTAAAATTGCAATTGATAAAGCATTTGAATTAGAAATTACTCAAAACAAAATAGATCCAAGTATTGTTGAAGAAAACCTTTGCATCATTGCTTTAGTTGGTGAAAATATGAAAAGCCATCAAGGGTTGAGCGGCAAAATGTTCAGCACTTTAGGAAAAAACAATGTGAATATCAGAGCTATTGCGCAAGGAGCTTCGGAACGAAATATTTCAGCGGTAATAAACAAACGTGATGTTAAAAAAGCATTGAATACCTTACACGAATGTTTTTTTGAGGACAATGCAAAACAATTGAATTTATTTGTAATGGGAGTTGGAAATGTGGGTGAAAAATTTATTGATCAAATTCACCAACAAAAGAAATTCTTAAAAGAGAATCTAAAAATAAACCTTCGTGTAATTGCAGTATCTAACTCACGAAAAATGCATTTTAACGAAGAAGGTATTGCTCTAAAAAATTGGAAAACAAGTATAGAAAATGGAGAAACCGCGAATAAAGAAACATTCATTTCTAATGTTATTGCGCTCAATTTAAGAAACAGTATTTTTGTTGATGTCACAGCAAATAAAAGTATTTCACAAACCTATGCTCATTATTTAAAGCACAATATCGCCGTAGTTACGTGCAACAAAATTGCGTGTTCCTCTGCCTATGAAAATTATAGTAATCTAAAGCATTTGTCAAGAAAATTCAATGCGCCATTTTTATTTGAAACTAATGTTGGTGCAGGTTTACCTATAATTGATACTTTAAAACATTTAATAGCATCAGGTGATAAAGTTCATAAAATCCAAGCCGTACTTTCAGGAAGTTTGAATTTTATTTTTAATAATTTTAATGATAAAAACTCTTTTCACGATGTTGTAAAAGAAGCTGTAGTTCAAGGATTTACAGAGCCAGATCCAAAAATTGATTTAAGTGGGGTTGATGTTGCTCGGAAGATATTAATTCTAATTCGTGAAAGTGGTTATAAAATGGAAATTGAGGACATAGCAAACGAATCTTTTTTACCAATTGAATGCATGAAAACTACTAATAATGAAGCGTTTTTTGCATCGTTAATAAACAATGCAGCTCATTTTGAAAACATATATAAAGAAGCGTTGACAAAAGAATGTCGTTTAAAATATGTGGCCAAATTTGAAGATGGAAAAGCAAGTGTAGGATTGCAATTTATACCCAAAGAAAGCCCGTTTTACAATTTAGAAGGAAAAGATAATATTGTTCAATTTTACACTGATAGATATGTAGACCAACCAATATTAATTAAAGGTGCTGGAGCTGGTGCTGCGGTTACAGCTTCCGGGATTTTTGCCGATGTAATCAGAATTGGAAAAGTGTAATTCAGTACCTCAGTCATAAAGTAAGTAAGTTAACCTCTTTTTTGTGACTTTGGACTTTAAGACCCTGGACTTTAAGACTTATTGAAATGAAAGAAATAAAAATATTTTGCCCCGCAACAATTGCTAATCTTTCCTGTGGATTTGATGTTTTAGGATTATGTTTAGAAGCTATTGGCGATGAAATGATAATAAGAAAATCTGATGTAAAAGGCATTCGAATAACCAAAATCGTTGGTGCTGATTTACCTTTAGAGACTTCAAAAAATGTAGCTGGGGTAGCTGCTTTGGCAATTTTAGACGCTATTGATTATGAATTTGGTTTTGATATTGAAATTTACAAAAACATAAAAGCCGGAAGTGGAATTGGGAGTTCGGCAGCAAGTGCTGCAGGTGTAGTTTTTGGTATAAATGAATTAATTGGAAAACCATTCACCCGAAAAGAATTGGTTGCTTTTGCAATGAAAGGCGAAGCAATTGCAAGCGGAAGTGAACACGCTGATAATGTTGCACCTGCCATTTTGGGAGGAATAACTCTGGTTCGTAGTTACACTCCGTTGGATATTATCAAAATTGAAAGTCCTTCAGAATTGTATGTGACAGTAATTCACCCACAAATTGAACTTAAAACTTCAGAAATGCGTGCGGTTTTACAACCTATGATTACCTTAAAAAGTGCCATTGTTCAATGGGGAAACTTGGGAGGATTAATAGCTGGATTTTACACTTCTGATTATGAATTGATTAGCCGTTCCCTTCACGATGAAATCGTGGAACCACTGCGAGGCCCATTTATACCGAAATTTGATTTAATTAAAAAAGTTGCTTTAGAAAACGGTGCTTTAGGATCTGGGATTTCTGGTTCAGGACCTTCAATATTTGCCTTGAGCAAAGGAATTGAAACGGCCAATAAAATTGCAAAAGCAATGAGTGTAGTTTACGATGAAATGGAATTACCTTATGAAATTCACGTTTCAAAAGTAAATTCAGAGGGAGTTAAAATAATATAGAAGCAATTCGCTTTATACAATAGGCAAACGGCTTATTGCATATAGCTTTCGGTATATAGCTACAAAAAAAAATGAAATATTACAGTTTAAACCATAACGCACCAAAAGTTTCTTTTCAAGAAGCGGTAATTAAAGGATTAGCACCTGATAAAGGTTTGTATTTTCCTGAAAGCCTCACCCCTATTTCATCTGATTTTTTTGATAATATAGAGATGCTTTCAAACGAAGAAATTGCATTTAAAGCGATTCAGCAATTTGTAGGCGAAGAAATTCCTGAGAAAAATTTAAGGCAAATTATTACCGAAACTTTGTGTTTTGATTTTCCATTGGTAAAAGTTGAAAACAATATTTATTCGTTAGAGCTTTTTCACGGACCAACAATGGCTTTCAAAGATGTAGGTGCCCGATTTATGTCACGCTGTTTAGCCTATTTTAATTCTGATAAAAAAGGAGTAAAAAACACAGTAATCGTTGCTACTTCAGGAGATACTGGAGGTGCAGTTGCTAATGGGTTTTTAAGTGTTGAAGGAGTTGATGTTGTCATTTTATATCCCTCGGAAAAAGTCAGCGATATACAAGAACGACAATTGACCACTTTAGGACAAAATATTACGGCACTTGAAGTTGATGGTGTTTTTGATGATTGTCAGGACATGGTTAAAAAAGCTTTTTTAGATGAGAGTCTGGACTATAAAAATTTAACATCTGCAAATTCAATAAATATTGCCCGTTGGTTGCCACAAATGTTTTACTTTTTCTTTGCTTATAAGCAATTGAAATCAGAAAACAAGCCGCTAATTTTTTCTTGTCCGAGTGGTAATTTCGGTAATATCTGCGCGGGAATCATCGCAAAAAAGTTAGGTTTACCTATTGAACATTTTGTTGCTTCAACCAATGTAAATGATACCGTTCCACGCTTTTTAGAAGCAGGATTGTACGATCCTAAACCTTCAAAAGCAACGATTTCAAATGCAATGGATGTAGGGAATCCAAGTAATTTTATTCGGATTCAAGAAATGTATAAAAATGATTTGTTAGAATTAAAAAAAGACTTTTCTTCATTCTCATTCACAGATTCAGAAACCGAAAATGCCTTGCAAAAAATTTACAAAAACTCAGGTTATATTGCCGAACCACACGGCGCTATTGGGTATCTTGGTTTGAAAAAGGAACTACAAAATCATCCTAATTCAATTGGAATTTTCCTTGAAACCGCCCATCCAATTAAGTTTTTAGACGTGGTTGAACCTATTTTAAATGTTAAACTGCCTATTCCAACACAAATCGAAAGTGTATTGAATAAGGAAATGTTGCGTATTAAAATTAAAACTTATGAAGATTTTAAAGCGTTTTTAAAGCGTTAAAAAGTTTATGTTTTGTTGTTGTTTTTATTTGGCTGTCGGACGCTTTGTCACTCCATAAAAAATGAATAAATTAGCGGCTGTAAATAAAAGCTAACAAAACAATGAAAAATACAGCGCTAACACACATCCATGAAAGTTTAGGAGCTAAAATGCTTCCCTTTGGAGGTTACAATATGCCTATTTTATATGAAGGAGTAAATGCCGAACACGAAACGGTGCGAAATGCTGTTGGTGTTTTTGATGTTTCTCACATGGGTGAATTTATTCTTAAAGGACCAAAAGCCTTGGATTTAATCCAAAAAGTAACTTCTAATGATGCTTCAACTTTAACAGTTGGAAGGGCACAATATTCTTGTTTGCCAAATAATGAAGGAGGAATTGTAGATGATTTAATAGTCTATAAAATGAGTGATGAAGAGTATTTATTGGTTGTAAATGCCTCGAATATTGAAAAAGATTGGAATTGGATTTCATTGCACAATGATTCAGGGGTTGCTATGGAAAATCGTTCTGATGAATATTCCCTATTGGCAATTCAAGGTCCTAAAGCCGTTGAAGCGATGCAATCTTTATCCTTTATTGACTTATCGCAAATTACCTATTATCATTTTGAAGTGGGAGATTTTGCAGGATTTGATAATGTAATTATTTCTGCTACAGGTTATACTGGTTCTGGTGGATTTGAAATTTATTGCAAAAACGAACAAGTAGAAACCATTTGGAACAAAGTTTTTGAAGCAGGCGCAGCATTTGGAATCAAACCAATTGGATTGGCAGCTCGAGATACCTTGCGTTTAGAAATGGGATTCTGTTTATATGGTAACGATATCAACGATACTACTTCTCCATTAGAAGCAGGATTGGGATGGATTACAAAATTTACCAAAGAGTTCACCAATTCTGAAAATTTGAAAAAGCAAAAAGAAAACGGAGTTACTAAGAAATTAATTGCTTTTGAAATGCAAGAACGTTCCGTGCCACGTCACGATTATGAAATAGTAGATGTTGAAGGAACTGTAATTGGAGTAGTAACTTCAGGTACCATGTCGCCATCTATGAATGTTGGAATTGGTTTGGGATATGTACCTACTTCATTTTCAGCAGTTGATAACGATATTTTTATTAGAATTAGAAAAAACGATGTGCCTGCTAAAGTGGTGAAATTACCATTTTACAAGAAATAATATAATTGAATTAGATTTAAATAATTAGAAATGGGAAGAGCTTTTGAATTCCGAAAAGGTAGAAAAATGAAACGCTGGTCAGCAATGGCCAAAGCATTTACTAGAATTGGTAAAGACATTGTAATGGCTGTTAAGGAAGGCGGCCCAAACCCTGAAGCCAATTCAAGATTAAGAGCCGTAATACAAAACTCGAAGGCTGTAAATATGCCGAAAGAAAATGTAGAACGTGCCATTAAGAAAGCAACAGATAAAGACACAGCCAACTATAAAGAAGTATTGTTTGAAGGATATGCACCGCACGGAATTGCGATTCTTGTGGAAACGGCTACTGATAATAATAATCGAACAGTTGCTAACGTTAGAAGTTATTTTAACAAATGTAATGGTACAATGGGAACGCAAGGATCGGTTGAATTTATGTTTGACCACACTTGTAATTTTAGAATCCCGGCAAACGGTTTGGATCCTGAAGAACTGGAATTAGAATTTATTGATTTTGGTGCTGAAGAAGTTTTTGAAGATGAAGATGGTATCTTAATTTATGCTCCTTTTGGAAGTTTTGGAACCATACAAAAAGAATTGGAAAACAGAGGAATCGAAATATTATCTTCTGGATTTGAGCGTATTCCTCAAATTACAAAAAAACTAACAGAAGCTGAAATGGCCGATGTTGAAAAACTAATCGAGAAAATTGAAGAAGATGATGACGTGATGAACGTGTATCATACGATGGAAGAGTAGATTTATGATTTTAGATTGCTGATTTTAGATTTAAAAAATTAGAAGATAATGATTTAATGATTAAAAAATCCTTTCATAATGACTCCTTTAACAAAAAAACTCCAGATTACTCTGGAGTTTTTTTTATGCTAATAACTAGTCTATTTTATAAATTCTATTTTTTGAGCTTCTTCTGTTTTAATACTATCAAAAAATCCTTGTTCATTCATCCAGTCGTCACTGAAAACTTTGCTCATATAACGGGAACCGTGATCAGGAAAAATTGCAATTACATTACTGTTTTTATCAAATTCCCCTTCTTGTGCATATTGTCTAATAGCTTGAAGTACAGCGCCCGAAGTGTATCCAACAAACAATGCTTCTCTATTTGCTAATTCTCTAGTGGCGTGTGCGCTTTCCTCATCGGTTACTTTCATAAAATGATCTATAGAATCAAAATCAGTTGCCGATGGTATTAAGTTTTTACCCAAACCTTCTATTCGGTAAGGATATATTTCTTCGTTGTCAAACTCTCTGGTTTCATGGTATTTTTTTAATACCGACCCAAAAGCATCAACACCTAAAATTCTAATATTTGGATTTTTTTCTTTCAAGTATTTTGCAATCCCTGAAATTGTTCCTCCCGTTCCGCTACAAGCTACTAAATGCGTAATTAGTCCATTTGTTTGTTCCCAAATTTCAGGTCCAGTAGTTTTATAATGTGCATCGATATTCAATTGATTAAAATATTGATTTATATAAACTGATCCTTTAGTTTCTTCATGTAATCGTTTTGCTACAGAATAATACGATCTTTCATCATCAGCAGAAACATTGGCAGGGCAAACATAAACTTTTGCACCCATGCTTCGTAACATATCAATTTTATCAAGGGATGATTTTGAACTAACGGCTAAAATACAGTTGTAACCTTTAATAATACTTACCATTGCCAAACTAAAACCCGTATTACCAGAAGTGGTTTCTATGATGGTATCACCAGGAGATAAAATACCTTTTCTTTCAGCTTCTTCTATTATATATAGAGCTATTCTGTCTTTTGAGGAATGGCCTGGATTGAAAGCTTCTACTTTAGCATAGAAATTTCCATCTAGATTCACAGTAACTTTATTTAATTTAATTAAAGGAGTGTTCCCAATTAAATCTAGCACGCTTTCGAAGGCATTTATTTTTTCGTTCATAAAAAGTAGTCAATTAAGATTAAAAAATCAATCTATGATAACCTCATTTAATGCAAATTTAACAATAATTTTCTAATTACTTTCTAATTTTTTCTAAATCTAACAAAAAAGAAAATTCTTTGGCCAATTCTTTTAATGCTTCAAATCTTCCAGATGCGCCTCCATGACCTGCATTCATATTGGTATCCAGATAGATAACATTGTTATCCGTTTTAAATACACGTAATTTTGCCACCCATTTTGCAGGTTCCCAATATTGAACCTGTGAATCATGTAAGCCCGTTGACACATATATTGATGGATAATCTTGCACTTTTACGTTATCGTACGGAGAATAGGTTTTAATATAATTGTAATATTTTTTGATATTCGGATTTCCCCATTCATCGTATTCGCCTGTTGTTAAAGGAATCGTGTCATCAAGCATTGTCGTAACCACATCTACGAAAGGAACTTGAGCGATAATTCCGTTGTATAATTCAGGCGCCATATTAGCAATTGCCCCCATCAGTAATCCCCCTGCTGATCCTCCTTCAGCATATAAATGGGAGGGTGAAGTGTATTTTTCAGTAATTAAAAAATTAGAACAATCTAAAAAATCGGTGAAGGTA
Organism: Flavobacterium sp.; assembly: GCA_029866065.1. GTDB lineage: Bacteria > Bacteroidota > Bacteroidia > Flavobacteriales > Flavobacteriaceae > Flavobacterium. The sequence continues at coordinate 24,500 of JARXAC010000023.1, forward strand.
TTTTTCTTTTTTAGCAATTTTCCGTCTTCATACCATTGGCGTCCTAAATCTTCCCCTCCTCGAATGTGCGCTATTGCAAATATAAATCCGCGATCCAACAAACTCAATCGAGTAGATGAAAATGTAGCATCCATAGAATAACCATAGGATCCATAAGCATATTGCAATAATGGATTAGTTCCATTTTTTTTCAATTCTTTTCTATAAACCATAGAAATTGGCACTTTTATACCATCTTGAGCAGTTGCCCAAACCCGTTCTTCAGTATAATTATTTTTGTCATATTTACCCCCTAAAACTTGTTGTTCTTTCATCACTTCCTTTACCTTAGTCTTCATGTTGAAATCAATTATAGAAGCTGGGGTCGCCATTGATTGGTAGCCGTAACGTAAAATATCGGTATCAAAATCGACATTAGTGGTTGTATAAGCGGTATATGTTTCGCTCTCAAAAGGCAAATAATAAGCTCCTTCTCCACTCCAAGGCATTATCCGAATGGTATTCAAGCCATTGAAACGCTCGGTAATTACTAAGAAATGGCTAAATATATCAATATCTTCAATCAATACATCCTCACGATGAGCAATAAAATCAACCCAATTTTCTTTAGCTGTAGCCAATTCAGGAGTTTTCATTAACTTAAAGTTGGTTGCATCATCTTTATTGGTTAACACAAAAAAATGATCACCAAAATGAGCAATATCGTATTCCAAACCACGAACCCTTTTTTGAAATATCTTGAACTCTCCATCTGGTTGATCGGCTAACAAAGTTCTAAACTCTGTAGTTATTGTACTTGAGGAACTAATAACAATGTACTTTTTTGATTTTTCTTTAGTAACTTCAACAGAATAGGTATCGTCTTTTTCAAAATAAACTAGACTATCATTGACAGCATCGGTATTTAATTTATGTTTAAACACCTTGTCCGGACGTAACGTTTGCTCATCCTGACGGGTGTAAAAAAGAGTTGAATTATCGTTTGCCCAAGTGCTATCTCCAGTGGTATTTTCAATTTTATCGTTGAAAAATTCACCGGAAACCAAGTTTTTTATTTGAACAGTGTAAATTCTTCTTCCAAAAGTATCAACTGAAAATGCAATGTATTGATTATCAGAACTAACGCTTAAACCACCTAATTTGAAATATTTATGCCCTTTTGCCAATTCATTACAGTTGAACATAATTTCTTCATTTGCAGAAAGGCTTCCTTTTTTTCTAGAATAAATAGGATAATCACTCCCGGTTTCAAAGCGAGTAATATAATAATAGCCATTGTATAAATAAGGTACCGATTGATCGTCTTCCTTAATTCTAGATTTCATCTCTTCAAATAATTCTTTTTGAAAATTATGAGTGTGAGCGGTCATCTCTTGATAATACTCATTTTCCTTAATTAGATAATCTATAACTTCAGGGTTTTCTCTATCATTCAGCCAAAAATAATTGTCGATTCGAATATCATCAAATTTCTCAAATGTGGTTGGGATTATCTTTGCTTTAGGCGGTTTTATTTTAGACATCGATTTGTATTTATCATATTTATTATTGTTGCAAAAATAACATAAAGCAGTTTAAGATAGCATTTATAATTGCAAATTTCTTATTAATAATTATAAGCTTATTTTCTTTAAATTTGCCTCACATTTAAAAATAATAAAACATGGATTTAATGGGAATGATGGGTAAATTAAAAGCTACCCAACAAAGAATAGAAGAAACTAAAAAAAGATTGGATACGGTATTAATTGACGAACAAAGCAGTGACGGACAATTAAAAGTAACTTTAACTGCTAATAGCAAAGTAAAATCTGTTGAAATTGCAGCTATTTTATTGGAAGACAAAGACCAATTAGAAGACTATTTAATTGTAGTAATTAATAAAGCACTTGAAAAAGCTGCTAAAGTAAACCAAGTAGAATTAGATTCTGTTACCAAAGTAGACATGCCAATGATCCCAGGGATGGAAGATATGTTTAAGTAGTTTTATACCTTAAAATATAAAAAAAGACTACAAATAATTGCAGTCTTTTTTTATATAAAAACTAAATAATATTAAAATCCCGCATTTTTAAAATACGGCGCTACTTCCATTTCATGACCAATAAAATCTGTGAACGCTTTATTTAAATCGACGCTATTTCCAACAGATAATATATATTTTCTGAAACGTTCACCGTTTTCTCTGGTCATACCTCCATTAGCCTCCATCCAATCGTAAGCATTATAATCAAGGGTTTTTGACCAAGTATAAGCATAATATCCTGAAGAATATCCACCACTCCAAATATGAGCAAAATAAGGAGAATGGTATCTTGTAGGCACTTCATTTACCAAAAGACCATATTTAGCTAAGGCTTCTTTTTCGAATACCAAAGCTGGTTTAAAATCAGATTCTTTTTCAACACTATGCCAAGCCATATCTAAGGTTGCGGCTGCCAATAATTCGGTTACGTCATACCCTTTATTAAAGGTGTCGGCTTTTTTTATTTTATCAATTAATTCTTGAGGAATTGGTTCTTTAGTTAGATAGTGAATTGCATAATTCTTTAAAACTGTTGGGTCTAAAGCTGCGTGTTCATTAATTTGAGAAGGGAATTCTACATAATCACGTGGTACTGAAGTACCTGAAAGGGTAACATATTGTTGGTTGGCAAACAATCCATGCAGTGTGTGTCCAAACTCGTGAAACATAGTAGTTACATCGTCAAAACTAATTAAAGAAGGTTTTCCATCTGCGGGTTTTGAGAAATTATAAACATTCACAATTACCGGTTTTTGATCTAAATAATGCGATTGATTTACAAAATTATTCATCCATGCTCCACCATTTTTGTTGTCTCTTGTATAGAAATCTAAGTAATAAATAGCCATCGAATTTCCATTATTATCGAACACCTCATAAGCTACTACATCCGAATTGTAAACAGGTAAATCTTTACGTTCCTTAAAAGTGATTCCATACATTTGCTTTGCCGCAAAAAACACTCCATTTTCAAGTACAGTGGTTAATTCAAAGTACGGTTTAATCTGACTTTCATCTAAATCGTATTTTGCTTTTCGAACTTGTTCTGAAAAAAAATTCCAATCCCATGGTTCTAATTTAAAACCTCCATTTTGAGAATCAATTAAATCTTGAATTTCTTTTGCTTCAATTTTCGCTTTAGCAACTGCGGGTTTTGCAATTTGAGCCAATAAATTCATAGCATTAGTTGGAGTTTTAGCCATTTGATCTTGTAAACGCCATTCAGCATAACTTTTCTTACCCATTAATTTGGCTTTTTGCAAACGTAGTTTAGCCATTTTTAATAGAATTTCTCTAGTATCTCCATCGTCATTTTTCTCCGCTCTAGTCCATGAAGACTTAAATAATTTCTCTCTTGTAGCTCTATTTTGGAGACTTGGTAATAAGGGTTGTTGTGTAGTATTTAACAATCCTATTAAGTATTTTCCATCGTGACCAGCTTCTGTAGCTCTTGTTTTTGCTGCTGCTATTTCATCACTACTTAATCCGTCTAAATCAGATTCTGTGTCAAAAAGTACAGCTCCGTTTTTTCTAGCAATTAATAGTTTAGTACCAAAGGAAGTTCCAAGGGTGGCCAATTCACTATTAATTTTTTTCATCTTCTCCTTATTTGATGCAGATAAATTAGCACCAGCCAACTCAAATTGTTGCAAATAATACTCTGTCAATTTTTTATCTTCCCCTTTTAATGAATTCAAATCAATCTCTTTGATTCTTTGATACAACTTACTGTTTAGGTAGATTTTGTCATTGTGAGCTGAAAAAATAGAGGCATATTCTTCGTCTATCGCTTGTAAAGTTGGATTAGTATTTGAACCTGTTAAATTGGAAAAAATACCTACAGCTCTATACAAATCAACGCCACTAATTTCTAGAGCCAAAACAGTATTCTCAAAGGTTGGCTTTGCAGTATTATTAGCAATAGCTTCAATTTCTTTATCATGAACTTTTAAGCCATAATCAAATGCGGGTTTAAAGTGCTCGTTTTTAATTCTATCAAAATGGGGTGCTTGATATTGCAAAGTACTTCTTTGAAGTAAGGGATTTTTCATAAGACTATTTGTTTTTTCTAAACCACCTGTCTGAGATTGCGCTGTAACCGCAAATAAAAATAAGAGACTAGCAGCAATAATTTTTTTACCTATTTTCATATTACATATTTTTTTTAGAGGTATAAAAGTAATGGAAAATTATTGACTTTAAAATGGTTTTGAATAAATTTGTTCAAATTAATGAGTCTCGATTTTAAATCCTACAAAAACATTGTACCTTTGAGCCTTTGCAACTTTAAATTTTGCCTTAAATACACATGCGAATAGATATTATTACACTACTACCTGATTTATTAAGAAGTCCATTTGAGGCATCAATAATGAAGCGCGCAATAGACAAAGGCCTTGTAGAAATACAAATTCATAATTTGCGTGATTATACTACCAATAAACAAAAATCGGTTGATGATTATCCCTTTGGCGGTGGTGCCGGAATGGTAATGACAATCCAACCAATTGACGATTGTATTTCCCATTTAAAAAGTCAAAGAAATTATGACGAGATCATATACATGTCGCCTGACGGAGAAACTTTAAACCAAAAAATGGCCAATACCATGTCGATGTATGAAAATATAATTATCCTTTGCGGACATTATAAGGGAGTTGACCAGCGTGTTCGTGATCATTTTATCACTAAAGAAATTTCAATTGGTGATTATGTATTGTCAGGTGGTGAATTAGGCGCATTGGTTTTATCTGACGCTTTAATCCGATTAATTCCTGGCGTTTTAAGCGATGAAACATCTGCTTTAACTGATAGTTTCCAAGACGGATTGTTATCAGGACCTATATACACTCGTCCTGCCAATTACAAAGGTTGGAAAGTCCCGGAAGTTTTAACCAGCGGAAATTTTGCTAAAATTGAAAAATGGCAAGAAGAAAAAGCCTTTGAACATACTAAAAACAGAAGACCTGATTTGCTTAATGAATAGAAATTATTTTAAATGTTGAATTTTAAATGAAAAGAATACACGTCAAAAAATTCATAATTTATAATTTATAATTCAAAATAATTATTTACATTTGCACCCACATTTGACCAACCTCTGGCGAAATCCGTGAATGTTGCTCCGATTTAAAACCATAATTAAAAAAATTATCATGGCAGATTTAATGAAATTCGTTAAAGACGAATTTGGAACTAAAAAAGAATTCCCTGAATTCGGAGCTGGAGACACAATCACAGTTTACTACGAAATTAAAGAGGGTGAAAAAACAAGAACTCAGTTTTTTAAAGGAGTAGTTATTCAAAGAAGAGGTTCAGGAAATACTGAAACTTTTACAATCCGTAAAATGTCTGGTTCTATTGGCGTAGAACGTATTTTCCCAGTTAACTTACCTGCTTTACAAAAAGTAGAAATTAACAAAAAAGGTTCTGTTCGTAGAGCACGTATTTTTTACTTTAGAGAACTTACTGGTAAAAAAGCTAAAATTAAAGATAAAAGAAGATAATAAAATATCTAATTATAATAAAAGTCTCCGCAACTGCAGAGGCTTTTTTTTTGACAAAATAAATATTAATAATTATCAATTTCATTTTTACATAGCAATTATTTTGTGAAATTCACAATTCAAACGATATAGTTGTCGAAGTAAAATACAAATGAAAATGAATTTATTATATTTACATCCTTAGACTTATTAAATAAAAAAACACCTATAAAATGGCAAAAATTAAAGTAACTAATCCAATAGTTGAATTGGATGGTGATGAAATGACAAGAATTATTTGGTCATTCATTAAAGAACAATTAATCCTTCCTTATTTAGATTTAGAGATTAAATATTATGATTTAGGAATTGAAAGCCGCGAAGCTACCAAAGATCAAATTACAATTGATTCAGCCGAAGCAATAAAGAAATACAATGTGGGGATCAAATGCGCCACCATTACGCCAGATGAAGAACGTGTGACTGAATTTAATTTGTCAAAAATGTGGAAATCGCCTAATGGTACTATTCGTAACATCGTGGGGGGAACGGTTTTTAGAGAACCAATTATCATGAAAAATGTTCCGCGTTATGTTCAAGGATGGACCAAGCCAATCGTAATTGGTCGTCACGCTTTTGGAGATCAATACAAAGCAACTGATACGGTTATCAAGGGAAAAGGAACATTAACTATGACTTTTAAAAGCGAAACAGGAGAAACAAAATCCTGGGAGGTTTATGATTTTGAAGGCGATGGCGTTGCAATGGCAATGTACAACACCGACGAAAGTATATACGGATTTGCGCATTCTTCTTTTCAAATGGCTTTAACAAAAAAATGGCCTTTGTACCTTTCTACCAAAAACACAATTCTTAAAGCTTATGATGGACGATTCAAAGATATTTTTGAAGAAGTGTATCAAAAAAATTACAAATCAGAATTTGAAAAAGAAGGAATTACCTACGAGCACCGACTTATTGACGACATGGTAGCTTCTTGCATGAAATGGAATGGTGGATTTGTTTGGGCTTGTAAAAACTACGATGGCGATGTTCAATCGGATACTGTAGCTCAAGGATTTGGTTCTTTAGGATTAATGACTTCTGTTTTGGTAACCCCTGATGGTAAAACGGTGGAAGCAGAAGCGGCTCATGGAACTGTGACTCGTCATTACAGAGAACACCAAAAAGGAAAAGCTACTTCAACCAACCCAATTGCTTCCATATTTGCATGGACAAGGGGATTGGAACACCGAGGGAAATTAGATGAAAATAAAGAATTAATTGATTTTTGTCATGCCTTGGAACAAGTTTGTATAGACACCGTTGAAAGCGGAAAAATGACCAAAGACCTGGCCATGTTGGTTAACCCGGAAGGTCTTACAAGCGCTGATTATTTAACTACCGAAGACTTTTTGGCAGTAATAAAAGAAAATTTAGATGCTAAATTAAGTTAAAAAAATACTTTTCAAAATCTAAGCTGTCAATTATTGGCAGCTTTTTTTTATTTTAAAATTTTAAAATTAACGGTAGATTAACAGAGAAGTACTTGGGTATCAATATTATTTTTATCAATTTTGCACCTTTAAATTATAACATGAAATCAAATAAAATAACTGCAGCTGTTTTATTGTTATTGACCATAATAACAACTGGATTTTCTCAGGAAAAAGTCACCTTAAGCGGAACAATTACAGCAGCCAATAGCAATGAAACTATAATCGGTTCAAATGTTGTAATTAAATCAATTCCAGCCTATACATCAACCAATGAATATGGTTTTTATTCTATTACCATTCCAAAAGGAAATTATAAAATCGAAATTAGCTCCATTGGTTTCCAAACCAAAGAAATCAATGTTGATTTAAATAAAAATACCAAACTGAATGTTTCCATTTCTGAAAATAGCGAAGAACTTCAGGAAGTAATTATTACCGAGAAGAAAACAACTAACACTCAGAAAGCGGAAATGAGCGTGAATAAACTCTCGATTGCAACCATAAAAAAGATGCCTGTGGTTTTGGGTGAAGTTGATGTTTTGAAATCTCTACTTTTACTTCCAGGGGTTACCAATGCTGGAGAAGGCGCTTCGGGTTTCAACGTTCGTGGTGGTGGTGCCGATCAAAATTTGATTCTTTTAGATGAGGCTACGATTTTCAATTCTTCCCACGTATTTGGATTTTTCTCTGTTTTCAATCCGGACGCTATTAAAGATTTAAAATTATACAAAGGTGGAATCCCTTCTAGATTTGGCGGAAGAGCAAGCTCCGTATTGGATGTTTATCAAAAAGATGGAAATTCTAAAAGCTTTCATGCCAATGGTGGAATCGGTTTAATTTCAAGCCGATTACTACTTGAAGGGCCAATTGTAAAAGACAAAGGTTCGTTTATTATTGCTGGGCGGGGTTCTTATGCACATTTATTTTTGAAACTATCCAGCAATAAAAACTCGGCATATTTCTATGATTTAAATACCAAACTTAATTACAAACTGAATAAAAACAATAGTTTATATGTCTCAGGCTATTTTGGTCGTGATGTTTTTAATTTAGCTGGAAGTTTTACTAATATTTATGGAAATGCTACTTCCAATTTCAGATGGAATCACCTGTTTTCTGACAAACTATTTTCAAATTTATCATTTATTTATAGTGATTATTATTACGGCTTACAACTTGATTTTGTTGGGTTTAAATACGATTCAGGAATTAAGAATTACAATTTGAAATACGATTTCAAAAATTACATCACTGATAAAGTCAAACTGAATTATGGGGTAAATGCCATTTATTACGATTTTAATCCAGGGTCAATTTCTCCTACTACATTAGAATCAGGAATAAATTACCGTCAATTGGATAAAAAATATGCTTTTGAACCCGCCATTTATCTTGAAGCAGAACATAAAATTACCGATAAATTAGAATTTATGTACGGTTTTAGATACAGTCAATTTTATAGATTAGGAACTTCAAAAGTGAATTTATATCAAAATAATGAAGCGGTAACTTTCAATAACCAACTGAAAATTTACGAAAAGGGAATTCCAATTGGAACAAAATTCTATGGTAACAATGAAGTGATTACTTCTTTTGATAATTTAGAACCAAGGTTTTCAGCTTCTTATTCTATAGACAACAACCAATCGGTAAAGGCGAGTTACAATCGAATGACGCAGTATTTACAATTGGTTTCAAATACCTCGTCTCCTACTCCTTTGGATGTATGGACGCCAAGTGACGATTATATTAAACCACAAATTGCCGATCAAGTGGCTTTAGGGTATTTTAAGAATTTCAGTGAAGAAAAGTATTCCTTAGAAGTAGAAACTTTTTACAAAACGGTAAAAAACAGAATAAACTATATTGATGGTGCTAATTTAATTGCAAATGAAGCGCTGGAACAAGTAATTCTAAACGGTCAAATGAAATCTTATGGATTGGAATTGCTGCTTCGAAAAAACACCGGTAAATTAAACGGTTGGGTTTCCTATACTTTGTCACGTTCTGAGCAACAAACTCCAGGTAGAACAGCAAATGAAACAGGAATAAACAATGGAAATTGGTACAGTTCAACTTATGATAAACTTCATAATGTTGCCGTTACAGGAAATTATAATAAAAGTGAAAAATGGTCTTTTGGGGCAAATTTCATTCTTCAAACCGGACAACCAGTAACCTATCCAAACGGGCAATATCAATATCAAGGAATTACGATTCCTAGTTTTGGATTAAGAAATGAAAACAGATTACCTACCTACCACCATTTAGATGTTTCTGCAACATATACACCTAAACCACAGAAAAAGAAAAATTGGCAAGCAGAATGGGTTTTTAGTATTTATAATATTTACAATCGCCAGAATGCAGCTTCAATAAGTTTTAGACAAAATAATGAAACTGGCGCAAATGAAGCCGTACGGTTTTCAATATTTGGAGCAGTTCCAGCAGTGAGTTATAATTTTAAATTTTAAAACGATGAAAAAAATAAAAATAATACTAGCATTTATTGGATTAATCCTAATTTCAAGTTGTGAAAAAGTAGTCGATATCGATTTAAATACCATGGCACCTAAATTGGTTATTGATGCCACTATCAAATGGCAAAAAGGAACAGTTGGTAATGTTCAAACGATAAAATTATCAACTACTTCTTCTTATTATGACACCCAAATTCCAACCGTTTCTGGGGCTACCGTTTTCATTACAGATGCAGCAAATAATGTATTTAACTTCGTTGAATCGAATGTTGCGGGAAGTTATGTATGTTCGAATTTTACACCCGTTTTAAACAGAAATTACACTTTAACTGTGAATTCAAATGGATCAACTTATACTGCAACTGAAACTTTAAAACCTGTGCCTCAAATAGATCGAATTGAGCAAATTAACAATACTGGTTTTTCAGCAGATGCCACTGAAATTAAATCCTATTATACTGATAATGGTTCTACTAAGGATTACTACCTTTTCAAATTCAAACCCAGTTACACCGTAATTCCTATTTACTTCGCTCAGGAAGATATAAGTTATCAAGGAAATCAAATATTTGGTTTGTACCGAAGTGACGAATTAAAACCAGGACAAAATTTTGAAGTTACCTTGTCAGGAATTTCAAAACAATATTACAACTACATGCGTATTTTGATATCAATTGCAGGAAATAATAGTGGTGGTAGTCCGTTTCAATCCCCTTCAGCAACAGTTCGTGGAAATATCATCAATACTACTAATGATGCAAATTATCCTTTGGGTTATTTTAGTTTGTCTGAACAAGACTATAGAAATTACATTGTAAACTAATTGAAATATAATGTACTTTTACGTTTAAAAATAAATCCAAATGTCTTCTCACCACATTGTTCGCGACGACCAAGAGCCTGCATTAATAATAGCAAACGGTGCAGCGTGTAGCGATGAATTATTAGGGCAATTATTGGAATGGACTCCATTAGTGGTTGTTTTAGATTCGGCAATGGAGCGTGTGGTGGAACTGGGTATAAAAGTGGATGTTTTGTTGGGCGATTTCGATCGAGGCTTTGATGCCAATTATTATAAAGAAACACATTACCCTATTGAAATTATCCACACTCCCGATGAAAATAAAACCGATTTAGAAAAAGCATTTGATTATTTATATATTAGAAATATCCCCGCTGTAAATGTAGTTTGGGCAACAGGAAAACGTGCCGATCATACGATTACCAATCTTACCAATATTGCCAATTATCGTGACAAACTAAAAATTGTTATTATTGACGACCATTCCAAAGTGTTTCTTCTGCCTCGAAAATACGAAAAATGGTACACTAAAAAAACACCAATTTCTCTAATTCCTATAGGTAATGTCTCGGGAATTCATTCTACCAATTTGCATTATCCTTTAAAAGAAGACACGTTAATAATGGGATACAGAACTGGAAGTAGTAATTTTGTTGCCAAAGACGGTATTGTAGTTATAGAGCACGAAACAGGCGATTTATTGCTTATGGAATGTATTGATTAATACAATTAAAATTTAGATTTCTTACATTTATCCTACATGAAAAAAACAAAAATCATTACTGAAAAAATAAATCTTCATCCTCGAAATAAACATAGTTTTGGTTATGATTTTAAACAATTAATTCAATGCTGTCCCGATTTAAAAGACCTTGTTTTTATCAATGAATACGAAACCCAAACCATCGATTTCAGTAATGCTGAAGCGGTAAAATTGCTCAATAAAGCATTATTGATTTCAGAATACGACATAGTGAATTGGGACATTCCAACCGATTATCTTTGTCCACCACTCCCAGGAAGAGCGGATTATATCCATTATATAGCTGATTTATTGACAGAATCAAATAATGGTATTCTTCCAGAAGGTGAGAATATTCAAGGCCTAGACATCGGAATTGGGGCTAATTGTATTTATCCAATTATTGGAAATACCACTTATGGATGGAGTTTTGTAGGTTCGGATATTGATGAAAAAGCACTTCAAAACTGCAAAGTAATTATCGGCCAAAATGAAAAATTAATTGATTTCATTAGTTTGCAATTGCAATTGGAACCTCGTTTTATTTTTAAGAATATTATTACACCCGAAGATAAATTTGCTTTTACTATTTGCAACCCTCCTTTTCATGCCTCCGCAATGGATGCTGCTAAAGCAAATATTCGAAAAACCAACAATCTAGAAAATACGAAATCCAATCAAACCTTATTAAACTTTGGAGGTCAGAATACCGAATTGTGGTGCGACGGTGGTGAAATTCGATTTTTAACCCAAATGGTTTATGAAAGCGCTAAGTTTCCTATGAATTGCTTTTGGTTTACTACATTAGTATCAAAAAAAGAAAATCTAAAAAGCATCTATAAAACCATGCAAAAAGTAAATGCAGTGACTGTAAAAACCTTTGAAATGGCTCAAGGCCAAAAGACAAGTCGTTTTGTAGCATGGACTTTTTTGAGTGAAGCACAGCAAAAAAGTTGGAAGTTTTAAGTTACTTCGATTGTATTTTTTTGTAAATTTGATAGAAATAAAAACTTATGAATACTCCTGAACTTAAAAATATTCTAATTTCTAAAATTTCACAAATTGATGATGCTGAATTTTTATTGGCTCTAAAAATCATTTTAGACAGTAAAAATAGTACTTTGACACATAACGATTACGAAGAATACAATTACGAAATTTTAAAAGCCGAAGAAGACATTGCAAACAACAAACTCTATTCTCATAAAAACGTTGAAGAAAAAATTGAAGAATGGAAAAAACGATAGTTTGGACTGAAACCGCTCTAAATCATTTAGAAACTATTTATTTTTATATTCTCGAAAGTTCAAAAAGCGATTCAATTGCTGACAAAGTGATTCAAAACATTATGGATTCAGTTTCAATTTTAAATAAAAATTCTGAAATATATGAAACCGATGAAATGAAATATTCAAAAGATGCTAATTTAAGAGCTTTTGAAATTTATAAATACCGAATATCATATAAAATCACGAGTGATACTATTTATATTCTTAGAGTCCGACACACCAGTAGAAATCCAAAATTTTATTAATAGTACAAACCAACTTTAAACCTTTTACCCTTTCCATATTTATAAATGAAATTCCAAGTTGTATCCGATTACTATCCCAAAGGCGACCAACCTCAAGCTATTGAAAAACTAGCTCGTGGAATCGAAGATGGAGAAAAATATCAAACTTTACTAGGAGTTACCGGTTCTGGTAAAACTTTTACCGTTGCAAATGTAATAGAGGGAATTCAAAGACCTACGCTTGTTTTAGCACACAACAAAACGCTTGCCGCCCAATTGTATTCCGAATTCAAGCAGTTTTTCCCCAATAATGCGGTGGAATATTTTGTTTCCTACTATGATTATTACCAGCCAGAAGCTTTTATGCCAGTGACGGGAGTTTTTATTGAAAAAGATTTGTCTATCAATGAAGAATTGGAGAAAATGCGTTTGAGCACGACCGCTTCCCTGCTTTCTGGGCGACGTGATATTTTGGTTGTGGCGTCGGTTTCGTGTTTGTATGGTATTGGAAACCCTGTAGAATTCCAGAAAAATGTAATTGCAATTGAGCAAGATCAAGTGATATCTCGCACCAAATTCCTTCACTCTTTAGTACAAAGTTTGTATTCTAGAACAGAAGCCGAATTTACTCCTGGAAATTTCAGAATTAAAGGCGATACCGTAGAAGTTTATCCTAGTTATGCTGACGATGCGTATAGAATTCACTTCTTTGGGGATGAAATTGAAGAAATTGAAAGTTTCGATATTAAAACGTATCAGGTAATTGAGAAATTTGAAAAATTGACTATTTATCCAGCAAATATGTTTGTGACTTCGCCTGATGTATTGCAAAATGCCATTTGGGAAATCCAACAAGATTTAGTAAAACAAGTCGATTATTTTAAAGAAATTGGCAAACATCTCGAAGCAAAACGCTTGGAAGAACGCACCAATTTCGACTTAGAAATGATTCGTGAACTTGGTTATTGCTCAGGAATTGAGAATTATTCTCGTTACCTCGATGGTCGACAACCGGGTACAAGACCGTTCTGTTTGATTGATTATTTCCCTAAAGATTTCTTGATGGTAGTTGATGAAAGCCACGTGACTTTATCGCAAGTTCATGCGATGTATGGAGGTGATAGAAGTCGGAAAGAGAATTTAGTGGAGTATGGTTTCCGACTACCAGCGGCGATGGACAACCGGCCGTTGAAATTTGAGGAATTTGAATCGATGCAAAACCAGGTGATTTATGTCTCTGCAACTCCTGCTGATTATGAATTGCAAAAGTGTGATGGAGTTTATGTAGAACAAATTATCCGACCTACAGGTTTGCTAGATCCTGTGATAGAAGTACGCCCGAGTTTGAACCAAATCGACGATTTGATTGAAGAAATTCAATTGCGATGTGAGTTGGATGAACGTGTACTGGTTACCACATTAACCAAAAGAATGGCAGAGGAATTGGCGAAATATTTAACGAAAGTAAATATTCGTTGCCGTTACATTCATTCTGATGTGGATACGTTGGAGCGTATTGAAATCATGCAGGATTTACGAAAAGGACTTTTTGATGTTTTAATTGGGGTGAATTTACTTCGCGAAGGATTGGATTTACCAGAGGTTTCATTAGTAGCTATTTTAGATGCTGATAAAGAAGGTTTCTTAAGAAGCCACCGTTCTTTGACGCAAACCATTGGACGTGCCGCACGAAATCTCAATGGAAAAGCGATTATGTATGCAGACAAAATTACTGCCAGCATGCAGAAAACAATAGATGAAACCAATTATCGACGCACCAAACAAATTAATTTCAATACCGAAAACAACCAAGTTCCACAGGCATTGAATAAGAAAATAGAAAGTGCTTTTACGAAAAACCCATTAGTTGATTACGAATTGGGATTGGATATCGACATTGCAGCAGAACCAGAAACAGAGTATTTACCGAAAGCGGAGATTGAAAAACGCATTCGCGAAAACCGCAAAGCGATGGAGAAAGCTGCAAAAGACTTGGATTTTATGCAAGCTGCAAAATTGAGAGATATAATTAAGAAATTGCAGGAGCAGTTGGGGTAAATTATTAGCCACGAATTACTCTCTTGTTGTTCTTGTCATGCTGAACTTGTTTCAGCATCTAAAAGAATCTGAAATGAATTCAGATTGACAAAGTTTGGTATTTATAATACAACAACTAACGATGAAAAATTGATTTTTTATTAATATCATCTATTAACTTTCCATAACATCCAAAAATTAAAGTCCTAGCTGGATTATAACTCAATCCGATATTTTCATCGTAAAAACTACTTATTCCTTGATAAAAAACAATTGTACCTAGATTCAAATCATAGATTTCTATACTTACCTTCGCAAGTGTTAATTGTTTTTTATAATATGTTTTTTCATAAGTGTCAAATTGATTTCCATTATTACGTTCATTCTCACATTTAATATTAATAAAATAATCACAATTTGTTCCTTTTTTTAAATCTAGAATTTTGCTTTTATCTAAATAAAATGGAACTACTGCAGGTAATAAAAGAGTACGGTCATTATTTACATTTATAAGTCTATTTTGTAAATGTTTTGAAAAATCTTCAAAAGCCAATTTAGTTATTTCATCCCGATAATCTAAATCAACTGAAATATTACCTAAAATCCATTTTCCTTTTGAGAAATCAACTGCTGACATTTGGGGTGGTATATCTCTATAAAATGAATACGTTCTACATGATTGGATCATTAGCATAAATAAAATACTAATAAAAATAAAAATTAACTTCTTCATGATATAAATTTAAGGTGAATATTAACAAATATAATATTTTAGAGGGATAGTAAACTTAAAATCTGAAAAAATGAAATATTCAATATAATTAATAACTCTATTTCAAAACTTAATTTTGTATTTTTGAAATAAGATCAAAACCAATTTATGGCTCGTAAAGCAATTCTTCTTTTTATTCTATTATTTTCCCTAAACAACTTGTTTTCGCAAGAAAGTTCGGCGTCCAAAAATGTAACTTCATTTACTATAGATGCGCCGCAACTAAATTGTGCCAAGAAAATTTGGTTGTATTTACCTAACGGATATGCTAATTCCAAAAAGAAATATCCTGTAATTTACATGCAAGACGGTCAGAATTTATTTGACTCGAAAACATCGTATGTCGGGGAATGGAATATTGATGAAAAATTAGACAGTTTGAACGCCAAAGTTATTGTAGTAGGAATAGAACATGGAAATGAAAAAAGAATTGACGAATTAACACCCTATAAAAATGAAAAAAATGGAGGCGGAAATGGCGATAATTACCTGGAGTTTATTGTAAAAACGCTTAAACCTAAAATAGATTCCACCTATAGAACCAAATCCAATACTGTGAATACCGTAATTATGGGAAGCTCTTTGGGAGGTTTGATTTCCTATTATGCAGTATTAAAACATCCTAAAGTATTTGGTAAAGCTGGAGTGTTTTCACCGGCATTTTGGATCAATCCAGAAGTATTTGAATTGACAAAAAAAACCAAAATCTTAGAATCAAAAATGTTCTTTTTGTGCGGTGACAAAGAAAGTACCGATATGGTTCCCGATGTATACAAAATGGAAATCTTAGTTTCAGATATACGCTGCAGTTGCAGGCATTTAACGCGTAAAAAAATAGTAAAAGGCGGCCAACACAATGAGAAATTATGGCGTGATAACTTTGTAACTGTCTTTAAATGGTTGTCTATTTAGAGTGTTTTAAGAAACGACTCAAAATAGGAAACTGGTTTTAAATCCAATAAATCTTCACAGTGTTTTGCCAAAAAATCATAATCTAAAGTGTCAATAGAATCGATAGTATTGAAGATTTCAGGTAATTGTCCTTGTGGTTTTTTGAAAACAAATCCCAATCCGTGGTCAGTGTTTAAAACAAATGCCGAAAGTTCTGGATGGTTTTTTCTGATGTAAACGATTGTTTTCCATACGTCACCATTCCAAATGTTTTTCCAATCTTTATGTTTTTCCAACTCTTTTCGAGCGTGATCGATAGAAATGGCAGGATGCGCCGCCAATGCATCCAAAGGATTACAATCGTGTAAAACAATAATACCATTATCATCAAGGTGTTTAAGAGTGTTTATTGTATCCAAAAGCGATTGCTCGTAGGTATGAAGTCCATCGATAAATGCTAAATCAAGGATGTTAGCTTCTAAAAGTGCTTTGTTTTCCGCAAAAAAGGCATCGCTTGTCACTTCAAAATAATCATTTTTCAGGGTGTGAGGATTTAAAATACAAGCTCTAACTTTCTTCCACAAACTAAAATTAAAAAAGGGGTCTACCCCAAAACGTTTTTTTGTACCTACTATATTAAAGAGACATTTCCCTCGGTTCACCCCTATTTCAAGGTAATTATGAACATTTTTCTTTTTTATAATTTGGTTTAAAACTTGAATTCTAGTCATTTTTAATTGTAATTAAATAGCATTATATATTGAAGCGCTAATTTAGGATAAATTGTTGACATCAAAATAATGAAATTGATTATTTACTTCATTAATTACTATTAGAGCTGCTTTATAATTATATTTGCAAAAAATAGTTACAATGAAAATGACAAACAACGATATCCTGAAAAAACTACGTGTGGCTTTAATGCTTAGGGATGATCAAATTGTAGAAATCTTAGAATTAGTAGATTTTAGAATTTCAAAATCTGAATTGGGTGCTTTCTTCCGTGCTGAAGATCATGAAAATTATATGGAATGTGGTGACCAAGTATTGCGTAATTTTCTAAATGCGTTAGTTTTGCACTTACGAGGAACAAAAGAAAATCCGAAAAATCCTTCTGATGTTTTGAATAAAAATAAAAAGGAAGTGAATTCAGGAACGCAAGATTCAGAAAAATCTAGAGGTGATCAAAGTCCTGCAAAAAATCCAGCGGCAAAAAAGCCCTTTAAAAAACATACTTCGAATAAAGCAACACCGAAAGTTCAGGTAGTTGAAAAAGTTTTTTTCAAAAATGGTAAAAACAAAAAATCCTAATCTTACGATTAGGATTTTTTTTTAATTTGAACAGTATATAATTAAGAAAGTGCTGCTTTTACTTGGTCGGCTGCTTCTTGAAATTCAACCGCTGATAAAATTGGCATTCCTGAATTGTCAATTAATTCTTTTGCAATTTCTGCATTGGTACCTTGTAAACGAACGATAATTGGTACTTTAATTTCATCACCCATGTTTTTGTAGGCATCAACAACTCCTTGAGCAACTCTATCGCAACGAACAATTCCACCAAAAATATTGATTAAAATTGCTTTTACGTTAGGGTCTTTCAAGATTATACGGAAAGCCAATTCTACCCTTTTTGCATCGGCAGTTCCACCAACGTCTAAGAAATTTGCTGGTTCAAAACCTGCATATTTAATTAAGTCCATTGTAGCCATTGCTAATCCTGCACCATTCACCATACAACCAACCGTTCCATCTAAATCTACATAATTTAAGCCTGCAGCTTTGGCTTCAACTTCAATTGGATTTTCTTCGCGAACATCACGGAATTCAGCATAAACTGGTTGACGGTATAATGCATTGTCATCTAAATTTACTTTAGCATCAACAGCGATTATTTTATTATCAGATGTTTTTAAGACTGGGTTGATTTCAAACATAGAAGCATCGCAACCAATGTAAGCGTTATAAAGAGACGCAACGAATTGAGTCATTTCTTTAAATGCATTTCCAGAAAGACCTAAATTAAATGCAATTCTTCTTGTTTGAAACGCTTGAAGACCAACAGTAGGATCAATTTCTTCAGTGAAAATTAAATGCGGGGTGTGTTCCGCAACTTCTTCAATATCCATTCCACCTTCTGTAGAATACATAATCATATTACGACCATTACCTCTATTTAATAAAACCGACATATAAAATTCTGAGGTTTCAGATTCGCCTGGGTAATAAACATCTTCAGCAATTAAAACTTGGTGAACGGTTTTTCCTTCAGCAGAAGTTTGAGGCGTAATTAATTGCATTCCAATAATTTGACCTGAAATTTCTTCAACCTGCTCTAAATTTTTAGCTAGTTTTACTCCACCACCTTTTCCACGTCCACCAGCATGAACTTGTGCTTTGATTACATGCCATCCAGTTCCAGTTTCAGCAGTTAATTGTTTAGCTGCAGCAACCGCTTCTTGTGGGTTACTTGCAACATAGCCACGTTGAATTTTAACACCATAACTGGCTAATATTTCTTTCCCTTGGTATTCGTGTATATCCATAATTGTATTTATTACTTTTATAAAGTGGCACAAAAATAAAACAATTCAAGTTAAAAGCGAAATGTTTTTTCTTAATAAATTCAATTAGAAATTAATTATTTCAAAAATGAAATTTAGATTATGAAATTCTTAATTTGTTTAAGAAATAAAAACACTTTTATCATTTTTAAATATAAAAATTGACACTATAACGTTGTAGAAAAATACATAAAATGATATATATTAAGGTTGTCATGACTTAAAATTATAATAAATAAAATCAGATATTATTAAATTGTTAATTAAAAAGTCAATTATTAAATTTTTATTATTTTTAAATCATTAAAATAAAGAAGTAATAAAAATTAGCCGATATGACAATTTCGTTAAATTATTATAAGTGAAAATAGTAATTTAGTGAAAAATTATCAATCATGAAAGTTAAAGCACAAGGGCTGTATTTACCAGAATTTGAACACGACAATTGTGGCGCAGGATTTATATGTAATTTAAATGGGATTAAATCCAATGAAATCATACATAAAGCATTAGATATATTAATAAAATTAGAACATCGCGGAGCTGTAAGTTCAGATGGAAGAACGGGCGATGGTGCCGGAATATTGTTTGATATTCCCCACGCTTTTTTTAATAAAGTATGCGATTATGAACTTCCTGAACCCAAAGAATATGGCGTTGGAATGTTATTTTTACCTAAACGAAAAAACCAAGAAGAATTTTGCAAAACTACTTTTGAAAAAGCTATTATTGATCAAAAGCTAAGGGTTTTAGGTTGGCGTAAAGTACCTGTAAACTCCTCTAAATTAGGTAAAATTGCTGCAGAAAAAGAACCAATTATCATGCAAGTTTTTATTAGTAAAAATGGTTTGCAATTAACTGAAAATGAGTTTAATGCGAAACTATTTGCTGCAAGGAAAATATCAGAACATGAAATTAACAATTCAAAAATATCACAAAGTCACCAATATTATTTCAGTAGTTTATCAACCACAACCATAATTTACAAAGGCCTTTTAATGCCAGAAGACATTAGTGGTTATTATTTAGACTTATCAGATAGTGACTTAGTAACCCGATTGGCATTGGTACACCAACGATTTTCAACGAATACTTTTCCTTCGTGGGAATTGGCTCAACCTTTTCGATACATGTGTCACAATGGCGAAATTAATACGCTGAGAGGAAATATAAGCCGAATGCGATCTCGGGAAGAGTTAATGAAAAGCGAGGTGTTTGGTGAAGATATTAAGAAATTATTCCCAATAATATTAGAAGGAAAATCGGATTCAGCCTCAATGGATATGGTAATTGAATTGTTATTAATGACTGGCCGATCTTTACCAGAAGCAATGATGATGGTAGTTCCAGAAGCTTGGGAAAGACACCAAAGTATGTCGGAAGACAAAAAAGCCTTTTACGAATTCAACGCTTGTATTATGGAACCTTGGGACGGACCAGCCTCAATTCCATTCACCGATGGAAATGTAATAGGCGCTTTATTGGACAGAAATGGCTTACGGCCTTCAAGATATACCTTAACAAAAAGTGGTTTCGTAATCATGTCCTCTGAGATTGGAGTTTTGGATATCAAACCGGAAGATGTAATTCAACACGGAAGATTAGAACCGGGAAAAATGTTTCTTGTGGACATGAATGAAGGTCGGATTATTGAAGATGATGAAATTAAAAATGATATTGTAACCAAGCGGCCCTATAAAAAATGGCTTGATGAGAATTTACTTCATTTAGCAAATATTCCTTATACTCAAAATGAAATTCCAGAGGAAGTAATGGATTTTGAAACCCGGCAACGACTTTTTGGTTATACCATTGAAGATTTAAAAACCATAATTAATCCAATGGGAATTTCAGGAGCAGAAGCAATTAGTTCCATGGGTAATGATACTCCCCTCGCCGTTTTATCTGATCAACCGCAGTTACTTTATAATTATTTCAAACAGTTATTTGCTCAAGTTACCAACCCACCACTTGATGGAATTCGAGAAGAAATTATTACCGATATTAGTTTAGCAATTGGAGGTGATTTTAACATTTTTGATATTGAATCCAAACATTGTAAAAAGCTAAAAATTCAAAACCCTGTTATTTCTAATGAAGATTTAGATAAAATTAGAAATATAAACCATACCGATTTTAAATCGGTGACAATTTCAACCTTATATGAAATTGAAAAAGGGGTAAATGGATTGGAAAGAGCTTTAGAACAATGTGTTTATGCTACCTTTAAAGCAATTTCCGAAGATTGCAATATTGTAATTTTATCCGACAGAGGCGTTTCTGATAAATACGCACCGATTCCAATGTTACTGGCCTGTTCTTATATTCACCATTCCTTAAATAGTTTAAAAGCAAGGTCAAAATTTGGAATTATTATTGAATCAGCTGAACCTCGGGAACCACATCATTTTGCTTTATTGTTTGGTTATGGTGCAAGTGCAATTAACCCTTATATGGTAAATGAGATTATTCACAACCAAATTGATTCAGGAATTATTACCAATATGAAGGCCGATTATGCCATTAAAAACTACAATAAAGCTATTGCAAAAGGAATTCTGAAAATTATGAATAAAATAGGGATCTCCACCCTACATTCCTACAGAGCCGCACAAATATTTGAAATCTTAGGCTTAAATAAAAAATTTACCTCAAAATACTTCCCTTATACACCTTCGAGAATTGAGGGAATCGGATTAATAGAAATTGAAAAGGAAGTCAAGAAAAGATACCAGAATGCTTTTCCAAATTCAAAAATACCAAACCTATTACCTTTAGAAATTGGTGGAATCTACAGATGGCGAAGAAATGGAGAAAAACACATGTTCAATCCAACTACCATTTCCAAATTACAACAAGCAGTTCGTTTAAACAGTCCTGAGAGTTACAAAGAATATTCAGATGCTGTCAATATTCAAAGTACGAATTTGATGACTATTAGAGGCTTATTTGAATTTAACAATTTAGATCCTATTTCAATAGATGAAGTCGAGCCTTGGACCGAAATTGTAAAAAAATTCAAAACTGGCGCGATGTCTTATGGCTCTATTAGTCAAGAAGCTCATGAGAATTTGGCAATAGCAATGAATAGAATTGGTGGTAAAAGTAATTCTGGTGAAGGTGGCGAAGATCCAAAACGATTTCAAAAAGACCTTAACGGAGATTCTAGAAATAGTGCTATCAAGCAAGTTGCCTCGGGAAGATTTGGGGTCTCTATCAATTATTTGACTAATGCCAAAGAGATTCAAATTAAAATGGCGCAGGGAGCAAAACCTGGTGAAGGCGGCCAATTGCCAGGAGATAAAGTAGTTCCCTGGATTGCAGAAGTAAGAAATTCAACTCCATATGTAGGATTAATATCACCACCACCCCATCATGATATTTATTCTATTGAAGATTTATCACAATTAATTTTTGACTTAAAAAATGCCAATCGGGAAGCACGAATTAATGTGAAATTAGTTTCAGAGGTTGGCGTGGGAACCATTGCTGCTGGAGTTGCAAAAGCAAAAGCGGATGTGATTTTGATTTCTGGTTATGATGGAGGAACTGGAGCTGCTCCCCTTACTTCATTACAACACACTGGGATTCCCTGGGAATTAGGATTGGCGGAAGCCCAACAAACCTTGTTATTAAATGATCTTCGTGGTAGAGTAGTTTTAGAATGCGATGGCCAATTAAAAACTGGTCGTGACGTGGCAATAGCAGCCTTATTGGGAGCAGAAGAATTTGGATTTGCTACCGCACCACTAGTCGCTTCAGGTTGTATTATGATGCGTGCCTGCCATTTAAATACATGCCCAGTGGGAATTGCAACTCAAGATCCAGAATTGCGAAAAAATTTCAAAGGAACGCCAGAGCACATTATTAATTTCATGTATTTCATTGCTGAAGAATTGAGAATTATCATGGCTCAATTGGGATTCAGAACTTTGAAAGAAATGGTTGGGCAGTCACAAAAACTAAATGTAAATAAAGTCATCAACCATTATAAAGCAAATGGATTGGATTTATCAGCAATATTATACAAACCAGAAATTGCAAATTCTGTAAGTAATTATAACGTGTCAAGCCAAGACCATGCCTTAGAAAATGTGTTGGATTTTGAAATTATAAAAGCAGCGATTCCTTCTATTTATAGAAAGGAAAAAACGAGAGTAACTTTTAAAATTAAAAATACTGATCGTTCTGTAGGTGCTATTTTGAGTAATGAAATTTCTAAAATTTATGGCGCACAAGGATTACCTGAAGATACGATATTGGTTGATTTTGAAGGTTCGGCAGGGCAAAGTTTTGGGGCATTTGCAACTAACGGATTGTCATTTAAAATTCATGGAAATTGCAATGATTATCTAGGAAAAGGATTATCTGGAGGTAAGTTAATTATTAAAGTTCCTCCAACAGCCACTTTTAAACCTGAGGAAAATATTATCATTGGAAACGTTGCGCTTTACGGTGCAATTACCGGTCAAGCCTATATAAATGGTATGGCAGGAGAACGTTTTGCTGTAAGAAATTCAGGAGCAACTGCAGTAGTTGAAGGCATCGGAGACCACGGATGTGAATACATGACAGGTGGAACAGTTGTAGTTTTAGGAAAAACAGGTAGAAATTTTGCTGCAGGAATGAGTGGTGGAATTGCTTACGTTTATGACCCAAATAAGACATTTGATGCTACTAAATGCAATATGGAAATGGTTGAATTTGAGACATTAGAACTTGATGATATTAGTAAATTAAGACGATTAATAAAAAATCATTCGTTATTTACAAACAGCCCTTTGGCAAAACGAATATTAGAAGATTGGAATAATCAGCAAACTAATTTTGTGAAAATAATGCCAACCGATTATAAAAAAGCATTGCAAAAAGCGGTTTCAGAGTTGAGTGTGAATTTTGAAGATGTATTGAATTAAAAGACAAGTCTTATTACCAAAGACAATTATTATTATGGGGAAAATTGGCGGATTTAAAGAATATAGTAGAACTGACGAAGATACTATTGCCGTAATAGAACGAATTTCAAATTATAAAGAATTTACGGTTTCTTTACCAAAAGATAAAATCAAAGAACAAGGTTCAAGGTGCATGGATTGTGGAATCCCATTTTGCCATAGCTCCTGTCCTTTAGGAAATTTAATACCGGATTTTAATGACAAGGTTCATCAAGAAGAATGGGAAAGTGCGTTAGAAATTCTTGAATCAACGAATAATTTTCCTGAATTTACTGGACGCTTATGCCCTGCTCCATGTGAAAAATCATGTGTTTTAGGTATAATCTGCGAGCCGGTTGCTATTGAAAATATTGAGAAAAATATAGTTGAAAGAGGCTTTGCTGAAGGGTGGATAAAACCTCAAAAACCTTTAAATCGATCTGGAAAAACAGTAGCTGTAATTGGCTCAGGACCCGCTGGATTGGCTGCCGCTCAACAATTAAATCGTGCAGGACATTTAGTTACTGTTTTTGAAAGAGACAATGCAATTGGTGGATTACTTCGTTATGGAATACCCAACTTCAAACTTGAAAAAGAGATTATCGATAGAAGAGTTAGCATTTTAGAAGCCGAAGGAATCCAATTTAAGGTTAATGTTAATGTGGGTGTAAACTTCAGTATTGATGAATTAAATGCATTTGATTCAATTGTACTTTGTGGAGGTGCTACCGAAAGTAGATCACTACCAACAAAGGGAATTGATGCTAAAGGTGTAGTTCAAGCTATGACTTTTTTAACACAGCAAACAAAATCATTGTATGGCGAAACAATTCAAAATCAAATTTCTGCAAAAGATAAAAATGTTATCGTAATTGGTGGTGGTGATACAGGATCCGATTGTATTGGGACTTCAAATCGCCAAGGTGCAAAATCGGTAACCAATTTCGAAATTATGGCTAAACCACCAGTTGAAAGAAGTACTTCTACTCCATGGCCATATTGGCCTTTGCAATTAAAAACCTCCTCCTCTCATGAAGAAGGTTGCGAAAGAAATTGGTTAATTAATACCAAAGAGTTTTTAACCAATGATAAAGGAGAATTAACTGGTTTAATAACCGTGGAAGTATCTTGGAAAATAACCCCAGGAAAACGCCCAGAATTAATAGAAAAAGAAGGTTCAGAAAAAACATGGCCTTGTGAATTGGCTTTACTTGCACTAGGATTTACTGGCCCTGAAAAAACTTTAAGTGAACAATTGGGACTTGAAATTGATTTTAGAAATAATTACAAAGCTAACAATTATCAAACTAATAAGCCTCATATTTTTACAGCTGGAGATATGAGAAGAGGTCAGTCTCTAATAGTTTGGGCGATTTCTGAAGGACGCGAGGCCGCTCGAGCAGTTGATATTTATTTAATGGGAAAAAGTAGTTTGCCAACAAAAGGAAACGGAGATTTACCAGGCTTATAAGTTATGATTTGTTATAAATATAACAAATTGTTATTATTTGTTAATAAACTTAAAAATCCTTTGATAGTGTAGTTAAGAGTAATAAATTTGCAAAAAAAATTAATCATGCAATCACAAGATTTAGTAAAGTTAGCAGAGGAATTCGGAAGTCCATTATATGTTTACGATGCCGAAAAAATCAAAACCCAATTTAGCCGATTAAATAATGCTTTTTCCAAAGTTCCAAGAATAAGAATTAACTATGCTGTTAAAGCATTATCTAATATAGCTGTTCTTCAATTACTCAAATCAATTGGATCTAACTTAGATACTGTTTCAATTCAAGAAGTTAAATTAGGTTTGTATGCTGGTTTTAACCCACAACAAATTATTTATACACCCAACGGAGTTTCATTTGAAGAAATCGAAGAAGCAGCAGCGCTGGGAGTTCAAATTAACATTGATAATCTTTCGGTTTTAGAGCATTTTGGAACAAAACACCCCAAAGTTCCTGTTTGTATTCGTATTAATCCTCACGTAATGGCCGGTGGAAATTCAAATATATCTGTGGGACATATCGATAGTAAGTTTGGAATTTCTATTCATCAAATGCCTCATATTCTCAGAATTGTCGAAAATACAAAAATGCACATCAACGGAATCCACATGCACACGGGTTCTGACATATTAGATATTGAAGTATTTCTTTATGCTGCAGAAATTCTGTTTGAAGCAGCTAATAACTTCAAAAATTTAGACTTCCTAGATTTCGGAAGTGGTTTTAAAGTTCCTTACAATAAAGGCGATATTGAAACCAATATTGAAGAATTAGGGAAAAAATTATCGAAACGATTCTTAGCATTTGAAGCAGATTATGGTCGAGAATTGACATTAGCATTTGAACCAGGAAAATTTTTAGTAAGTGAAGCAGGGTGTTTTTTAGCGAAAGTAAATGTGGTAAAGCAAACCACTTCTACAGTTTTTGCAGGAATTGACAGTGGTTTCAATCATTTAATTCGTCCAATGTTGTATGGGTCTCAGCATTACATAGAAAATATTTCAAACCCAAAGGGAAAAGAGCGATTTTATACTGTTGTAGGATATATATGTGAAACCGATACCTTTGCGAACAACCGCAGAATTGCCGAAATAAAAGAAGGCGACTTGCTTTGTTTTAGAAATGCTGGAGCTTATTGTTTTTCAATGGCTTCCAATTACAATTCCAGATACAAACCAGCAGAAGTTTTATGGAAAGACGGAAAAGGTATCTTAATTAGAACCCGAGAAACCTTTAAAGACTTACTTAAAAATCAAATTGTTTTATAAATTATTTAAATAATTCCGACAAAACATTCGCTTCCGTTCCATTGGGAAATGGAATTTTAATCATTTGAGAAATCGTAGGAATAATTTGGGTTATTACTTTTCTATCATGACTTTCTCCGTGTTTAACATGCCAACCATAAAAAAGTGCTGGCACATGAGTATCATAGGAATAGGTAGTTCCGTGTGATGTTCCGGTACCTTTGTACTCTATATATCCTGGTTTTTCAAGAATTACAATATCACCGTTTTGATTTGGGTCGTATCCTTTAGCGATAATATCCAAATAGAAATCATTTCCAGTCGAAGCCAATATTTCTTCTTCGGTATATACTCTTTTTACTTGAATTTGTTTCATTAAATAGTCTTTAAAAGATTGTTTTACTTTTAATAAATCCAATCCATTATTTTTAATTATCTCTTTATTTAGGTATAAATTAAAATTAGAATAATTTAAAACCAAATTAGCTCCAAAAGTATCTTGAGAAAATTTAGACAGCTCTTTTATGATTTCTTTTGGATCAACACTATTTACCTCGTATTTATTATCCTTTAGGTAGTTAACGTTTTCAGCACCGGCATGATCGGCTGTTAAAAAAATTAAATAATTATCTTTTCCAACTGTTTTGTCAAGATAAGTTAAAAAATCAGCTAATGTTTTGTCTAATCTAAGATAAGTATCTTGCGTTTCAATCGATCTTGGACCCGTCAAATGTCCTACATAATCTGTTGATGAAAAGCTAACAGTTAAAAAATCAGTGATAGTATCTTTACCTAACTCTTCACTTTCGATAGCTTGCGTGGCAATTTCTGCTAATAAATCATTGCCAAATGGTGTTGAACGTATTATACTTGGACCATTTTTATCGAACATTCCTTTTAAATTGTATGGAAAAACGGGTGCTGAACTTCCGTATAATTTTCCTTCATAAGGATTGTTATCTGGTAAACTTTCGTTGTAAGTAGAAATTGGTTTAAATAAATCCCATTCTTTACTTATATAAGGCAAATAGTGTTTTTCATTATTAAATTTTGTCACCCACTCTGGAAGTTTTTCACCATAAAAAGAACTTGAAATAAACGATCCGGAATTACTGTACCAGAAAGCCCAATTAGCAAAATGTCCCGCTGGCAAAATTGCCCCGCGATCTTTCAAACTAATCCCAATAACTTTACCTTTGAAATTGGTGTCCAAACGAAGTTCGTCAGTTATAGTGGTGGACTGTAGATTTTTTGGCGACATTTCACCTTCATCAGTTTTACCATCACCAAGTATACGCACCGAAGCATCATCTGTACAATATACCTCTTTCCCTGTGGAACGATTGAACCAATCATTTCCAACTATTCCATGAATGGAAGGCGTTGCACCCGTAAATATTGAAGCGTGTCCTGGGCCGGTATAAGTTGGCATATAATTGAAATGCATGTTATGAAACGTATATCCATTATCCATTAATCTTTTAAAACCATTAGAAGAGAAATCATTAGAGAATCGATATAAATATTCCATTTTCATCTGATCAACAACAATTCCAACAACTAACTTAGGACGTTCTTGGGCTTTAAGAATTGATGTAATTATTAATGCAGAAACTAAAAAAATATTTTTCATATTTGAATTTTAAAAAAACAAAATTACATATTAGAATCTTATAATCAATACTATTACTAATTTAAAATATTTCAAAATATTTGGTTTACTAAATATTCGTAAATGTTAAATTATTTAGAATTACAATAATTTAACTTTAACATTATAGCTTAACATTTATTTAAATTAAAAGTAATCAATTCAAAATATTTCATTTTGAACATCTAAATACATTTGTATGAACCAAAAAAAATCATAAACAAAAAAACAAAAAAAATGAAAAAGTATTATTTATTAAGTTTATTCGTTACCGCAATGACTATTATTTCATGCGAAAACAACGAGACCAACACGCCAACGGATACTGTTGAATTCAGAAACCGTTCTATTACACCTTCATTTGTAAAAATGGGTCCTGATTTTACAGATGTAGGAATTTACCCTTTAGTGAGTAGCGAGGATATCATTCCAGACTCAAACAACATGGTTTATGGTGGTGCTCCAGATGGTCAAGGATTTATCAAAAATCCAACTGGTCATGGTTATATTATGGTTACCAATCATGAAAATACATGGGCGGTTTCAAGATTGTATTTAGACAAAAAACTAAATATAGTAAAAGGAGATTACATTGTAAATACTGATGGTGGAATGTTTAGATTGTGTTCTGCAACAATGGCTACTCCAGAAGAGAATGGTTTTGGTCCTGTTTTTTTAACAACAGGTGAATCAAATGTAAATGCAATGACACATGCAATTGATCCTATTGCTGCTTCAAACCCTTCTAATCAGTCTAGAGTTAAACCAGCTTTAGGTAAATTTAGTGGTGAGAATTCAGTTCCATTAAACAAAAATGCTTACCCAGGTAAAACTGTGATCATTTTAGGAGAAGATGCTGGAAATGGTCAGGTTTATTTATATGTTTCTAACACAGTTGGTGATTTAGAAAACGGTACATTATACGCTTTAAGAAGAACCGACTTAAATCAAATCGAAACTGCAATTACATGGAATAACAACTATCCTGTGGAATTTGTAGAAGTTCCAAACGCAAAAAACCTTACAGGTACTGAAATTGAAAATTTAAATACTACTCTTAAATCTATTCAGTTTGCTCGTGTTGAAGACTTGGATTATCGTAAAGGTTCTGCTGCTAATAGTAGAGAAATATATTTCGTATCAACTGGGGTAATTGGATCAACAGAAAAAACATACATGGGTAGAATGTATCAATTGAAATTAGATGCAAACAATCCATTAACAGGAACTTTAAAAGTGGTTGCTGATGGTGATGTTTCTCCAACTGGTGCAAACGTTAAAGGACAAGATATAATCAATCCAGATAACGTATGTGTTACTGAAAATTATGTATATATCCAAGAAGATGGAGATTCATTCTGGCCAGAAGCGACTCACAATTCATTGATTTGGCAATATAATATTGCTACAGGTACTAAGAAAATATTTATGGATATGACACATGGAGATCCTTCTATGTTGGGTACAAAATAC
Source organism: Flavobacterium sp. (assembly GCA_029866065.1). GTDB lineage: Bacteria > Bacteroidota > Bacteroidia > Flavobacteriales > Flavobacteriaceae > Flavobacterium. Next base: position 54,124 of record JARXAC010000023.1, read on the forward strand.
AATCCAGCTGGACCTAATCAATTAAGAAAAGGAATCTGGGAGCACGGAGCAATGCTTGATATTTCTGATGTGGTGGGTGTACCTGGTACATTTACAATTAACATTCATGCACACACTTGGGTAGAAGGTGATAAATTTTTAAATCCAAGTAGAGCTACTTCAATTCAATCTTACAAATCTGGAGGACAAACACTTATTTTGAAAAACGTTCCTAGATAAATTTTAAATTAGTTTATAACAAACACCTTATCTCAATTTTAGATAAGGTGTTTATTTTTATTATAAATATGAAGTCATTTCAATATATTACATTGATCTTCGCAATAGTTATATTTTCGAGTTGCGAAAAAAATAATTTAAATACAGAGGATAGTTTAAAAGAAACGGTCAATCTTCATATTGATTCTTTGAGAACTAATTTAAATCAATTGTCAAAATGTACCAAAATAGAGGCAGCAAAAATTGAATTCTCTAAATGCAGAATAAGCTATAAAAAGATAGAACCTTTTGTGGAATATTATTTTCAAGGTTTTAGTCGAAGAATAAATGGTCCAAATCTACCTGATATAAAAATTGATGATAACATAGTTAATGATGCAACTGGTTTTCAAGTAATTGAAGAGTTGATTTTCTCTAAAGAGGAATTAGACCTTGCCAAGTTTAAATCAGAAATTGAAATCCTAAAAACAGACTTGTTATTTGTAAAGAACAATTTGAAGGATATGCCTATTCAAAACCATCATCTTTATGAATTGTTACAACATCAAATCATTAGAAATGCCACTATGGGAATAACTGGTTTTGATTCTCCAGTAGCATTTCAATCTATTGAAGAAACCTATCATTCAATTGTAGGACTTGAAAACTATTTTTTGATTTTTTCAGATAAAAATGAAATTACAGGGAAAGAAAAATGTCAAAAATTGTTTTCTAATTGTCGAGATTTTTTAATTCAAAACAAAGATTATGATAGTTTTAATCGATTGGTATTTATTAAAAAATATTTAATGCCATTGAGCGTTGAATTAGAAAATAGTTTTAAAAATCACTTAAAAGGTAGTCCTGAAGGTCAAAAATTATTTAAAGGAACATTAGCTGACTTAATGCAGGGGAAAGGCTTAAATCCTGATGCTTTCTCACCCTATGCAGATTCTAAATCAAGTGTGGCAAAAGTAGAATTAGGAAAGCAATTTTTTAACGATAAAAATCTCTCTAAAAATAATTCAATAAGTTGTGCAACATGTCACAATGCCGACATGGCTTTCACAGATGGATTAAAATTATCAACTATACAAGTACACAGTCAATCAATTTCAAGAAATTCACCAACAGTTTTATATTCGGCTTTTCAAAAATCATTTTTTTATGACTTACGCTCTCAAGATTTAGAAAATCAAATTGAAGAGGTAATGAAAAATCCAAATGAGTTCAACCTTTCAACAAAAGAAATTACGGATAGAATTGCCAAAAAAGAATCATACAAATCACTAATTTCAAAATCGTTTCCTGATAAAAATGAAATTACCCAATTTGAAATAAGAAATGCAATTGCGAGTTATGTAAGGAGTTTAATGCCATTTAACGCTAAAATTGACAATTATTTTAAAAATAAAGTAAGTTTAACAAAAGAAGAAGAATTAGGATTTAATTTATTTGCAGGAAAAGCAAAGTGCGCTTCGTGTCACTTTATTCCTTTATATAACGGAACCGTTCCGCCATGGTACAACAACTCAGAATCGGAAGTTATTGGGGTTCCAAAGTCAATTAAGTGGAAAAATGCAGTTGTGGATTCTGATTTAGGAAGATACAATACTACTCAAATTGAACAATTTAGATATTCATTTAAAACACCTACCGTAAGAAATATTGAAAAAACAGGTCCGTACATGCATAATGGAGTATACAATACTCTAGACGAAATAATTAAATTTTACGAATTAGGAGGAGGAAATGGAATTGGAATGAATTTAGAATTCCAAACACTTCCGTTTGATAATCTAAAACTGAGTGAAAAAGAAAAAAAAGCACTCATAAAATTTATGATGACACTAACAGACAAATAGTTTAAAATAAAAAAGTCGCTAATTGCGACTTTTTTTATGATTAATTTTTAAAATTTACAATGTTATAAACTAATAAGACGTCTTTTTGATTGATGTACAATTGTTTTCTGTAATCTTGTTTTTTTCTTGTAATAAATGAAATGGCAAACGTTTCACCATCTATATCTATGCAACTAAAAGGAAAGATTAAATCGTCGTCGTTTTCAATTTTTTGCTCAAACTTTTCAATATTATAAAACTGAATTTCTTTTGAATAAACTACAATTCTTTTTTTATCTAAATCCAACGCAATTACTATATTAGTAGTTTGATAATCAGACCATTTGCCCCAATTGTCTTTTTCATCCTTTTCCATTACACTAAATCCTGTCGCAACAAATTTATACACTTGTGCCTCTATTTTTTGAACACTAATTGTAAGAAATAAAAACAGAAATATTATTTTAATATTCTTCATATTTTTTATGATGCTACTTATTACCAATTTTTTATTTCATTTTTTGCAATTTCAAAATCACGAATCATTTCATCAATAATATCTTTGGCAGATTTTATATCTTCAAATAAACCCGAAATTTGTCCAATTTCCAATTCGCCTTCAATTAAATCTCCTTCAAACATTCCTTTTTTTGCTCTTGCTCTTCCTAATAAAGACTTTAAATCTTCAGCAGTTGGATTTGTTTTATACAATTCCTGAATATCATTGTAAAACTTATTCTTTATTAATCGAACAGGTGCTAGTTCTTTTAAAGTTAACTGAGTATCCCCTTCTTTACAATTAATTATCGCGGTTTTAAAATTCTCATGAGCTGAAGATTCAATAGATGCCGCAAACCGTGACCCTACTTGTACCCCATCAGCACCTAATACCATTGCAGCAAGCATTCCCCTACCAGTAGCAATTCCTCCGGCAGCAATTAAAGGAATGTTAAGTTGTTTTTTTACCATTGGAATAAGTGTAAAAGTGGTCGTTTCTTCCCTACCATTATGTCCACCCGCTTCAAACCCTTCAGCAACTACAGCATCAACACCAGCATTTTGCGCTTTTAAGGCAAATTTTGAACTGCTCACCACATGAACAACGGTAATTCCATTTTGTTTTAATATTGAAGTCCAGGTAGTTGGATTTCCTGCAGATGTAAAAACAATTTTTACCCCTTCTTCAATGATAATAGTAATTATTTCTTCAATATTTGGGTATAACATAGGAACGTTTACCCCAAATGGTTTGTCAGTTGCTAATTTGCATTTTTGAATGTGCTCTCTTAAAACATCTGGATACATTGACCCAGCTCCAATTAAGCCCAAACCACCCGCATTACTAACTGCACTAGCTAGCTTATAACCGCTATTCCAAATCATTCCTCCTTGAATAATGGGATATTGAATGTTAAAAAGCTGAGTGATTTTATTCATATCAAATAACTATTTTTTAATTAGTTTACCTGTGAAATTTTCATTTGCAGCAGCAATTTTATAAAAATAAATACCGCTTTCTAAGTATTGCAAAGATATATTTTGAATCTGATTTAAATTGCTTTGATTAATTACCATTTGACCTAAATTATTGAAAATACTAATTTCTCTAGGTATAGCATTTGAAGGAAATGAAAATATAACTTCCTCTTTAACAGGATTTGGATAAACAGAAAATCCATCAATACTAAATTGATTATTTGCTAAAGCAGTATTTAAAGCCAATTGAAAATTAGGAATTCCATAACCATATTGCGCATTTGGATTGCTAAAACGATCTGACGATTCTTTAATTAACTGAATAATTCTAGCATTTGTCAAATTTGGAAAAGCTTGCCAAAAACTTGCTACCATTCCAGCAATAATTGGTCCCGAAAATGAAGTTCCGCTATTAGTGGTCACTGTTCCAGAAGGAGTTGCAACCACTGCCGACTGACCTTGCGCCATAACATCGGGCTTTATTCTACCATCAAATGAAGGGCCAATAGAACTAAAACTGGCATAATTTCTTGCTGAATTAACCGCACCAACCGTAAATGCATTGATAGCATCTGCAGGGGCGCTAATATTAGGATTACTTGTGTTTCCAGAATTTCCAGCCGAAACCACCACTACCATTCCTCGTGTGAAAGCAATATTTGCCCCACGAGAACAAAAAGCAGTTGTGCCATTCATATTATTATAAGTATAACTATAATTTGGATTATCAAAGTCAAAATAGCCCAACGAAGAATTAATTATATCAGCACCAAACTTATCAGCCATTTCAGCGGCTTCAACCCAAAGAGATTCCTCTAAAGGAGTTTCTGAAGTAGTGTCTTCAGTAACAAATAAATAATAGGAAGCATCAGGAGCAGTTCCAACTAATTGATTGTCAACATATCCACCCATAGTTGAAAGCACTAGTGTTCCGTGCGAATCCATTGCATAAAAATTGGTACTTCTATCTACAAAATTATATCCGCCCAAAATTTGATTGTTGTCCCTTAACCTTTGAAAAGGAGTAGCACTATCAACCCCTGGAAACCCAGCATCCAAAACAGCAATCACTTTTCCTGTTCCAGTATAATTTTGCTGGTGCAAATAGTTTCCATTTAGCATTTGGATTTGGTTCCCAGAAGTACCATAATTATAAATTACTTGAGTTTCTAATACTTTATTTACAGCAGAATAATTTGTTGGATTGGATATTTTTCCAGTTCTATTTAAAGAAGCATTTGCAAACGAAACATGATCTACAAATGATAGTAAATTTAATGATTGAATAACCGCTCGGCCGCCTCGAACATGCAAACAATTCATCCATTTTGAACTCGCTTTTACAGTGATTCCTTGTGTAGCCGCTATTTGATCAATATACGATTGATGAATAGGAACGTCTTTAAGATCCAATGGAATATTCTGAATTGCTCTTCTGTTCAATGCTCTTTGAGATAGCATTTGAAGTGGATTGGATAAATAATATTGACTATTTGGTTTGTCTTTAAAATACACCCAAGCCTCTTCTTGCGAATAGCTAAAAACGGAAATTAATAAGATTATAATCAATACTGTTTTTTTCATTTGCTTTAAATCTATATTACAAACTTAAGAAATAACTCCCGAACCAACTAATTCATCCTTTATATACCAAGCTACGAATTGTCCTTCAGTAATCGCTGATTGTGGTTCTTTAAATTCAACATACAAACCAGTTTCAAATTGATGTAAGGTTGCTTTTTGTAATGGTTGACGGTAACGAATTCGAGCCATAACCTCCATTTTTTCTCCATTTGTAATAACTAAATCTTTTCTAATCCAATGCACTTCCGATTTTTGAATAAATAAAGCTTTCTTAAATAGACCCGGATGTTCGCTTCCTAAACCCGTATAAATAGTATTGGTTTCAACATTGGTAGCTATAATAAATAAAGGTTCTTTCGTTCCTCCAACATTCAATCCTTTGCGCTGACCAATGGTAAAAAAATGGGCACCTTGATGATTTCCCACTACTTTCCCCATATTTGGTTGATAGGATAAAGTTTGAGATTCAAATGCTAATTTTTCTTCTACCGATTGAAACTGTGTTTGATTTTTGATGTAAATTGAATCTTGAGCGTCAATTTGAACAATTAAACCTTCTTTCTTTTCTAATTTTTGTTGTAAAAATTCAGGTAATCTAACTTTTCCGATGAAACATAAACCTTGGGAATCTTTCTTATCTGCGGTTATCAAATTCATTTGAGCTGCAATTTCGCGAACTTCTGGCTTCGTTAATTCGCCAATTGGAAATAAAGATTTTGCCAACTGTTCTTGTGATAATTGGCATAAAAAATAAGACTGATCTTTATTAGTATCAACACCCGCAAGCAATTGGTATACTTTATTGCCATTATTATCGATTTCAACTTTTCTACAATAATGTCCGGTAGCTACATAATCAGCTCCTAAATTGATTGCGATTTTCATGAATACATCAAATTTTATTTCGCGATTACAAAGTACATCAGGATTTGGAGTTCTCCCTTTTTCATATTCGTTAAACATATAATCAACGATTTTTTCTTTGTATTGTTCGCTTAAATCAACGGTTTGAAATGGAATACCCAATTTTTCAGCTACCAATAAAGCGTCGTTACTGTCTTCTAACCACGGACATTCATTGGAAATGGTAACCGAGTCATCGTGCCAATTTTTCATGAAAAGTCCAATGACTTCATAGCCCTGTTGTTGCAACAAATAGGCTGCAACACTAGAATCAACACCGCCGGAAAGTCCAACTACAACTCGTTTCATCTTCTTTATTGAATTATTCGAATATTATTTATTACGCTTTGATTTAATTCTATTTGGCTGATCGTAATTATCTTCACTTTCTAATTTTCCGTTTTCAAAAAATTGCCAAATTCCCACTTTTATTCCTTTTCTAAACTTCCCTTTAGCAACAACTAATCCGTCTGGAGCTCTATAAGTTGTAATACCATTCAATTCTCCATTCACATAAAATGATTCTTCTAAAGCGACTCCACTTTCATCATTTTTTATATAAATACCCTCAAGAAGACCATTTTTATAATTAGAAATTTCGGCAACTTTACCCGATTTAAAATTAATGGTTTTTGCTCCATCTAACCTACCATTTTTATAATTTTCAGAAGTCATAATTACTGATGATCCCTTGTGGTAATAAATCCACAAACCTTCATATAACTTATTGAGAACCTTTCCTTCGCTTATTTTATTTTTATTGACATCATAAAATATTGTATAAGCCGAATTGTCTTTGGAATTGAATTCTCTGGTCGCTATTAAATTAGATTCTTTCGTATTGTCAAAAAATTTAAATAGGCCTACTTCTTTATCATGATCAAAAGTACCTTCATATCTTGGGAGTTTGGTATCTTCAAAAACACCTTTCCATAAACCAACTTTCTTACCATTGGCATCTAATTTATTACTATCTGTTTGTGAAAATATCGATATTGAAAAAATTAGAAATACTATTTTAAATAACTGTTTCATATATTTTACTTTATTCTATAAAACTAATTCTTTTAATAAATATTATAAAAATAGTCTGTTTATTAAAAAAGCACTCTAAGAGTGCTTTAAAATTATTTCTTTTTTTGCTGGGCTTTTTGAGCCTCAGCTTGCTCCATAATTTCTTGCATTTTTCTTTGGAACTTACTCTGCTTTTTAGGCTCTTTCAATTTGTTCTCTTGAATTTGTGCATTAATTTTATCATTATCAACGATGTAATTCTTGATAACTAACATAATTCCAATTGTAATTAAATTGGATATAAAGTTATACAAACTCAGTCCTGCTCCATAAGTATTAAAGAAAATTAACATCATTAATGGCGAAACGTAAATCATAATTTTCATCAATTTAGCCATATCCGGCATGCCCTCTTGAGTAGGTGCTGCCATTTGTTGATCACCAGAAGTCATTTTCATATAGAAGAAAATAGCAATGGCGGCTAATATTGGAAACAAACTAATATGACTTCCATACAAAGGAATATGGAAAGGTAATTTCATAATTTCATCAAATGAAGACAAGTCGTCAGCCCAAAGGAAACTCTTTTGTCTTAATTCAAATGCTGATGGAAAAAACTGAAATGAAGCATACATAAAAGGCAACTGAATCAAAGCTGGAATACAACCAGCCATCGGATTTACTCCCGCTTTATTGTATAACTTCATCGTTTCTTGTTGTTTTTTTGCAGGCTCTTTTTTGAATTTTTCATTCAATTCTGCAATTTCAGGACGAAGCACTTTCATTTTAGCTTGTGACAAAAATGATTTGTAAGTAATCGGTGACATTGCGATTTTAATAATAATGGTAAAGATGATAATCGCAATTCCATAAGCTATATAAGAGCTTAAAAACCCAAATAAAGGAATGAAAATAAACTTATTAATCCATCCAAAAATACCCCAACCTAGTGGAATAATCTTTTCAATATTTTTATTGTAGTTATTTAAAGTTTTATAATCTGATGGTCCAAAATACCAACTCATTTTATAATTCACTTCACCATTTGTAAAAGCCAACGGCATTTTAGAATTGAATTGCTTAACGAAAATAGTATCTTTATTTTCGTCAATCACTAATTTATTAGACTTTAAAACTGCATTTGAAAATGGAGTTTCAGTCATTAAAATAGAAGCGAAAAAATGTTGTTTGTATGCAATGTATTTAACATTTTCTATAGTTTCTTCCTGGTTTTCACCATCACTAACATTATTAAATTTTTCATCACCATATTCATAATTTAATAAAGTATATCTATTTTCATAAGAGGCACTTTTCTCGATTTTATAGGTTTTTAAATCCCATTGTAAATCTAATGGTTTCGAGGTATTCAATACTTTGTTTAAGCCTTGTGATCGCAAATTAAAACCAACCATATAATCGTTAGGTTTTAACTCATATTGGTATTCTAAATACTCATTAGGACCTGCTTTTAAACGCATGGTAAGAATTTGTTTGACACCAACTTTAGTTAGTTTTGGCTCAAAAAATAAATCTTTGGTGTTTAATGTATGATTGTCATTGGTTAAAAGTTGGATATTTAATTGAGAATTATTATCCTTAATTAATTCAACCAATTGTCCAGAACCTTTTTTAAATTTTTCAAAATTCTTTAAAACCGCTTCAACAATATAACCTCCTTTATTAGAAATTTTAATCTGAACATATTCATTTTCAAGGGTTGTAATTGTATTTTTTGTAGAAGGTAAAGTAGCCGAATAAGCAAAACTTCCTAAAGATTTTCTTAGCTTTTCAATTTGAACTGCATTAGCCGAAGAAGTATCAGTTGGATTAACTACAACATTTACTTGTTCAACATTCATTGGAGTTACAGCAGCTGCTTTTTCTTTTTTTGCTTTTTCAGCAGCCAATTGTTCCTTTGAAGGTTGATTTTGATACATCATCCAAATCAAAATTCCAAAAATTAATACGAAGCCAATTATTGAATTTAAATCTAATTTTTTTTGTTCCATTTTACTTTTATTAAAGTCGATATCTTAATCGAAAATACTATTTTATTTTGATTTTACAGCAGCGGCAACAAAACTCACAAAAAGAGGATGCGGATTATCAACTGTACTTTTATACTCTGGATGGTATTGAACACCTATAAAAAAGGGATGATTTTCAATCTCAACAATTTCTACCAAACCAGTATCTGGGTTAACACCTGAAGCTTTTAAACCGGCATTTTGTAATGCTTGTAAATAATCACCATTAAATTCATAACGATGGCGGTGGCGTTCCAAAATACTGGTTTTACCATATATTTTATGTGCCAATGTATTTTCTTTGATATCACATTTCCAAGCTCCCAAACGCATCGTTCCTCCTTTATCAGTAATGGTTTTTTGTTCTTCCATTAAATCGATTACTGGATTAGTTGTGTTTTCGTTCATCTCAGTTGAATTGGCGTCAGAATGTCCTAAAACAGATCTAGAAAATTCAATAACCGCCATTTGCATACCCAAACAAATACCTAAAAATGGAATATTATTCTCTCTTGAAAATTTTACCGTTTCAATTTTTCCTTCAATTCCACGACCTCCAAAACCAGGAGCAACTAAAATCCCATCTAAACCTTTCAATTTTTCAGCAACATTATCGGAATCTAAATATTCGGAGTGAATCGAAATCACATTTACTTTAGTTTCATTGGCAGCGCCAGCATGAATAAAAGCCTCTAAAATCGATTTGTAAGAATCTTGTAATTCTACATATTTTCCTATTAATCCAATATTTACAGTGTGTTTAGGATTTTTCAATCGACTTAAAAACGTATTCCAATTGACTAAATCTGGGTTTGATTTTTGTGGTAAATCCAATTTCTTCAACGCTACCACATCGAGTCCTTCTTGTTGCATCAAAATAGGCACTTCGTATATCGTTGACGCATCAATCGATTGAATCACGGCTTCTCTTTTGACATTGCAAAACAAAGCCAATTTATTTCTTAATTCTTCGGACAATTCGTGTTCGGTTCTACAAACTAAAATATCCGCTTTAATTCCGCTTTCCATTAATGTTTTAACGGAATGTTGCGTCGGTTTTGTTTTCAATTCACCTGCAGCAGCCAAGAAAGGAACTAAAGTTAAATGAATAACAATTCCGTTATTTTCGCCCAATTCCCAAACCAATTGACGAACGGATTCAATGTAAGGCAACGATTCAATATCACCTACGGTTCCTCCGATTTCAGTAATTACTATATCAAAATCGCCTGAGTTTCCAAGCAATTGCATTCTTTCTTTGATTTCATTGGTAATATGAGGAACCACTTGAACTGTTTTTCCTAAAAATTCACCACGACGTTCTTTTTCAATTACCGAAAGGTACACTCTACCAGTAGTCACATTATTGGCTTGAGAAGTGGGTACATTTAAAAAACGCTCATAATGCCCTAAGTCCAAATCGGTTTCAGCGCCGTCATCAGTAACGTAACATTCTCCGTGTTCATAAGGGTTAAGGGTTCCTGGATCCACATTGATATAGGGATCAAATTTTTGAATTGTGGTGCGATATCCTCTTGCTTGCAATAATTTTGCTAATGAAGCGGCGATAATTCCTTTTCCTAATGAAGAAGTCACTCCGCCAGTAACAAAAATATATTTCGTTTGAGCCATTGTATTGTGTGTTGTTGTTGTATAAAAAACTTGGCAAAAGTACGAAAATATTTAGATAATAGGACAATTTTAATTGGTAGAAATAAAAAAATAGTTGGATTTAAAATCACATAAATTAACCAAAAAAAATCAATACTTTTTTCTAATATTTCGAATTATATCTTCCAATCCGTTTAATTTTAATTCATAAACCAATTGAAGTTGTTCTCCTAAAGTGCCGTTTGGAAAGCCTTTGTTGCGGTACCAAACGATATAATATTCGGGAATATCAATTAAATAATAGCCTTCGTATTTGCCGAAAGGCATTTTAGTATGCGCTAAATCAATTAGCTTTTGTTGGTTCTTATCCAAAATTTATTTCCAATTAAAGGTAATCAACTTTTTGATATCGGGGTGTAAACTATAATATACTGGGCAGGTCATTGCGGTACGTTCTAAAATTATTTTGGTTTTATCATCTGGAGCAACATTAAAATTAAAAACTACGTGAATCTCGGAAATACGTCTTGGATCGGCAGCCATAATTTTGGTAATCTCTGCGGTAGAATTGGATAAATCGATTTGTAAGTCTTGCGCTTTTATTCCAATTACGGTAAACATACAACTCCCTAATGCGTTGGCAACGGTATCGGTTGGCGAAAAAGCAGCTCCTTTTCCATTGTTGTCAATTGGGGCATCGGAAATAATTTCTGATCCCGATTGCAAATGAACGGATGACGTGCGTAAATCTCCTAAATAAGTAATTTTTGAAGTCATTCTGTGGCTTGTTTTATTGTCAAATCCGATTCGTAGTTTAGAATGTAAATGCCTTTATTACAATAAATATCAAGTGAATTTTTACTATAATTGAATTTATTTTCAATTTGCTCGGTGGCATAATTTTCTAAAACGGTTTTAAAATCTTCTACTTGTGACAATCGCATCATGGTGTCAAAAGCCAAATCAAATCCCCGAATTGCAAATTGGTTTGGGAATATCTTATTTATTTTCTTGTACTTATTTCTAAATATTTCCGCCTCTGGAGATAAATTTTCTCTCACAATTGAAGGATACATCATTTTCAATTTAACCAAACGATTTAAATCAATTTCATGAAAATCCAAGGTTGGATTCGGTTCTAGAATCACCATTTGCAACTGGTAATCGTTCATAAGACTCATCATCGCATTGGTAGCAGCCAAAATAAAACCTGTTTTTTGAGAATCCAAAATGATGTAATTCATTTTGTTTCGAACCAATAATTTCCTCAAACTATCTTTGACCACTGAGCCTGCTGAATTTAAACCAACAATCGAATTTTTATAATTATTAGACTTCAAATAATCTTTTAAGACCGCTTTTTTATTATCAATTAGCGCTATTAGATTTCCGTTATTTTTATTGATATAATTAATCATCGCTGCCTTACAATCTTCATTGGTAGGCATAGATTGGTAAATATTAGCCCCCGATTTTCCTCTTTCCTTAGCCAAAGGAGAAAGTATAGGAATTGATTTATCTCCAAGTAATTGTGACAAATTATCTACATTATTTTGATAAAACGGACCAATAATTGCAGCCGTATTTTCAAATTTATTCTGTTGGATTAAACTTGGGACTGCTGAGGTCTTTTTAGTCTCTACAGAATCATAAATCTTAATATTAATGTTTAAACCAACTGTTTTAGCTGAATCAATTGCCATTAATACTCCAGAATAAAAATCTAAAGTCATATTTAGAAATTTATCTTTATTAAGCCTTGAAGAAACCGTGTTTAAGGAGTCGTTTTCTATTTTTGAAACATTGAAAGGCAATAAAAGTACTAACTCTTTAGCTGCTCCAGAATTAAATTTAGTTAATGGTTTAAGAGGCTTATAATCTTGTGGCTTTGATACTGAGACAGCATTTGAAATAGCAAAAGTTTTTTTTGGGATAACCAAATTTTGTCCCGCTTTTAAACCTTCAGTTAAAAGAGTTGGATTGGCATTTTGAAGTTCTTCAATAGAAACAGAATACAATTTTGAAATACTATAAAGCGTTTCTTTTAAAGCAACTAAATGGTAACTATTGCTATTCGATGTAGCCTGAGATTTAGAATTTGGGATAATCAACACCGCATCCGGTTGAATTCCGTTTTGAGCATCCGGATTTAGATAGAAAATTTCGGAGGGAGTACAATTGTATTTTAAAGCAATTTGAGTTACTGTTTCTCCTTTAACAACGGTGTGCTTGGTAAAATTTTGACCATTTACTACAAAGGATAAGAAAGCTACGAAAACAAAAATTACTTTTTTAAACATGATTTTTAATTTAAAAAATGAATTATTCCCACTCAATTGTTGCTGGTGGTTTCGAACTAATATCATAAACCACTCGGTTAACGCCAGGAACTTTATTGATAATATCATTGGAAACCTTCATCAAGAAATCATATGGTAAATGAACCCAATCGGCAGTCATTCCATCAGTAGATTCAACGGCTCGAAGCGCAACTACTTTTTCATAAGTACGCTCATCGCCCATTACACCTACACTATTTACAGGTAATAAAATAGCGCCAGCTTGCCATACTTTATCATACAATCCCCACGATTTCAAACCATCAATAAACACAGCATCAACTTCTTGCAAGATACGAACTTTTTCGGGTGTAATATCGCCCAAAATACGAATTGACAATCCAGGTCCTGGAAAAGGATGTCGTCCTAATAATGCCGCATCAATTCCCAAGGTCGCTCCCACTCTACGCACTTCATCTTTGAAAAGCATTCTAAGTGGTTCAACAATTTTCAATTTCATATAATCGGGTAAACCACCCACATTATGGTGTGATTTTATAGTTGCAGAAGGCCCTTTAACAGAAACCGACTCAATTACATCAGGATAAATAGTTCCTTGAGCCAACCATTTCACGTCTTCAATTTGGTTCGATTCGTCATCAAAAACTTCTATAAAAACTCTACCAATTGCTTTTCTTTTTAATTCAGGATCTTCAATTCCGGCTAATGCGTCTAAAAATCGTTTTGAGGCATCTACACCCTTAACATTTAGACCCATTCCCTTGTATTGATCCAATACATTTTGAAATTCGTTTTTTCTTAATAATCCGTTATTAACGAATATACAATATAGATTTTTACCAATAGCTTGATGTAATAAAACAGCCGCAACAGTAGAATCTACACCGCCAGAAAGTCCTAAAACCACTTTGTCATTTTGTAATTTCGTTTTCAATTCTAAAACCATTTCACCCACAAAGGCGTTGGGAGTAAATGTTTGTGGAACTTCGGCAATTTTGACTAAGAAATTCTCCAGCATTAATTTTCCATCTGTAGAATGAAAAACCTCTGGATGGTATTGAATTGCATAGGTTGTTTCACCTTCAATTTTGTATGCAGCAAATTCAACATCGTTTGTACTTGCAAGCTTTATCCCGTTTTTAGGCAATGCTTTTATACTATCGCTATGACTCATCCAAACTTGAGAATTTTCAGATATCCCTTCAAAGAAAAGTTCATTATCTTTAATATAGGATAAATTGGCTCTGCCATATTCCCGAGTATTTGACGACGCTACTTCACCTCCACTAAAATGGGCTAAATATTGCGCTCCGTAACAAACGGCTAGCATCGGTAGTTTTCCTCTAATTTGAGATAAATCGGGATGAGGCGCATCTTCAGAACGAACAGAAAATGGACTTCCGCCAAGAATTACTGCTTTATAACTTGATAAATCGCTTGGAAAATTATTGTAAGGGAAAATTTCGCAAAAGATATTTAACTCGCGAACTCTTCTCGCAATTAATTGTGTGTATTGCGATCCGAAATCTAAAATAAGTACGTTGTGTTGCATGTGCAAAGGTAAAATTGTGTTGTAATTTACTGATTTTCAATTAAAATAAAAATTAACTTCAGTGAAAGTGAAAATCTTATTTTTGATTTATTTAAAATCTTTACAAATGTAAGTAAAAAAGGGATTATTATTTAAATTCAAATTGTATTATAAAATAATTTCAAAATTAAAAAAGAGGGAATTAATAGGGTTGTTAATTATCCAAAGTAGATTTTTTTGTAATATTCATTAAATACTAATTTTTGTCTATATTTGACAGTTAAAAACAAGTTATCACTATCAAATAGGAATTAATTTATATTTAAAAAGATGAAAAAAATAGTACTAATAAGTTTTTTAGCTGTTGGATTAATTTTAACTGGAATGATTTCTAAAAATGAAATTATTTCTAAAATTAACTACAGTAAAGGTCAATCTATTTCTGATAAAAAAATAAAAACAACTAAATCTCAAGTAAATTTAAAGGATACTATTTCAATAATTGGTGTTGGCGACATGATGTTAGGAACCAATTATCCTGCTGAAAGCTATTTGCCACCTGAAGACGGAAAAAACATCTTAACCCCAGTAAAACAAATCATTGAAAATGCAGATATTTCTTTTGGGAACCTTGAGGGGGCTATTTTATCTGGCTCTGGAACTGTAAAAACTTGTACAAATCCTGCTGTATGTTACGCATTTAAAATGCCAAACCATTATGTAAATTATTTTAAAGAGGCAGGTTTTGATGTTTTAAGTATTGCAAATAACCACGTTAGTGATTTTGGTGAAGCTGGAAAGGAAAACACTGTAAAAATGCTTGATGGAGTTGGTATTAAATATGCAGGATTGTTAAAATATCCTTACACTACCTTTGAAAAAAATGGAATAAAATATGGATTTTGTGCTTTTGCACCAAATAATGGTACAGTAGATATTAACGACAGTGAAAATGCTGCCAAAATCGTTAAACAACTTAATTCAATATGCGATATTGTAATTGTTTCATTTCATGGCGGTGCAGAGGGTTCTTCAAAAAGCCACTTAACCCGTTCTGATGAACTATTTTTAGGAGAAAATCGAGGTAATCCATATCAATTTGCACGAATTGTAATTGATGCAGGTGCCGATATTGTTTTTGGACATGGACCGCATGTTACCCGAGCAATTGACATTTACAAAGGAAAATTTATTGCTTACAGTATGGGGAATTTTGCTACCTATGCAAGATTTAATCTTAAAGGAATATGTGGAATTGCACCAATTATTAAGCTTTTTGTAAATAAAAAAGGAGAATTTTTATCCGGTACTATTTATTCTACAAAACAAGTTGGTGAAGGTGGCCCTGTTATTGACGAGGATAAAACAGTTATAAAAGAAATAATTAACCTCACTAAATTTGATGTTCCAGAATCTCAAATAATGCTTGATGAAAACGGGGTAATTACAAAAAAATAATTCGACTTTCATATCCATTTAATTTGTTTTGGTAACTGATTTATTCTTTTATAAACTTCTTACCTACTTTAGTTGTGTTAAAGTATACAGTGTAAACTCCATTGGAAAGTGAAGATACATCAATTTTTTCTTCATTTGACATCAATGTTCTTTCAATTACTTTTTGACCTAATAAATTGAAAATGGTAACAGTTTCTGCTCCATTGAATTCCCCTTTAATTGTAATTAGATTTTTAGCGGGATTTGGATAAATAACAATGCTGTTTTTTACAAAATCAACAGTTGATAAATATGAAACCACTGTTAATGTAAATGTTCTTACTATTACTGTAGCTCCTAATGTTGCAGTAACTGTTATAGTATAAATCCCAGGAGCAACCGAGGTTCCTATTGCTGGCGATTGGGTTACAGTAGCAGCACAACCGTCAGAAATTGGATTTCCAAGTGTTGCGTAGCTAGGAATCAAAAAAGTATCAGTAGCTCCAGCGTTAACGGTTTGGTTTGCAATAATCCCCATAGTTAATGAAAGTGCAGGCAACGCGTAACCAGAAGCATTGAATTTATCAGTTATTGTTTGAATATCGGCGCAAGGATAATTCATGTTTATAGCAGCTTGTCTTACTGCAACCGCAGCTGTTTTTTGATTGGAAGAGCTATTCGTTAACGCAAGTCCTTCAAGGAAAGCTTTATCCATTTTTGTTCTTCCTATAACATCAAAAATTTTCATTAAAGCTGTAGCCCATATTTGACCATAGGTATGAATTTGAGTATTTGTTGCTCCTGTTTGAGGATAAGTTCTCGTGTAATTAGTAACTCTACCAGCCCACCATTCGTTGTGACCGTCCCAACTAAAGACCCAATTATAGGCGGCATCTGTTGCTATCCATTGATTTAAACTGCGACTGTAAGAAACTGCCCAATAATCACCTGTACCCTCCCCTAAACCAGTACTAGCTGAAGCATGACCACCAGTTAACCAATCATGAATTCCGTGTCCCATTTCGTGTAAAACCACATCGGCATCTTCAGCATCATCAACTCCCCCTTCACCAAAAGTTAGAGTTCCAACAGTATAATAGGAATTGTCATCCCCATTTACTCCAGAGGGATCAAAATATAAAATTCCTGAATTTGTTAATGGAATACAACGAATTCCTAGTGTGTTATTGATATAACGCATGCTATTATCCAAATGAAAAAATGCATTTGCTGCTTCAAAAGCATCATTTTCTCTATCGTACAAGAAATTTGGAGTTGATTGTGTAAATAAACCTTTGGCAGGTGCTTCCAGATCTTGAATTTCTACAAAGGAACTTTTCAGTTTATAAACACCACTTAATAATTCAATTTCAGGTAAAATAACTTGAGTTCTAGCAGCATCAAAATCAGCATTAGTTAAATCATTATTATCTAAATAATTTCCAGCATAAGGAACTCGAGCTTGAGAAAGTGGATCTGGAATAAATACTTTAGCAGCACCTGGAACAAATGAATTTGGTGAAGTTAATTTAGTGTTTGTATTTACTTTTTTTGCTTTTTCTTTTTTTTTATCTTTATGATATATTGCAATATCTTTTTTGCTTAAAATCGCAGCTGTTTTAGCATCTATAATAACTTCCCAACTTCCTGTTTTATCAAAAGCATTAGTTACAACTCTATAGACTAAAATAGTATTTTGTTCCATTTTAACTACACATAATTTAGAATCTTGATAGGTAACAGCTCCTTTAAATTGCAATGCGTCATTAGAAATTGCAATTGCTTGTGTATTAGTAATAGAAGGATTTGTGTCAATTTTTGCAATTGTAGGATCGTAATTATTTGATGAAAATGCAACATGATCGCCTTCTGCAAAATTGACTACAATTTCAGAATCATAAACCGGAACTTCATTTAGCATTTGTTGGAAACGTAATGTTTCACCAGCCAATCCTTTTCTAACAAATGTTAATTTAAAGGAATGGAAAGACTGAATATTTAACTCTTTAGCGTGCTCATTGATCCAACTTCTTGCAGCAGATTCCTTATCAGAAGATTGCGAAAAATTAGAAAATACAACGGAAATAAATAAAAATAATGTTGATAGTAATTTTAATTTCATAATAAATTAATTTATATGGTTATAAACTTTAGGTAACACTTTTCAAATATATAAATAAATTAAGATGTTAAGCTGATAATATATGTTAAATAATTATACTAGCAGGAAACCATTGTAATAAATCCAAGAAATGATGGAATTCAAAATACTTTTTAAATTAATCTATCGTTATACAGTAAGATCCTATCTCTATAAAAA
The DNA here is from genome assembly GCA_029866065.1 of Flavobacterium sp. Classification (GTDB taxonomy): domain Bacteria; phylum Bacteroidota; class Bacteroidia; order Flavobacteriales; family Flavobacteriaceae; genus Flavobacterium. The sequence continues at coordinate 72,372 of JARXAC010000023.1, forward strand.
ATTATCTATTTTATAGTTACTTTAGAAAAAAATAGTGAAATTTGTAATCTTACTTAACCTAAACAACAGTTATGTTTTTAAATTTTTTCCTTCAATCTTCAACAGTCGTTTCCGACACCGTTTCTAAAGTTGCTGTAAATACTATTGCAGCCCCTGGCACTACAGATACCGTATCCTATTTGGATTTTATTCTTAAAGGAGGTATTATGATTATTCCAATTATCATTTTACTTTTCTTTTGTATCTATGTAATTGTTGAAAGATATTTATCAATTAAAAAAACCACAAAACAGGATGAAAACATGATTAATGATGTTAGAATCCAATTGAAATCTGGAAAAATTGATAATGCAATTATGATGTGTGGTCGTGGAAATACTGCTTCAGGTAACATTATTAAAAGCGGAATTTCAATTATTGGCAGACCAATTAGCGAAATTGAATCGGTTATGGAAAAAACTGCTAATGTCGAAATTGCAGAAATGGAAAAAGGATTAGGCTATTTAGGGTTAATTTCCGGTATCGCTCCAATTCTAGGTTTTATTGGGACAATTTCTGGAGTAATTAAAATATTTCATACCATTTCAAATACCGGTAATTTAAATATCCAAACCATTTCTGGTGGTTTATATGAAAAAATGATTAGTAGTGGCGCTGGTCTAGTTGTAGGTGTTATTGCTTATTCTGCCTACCATTTATTCAATATGATGATCGATCATTTCTCTTTAAAAGTTCAAAAGCAAACATTGGAAATTATTAACGTAATTCAACAACCATAATATGGCAATTAAAAGAAATAAGCGATTTCATGCGGAAATTCCTACCTCTTCACTAAGTGATATTATGTTCTTTTTGTTTTTGTTTTTTCTAATTATTTCAACATTAGCAAATCCAAACGTAATTAAATTGACGTTGCCAAAAGCAGCTTCCAACGAAAGTACCAATAAAGATCACATCAGTCTTTCTGTTACCGAAGATAAATTATATTATATTGACAAGCAGGAAGTTGCGTTTGAAAATTTAGAAGAAATGTTACTGGAAAAAACTTCAATTTCGGGAGATAAAACGGTAGTTCTTAGAGTTCCTGACGATAATAAAGTACAAGATTTAGTTGACTTAATGCAGATAGGCGTTAAATTAAAACTGAACTTTGTAATTGCAACTTCTAAATAATTTTTCATGATTAGAACCTTATTATTAATTGGATTAGGGGGTGGAATTGGAAGTGTATTTAGATATTTGACTTCAATTATAGTTCAGAAATATTACGCCTCTATTTTTCCACTAGCCACTTTAATTACGAATGTTTTAGGGTGTTTTTTAATCGGAATTGCAATTTCATTATTAGAAAAAAATAATTTAGTAAACTCCAATATCAAATGGTTTTTCATAACCGGATTTTGCGGAGGTTACACCACATTTTCTACATTTGGACTCGAAAATATTAATTTACTTCAAAATAACCATTCCGGATTGGCTTTTGTTTACATCGGTTTGAGCCTAGTAACTGGATTATTTGCAGTTTGGGTAGGTCTAACTATTGCAAAATAAATTTGGTAAGAATTGGTTAAAATGTTTCTATTTTGTGAAAAAAATGTAACTTCGCATTCTATGAAAAATTTTGACATTAATAAGATAAAATCACTTTTATCAAAACCTAAAAAAATTGTAATTGTTCCTCACCGGAATCCAGATGGAGATGCGATGGGATCAACTCTAGGTTTGTATCATTTTTTGTTAAAATTAAACCATCAAGTCACAGTTATTTCTCCAAATGAATTTCCAGAATTTTTAAATTGGCTACCTTCCGCTGATGAAGTTCTGATTTATGAAAAACAAAAAGAGGAAACTTCTAAAATTATCAATGAAGCGGAATTAATCTTTACACTAGATTTTAATGCACTTTATAGAGTTGGTGAAATGGAATCGGCATTAAAATCAGCTGATTGCCCATTTATTATGATCGACCATCATCAAAGTCCAGATGATTATGCTGAATTTACCTATTCTAATACTGAATTTGGATCGACATGTGAAATGGTTTATAATTTTATTGCATTTTTAGAGCAAACTTCTCTAATAGATAAGACTATTGGAACTTGCTTATATACCGGAATTTTAACCGATTCTGGCTCATTTAGATATCCTAAAACTACTGGAAAAACACATCGAATTGTTGCTCAATTTATTGAATTAGGTGTTGAAAATACTACTATTCCAAATTTACTTTTCGATGATAATTCCTATAATCGGTTACAATTACTGGGAAGGGCTTTACAAAACATGAAAGTGCTAGAAAAATATCGGACTTCCTATATTACACTTACCCAATCCGAATTAGATGAATTCAAACATGTAAAAGGCGATACCGAAGGAATTGTAAATTATGGATTAACAATAAAAGGGATTGTTTTTACCGCAATATTTATAGAAAATAAAGAAGACAATTGTATTAAAATATCATTTCGATCACAAGGCGATTTTGATGTTAATCAATTTGCTAGAGACCATTTTGGTGGCGGTGGACATATCAACGCAGCGGGAGGAAAATCAGATTTGTCAATGCATGAAACAATCTGCAAATTTGAAGAATTAATAACTCAAAATTTAAATCTAAATGAAAATAATTAAAAATATAGTACCGATATTAATGTTTGTATTGTTCTTTTTGGGTTGTAGTCAACAAAAAGCGAGAAAACCAATTTCTCAAACTTCTGGTACTTTTTTAAAAGAATCTGCTGAAAGAAATAAAAAGTTGATTGCCTCCGAAGAATCCAAAATTGATTCAATTATAAAAAGCAATCCAGACTCTAATTATATATCTTCAAAAAAAGGATATTGGTATATCTATGAAAGTAAAAATGACCAAGACACTTTAAGACCAAAAAAAGGTGATGTTGCCTATTTTAATTATGAAATTAAAGATCTAAGAGGAAATATTATTTATTCTGAATTGGAATTAAAACCGCAAGAATATCATGTTGATAAAGAGCAAAAAATAATCATCGGGTTGCGACATGGTATAAAATTAATGCATAAAAAAGAGAAAATTACCTTCCTATTTCCTTCGCATGTTGCCTATGGGTATCATGGTGATGAAAAAAGAATTGGCGCTAATCAACCAATTATCTGCACTTTGACATTAAACGATTTTAAACCTGAAATTAGTAAACCAAAAGAAATTAAAAAAGAAACAAATGAAAAAGAGAATTAGTTTATTTTTAGTAATTATTTTATCCTTTATATCTTGTAAAGACACTCACAGCGATTTAAAAGATGGATTGTACGCTGAAATTGAAACCAATAAAGGAAAAATTCTTGTTGAATTAGAATTTGAAAAAACTCCTGTAACTGTTGCTAATTTTGTTAGTCTTGCGGAAGGAAACAATCTTTTTGTAAAAGAAGAATTAAAAGGAAAACCTTTCTATAATAACCTGAAGTTCCATCGAGTTATTGCCGATTTTATGATTCAAGGCGGTGATCCCTTAGGAGATGGAAGTGGCGATACTGGTTATAAATTTAAAGATGAAATTACCGAATTAGCATTTGACAAAGGAGGTGTTTTAGCAATGGCAAACTCAGGACCTGCAACTAATAGCAGCCAATTTTTTATTACCCACAAAGAAACTCCATGGTTAAATGGTTTACACACTATATTTGGTCACGTAATTGAAAATGGTATGAAAACAGTAAATACAATTGTGCAAAATGACGATATTAAATCGATAACCATCATTAGAAAAGGCGTTGCTGCGATGAAATTTGATGCTGTAAAAGTATTCAATGACTACTTTGCTAAAGAAAAAGAAAACATCAAGAAACAAGCTTTAATAGAGGATCAAACCAAAAAATTCTACTTAGAAAAATACAAACCTGCTATAGATGCAAAAATTGCCTTTTTTAATAAATTAAGAGAAACTTGTTCTACATCTAGAAGTGGTTTGCAATTTGTAATTGTAAAAAAGGGAACTGGAAAAAAACCAACTCTTGGAACTGATATTTTCATCAATTATGCTGGGTTCCTAGAAGACGGAACCTTATTCGATACCAGTTACCAAAATGTGGCCACAGAATTCGGAAAGTTAGATAAACAAAGAGCAGATGCCAATCAATACCTGCCAATTCCTTTTCAAGCAGGTAAAAAAGACGGGATGATACCGGGTTTTATTGAAGGGATAGAAAACATGTCTTTTGGTGACAAAGCAGTATTGTTTATTCCTGCAAAATTAGGATATGGTGAAGCTGGTGCAGGAAATGTGATTCCTCCAAACGCTAATATCATTTTCGAAATTGAATTATTAGAAAAAATGCCAACAAAATAAATTGGGAATAAACCTGAAATCCCAGCAAAAAGCAAAAAAGTAAGGATATTATTAAAACAAATTAAAATGAAATTTAAAGTATTATTTTTATTGTTCTTTGGAATTACATCTTCCATTTATGCACAAAAAGTAAAGAAAGTAGTTGGTGCTAAATTGCCTGTTACTTCTGTTAAAAAAGCAAATTCAAATTCTAATGAAGGGATATTTGTAAATTTTGAAACTTCAAAAGGTAAAATCGTATTAATATTAGAATATAAAAAAGCTCCGGTAACTGTTGCCAATTTTATTTCTTTAGTTGAAGGTACGAACCCCTTTGTTACTGATGAAAAATTGAAAGGAAAACCATTTTATAATGGATTAAAATTCCACAGAGTAATTAAAGATTTCATGATTCAAGGTGGAGATCCTGCTGGAAATGGATCAGGTGGTTGTGGTTATAGCTTTAAAGATGAATGCCTACCTGAATTGATTTTTGACAAAGGTGGTATTCTTGCTATGGCCAATTCTGGCCCAGCTACCAATAGCAGTCAGTTTTTTATTACTCATAAAGACACGCCTTGGTTGAATGGAAAACACACTATTTTCGGACACGTTGTGAGCGGAATGGATATTGTAAATGCCATTGTTCAAGACGATGTAATGCAAAAAGTTACCATTTCAAGAGTAGGCGCTGAAGCAAAAAAATTCGATGCGCCTAAAGTTTTCGCTGACTACTATGCAAATAAAGCGGGAGATGACGCTAAACAAGCTGCAATTCAAGCAGAAGCTAGAGCCAAACAAGCCACAATTGATGCAGAAGCCAAAAGAGTTTATAATGAAAAATATGCTCCTGTAAAAGCGGCTAAAGTAAGTGAATTAACTGCAATTAGAGCTACAGCTATAAAAACCGAAACAGGTTTAGAATATAAAATTATTCAAAAAGGAGCTGGTATAAAACCTGCTGACGGAGCCAATGTATTTATTCATTATGCGGGTTATCTTGAAGACGGTTCTTTATTTGACAGTAGCTATGAAGAAGTGAATAAAGTTTGCGGAAAATTTGATAAAAACAGAGCGGATCAAAACGGATACCAACCATTTCCTTTCCAATACGGCAAAAAAGACGGTTTGATTCCAGGATTTATTGAAGGTTTAAATGCAATGTCTTTTGGAGATAAAGCGGTCGTTTTCATTCCTTCAAAATTAGGATATGGTGAAAGAGGCGCTGGAAATGTAATTCCACCAAATGCGAATATCATTTTTGAAATAGAATTATTGGAAGGAATTCCTCCACCAGTGGCGAATGAAGCTAAAAAATAATTTAAGTTAATACCAAAAAAAGGTGTTTCGGAAATCTCTGAAACACCTTTTTTTAATGTATTTTTTTTATCTAACTTTTGAACTTCCAGTCAAATTCATCCTTATCATTTATAATAGCTCCTATTTCAAATTTCACCACCTCATCAAATTCAGTCTGAAAAATAATCCAATTGTCTTCATTGAAATAATTTTCAAAAGTGTCAAATTCTTCCTGAGTAAATTTTGTAATTCCTTTTTGAGCCAATTCTGATTTCACATCACTAATTTTTTTTCCAATTACTTTATTTCCAAATAATTTCATATCGGAACTTGAAGCAACAATATAACCCAATTTAAAGTCTTCTTCCATATAAAATGTAAGTCGCATTTTTAGTGAATTATAAGAAAAAATAACATTGTCATCTTCGTCTTTATAATTTCTATTCGGTTTCCCGTATATAGCAATTACATCGTTTTGTTTCATTCCGAAAACGAGATGGTCTATTCCGTGTTTTAAATTAATTTTCATAATAATTTTTTTTAGCACTACTCCACTCCATCATACCTTTCTGGTACTTGTGGGTCGTATAATGGGCATTTAAATTCTTCAAGTGCATTAACCAAAATGTCCATATCAGATCCTTGGGTTCCGTAGCAATCAATTTTTATACTTTGAGAAGTGATACGAACGTGAAAAGCACCTGGTCCGTTGTTATTTTTCCAACTGTTTTCATCCACCCGTACCCATTTTGAAAAAAGAGAATTTATTCTATTGACAATTACTGTTGTAGGAAGTACTTCTAATCCTTCAACTAGTTGTTCTTCGACTATAGCTTCATAAACTAAATGATGATTAAGGTAAATTCCTTCTTTATAATTCCAAAAAAACGAGTTCGTACATTGAAAAAAAGTTTAAAGTTTAAAGTTTCTATAGTTAAAAAGTTGTTGTCAAATTGCGATTAATATTCAAAAACACCGTATTCACTGGTGATTGTCAATTTTTTGGTAGCTGATGCTTCTATTCTACCCACAATTTGTGCGTCAACATTAAACGATTTTGAAATGGCAATAATATCATTTGCAACAGCTTCTGGAACATACAATTCCATACGGTGACCGCAATTGAAAACTTGGTACATTTCCTTCCAATCGGTTGCAGATTGCTCTTGAATCAACTGAAATAAAGGCGGTACCGGAAATAAATTGTCCTTGATAATATGTAGGTTTTCTATGAAATGTAATATCTTAGTTTGTGCGCCACCACTGCAATGAACCATTCCGTGAATTGTATCTGAATTGTATTTTTCTAAAATTTTCTTGATAATTGGGGCGTAAGTTCTTGTTGGCGACAATACTAATTTACCTGCGTCAATTGGAGAATTTTCTACAGCATCGGTCAACTTTACTTTTCCAGAATAAACCAAATCTTGAGGAACTGCCGCATCAAAACTTTCAGGGTATTTTTGAGCTAAATAATGGTCAAAAACATCGTGTCGTGCCGAAGTTAATCCGTTACTTCCCATTCCGCCATTGTAATCTTTTTCGTAACTTGATTGTCCGAAAGAAGCCAAACCTACTATTACATCACCCGCTTTTATATTGGCATTATCAATCACATCGCAGCGCTTCATTCTTGCCGTTACAGTAGAATCTACAATTATAGTTCTTACAATATCACCCACATCGGCAGTTTCGCCACCTGTAGAATGAATCGTTACTCCATACGATTTTAATTCGGAAATTAATTCTTCAGTCCCATTAATAATTGCTGAAATTACTTCTGAAGGTATTAGATTTTTATTTCTTCCTATGGTTGAAGAAAGTAATATATTATCAGTAGCTCCTACACACAATAAATCGTCAATATTCATGATTAAAGCATCTTGAGCGATGCCTTTCCAAACAGAAATGTCGCCAGTTTCTTTCCAATACATATAAGCCAATGAAGATTTTGTTCCTGCTCCATCAGCATGCATAATTAAACAATACCCTTCGTCATGGGTTAAATAATCAGGTACAATTTTACAAAATGCTTTTGGAAATAAACCCTTGTCAATGTTTTTAATAGCATTATGTACGTCTTCTTTTGATGCGGAAACACCTCGAAGAGCATATCTTTTACTTGTATCTGAGCTCATTTTTTGTTGTGTAGTTGTTTGCAAAGATAATCGGAATTTTTGGATGTGAAATTACTATATGATAATTTATTTACTCAAAATCATAATCTCAACTCGGCGATTGTCTTCTTCTTCTTGTGCTGATTTTTCAGGGATAGGATGGATTGGTTTTGAGGTTCCAAATCCCTTAAACGACATGCGGTTTCTATTAATTCCATTTTTAATTAAAAACATCCACACCGCTCTAGCTCTAGATATTGAAACATCATAAACGCCTTGCGCTGTTTGACAACAAATATGACCTTGGATTTCTATTTTTAATTTTGGGTTATCATTCATCACACATAATAATTCATACAAAACAGGCTCTGAATTGGGTAATAACCTCGCTGAATTATTAAAAAAATAGATGTTATTTAGTTTAATATGATCACCAATATTTGAAGTTTTTATGGAATTATTCAATTCTTCTAATTGAAGTTGTTCTTTAGTTTTAGGTTCTTGAACTTTTATTATTTCATAAACAACAGTCACTTTTCTATTTTCAGATTGAATTTTTGATTGCTCAAAATCTTTTCCAAACCCTTTAATTTCATAGTCTTGTTTGATTTTTACACTTTTTTCTTTTAAGAAATCATGAACCGTTTGAACCCTTTTCCATGATAGCGAATCGTTATATACGCTGGTTCCTTTCCAATCGCAAAACCCATATATTTTTTGAACTTCAATATTCTTTGAAGAAACGACCCAATCCAATAATTTTTGATTGGCCCCCATATTGATATCATATTTATCAAAATCAAAGAATACCTCCAATTTTTCTTGTGCTGCTATTTTACCAAAACTAAAAAGCAACATTATATATACTAGTTTGAACTTCATTATTCTAATTTGATATTTTAAATACAATCAAAGTTATGATGTTTTTATTAAAAAAAACTGATTCTTTATCTGAACCAGGTTCATTATATTATAACTTAAAAATTCAATATTTATTATTTAGTAAACAACAACTCTCTGTATTTTGTTAATGTCCAAATTTCATCATCTACTAATAGTTCTAGTTTATCGCAGTGTTCTCTGATAATCTCAAAATAGGGTTTTACCGAATTACAATAGGCCTCGGCCATTTCTAGAGCATCCTTGAGGGAGTTGGCCTTTTTTCTCGCATTGGTCATTTCCTCTACTTTCGAATTGATTCCTTCAATGTGCTTTGAAATTTCCTTGATTAAACGGATTTGCTCTTTAGCAATTTTCTCAAATTCTGATCCGAATATCTCTTTTAAACCTTTTACATTTTCTATCAACGTATTTTGATATCTTATTGCCGTAGGAATCACGTGATTTAACGATATATCACCCAAAACACGTCCTTCAATTTGAATTTTCTTAGTGTATTCTTCTAATTCAATTTCGTATCTAGCTTCTACCTCAACGTGATTCATAATTTTCATTTCTGAAAATAAATCCAAGGCTTGTTTTGAGGCTCTGGCTTTCAAAGCTTCTGGGGTAGTTTTTGAATTACTCAATCCACGTTTTGCGGCTTCTATTTCCCATGACTCACTGTATCCGTCTCCTTCAAATAGAATATTTTTCGATACTTTAATATATTCTCTTAATACATTAAAAATAGCATCGTCTTTTTTCATGCCTTTTGAGTCAATCAATTTATCAACTTCTACTTTAAAATCTTTCAATTGTTTGGCAACTATAGTATTTAAAGTGGTCATAGCATTCGAACAATTCGCTGACGATCCTACCGCTCTAAACTCAAATTTATTTCCTGTAAAAGCAAATGGTGACGTTCTATTTCTATCGGTATTATCCAAAAGTACATCCGGAATTTTACCTACCACATTTAATTTTAATTCTGTTTTTTCTTCTGGTGATAACTTACCTGTAGTTACCCCTTCTAATTCAGCTAATACCTTCGTTAATTGCTCTCCAATAAATACCGAAATAATTGCTGGCGGCGCTTCATTGGCTCCTAGCCTGTGGTCATTACTTGCTGTAGCAATAGATCCTCGCAATAAAGCTTCATAATCGTTTACCGCTTTTATCGTATTGATAAAGAAAGTCAAAAATTGCAAATTACTCATCGGGGTTTTACTCGGACTCAATAAATTCACTCCTGTATCGGTTGCTAGCGACCAGTTGTTGTGTTTTCCCGATCCGTTTACACCTTTAAATGGTTTTTCATGAAATAGCACTTTTAAATCGTGGCGTTCGCTCACTTTGTTCATTACATCCATTAACAAGCAGTTGTGATCGACCGCTAAATTGGTTTCTTCAAATATTGGTGCCAACTCAAATTGGTTCGGTGCAACTTCATTATGACGCGTTTTAACCGGTATTCCAAGCAACATACATTCTTGTTCTAAATCTCGCATAAAGGTTAAAGCACGTGTTGGTATGGAACCAAAATAATGATCATCTAATTGTTGCCCTTTCGCAGAAGTATGTCCAATTAACGTTCTACCGGTCATCATTAAATCGGGACGCGAATTCACTAACGATTTATCAATCAAAAAATACTCTTGCTCCCAACCTAATGTTGCGGTTACCTTTTTTACATTTTTATCAAAATACTTACACACGTCAGTAGCGGCATCATCCATAGCAGATAATGCTCGAAGTAATGGAATTTTATTATCCAATGCTTCTCCTGTGTAGGAAATAAATACTGTTGGAATACACAATGTAGTACCATAAATAAATGCTGGCGAGGTAGGATCCCAAGCGGTATATCCTCTAGCTTCAAACGTATTTCTAATTCCACCATTTGGAAAACTAGAGGCATCTGGTTCTTGTTGTACCAATTGTGCGCCACCAAATTTCTCAACAGGATCACTACCATCATACGAAGTTTCAAAAAAAGCATCGTGTTTCTCAGCTGTGTTTCCTGTTAAGGGTTGGAACCAATGGGTATAATGAGTTACGCCTTTTGATAATGCCCATTCTTTCATTCCCATGGCAATATAATCGGCTAGTTTTCTGTCAATTTTAGTACCAAATTGAACCGCATCTTTAACGGCCTTATGCGAATCGGAAGTTAAAAACTGCTTCATCGCTTTATCGTTAAAAACATTCGAACCAAAAATGGTGGACTTTTTATTGGTTTCTTCAAACTTTATACTCGTTCTATTCGATGCTTCTTTAAGTGCTTGAAAACGTAAATTTGCCATACTAAATGCTAATTATATTAATAAATCAGTTGATTTCTTTACAAATATATAAAATGTTGGAATTAAATTCATCTTAATTTATCAATTTACACGATTTTTACAATAAAATAAAGTTTTTTATATATAGACCCCCTCGTAAATAGTTTTTAACCAAAAATTTATCATTGTTAATAAATTATACCCCCTAAATTTTAGGCCTAATGAATAAATTTTTATTTTTGCGAAATAATAAATAACATAATTACTAAATGACCATGGCAAAAATTAAATTAGAGTACATTTGGTTGGATGGATACGAGCCAACGCAAAATTTAAGAAGTAAAACTAAAGTGGAAGAACATGACAAATTTAAAGGAACTTTAGCTGAAATCGGAAATTGGTCTTTTGACGGTTCCTCTACAAAACAAGCTGAAGGTGGTTCGTCTGACTGCTTGTTGGTTCCTGTTGCTATTTATCCAGATCCTACTAGAAAAAATGGTTGGTTGGTAATGACTGAAGTTATGAATGCCGATGGTACTCCTCACGCTTCAAACGGTAGAGCTACTATTGATGATGATGGTGATTTTTGGTTCGGATTCGAACAAGAATACTTTATCATGGACACTAAAACATTATTGCCTTTAGGTTTTCCAATAGGTGGATATCCAGCACCACAAGGAATGTACTACTGCTCAGTAGGTGGAAAAAACACTCACGGTAGAGCGCTTGTTGAAGAACATGCTGATTTATGTATTGCTGCTGGAATCAACTTTGAAGGGATAAACCAAGAAGTTGCTTGCGGACAATGGGAATTCCAATTATTTGCTAAAGGAGCAAAAAAAGCAGGTGACGAAATTTGGGTTGCCCGTTATTTATTAGATCGTTTAACAGAAAAATACGGCTACTATATTGAATACCACCCAAAACCTCTTGGAGATACGGACTGGAATGGTTCTGGTATGCACGCTAACTTCTCAAACGAGGTGTTAAGAACTTGTGGAGATCAAGCGACTTACGAAAGAATTTGTGAGGCGTTCCGTCCGGTAACTGCTGAACACATTGCGGTTTATGGAGCTTACAACGATTTGCGTTTAACCGGAAAACATGAAACAGCGTCAATTCACGATTTCTCATATGGAGTATCTGACAGAGGTTGCTCTATTCGTATTCCTTTAATGACGGTACAAAAAGGATGGAAAGGATGGTTGGAAGATCGTCGTCCAGCATCAAATGGTGATCCTTACAAAATTGCTGCAAGAATTATTAAAACAGTTAAATCGGCTTTATAATTTTATAATATTAAACTACTACAACTACAACATTTAAAAGTGCTTTTAGAAATGAAGGCACTTTTTTTATTTTACCATATAAGGCTTAAAAGGTCATATAAATGTTACTATTCGATTAGTTAAGGTTGAATCTAAAATAAAATCCCATTAAATTATTTATTCATGACGTCTCCCTCTCCTTTGGAGAGGGCTGGGGTGAGGATTCAATCTTTCAATTAATATTCAATTCTATTTAAAAAATGCGCAATTTTTAACATGTCTGTTTAAATAATAATAATTATTTTTACCAATATTACAAACCATTAAAAATAATTCTATGCTGAAAAACTGCTTCTTCAATTGTAAACTCACAATAAACCGCTACTTTATTACTAGTATTTCTAATCGTAATTCCTTCTATTATGATTGATATCAAAAGATTTAACGGTGAAAAGGAATTCAAAAAAACATTAAAGCTATTGCCTAGCGTTCCTACCAACAATGAAATGTCGGAAAAAACAGGTATGTCAAAAGGAAGTATCTCCAATATAATGAATGGAAAAATTCCACCTTCAAAAAAATTCATCGACAAATTCAAAAACGGATTCAATTTAGTGGATGGTGATATTATTTCCAACAATCAAGAAAATCCTGAGGAATTAAAAGACAAATTGATATCTGTATATGAAGTTTCATTAAAATCAGCAGAAACAACCATTCAGCTGTTACGCGATAAAATTGATCGTTTAGAAAATAGAGAGTTGAAGGCTGAAAGCTGTAAGCTAAAAAAACAACCATAATAGACATAAAAGTTCATATAAATATCTAGAGTGGTTTGTCATGCTGAACTCGTTTCTGCATCTAGAGAGAAACTGAAATAAAATCCCATTGACATATCGTTTATCCTTCTAGTCTCCCTCTCCTTTGGAGAGGGCTGGGGTGAGGATTTACCCCACTATCCCTTTAATTTCTCCAATAATCCGTAGTGCCAAGGCATCGGCTTCGTCTTGGGTTTTGGCCTCAGTATAAATACGAATTATAGGTTCCGTATTCGACTTACGAAGGTGCACCCAGTTTTCAGGAAAATCTATTTTAACTCCGTCAATAGTCGTGATATCTTCGGATTTGTATTTCTCGGTCATGGCAACTAAAATAGCATCAACATCAATTTGGGGAGTAAGCTCAATTTTATTTTTACTCATGTAATATTGTGGGTAACTAGCGCGCAATTCGGCCACAGTTTTCTCTTGATTTGCCAAATACGTTAGGAATAAAGCCACTCCTACCAGACTATCGCGACCGTAATGCAACTCAGGGTAAATAATTCCCCCATTGCCCTCGCCACCTATAATCGCGTTGGTTGCTTTCATCAGTTCTACCACATTTACTTCTCCAACGGCACTTGCTTGGTAGGAACCATTGTGCTTGTTGGTTATATCGCGTAAAGCTCTTGAAGAAGACATATTGGAAACCGTATTTCCTAGAGTTTTGCTCAACACATAATCGGCACAAGCTACCAAAGTATATTCTTCGCCAAACATTTCGCCATCATTGGAAATGAAAGCCAAACGATCCACATCGGGATCAACAACTATTCCGAAGTCGGCTTTTTCTTCTAAAACTAGTTTGCAAATATCGCCTAAGTGTTCTTTAAGTGGTTCTGGATTGTGAGGAAAATGTCCGTTGGGTTCACAGTATAATTTCACCACTTCTACCCCCATTTGCTCTAGCAATTTAGGAATTATGATTCCCCCAGAAGAGTTTACAGCATCTACAACAACTTTGTATTTGCGTTTAGCGACACTATCAGCATCTACTAAAGGCAGTTTTAAAACCTCGTCTACGTGAATATCCATGTAGGCTTCGTTTTCAGAAATAGTCCCTAAATCATCCACTTCAGAAAAGGTAAACGATTCGTCTTCAGCAATTTTTAGGATTAATTCTCCTTCGGTAGCACTTAGAAATTCCCCTTTATTATTCAATAATTTTAGGGCGTTCCATTGTTTAGGATTGTGAGATGCAGTTAAGATAATACCACCATCGGCTTTCTCTAAAGGAACTGCGATTTCAACTGTAGGAGTAGTTGACAAACCCAAATCGATGATGTCAATTCCCAAACCTATTAAAGTATTGGTAATTAAATTGTGAATCATAGGTCCCGAAATTCTGGCATCGCGACCTACAACCACCGTTAATTTTTCTTTATTGCTATTATTTTTAAGGAATGTTCCATAGGCCGAAGCAAATTTCACTGCGTCAACAGGCGTTAAATTATCACCTACTACCCCACCTATAGTTCCACGAATTCCTGATATTGATTTTATTAAAGTCATGATTATAATATTTATGCAAATATAATAATTTGATGTAGTTAACAGATTCATTTGGAATAAAATTCATACTTTCGGGGAATGAATTTTCTAGCGCACATTTATCTTTCAGGACCCTCAGATTTGATAAAAATTGGCAATTTTATGGCCGATGGAGTTCGTGGAAACCAGTACCTCACTTATGATTCTGAAATTCAAAAAGGAATTGTCCTTCACCGCGCCATAGATACTTTTACAGATGCTCATCCGATATTTCGAAAATGTACCAAAAAATTGCATTCGGAATACCACCATTATTCTGGGGTTATTGTTGATGTGTTTTTCGATCACTTTTTGGCTAAAAATTGGAATACCTATTCTGAGGAACCACTTGAAAATTTTGTAGCTAATTTCTACACTTCGTTGACTACTTATCAAACTTATTTAACCGAAAAAGCGGAGAGGATGAAACCTTACATGATTGAACAAAACTGGTTAATGAGCTATCAAAGTATAGAGGGAATTGAAAAAATACTTACGCAAATGGATCGCCGCACTAAAAACGTTTCGATGATGCGAAATTCTGTTACCGAATTGAAACTCTATTATGCAGAATTTGAACACCATTTCACTCAATTCTTTGAAGAATTACGAGCATTTTCTTCAGAAAAATTACTTACTTTGTAAATAGTAGTAAATTAGCACTTTTTAATACAACATGCTGAAAAGAATCGTATTTAAATTAGAGTCTTCAGTTGGCTGGGCACAATCAAAACTTACAGAAAAACAGTTCATTTTCATGTCGAGCGTATTGGTTGGTATTTCTTCAGCGATGGCTGTAATTGTGCTAAAGAGTTTTGCGCATTCGGTATTTTCATTTGCCACAGAAATCAACGGGATATTAAAATTGAGCTTTATTAATAGTGTTTTACCAATTGTGGGAATTCTCTTGACACTATTTGTAGTTAAAAGACTTTTAGGCGGAACAATCGAAAAAGGAACCTCCCAGATTTTATATGCTGTGGCCAAAAAATCAAGTATTATTCCAAGTAAACAGATGTATGCTCAAATCGTAACCAGCTCATTAACAGTTGGTTTAGGAGGTTCTGCTGGTTTGGAAAGCCCTATTGTTATTACAGGAGCGGCATTTGGTTCTAATTATTCACAACGATATAAACTGAGTTATAAAGACCGAACTTTATTAATAGGTTGTGGTGTTGCAGCAGGAATTGCAGCGGCATTTAACGCCCCAATTGCAGGGGTTTTATTTGCAATAGAAGTGCTTTTAGTCGATGTGAGTATTTCGGCTTTTACGCCAATAATGATTTCCGCAGCAACGGGTGCTTTAATTTCAGAAATGGTTTTAGACGAAAGCATTTTGTTGAATTTCGATCAAAAACAATCGTTCAATTATCACTTTACACCTTATTATATTTTACTTGGTTTATTCACCGGATTTATAGCAATCTATTACTCAAGAAATTTTCAACGAGTAGAACACTTTTTTAGTCGATTGAAATTGAGTCCTTATAAAAAAGGGTTGTTTGGTGCGTCTTTATTAGCAATTATCATTTTTGTATTTCCAACATTATTTGGTGAAGGTTATGAAAGTATTAGAACTTTATCAGAAAATAATCCTGGGCAATTATTGGAAAATACACTCTTTAGCGATTTCAGAAACAATAGCTGGGTATTACTTATTTTTGTTGGTGCAACGATGCTGTTAAAGGTATTTGCAACAGGAATCACAATTGGTAGTGGTGGAAATGGAGGAAATTTTGCTCCTTCTCTATTTTTAGGATCTTACACTGGATTTTTCTTCTCTAAATTAATTAATCTTACCGGTTTTACTATGTTGCCAATTAGCAATTTTACGATGGTGGGAATGGCAGGAATATTAAGTGGATTGTTTCATGCACCGCTAACCGCAATATTCCTAATTGCTGAAATTACTGGAGGTTACGAATTAATGATTCCATTGATGATAGTGTCCTCTATAAGTTTTGCCATTTCAAAAAGATTTGAAAAACACTCTTTGGATGTTAAAAATTTGGCTAGAAAAGGAAATGCTTTTACAAGTAATAAAGACTCAAATATTTTGTCAACATTGGATATAAATACCATTATTCAAACTGATTTTTTAACCGTGAAATTGGAAAATAATCTATTGGCTTTAGTAGAAATGATTTCCCACTCAGATCAGGTTGTTTTTGCGGTAGTTAATGAGGATAATGAGTTAATTGGGGTGATTTATTTTAATGAAATCCGTGATATTATTTTCAGTGATTTCAAAGTAAAGTACACCCCAATAAACGAAGTTATGCATCCTCCAAAAGAAATAATTTACCCAACAGATAGTATGGAAACGGTAATGGATAAATTTGAAAAAACGAAAGTGGTATTTCTACCTGTTATAAAAAATGGAAAATACCATGGGTTTATCTCAAAATCTAATGCGCTTGAAGCGTATAGAAGTATACTGAAAACGATGAGTATTGATTAAGTTGAAGCCATGTATTAACAAAATCTTGATAGGCGTTATATCAAAAGTTAAATTCAAAATGGTAACTTTGCATTTTGATGAGAAATATGCTAGATAAAGAGAATACAATTGAAGTTTTAGGAGCGCGAGTTCACAATCTTAAAAATATTGACGTTTCCATTCCACGAGAAAAATTGGTGGTTATTACTGGGCTTTCGGGTTCGGGTAAATCATCATTAGCATTTGATACCATTTATGCTGAAGGACAACGAAGATATGTGGAAACTTTTTCGGCCTATGCGCGTCAATTTCTTGGCGGTTTAGAACGACCAGATGTTGATAAAATTGACGGACTTTCCCCCGTAATTGCCATCGAACAAAAAACAACTAGTAAAAGTCCCCGTTCTACTGTGGGAACCATCACTGAAATATATGATTTTCTTCGATTGCTTTATGCTCGTGGTGGCGATGCTTATAGCTATAATACAGGAGAAAAAATGGTTTCCTATAATGATGAGCAGATTAAAGACTTGATTATTAAGGATTTTAATGGAAAGCGAATTAATATTCTAGCTCCTGTAATTAAAGCTCGAAAAGGGCATTACGGTGAATTATTCCAGCAAATTGCTAAACAAGGATTCCTTAAAGCTCGTATCAACGGAGAAATAAAAGACATCACCGTTGGAATGAAATTAGACCGATACAAAACTCACGATATAGAAATTGTAATTGACCGAGTGTTAATAGATTCTACCGAAGACAACGGAAAACGAGTTTTAGAAAGTATCAAAACAGCGATGCATCACGGTGAAAATGTGATCATGGTTTTGGATCAAGATTCGGATAGGGTGCGTTATTTTAGTCGGAATTTAATGTGTCCAACCACAGGGATTTCATATCAAAATCCGGAGCCAAATTTATTTTCATTCAATTCTCCTAAAGGCGCTTGCGATCATTGTAATGGTTTAGGAACTGTGAATGAAATTAATGTAAAGAAGATAATTCCAAATCCGAAACTATCCATAAAAAGTGGTGGTTTCACTCCATTAGGCGAATATAAATCGACATGGATTTTCAAGCAATTGGAAATTATTGGAGAAAAATACAATTTCAAAATTACCGATCCAATTGATAAAATTTCTGAGGAAGCGATGAAAATTATATTAAATGGTGGAAAAGATAAATTCTCGGTAGAGTCAATAACATTAGGAATTACCAAAGACTATAAAATCGACTTTGAAGGAATATCTCACTTTATAAAAAACCAGCACGATGAAAGTGGTTCAGCAACAATTAAGCGATGGGCTTCTGGATTTATGGACGAAGTAAAATGTCCCGTTTGTGAAGGTTCACGATTAAAAAAGGAATCTTTATTTTTCAAAATAAACGAAAAAAATATCGTTGAATTAAGCGATTTAGACATATCTGATTTAACGGATTGGTTTAAAAATTTAGATAAGCATATATCTGACAAGCAAAAACTTATAGCCACTGAAGTAATCAAAGAGATTAAGGATAGGTTGAATTTTTTAATGAACGTTGGATTGGATTATTTGGCTTTAAGCCGAAGTTCAAAATCACTTTCTGGTGGCGAGGCACAACGCATCCGATTGGCAACGCAAATTGGTTCTCAACTAGTGGGTGTTTTATATATTTTAGATGAGCCAAGTATCGGTTTGCACCAAAGAGACAACGACAAATTGATTCATTCCTTGGAGCAATTGCGTGACATTGGAAATTCTGTTATTGTGGTTGAACACGATAAAGACATGATTGAACGCGCCGATTATGTAATTGATATCGGTCCAAAAGCGGGAAAATTCGGGGGACAAATTATAAGTAAAGGTACCCCTGCCGAAATCTTGAAGGAGCATACAATTACTGCGATGTACTTAAACGGTGAAATGAAAATTGAAGTTCCAAAAAAGAGACGTTCAGGAAATGGAAAAACTTTAAAATTAAGCGGCGCCTCTGGAAACAACTTGAAGAATGTTACCATTGAAATCCCATTGGGACAACTTACCTGCGTAACTGGAGTTTCAGGGAGTGGAAAATCGACGTTGATTAACGAAACATTGTACCCTATATTAAATGCCTATTATTTTAATGGCGTTAAAAAGCCAAAACCGTATAAGAAAATTGAAGGCTTAGAACACATCGATAAAGTGATTGACATTGATCAGAGTCCAATTGGAAGAACGCCAAGATCGAATCCTGCTACTTACACAGAAGTTTTTACAGAAATTAGAAATCTATTTACGATGACTTCTGAAAGTATGATTCGAGGTTATAAAGCAGGAAGATTTAGTTTTAATGTAAAAGGTGGTAGATGCGAAACTTGTGAAGGTTCGGGAGTTAGAACTATCGAAATGAACTTTTTACCTGATGTGTATGTAGAATGCGAAACGTGTCAAGGGAAAAGATTTAATAGAGAAACGCTTGAAATTAGATTCAAAGGAAAATCAATTTCCGATGTATTGAATATGACTGTTGATGAGGCAGTTCCGTTTTTTGAGATGATACCAAAAATTCATCGAAAAATTAAAACCATTCAGGACGTAGGTTTAGGCTATATCACTCTGGGTCAGCAAAGCACTACCCTTTCTGGCGGTGAAGCACAACGAATTAAACTGGCTGGGGAATTGTCAAAAAAAGATACCGGAAATACCTTTTATATCCTTGATGAGCCTACTACCGGACTTCATTTTGAAGATATTCGTGTTTTGATGGAAGTCATCAATAAATTAGTTGATAAAGGAAATTCGATTTTAATTATTGAACACAATATGGACGTAATTAAATTAGCTGATTACATTATTGATATTGGTCCTGAAGGAGGAAAAGGTGGCGGTGAAGTCGTTGCCAAAGGAACTCCGGAGGAAATTGTAAAAAATAAAAAAAGCTATACTGCTCAATTTTTAAAAAAAGAGTTACTTTAACAGGCAAAAAAAAATAAAAAAATTGTAATTTTAAATAATAAACAGGAAATTAAATCATTCCCTAGCCCCGATGGCAGAGTAAATCCCAAACTTTTTAGCTTGGATTGAAACGAACAGCGGGAATAGCTCCAAAAAAAATACTATGAAATTAGAAGATTTCAATAACGATGAGGACAAAGTAATTCATGACAAACTGAAGCAAAAGACATGGAATGAGATTCGTGCCAATGATTCTTGGGCGATTTTCAAAATCATGTCGGAGTTTGTGAATGGCTATGAAATTATGAGTAGAATTGGGCCTTGTGTAACTATTTTTGGATCTGCAAGAACTAAAACTGACGATCCATTTTATTTGTTAGCGGAAAAAATTGCTTTTAAAATAGGAAAAGCGGGCTATGGAGTAATCACTGGTGGCGGACCTGGAATTATGGAAGCGGGTAATAAAGGCGCAAGTTTAGGTGGCGGCGCGTCGGTAGGATTGAATATCGATTTGCCATTTGAGCAGCATTTTAACCCTTATATTGATCGCGATAAAAACTTGAATTTCGATTATTTCTTTGTTAGAAAAGTAATGTTCGTTAAATACTCCCAAGGATTTGTAATTATGCCTGGTGGATTTGGTACGTTAGACGAAATGTTTGAGGCAATTACCTTAATTCAAACTAAAAAAATAGGAAAATTTCCAATTATATTGGTTGGACGTTCTTTTTGGGCGGGACTTATGGAGTGGATAAAAACAGTTTTAATTGAACAATATAAAAATGTAAGTCCAGAAGATTTAAATTTAATAAAAATTGTAGATACAGAAGATGAAGTGATTGAAGTATTGGATAATTTCTATAAAAAATACAATTTATCACCAAATTTTTAAGATACATGTAGAATACCAAATTAGATTAAACGCCCAATTAAATTGATGGATAAATGTAAATTAATTGTGTTTTGTTTAGTTTAAATACATAAATCTTAAATATTTAATAATTATAGGTATTGAAATTAAGATATAATTAGAGATAATTTAATTGAATTTTATTCTAAGTATTATGTAAATCAATCATTTTTGTATATTTTTGTTACGATTTCAATTTAAAGAAATAAAATATGAAGCAATCAGAAACTGAATCGATGACTTTTGAGGATTTTAAAATCGAGGTTTTAAACGATTATAAAATTGCCTGTGTAAGTCGAGAATGCAGTTTATTGGGAAGACGCGAAGTATTGACTGGAAAGGCCAAGTTTGGTATTTTTGGTGATGGAAAAGAAGTGCCGCAATTAGCGATGGCGAAAGCGTTTCGTGAGGGTGACTTTCGATCAGGATACTATCGCGATCAAACATTTATGATGGCGATTGGTCATTTATCCATTCAACAATTTTTTGCTGGTTTGTACGGACACACTGACATTGAGCACGATCCTATGAGTGCCGGACGTCAAATGGGTGGACACTTTGCAACGCATTCTTTGGATAAAAATGGAAATTGGAATGATCTTACGAAAATAAAAAATTCAAGTGCTGATATCTCCCC
The DNA here is from genome assembly GCA_029866065.1 of Flavobacterium sp. Lineage (GTDB taxonomy): Bacteria > Bacteroidota > Bacteroidia > Flavobacteriales > Flavobacteriaceae > Flavobacterium. The sequence continues at coordinate 93,777 of JARXAC010000023.1, forward strand.
TACCGCAGGGCAAATGCCGAGACTTTTAGGATTAGCACAAGCATCAAAAATATATAGAAACGTTGAAGGATTAGAACAAAAAACTTCCTTTTCCATTAAAGGAAATGAAGTTGCTTGGGGAACAATTGGTAACGCTTCCACATCTGAAGGGTTGTTTTTTGAAACCATAAATGCTGCAGGAGTACTACAAGTTCCGATGGTTATGAGTGTTTGGGATGATGAATACGGAATTTCTGTACATGCAAAACACCAAACTACAAAGGAAAATATATCGGAAATTTTAAAAGGATTTCAACGTGATGTAAACAATAATGGTTACGAAATAATAACTGTAAACGGTTGGGATTACCCAAATTTAGTATCTGTTTATAAAAAAGCAGCCGAAATTGCTAGAGAAGAACATGTTCCGGTTTTAATTCACGTAACAGAATTAACTCAGCCGCAAGGACATTCCACTTCTGGTTCGCATGAGCGTTACAAAAATGAAGAGCGATTGACTTGGGAAGCAGAATTTGATTGCTTAAAGCAAATGACAAAATGGTTGATTGAAAACGGTTTTTCTACTGAAGAAGAACTTGATGCAATTTCTAATCAAGCTAAAAATGAGGTTTTAGAAGGTAAAAAAGCGGCATGGCATGCGTTCGTTTCGCCTTTAAAAGAAGAACAAACCCAATTGGTTTCGCTATTACGAGAAATTACAAAAACTTCTCAAAACAGCAGTTACATTGACCAATTGACAAATGAATTGGCTTCTATAAAAGAGCCTATTCGAAAAGATGTATTGTCGACTGCTAGAAAAATTCTCAGAAAATTAAGTTCTGAGACGGAGAAAAATACTTTATCAAAATGGATAAAAGACGCTAATGCGACTATCCAACCTAAATTTAGTTCGCACTTGTATTCTATTTCGGATACTAATATTCATACTGTTAATGAAGTAGTACCTGAAGTGGATGAAAATGCAGCTGAAGTTGATGCCCGTTTGATTTTAAGAGACAACTTTGATGCTTTATTTACAAAATATCCTGAGGTTTTAGTTTTTGGTGAAGATGCTGGAAATATTGGCGATGTGAACCAGGGATTAGAAGGAATGCAAGAAAAATATGGTGAATTACGAGTTGCCGATGTAGGTATTCGTGAAGCTTCAATTATTGGTCAAGGAATAGGAATGGCAATGCGAGGCTTGCGCCCAATTGCAGAAATTCAATATTTAGATTATCTTTTATATGGGTTGCAAATTATGAGTGATGACTTGGCTACGCTTCATTATAGAACGGCGGGACGTCAAAAAGCACCTTTAATAATAAGAACTCGTGGCCACCGTTTAGAAGGGATTTGGCATGCAGGTTCTCCAATGGGAATGATTGTAAATGCAATCCGTGGAATTCACGTTTTGGTACCTAGAAACATGACTAAAGCGGCTGGTTTTTACAATACTTTGCTAAAAACAGACGAACCAGCATTGGTAATTGAATGTTTAAATGGTTACCGATTGAAGGAAAAAATGCCTTTGAATTTGGGTGAATTTAAAACTCCAATTGGCGTGGTGGAAACCATAAAAACTGGAAAAGACATTACCGTAGTGTCTTATGGCTCTACTTTAAGATTAGTAGAACAAGCCGCAAAAGAGTTGATTGAAGTTGGTATTGATATAGAAATTATTGATGTACAATCGTTATTACCATTTGATATTAATCACGATATTCTTAAAAGTATTTCTAAAACAAATCGTTTATTAGTGATCGACGAGGATGTTCCAGGTGGCGCTTCGGCTTATATTTTACAACAGATATTAGAAGTTCAAAAAGGGTATTTCCAATTGGATAGCCAACCTAGAACGCTAACATCGCAAGAACATCGTCCGTCTTATGGAACTGATGGTGATTATTTCTCTAAACCTTCAACTGAAGACATTTATGAGAAAATATACGAAATGATGCACGAAGACAATCCTACAAAGTTTCCTAGTTTATATTAAAAAAAACGCTAATTATAGCGGTTTTTTTATCCCAACCAGCCATCGCGATCCAAACTTCGATATTGAATGGCTTCGGCGATGTGGGAGGAAACAACGGTTTCTGCCGCCTCAAGATCGGCAATAGTTCGAGCCACTTTCAAAATTCTATCATAAGCTCTTGCGGAGAGATTTAATCGTTCCATGGCCGTTTTTAATAATTGTTTTGAAACATCATCTAGCGCACAAAATTCTCTAATTTGCTTGGAACTCATTTGAGCATTATAATGCACTTTTTCCATTAATTCGAATCGTGCAGTTTGAATTTCACGAGCTGCGGTCACTCTTTTTCGAATATCAATACTACATTCCGATTTTCTATCGTCAGACAATTTTTCAAAAGGAACGGGTGTAACTTCTATGTGAATGTCGATTCTATCTAATAAAGGTCCTGAAATTTTACTCAAATAGCGTTGCATTTCGTGTGGCGAAGACGTTTGTGGCGAATCGGGATCGTTGAAAAATCCTGACGGACTTGGGTTCATACTGGCAACTAGCATAAACGAGGAAGGATAAGTAACTGTGAATTTTGCTCTGGAAATAGTTACTTCCCGGTCTTCTAAAGGTTGGCGCATTACTTCCAAAACATCTCTTTTAAATTCAGGTAATTCATCTAAAAATAAAACGCCATTGTGCGCCATAGAAATTTCTCCAGGTTGGGGATAACTGCCTCCGCCAACCAATGCGACATTAGTAGTTACGCATAATGCTGTAGTATAAATAACTAAAATTAATATTTAAATTATTTTATTACATTTGTATTGAATTTAAAAATAGAAATTATGAAAAAATTATTGTTAATTATTTTATTATTTGTAACGTCTTTAAATTATTGTCAAACGGCAGAGGAGTATTTTGAAAGTGGTAATTCTAAACATAAATTACAAGACTATCGAGGAGCTATAGCAGATTACTCTAAAGCAATA
>JARXAC010000026.1:0-75548 GCA_029866065.1 Flavobacterium sp.
TTCGTCACCACAAAAAACAAAATCAGAATTATCAATAAATAAAGGTTGGATAAATGGATTTTTCAAAACCAAAACATCCGACACATCAGTTACAAATAAAGAATCTATTTTATCGAAGTATTTATTTAAGAATTGACTGTATAAAGAATATCTAAAAACATTTGGATTAAAACGAATATCATGAGTTATTTTAATAAAAATTAAATGATCCGATTGGTATTTTAATACCGTTGAATCTGAAAAATTATTATGAAAAATAATGGCTTGAAGATTTAATTTTGAAATTGAGGCAGACCATTTCTCAATAATTGAAAAATCATCATCTAAAAGCATTTGATTTCTATTTACATCGTAAACACCAGTAATATGGCATCCCAATATAAGTTTATTTGACAATTTAAGGTTTGAAGGAATTTTCAATTAACTCAAATTATTTGATTTAACTTTTGCACTTATGCTATTTGGATTGTTTCTGTAATAAATATAGGTTCTTAAATCCAATTTATCTACAAAATACATTTTTTCTGCCCTTTCATAAAAATGAGCATCTGCGCCATACATATTTAAAAAATTCAGGTTCTCAAAAACTTCTTTTTTTCCAAATAAAGTCGCGAAAAGGATGCAATCATCTACATGAATTACTTCATTTTGATTGTAACGATCAGGAACATAATAATCCGATTCGGTATTCACAATCGTTTCTGTGGTTGAAGCGATAAGATCTAATGAGTTTATTTCAGACAAACACAGTTCTAAATGGTTTGTTTTGTATTCATCATCAGCATCAATTACTGTTATGTACTCGCTGTTTGTTAGTAATATTGCTCTGTTGATTGATTCTGATTGACTGCAATTTTTATGACGCAAATAGGTAACCTTATTTTCATTTAGAATAGCATATTCTAAAATTAATTGATGTGAATTATTTGTACTTCCATCGTCAATAATTAACAACTCGAAATCTTGAAAAGTTTGGTTTAACACCGAGTCAATAGCCCTTTTCACCATTTTAAATGGAGTATTATAAACTGACATAATAACGGCTACTTTATATTTGTTTTTCATAAATTATTAAAGATGCAAAAGTATATATTTTAAATATAGTATAATGTAATAGTATATTAAATAATATACAAAAAATAAATAATAGTTTGCTCTAAAAAATGTCTATTTTGGCTCAGTACATAATGAAATGCTTGTTTTTGCAAATGGCTCAGCTTAAAAATTATAATTATAAAATAAATTTAAATTAAAAAAACATAGTTGCCGTAGAAAATGTAGTTATGGGTTTCGCATGAAGGATTTAGCGAAAATCCTCTGTGGAGCGAAGCGCAACAGAGATTGTAGCGAGAGCCTGACCCGAATTTTTCGAGGGGCATGCCCAAATAAATCTATTACTTTTTTCTTTCGCTTACATATTTTGTTAGCAATACTCCATAGCGCGATTTTGCCACTTTTGGCGACATCGATTTTTGAATGGTATCCAAATACTTAATCGTTGCATCGTTAATTTCAGACAATGCAATGTATGGAGCTACTTCATACTCTTTATTAGTTACCGCAAAATTAATTGCATAAAGGTACTTTCGTTTCAGAATGACATTCGATTTTTCATCAATGGAAGCAATCAAATCCATTTGTTTATTTTTTAAAGCGTTGATTTTAGCCACAGTAAGTTCTAATTGTTGCTCGTTGTATTTGGAACTTATTTTCTTATAATTTTCATACAAATCATTGTTCTTAGATCCTGTTACCACTGCTTTTGAATAAAAATAATCTAGTTCGGTAGTGATATTAATTTTCCCTGGTTCGGCAAAAAACATCAAATTGTTATCTCCAGAATTCGTTTCTCCGCGGTCCAAAAATAAATAGAGCATTTCTGGTGATTTCAAATTGATATTGCTTTCAAAATCTGATTTGCCATCTATTTTAATACTATCGATAGTGACATAGGTGCTGTCTCCCAATTTTCTCAAATATAAAGTTCCTTTTTGTAATCCTTTTACATTTCCAGTAATTTGTAGGTTGGTTTCTGGTTTGTTTTCACAAGAAGCTAAAATAGTTAGTGACAGTATAGCAAATAGAAATTTTTTCATAGTTTTTAATTTGTGGCAAATTAAAGAAATTCTTGAATACTATTGAAGGTTTTTATAGATTTATTGATGCTAAGTAAGAGTTTCAATTGAATTGAAATTCTAAATCAAAAAAAAACTCCTGCAATCAGGAGCTTTATTTAATCAAATTTATTTTTTATATAATATTTTCCGTCTAGATCGTCGTCAAAATCATCAATTTTTATAGGTTTTGGTTTAGGTTTTCCAGCGTTAGCCTTCTTTTTCCATAAATCAAATTTGTCAGTTGGAAGTTTCTTTTTCATAATTTCAAGAACTTCTGTTTCGCTTAATCCGAATTCCTTTTTGATAATTTCAAACGGATTTCTTTCTTCTAAAGCCAATGCGATCAGTTTTTCATTTTGATCCCAAGTCAAGTCAATTTTTTTGCTCTTTTTCATTCCTAGAAAAATATATGCTGTGTTTTTTTTAATTAAAAAATTATTATGTAGTTCAATATTAATAAAAAAATCAATACGTTTTAAAGTAGCATTAAAATTTTTTTATGGTTTTTCAAACGTGCTCCTTTTTTGGAACGGTATTTTTAACAAGTTTCCAATGGTATTATTTTTTTCCATTTCCATGTGAGTGTCAATTCCGTAAACTATTTCTTCTCTTTTTAATGTAGAAAAGGTCCCAAAAATCCGATCCCAAATAGAAAAAATATTACCATAATTACTATCGGTATGCGGTAATTCATAATGGTGGTGCACTTTATGCATGTCGGGCGAAACAATGATATAACTCAGCCAGCGATCCAAATTCACGGGTAAAGAAATGTTGGCGTGATTGAATTGTGATAAAACTACCGACAGCGATTGGTATAAAAAAACCAGCCACATTGGTGCTCCAACGATCAAAATAGCAAGAGCAGTAAATACAAATCGAACCACGCTTTCCCCAGGATGATGGCGATTAGCGGTTGTGGTATCTACCCAATTATCAGAATGATGAATCAGGTGAAATCGCCATAAAAATTTAACTTTGTGTTCTACATAATGTACCAAATATGCTCCGATCAAATCCAATAATAGCAAACCAATAATCATGTAAATCCATGGGTTATTGGTTCCTAAAAAGGGAAGTAGGCCAATGCTATTTTGGGAGGCCCATTGAGAAGTCCAAAGTAATATAAACGCCATCAAAAAGTTCACTACAATAGTGGTAACTGTGAAAAAAATATTTATTCCAGCGTGGTTCCACTTACTGTATTTTAATAAAAAAAGAGGTTTTATGGTTTCTATTAACCAGAAAAAAGTAATTCCACCGCCCAAAATTAACGCGCGGTGTATAGAAGGTATTGTTTCAAAATATCGGATTATCTCGTTCATCTTTTTTTTATAAAAGTAATAATTAATCTTTTACAATAAGTAGTTAGCCAAAAGATTTAGAAGAATAAAAGAATGCGAATTAGCGCTTAGGCTAAATTATTTTTCCGACTTTGAAGTAAAATGCTTAGTCAAATAAACCAAATTCACCCCAAGAATAAATAAGTTAGTAATTATTATTGGCCACGAGGTTGCCAACATAATTCCGTAAAAAATAAATAGGATGGCACCAATAGAATTGATTGTTCTTAAAGTGATGATGTTTTTCATTAAAAAGGAAATCATCAAAATTAAGGATGCCAAATAACCGATCCAATCTGTTGGTGTAAAATCAAACATAGCTAAAATTTAATTATTATAAAAGAATTAAAACGTGTTTACGGTTTTTCTAATGGCAACTAATTTGGTCATTAAGGCTTCAAAATAATCCAAGTGGAGCATGTTGGCGCCATCACTTTTAGCATTTGAAGGATCAAAATGGGTTTCTATAAAAATTCCATCAACTCCTACGGCAATTCCTGCTTTGGCAATGGTTTCGATCATATCAGGACGCCCTCCAGTAACTCCCGCCGTTTGGTTTGGTTGTTGCAAAGAGTGCGTTACATCAAGAACGGTGGTTGCATATTGCTGCATGGTTGGGATGCCACGAAAATCTACAATCATGTCTTGATAACCAAACATCGTTCCTCTATCGGTAACCATTACGTTTTGGTTGTGGCAATCTAAGACTTTTTGAACAGCATGTTTCATACTCTCCGGACTCATAAATTGTCCTTTTTTCAAATTCACCACTTTTCCAGTATTGGCAGCAGCCACCACTAAATCGGTTTGACGCACTAGAAAAGCTGGAATTTGCAAAATATCAACATATTGAGCTGCTTTGTCGGCATCTTCATTGGTATGAATATCGGTAACAGTTGGTACTCCAAAAGTTTCGGATACTTTGCGTAAAATTTGCAATGCTTTTTCATCTCCAATACCTGAAAAACTATCAATTCTTGAGCGATTTGCTTTTTTGAAAGACCCTTTAAACACGAATGGGATTTCTAATTTATCGGTAATTCCAACTAATTTTTCAGCAATTCTCATCGCCATTTCTTCTCCTTCAATTGCGCAAGGTCCTGCCAACAAGAAGAAGTTGCCACTATTTGAATGTTTTATTTGAGGTATTGTATGTAGGTTCATAGCGTTTTTTTGATAGTGCAAATATAAGTAGAATTTTGAATTAGGAATTAAGAGATAGGTATTAATTCGGTTATTTGTTTATTCGGTTATTTGGAAATCCGTTTAATCCGTTTAATCTGTGGCAAAAAAATCACACCAACAAACCAAGCTCCAAAACCTACATCCTTAAACTAACTCGTTATTTTGCTAATCCAAATCCTAGAGGCACCACTAAATCTCCTTTTTCGTAGCAATTTAGGTACAGTTTTATGGGTTGTTTCAATCCCACCCAAGTGACTTCATATTGATCGAGGAAGCCGCCGCCCATTTCACAGTTTTTGGTAGGGAAGGGGCAACAGACATCTAATTTTTTAAAGAATACTTTTTCACCATTCGGACCAGAAAGTGCCTTTAAAAATCGTTCTTGGTTAATAGTTAAGTCTTTTGTGTTTCTGTAAAATACATTTACAGGGTAATCTGGGTGGTAGCCGTATTTTGGGTCTTTGCTAAATTCCGTCAATATAAATGTATTCGCGGCAGTCAACTGTGGAATAGGGGCATTGTCATTTACGTTTTTCAAGGTCGATTTGGTACTCACACATGAGGTAAAAACAATTGCTAATAGGGTAAAAAGCACTATAAATTTGATTTTCATGTTCTACGTTTTATAATTTATAAAGGTACAATTTTCCTTTATACAATAACCGTGCTAAAATTTATTATGGATGTTGGGTATTGGGTTTTAATATAATTGTTAACGAGGGACGAATAACTTATATTTTATAATTTTTTTCCTTTGTGTCTCTTACTGTCCCCTATGATTTCCTTTATAAACAAATAAAAACCACGCAATTCAGGTGGTTTTTATTTAAAACAAAATTAATATTAAGCTGTTTTTCTTTTCTTAAGTAAGAAGAAACTCAGCGCTATTCCAAAAAGAAGCATTGGGACAATATAGTCGTTGATTGGTGTCACTCCTGGATCAACTCCTGGGTCAAGTGGGTTGTTGGGATCTTCCGCAAATATCAATGAATTGCTAAATAACAACAGGGTTAATACAATTGATTTTAAAGTGGTCTTCATGATTTTTATTTTTTAATTATTTTAGCAGTAAACACTGAGTTGTCTTTTCCTTTAATTTTTATAATGTAAATACCAGATGCTGAATTGTTCATTTTTACTTCGTAATTGGTGTTTTGTAATGCGTTATTGATACTTCCTTTCTCTACTTCCTGACCTAAAGTATTGCAAATAGAATAAGAATAAGATTCTGTTGCTAAAGATCCTAAATTCACTTGGAACGAATCTCCGGTTACTGGGTTAGGAACAATACTGAAACCATTGAATTTTGGAATATTGTTATTTAATTGCGAAGATTGAAATACAATTCGAAAACGATCACCAGTACTTAGCGCCTCACTAGTAACCGTAAATGGGTATTCTACAGAAGAACCATCCAAAGTTAATGGCGTTCTAGAATTGGTAAACAAATCTTCCAAAGTCGCCTCCAAATTAGTCGCAGCAAATTCTTCAGTATTAATTTTCAATTTATAAGTAGACCCTGAAGTCGTATTCCAAACTTTTACATTTAAAACATCAGAAGCAACCAAAGGCAAGTGGTAGTTACTTGCGAAGGAAGCACCATTTTTAGTAAACGCAATGTTCTCCGTTCCATTAGCCATTTTGTTTGAAGCTTGATTAGCATCGACATTTGATAAAATTACCGTCATGGCACCATCGCGACCCGACCATTCGTTGTTGACTTGTTTGTATAAACCTACACGCAATAACTCTGGAAGCGCCCCAGTTCTAAATACGGCATTACTAAAAGTGGAACCTTTGTGGGCTTCTTTAATAGTAAAAGGTGCTCCATCAGTAGATTTCACGAAGAAGGCTTGACCAGATTGAATTTGAGTTCCTGCGGAAACTACTGGATTTGAAGTAAGATTGGTATATGTTCCTGAAGTATATAAATTATAGGTACCTACGGCATTCAATCCTGAAGCATTCGCATCCCAAACCCAAACATTTCCTTCAAAAGAAGCAGTTGCGTTTTCAGAGGTATTCATCATAACTGAAAGATCTAAAGGGCTGGCATATGGATTTCCAATAAAGGTATATTTACCAGCCGTAGTTGTATAGGATTGATTACCAGTAAATAAGGAACCTGTAGCTCTTAAAGTTGTTGCTGCAGAATTACTTGAAATGTTTCCAGATCCGTAAGGCCCAGTTACAAAAGCCATAAAAGGTTTGTTTTTGTTACCATTCATCATGGAATTCGATCCATTAGTAGCAGTAATTCCAGTCCAAGTGTTACTTGCTGAATTATATTCTAAAAGAGAGTTACTAGAACCACCTGCAGTTAAACCATTACCACCTGCTGGCATCCAAATATCAAAACCATTTACTCCGTTTCCGGCACCACTATTGGCGCCATTTTCTTGCCAGTTTGCGAATATTGAATTGGTGGTGTTAACCGGAGCTGTTAATGCTCTCCAAGCACGTTTAGCCGGGATGAAGCGTTCTACAGTTACATTGCCAGTAATAGCCCCGCCAGTTCCAATTGCTGCGACTTGTGCAGTACCATTAGCGCTTGATTTTAAAGTAATATTTCCATCCGATGCTAAAGTTCCATCTGTAACTGTGATAACACCATTTACATTGAGCGCATTCTGGATAGTTAAGGTATTATTTGTTGTTCCTGTATGATTTAAAGTTAAATTGCCTATTGTATTTGAACCAGTTGTAAAACGAATTGTTCCTAAATTGACACTTGTTGTTTTTACTAAATTAAAATCGGTATTTGAATTCGTGGAAATAGATCCAGTTGAATTAAGTACAAATGAAGCGCCTCCGCTAAACAATTGAAAATCATTTCCATTCATGTTTAGAATGGAATCATTTACTAAAGTTAATCCTCCACCTGCTGCGTTTCCTAGTAATACATTTGATGAACCACCAGTAGTAGAAAGTACAATTGTGTTTGCTGTTGTTGTAGTAATTCTAAACCAACGTAAAGTATTTCCAGCGCCAGTAAATGTTTGTGTTCCAGCAGCGGTTCCATTAGTTGATAATGTGATTGAATTTGCATCCGTAGGTGGAGTTACTGTTCCAACATATGTTAAATTACCTGTCAATAGTATCGAACTAAAAGGAGAACTATTTGCTCCGTTTATCGAAGTGTTATTGAAAGTTAAATTACCAATAATAGTAGTTGTATTAACTGGAAAAACTTTGGTTCCTGTACCAGTCAATTTTAAATTTCTGTAAGTGATAGCAGTTGATAAAGTAACATCCAAATTATTATACTCTAAAGTACTGTTAGCAGCAAAAGTTCCAAATGTAGGAGCAGTTGTATTTTCAATTGTTAACTCGGCAGCATTACTAATATCTATAGTTCCTGTTAAAGTAAAACCAGATGGAATGGTAAAGTCGGTGGCGTTAGTCCCATCTCCAACTACAATCCTGGATGCTGCGCCAGATACCACCCAATTCGCTCCAATACTAACTGTAGCTCGATTCGCTATATTATAAACAACTCCGCCTGTACTAAAGTTGGCGGGGTTACCACCACTACCATCAGCATTTAAGCCCCAAGTATTCAAATTATTTAGGTCGCCAATTGATTTAGAGTAATAATTTTCTGTTCTAGCACCTGAAACAGCTAAATTTACCTGAGTAGCACCATTACTATCATGTATAATATTACCAGAAATTGGTCCTAATGCAGTAGCAACTTGGCGCACATAAATGGTTACAGGTTCATTGACAATATTTCCACCTGAAACATTAAGCGTAATTGGATTGGTTGATGAAAAAGAACCCCCAGTTGATGTAGAAATCTCAAATCCTGTAGGAGGGGTAATTACCACATTTGCATTTAAATTATCACCAGAAACGTTGTAAGTTTGCTCAGTACTTGGTGTTGAAGACGTTTGAGAAAAGTTTGTGAGACTGGCAGTTGAAATAGTTATAGCCGGGGTTGATGATGAAGTTGCTGTGACAGTAATATTATCAATACTTATTTTATCTCTATTACCACTTCCTGAACTATCTCCTGCATGATTATAAAAACGAAGTCTTGCTGTTGCTGAATTATTAAACGCTGCAGGTAATGCTATTGTACTAATTGAACCAGAATTAGCACTTTGCACATTTAATATTTGAGCACTATTAATTTCAGTAAAAATTGAATTGTTAGTGCTCCAATATACTCTCAATGATGTTGGTCGTGTGCCATTACTATTATCAATAGCTGCCCAATCAAAGCTTAAACTTCCAGCGTTTACTCCTGTAAAGTTTAATAAAAAATCAACTGCAACTGCCTCAGAAGGAGCAGTGGAACCTGTTGACAAAAAAATAAGATTTCCCGTTCCTTTTTGGACACCTCCAGCAAAACCTGAAACAAAAGTAGCAGAAGTTTTTGTTGTTCTTACTCCATCATTTGCTGAACCTCCGGCTGTTGTTGGGTAAGATGCCCATCGACTAGCTCCAGTTCCGGCAGCAAAGTTATTAGTCCAATTTGCAATATCAGAAAAATTCTCAGTGTAGGTTAATCCTACTTGAGATGACATTGGAACTGCTGTCTGCCCCCAACTTACCCCCATTCCCATTACCATAATAAACAGTGTCAATAAACCATTAAAGCGAGTCGTATTTTTTTTATTGTTTTGGTTTGCAAAAAGTGTCGTACACTCAGAAAGTAAAGTATTTTTCATGAAGTTCGGTTTTTATAGACAATTGTTAAATTGTTTGTTGGTAACGAAATTAATTGAAATTCACAAATAGAATTAAATATTTAAGTTACTAAATTATTAATTAAAAGTTCCTGAATTAAGTTATCTTAGAAATCAACTTTTTTTGTTAATAAATTGGGTTAATAGATTGATTTTCTTGATTTAAGGTAAATCTGATATTGGTTGCAAGTTGTATTTATAGTTTACTAAAAACGATTGACAAAAAAAGTATCTTCTTGCGATCCTGGCGTAAAACTTTTCGCTCTTTGCGATTAACAAAATAAGTCTAAAGTTGCTTCTTCTTTAGATTATCCTATTAACTTACAAAATTTAATAGGTAACCTATAACCTGCAACCCGCAACTCCTTTTCTTTACGAACTTTTTAGGATAGTGTCAATTATTTACATATTTTCGCATGATTACTGATTTCAAGCTCGGCATTAGCCCTAAAATTAGATTTCGGTAAGTTTTAAAAAAGGGTATTTTATGAAATTGTTTACTGAAGTTAAATTGAATTTTACCGTATTTGAAAAAATCATCTGCGGGATTATTCTATTAATTCATGTAAACAATTTGTTTCTAGACATCATGAAAATCGATGCTGCCCAATATGCTTCTATCTCATTAGAAATGCTCCAAAATCAATCTTACCTTCAGGTATATGATTTGCAAAGTGACTACTTAGACAAACCCCCATTGTTATTTTGGATTTCAAGTTGGAGTATGAATGCCATAGGAATTTGCAATTTTGCCTATAAAATTGGCGCTTTTCTTTTCCTACTCTTATCTTTAGTAGCTATTTTCAAATTCACAATCCTATATTACAATCAAAAAATAGCCAAAAATGCCGTAATTGTATTCGCAACTTGCCAAGCTTTTTTTCTAATGTCCAATGATGTTAGAACAGACGGAATATTGACCTCTTGTGTCATAATAGCGATTTGGCTAATTTCAGAATATTGGCATAAAAATAAAATTTCCTATTTGTTTTTTGCGGCTGTTTTCACTGCTTTTGCAATGATGGCTAAAGGACCAATAGGAATTATTGCCGTTTTAATGCCAATAGGTATTCATCTGTTGTATCAAAAACAATGGAACAAGATATTTAATTTTTCCTGGTTGTTTTTTATTTTCGTAGTTGCCGTTCTATTAATTCCAATGTCTTATGGACTTTACACCCAATTTGATTTGCATCCTGAAAAAATGATCAATGGAAAATTGGAGCAAAGCGGACTCTATTTTTACTATTGGTTACAGAGTTTTGGAAGAATTACTGGTGAAAACGTTTGGGATAATGGCTTGCCTTGGCATTTTTTCATAGGATCCATAAGCTGGGACTTCTTCCCTTGGATATTGATTCTCTATGCAGGCTTGTTTTATCAGTTTAAAAAACTTACAAATAAAAATACTACAAAAGCACCTGAAATGATTACGTTAAGTGGATTTATCTTACTTTTTGCTTTGCTGTCATTTTCTAAATACAAATTGCCACATTACATCTTTGTAACGCTTCCCTTTGCGAGTATTATTTGCGCCATTTACATGGATAAATTGTCTCAAAAGCAGCAGCTTATTTGGGAACGAATTTATTTTGCTTTTGGTGTTTTAGTTGCAATTGCAATCACCATATACCCATTGTTTTTCTTTACAGAAGTAAATTATCTGATTTATTTATTGATTGGGTTTCAACTTTTTTTACTGCTAAAAATTAAAAAACTCCCTATCAACGGAATATTCAGGCTTGTGGGCTACACAATTGTTTTGAACGTTTTTTTGAGTTTTGTTTTTTACCCCAAACTATTAACTTTTCAAGCGGATGCCATGGCTGGAAAATGGTTTTATGAAAATAAAACCAAGGAGAAAGTTTATTTTATCAATGAAAAATCGCATTTATTTAACTTCTATTCTAAAAATTCCAAGCAGCAATCTATTTTAATTAAAGATATAGATTCGATACATGGATCTTGTTGGTTGTATACCAATGGAGACAATTTAATAGAAATACAAAAAACCAAAACTATTTTAGAAACAAAGAAATTTGCCGATTACCCCATTACAAGACTAAAATTAGATTTTTTGCTGTATAGTAAAAGATACAAGACAATAACCTACAATTATTTATTAAAAATAAAATGAAAACCCAAATGCTAAAGAAACTATCTATAATTATTCCTGCTTATAATGAAGGGAATACCATCCATTTAATATTGGATAAAGTAAAAGAGGTTAATTTATTGAACGATATTGAAAAAGAAATTATTATTGTCAATGATTGTTCTAGTGATCACACCGAGAAAGCAATTCAGGATTATATTAAAAACAATGACAAATTAAATATTCAGTACCACAAACACGAATTTAATAAAGGTAAGGGAGCGGCACTTCACACGGGTATTAGTAAAGCAACCGGAGAATATACCATTATTCAAGATGCCGATTTAGAATACGACCCTAAAGAATTCAATATATTGTTAAAACCCATTTTGGAGGGTTTCGCAGATGTCGTTTATGGCTCTAGATTTATGGGAGGCAAACCGCACAGAATTTTATTTTTTTGGCATACCATTGGAAATAAATTTCTAACGATGCTTTCTAATATGTTTACTAATCTTAATTTAACAGATATGGAAACGTGCTATAAAATGTTTAATACAAAATTGCTTCAAGGCATAAAATTGAATGAGAACAGATTTGGATTTGAACCCGAAGTGACTGCAAAAATAAGCAGAATCAGTAAAATTAGAATTTACGAAGTGGGTATTTCCTATTACGGTAGAACCTATGAAGAAGGAAAAAAAATTGGCTGGAAAGATGGTTTTAGAGCTTTGTTTTGTATAGTTAAATACGGTTTATTGAAAATGTAAAGAGTAGGTTATTGGGTTTTGGGTGTTAGGTTTTTATCGATAGTCATAATATCAAAAGGGAACGATTTTTTCCACAGATTAACACCGATTAAAAGGATTTCCAAATAACCGATTAACTCCTATTTCTTTTCTTCGTTCCTTTTGGTGAAACTTTGTGTCTTTTGTGGTTAAAAAAAGTAGCCAGTAATTTAAATTTTATAATTCAACATTTATAATAGTTTTAAACTCAGTGAATCTCTTTGGAACTTTCGAGTTCTTTGTGAAATAAACAAAAAAACCACGCAATATGCGTGGTTTTTTATTTCAATAGTTAGGAATTACTTTAAATCAAAACGATCTAAATTCATTACTTTACACCATGTTTTTATGAAATCATTTACAAATTTATTTTTGTTGTCGTCCTGAGCATAAACTTCTGCGTAAGCTCTTAAAACAGAATTTGATCCAAAAACCAAATCCACTCTTGTTGCCGTCCACTTAGTAGCCCCTGATTTTCTATCTACAATATTGTATAAATTATCTCCTACTGGGTTCCAGCTGTATTTCATGTCGGTTAAGTTAACAAAGAAATCGTTGCTTAACACTCCTTCATTATGAGTGAAAACCCCATGTTTCGTTCCGTCAAAATTAGTTCCAAGAACACGCATTCCACCAA
The DNA here is from genome assembly GCA_029866065.1 of Flavobacterium sp. Taxonomy (GTDB): domain Bacteria; phylum Bacteroidota; class Bacteroidia; order Flavobacteriales; family Flavobacteriaceae; genus Flavobacterium. The sequence continues at coordinate 12,860 of JARXAC010000026.1, forward strand.
TTAATACGGTCATTTCAGCAGCCGTAAGTCCTAGTAATTGCGCTTTGTCAAGCATCAATTCTTCTGGTTGAACAATGTATTTAGATTTCACATAGTTTCTGAAAGCATCACTTAAAGGTTCTAAAACCTCCATTGATTCTACGTCAGTCAATTCTTGAGAAGCATCACCACGTCCAGCATTAAAAGGAACTTTAACATCAAATCCTCCGTCTTTAGCTGCTTTTTCAATAGCTGCAGCGCCTCCTAAAACAATTAAATCAGCAATGCTAATTTTCTTGCTTAATCCAGCTTGAATTTCTGCTAATTTACTTAGTACTTTTTCTAATCTTGCCGGCTCGTTTCCATGCCAATTTTTTTGTGGTTCTAATCGAATTCTAGATCCATTAGCACCGCCTCTAAAATCAGAACCTCTGAAAGTTCTTGCGCTATCCCAAGCAGTATTGATTAATTCGGCTCTTGTTAAACCACTGTTTAAAATAATAGCTTTAGTATCTTCAATTTCTTTATCTGTTAAAACATAGTCAACAGCAGGAATTGGATCTTGCCAAACTAAATCTTCTTTTGGAACATCGGCGCCTAAGTAACGATTTTTAGGTCCTAAATCTCTATGAGTCAATTTGAACCATGCTCTTGCAAATACTTCAGAAAAATAAGCCGGATCCTTATGAAAACGTTCTGAAATTACTCTATAAGCTGGATCAATTTTCATCGCCATATCGGCATCCGTCATAATAGGATTGTTCTTTTTTGAAGGATTGTGTGCATCAATCGTTTTGTCTTCTTCTTTAATATTGATAGGCTCCCACTGCCATGCACCTGCTGGGCTTTTCTTTAACTCCCAGTCGTGGTTCAATAACATATCGAAATATTCATTGTCCCAACGTGTTGGATTTGTTGTCCAAGCACCTTCCAATCCACTAGTTACCGTATCAGCACCATTTCCATTGTTTTTTGGATTCATCCAACCAAATCCTTGATTTTCAATTGGTCCTGCTTCAGGTTCTGGCCCTAATGCTCCGGCATCGCCATTTCCATGGGCTTTTCCAACTGTATGACCACCAGCAGTTAAGGCTACAGTTTCTTCATCGTTCATTGCCATTCTTTGGAAAGTGACACGAACGTCATGTGCCGATTTTAATGGATCTGGTTTCCCATCTACTCCTTCCGGATTCACATAAATTAATCCCATCATTACTGCAGCTAATGGATTTTCTAAATCTCTTTCACCAGAATAGCGAGTTCCTTCACTCCCGGATACTGCTTTCCATTCTTTTTCAGAACCCCAATAAATGTCTTTTTCAGGATGCCAAATATCTTCACGACCACCAGCAAAACCATATACTTTTAAACCCATAGATTCATAAGCCATATTTCCTGCCAAAATCATTAAATCGGCCCAGGAAAGTTGGTTACCATATTTCTTTTTTATTGGCCATAAAATTCTTCTCGCTTTATCTAAATTACCATTGTCAGGCCAACTATTTAATGGGGCAAATCGGATATTTCCCGTTCCAGAACCGCCGCGACCGTCAGCAATTCTATAGGTTCCAGCAGAGTGCCATGCTAGTCGAATCATTAATCCACCATAATGACCCCAATCTGCAGGCCACCAATCTTGACTGTCCGTCATTAAAGTTTTTAAATCATTTTTTAATGCCGTAAGATCTAATTTTTTAAATTCTTCAGCATAATTAAAATTTTCACCTAGCGGATTTGTTTTTGTGTCATGCTGATGTAAAATATCTAAGTTTAGAGATTTTGGCCACCAATTTTGTGAAGGAGGTGTAGCATTCATCGCTGTATTTTGATGAAATGGGCATTTTCCAATGTCGTTTGAATTTTCCATATTTATTGAATTAAGTCTAGTTTATTATTTAAAAATTACTTACAAAAGTAAGTTATCAATTTGATTTTAGTATAGCTATTTTATGGTTTTAATTTATTTTTTAATAGATATAATCTATAGCCTCTATTTTATTTCGATTATTAAAACAAAGGTAAATTTATACTATATTTGTTTCTACTTTAAGATTTATTAAATAGTATACAACTTATGAATTTCTCCAATCTATTTCGAAAAAAAACAGTTCAAGACATATTAAAACAAGTCGCTAAAAATGAAGCCGATGGTCATAATTCATTAGGAAAACATCTTAAAACTAGAGATTTAGCCGCCTTTGGTATTGCCGCTATTATTGGAGCTGGAATTTTCAGCACCATTGGAAAAGCAAGTTTTGATGGTGGACCCGGAGTCATCTTCTTGTTTTTATTCACCGCCATAGCGTGTAGTTTTGCCGCTTTTGCTTACGCAGAATTCGCCTCCATGGTTCCTGTTTCAGGAAGTGCTTACACTTATTCCTATGTAGCATTTGGAGAATTAATAGCCTGGATTATCGGTTGGGCGTTAATTATGGAATACGCCATCGGGAATATCACCGTTGCCATTTCTTGGAGTGATTATTTTACTAGTTTGATGAATAATATTATAGTTAATTTGAATCATAAATACGATTGGCATTTACAAGTTTTAGCCGATTGGGTTCAAATGGATTATTTAACGGCTTCCAACGGATTTAAAGACGCTACTGCTTTAATGCAAAACGGAAAATCTTTTGAGAATTTAAGTTCTTCATTACAAAATGCTTATACCGCTTGGACAACTTCGCCAGTAATTGGTGGGTTTCACCTAGTTGCCGATTTACCTGCTTTAGGGATAATTATCTTCATTACCGGATTGGTTTATCGTGGAATGAAGGAATCCCGTAATGCTAGCAACGCCATGGTTTTAGTGAAGTTATTCATCATTTTATTGGTAATTGCTGTTGGTGTTTTTTATGTAGATATAGATAATTGGAGTCCTTTTGCACCGAATGGAGTAGGCGGAATTCTAAAAGGAGTTTCGGCCGTTTTCTTTGCCTACATTGGTTTTGATGCCATTTCAACCACCGCTGAAGAATGTGAAAATCCGCAACGCGATTTGCCTCGTGGAATGATGTGGGCCATTATAATATGTACAGTCTTATACATTGCAATTGCCTTGGTGCTCACCGGAATGGTTTCCTATTCTGAATTGAATGTGGGCGATCCTTTATTATTTGTATTTGAAAAATTAGATTTAAAAGTAATGTCGGCCATAATCGGAGTTTCAGCAGTTATCGCAATGGCTAGTGTTTTATTGGTGTTCCAAATGGGGCAACCTAGAATTTGGATGAGTATGAGCCGCGATGGATTGTTGCCAAAAAAATTCTCAAGAGTGCATCCTAAATTCAAAACCCCCTCCTATGCCACTGTGGTTACTGGTTTTGTAGTAGCCATTCCCGCTTTGTTTTTGAACCTAACTATGGTAACCGATTTATGTAGTATCGGAACTTTATTTGCCTTTGTATTAGTTTGCGCCGGTGTATTGGTATTGCAAAACAAAACGGATATTCCTCGTGGAAAATTCAAAACTCCCTATGTGAATTCGAAATATATTGTACCTGTTTTAATCTTAATTGGATTGGTTTATTCGGTTCAATACAATCAAAAAAGCACGCTTGATTTCATTACCAATGAAAAGAAAATATATGCTCCAGAAGACATTGTCACTTCTTTAACTCCGGAACAATCAAAACAAGTTTACAATTATTTAGCTTCATTTGATGCCAATAACGCCACCACATCAACCCCGGATTTAGAAGTGATTTTGAGTCAATATTCTGATAATGAGGATCAATATCAATCGGTAGTAGAAGCATTACCAATTAACGATTCTCAAAAATATGAAACGGGTTTTAGCTTATTCAAACACAAAATTCCGATGTGGATTTTCCTACTTTCTTTGTTAGGTTTAGCAGTTTGGGCGTACCGACAAAATTTATCTCTAATTCCGATGTTAGGTTTAATTTCGTGTTTGTACATGATGGCCGAATTAAGTGTTTGGAACTGGATTTATTTTACCATTTGGTTGTTAATTGGTTTAGTAATTTACTTTGGCTACAGCCGAAAAAACAGTAAATTGAATACCACGGAATAATTTATTTTAATAGTAAAGTGAAAAATCCGTTTTGTAATTTTCAAGGCGGATTTTTTGTTTCATAATAACCTGAAATTTCAATTTTCAAATTCATACATAATAACTATCTTTGACATCTTAAAATAAGAACAAAAATGACTTTATCTCAAATTCTATCGGCACCTATCGAAAAAGCAATCCATTCGCTTTTTGATGTAACTATTGACAAAATAGAATTTCAATCGACTAGGAAAGAATTTGAAGGAGATATCACCATGGTCATTTTCCCCTTATTGAAAGTGATTAAGAGCAATCCGGTAGAACTTGGAAATAAAATTGGCGCTTATTTAGTTGATAATGTAGCTGAGGTTTCCAATTTTAACGTGGTTTCTGGGTTTTTAAACATCGTAATTTCCGATCAATATTACCTGGATTTCTTCCATGATATAAAAGACAATTCGCAATTCGGATTTGTGTCGCCCAAGGCAAATGAACCCGCGGTGATGGTTGAATATTCTTCTCCAAATACCAACAAACCTTTACATTTAGGACACGTTAGAAATAACTTATTAGGATATGCTGTTGCTGAAATAATAAAGGCATCGGGTAAAAAAGTATATAAAACACAAATCATCAACGACCGTGGAATTCACATTTGTAAGTCGATGTTGGCTTGGCAGAAATTTGGAAATGGACAAACACCGGAAATCGCAGGATTAAAAGGAGACAAATTAGTTGGTAATTTTTATGTAGCTTTTGATAAAGCTTATAAAGAAGAAATCAACCAATTAATGAGCGAAGGAAAATCAGAGGAGGAAGCGAAAAAGCAAGCGCCAATTATTTTGGAAGCGCAAGACATGCTTTTAAAATGGGAAGCTGGAGATCCGGAAGTAATGTCACTTTGGAAAACGATGAACCAATGGGTTTATGACGGATTTGGAATAACTTACACCAATTTAGGAGTTGATTTTGACAGTTATTATTACGAAAGCAAAACTTATTTATTAGGAAAAGACGTAGTTCAAATTGGCTTGGAAAAAGGAATTTTCGAGAAAGACCCTGACGGTTCTGTTTGGATTGATCTAACGTCGGATGGATTGGATAGAAAAATAGTACTCCGTTCTGATGGAACTGCGGTTTACATGACACAAGATATTGGAACTGCAATTCAGCGTGTAAAAGACTTCCCAGATGTTGGAGGGATGGTTTATACCGTTGGAAACGAACAGGATTATCACTTTAAAGTGTTGTTTTTAATCCTTCAAAAATTAGGTTTTGACTGGTCTAAAAACCTATTTCACTTGTCTTATGGAATGGTAGATTTGCCTTCAGGAAAAATGAAAAGCCGTGAAGGAACTGTGGTAGATGCAGATGATTTGATGAATGAAATGACCGATACCGCTCAAAAAATTTCTGAAGAATTAGGGAAATTAGAAGGGTATTCAGATGCTGAAAAAGCCAAGTTGTACACTACGATTGGTATGGGTGCTTTGAAATACTACATTTTAAAAGTAGATCCTAAGAAAAGAATATTATTTGACCCTGAAGAATCTGTAGATTTTGCTGGAAATACGGGGCCATTTATTCAATATACGTATGCAAGAATTCAATCGATTATCCGCAAAGCCAACTTTGATTTTACCGAGAACACAACGATTAAAGTGTTGCACGAAAAGGAAAAAGAATTGGTTAAACAATTGGAATTGTATCCTGAAGAAATTCAAAATGCAGCACAAAATCACAGCCCTGCTTTGATTGCAAATTACACTTACGATTTGGTTCGGGAATACAATTCGTTCTATCAAGCGGTGCCAATTTTAGGGTCTAACGATAACATGGAAAAAGTTTTCCGTGTACAATTATCAAAAAAAGTAGCCGACACTATTGCATCGGCGTTTCAACTTTTAGGCATTCAAGTTCCCGAGAGAATGTAATTTTTTAAAATCGGATGGCTATTCCAATGCCATTTTCTGATGACGAAATAGAAAATTCTGGGTCTATAGATGTGGTGTTTTTTGCTATACTACTGTTGTAAGAATCTACAGCTTCTTTCATTTGCTTATTTCCATTTCCTTGAAAAATTAATCCAATAATCATTCCTGCAGCTCCAATCCCTCCAACAGTCCAATTGGGTTTCATTTGAGGGTTGTTGCTAATAGAAAGACCTAATGTATATCCAAAAGTAAAAGCACCCACATTAGAAACGATGCCTCCAATTAATCTATTTGTTTGAGCAGAATTCAATTTAGCTTCAATTTCCGAATTGTTAACTAACTTTTTAGCTTCTTGAATGCTGATTTTTTTTCCATTTTGATGAATTGCAGTCCCAGCCCAAAAGTCTTTTTCGATACTTAACGGAGTTTGAGAAAAACTTGATATACTTGCTAATACGAAGCTAATTGCTAATAATTGATTTTTCATTATCTATTTATTTTTTTGTTATTTTTGTAAAAATATTGAATTAATAATTGATTAACAAATATTAATTTGATTCCGAATCAATCTTTGGTCAACGACTATAATTTTTGCCAATTACTCCCTTTGCCACTTTCCAACTTTATCTTATATTTGCAATTCAATAAAAAGCACCACTATGTTTGATAATTTAAGTGATAAATTAGACAAAGCCTTTCATATCCTAAAAGGACACGGAAAAATTACTGAAATTAATGTTGCAGAAACATTAAAAGAAGTTCGCCGTGCACTTTTAGATGCCGATGTTAACTTTAAAATAGCAAAGGATTTTACCACCAGAGTAAAAGACAAAGCCATTGGTCAAAATGTATTAACTACATTACAGCCAGGCCAACTATTAGTAAAATTAGTTAAAGACGAATTGACCGAATTAATGGGTGGGGAAGTTTCTGGAGTCAATCTTTCAGGAAATCCAACCGTAATTTTGATGTCGGGATTACAAGGTTCTGGAAAAACTACGTTCTCTGGGAAATTAGCCAATTTTCTTAAAACTAAAAAGAATAAAAACCCACTTTTAGTAGCTTGTGATGTGTATCGCCCTGCTGCAATCAATCAGTTGCATGTTGTGGGATCACAAATTGGGGTGGAAGTTTACTCCGAATTAGGAAACAACAATCCAGTTGAAATTGCACAAAATGCAGTGAAATATGCCAAAGAAAAAGGGTATAATGTTGTCATTGTCGATACCGCTGGTCGATTAGCTGTAGATGCCCAAATGATGGATGAGATTGCTCGTGTTCATAAAGCTATCCAACCTCAAGAAACGTTATTTGTTGTGGATTCAATGACGGGTCAAGATGCTGTAAATACAGCAAAAGCCTTCAATGATATTCTAAATTTCGATGGGGTAATCCTAACAAAATTAGATGGAGATACTCGTGGTGGTGCGGCACTTTCTATAAAATCTGTAGTTAATAAACCAATTAAGTTTGTAGGAACTGGAGAAAAAATGGAAGCAATTGATGTTTTCTATCCAGAGCGTATGGCAGAACGTATCCTTGGAATGGGAGACGTGGTTTCATTGGTAGAAAAAGCACAAGAACAATACAACGAAGAGGAAGCTCGTAAAATCCAAAAGAAAATCGCCAAAAATGAGTTTGGTTTCGATGATTTTTTGACCCAAATTCAGCAAGTTAAAAAAATGGGTAACATGAAAGACCTGGTTGGAATGATTCCAGGTGCCTCAAAAGCTATGAAAGATGTAGAAATTGAAGACGATGCATTCAAACACATTGAAGCTATTATCTATTCAATGACTCCAACGGAAAGATCAAAACCTGCAATTATTGATATGAAAAGAAAAACGAGAATTGCGAAAGGATCGGGAACTAAAATCGAGCAAGTGAATCAATTAATGAAACAGTTTGACCAAATGAGCAAAATGATGAAAATGATGCAAGGTCCTGGAGGAAAAAACATGATGAAAATGATGGGCGGAATGAAAGGCGGAATGCCGGGAATGCCTGGAATGAGATAGATAATTAAGCCGAAAGTTTTAATGTCCAAAGTCAAAAAAAACAATAACTTACAACAACTGTTTTAGCTTAATTTTTTCCGTTCTGTCAAGAACTTTAAACTTTAAACTTTAAACTTTAAACACAACAACAATGCAACTACTAGACGGAAAAAAAGTTTCAGAGGATATCAAAGCCGAAATCACGGCTGAAGTCCAAAAGATGAAAAAAAACAACGAGAAAGTTCCTCATTTGGCGGCAATTATTGTTGGAAATGATGGAGCAAGTTTAACTTATGTAGGAAGTAAAGTGAGGGCTTGTGAAAGAGTAGGCTTTGAATCTACTTTAATCAATATGCCAAGTACGACCTCTGAAACGGAATTACTTAAAAAAATTAAAGAGTTAAACGAAGACGACAATATTGACGGTTTTATTGTTCAGTTGCCTTTGCCAGATCAAATTGACACTCAAAAAGTCCTTATGGCTGTTGATCCAAGTAAGGATGTTGACGGTTTTCACCCAGAGAATTTTGGAAAAATGGCTTTGGATATGACCACTTTTATTCCAGCAACTCCATTCGGAATACTTGAATTATTAGAGCGTTACAACGTTGAAACTAAAGGTAAACATACCGTAGTTATTGGCCGTAGCCACATTGTAGGTCGCCCAATGAGTATTTTGATGGGAAGAAAAGGATTCCCAGGAAATTCTACGGTAACTTTAACCCACAGTTACACTAAAAATATCGAGGAAATTACCATTCAAGCCGATATTATCATTACCGCTTTAGGAGTTCCAAATTACCTAAAAGCAGAAATGGTAAAAGACGGTGCGGTTGTAATAGATGTGGGTATCACTAGAGTAAATGACGATTCTAACGAAAAAGGATATGTAATTACTGGCGATGTCGATTTTGTAAACGTAAGCAAGAAAGCGTCTTTCATTACTCCCGTTCCAGGTGGAGTAGGACCGATGACAATTGCGATGCTACTGAAAAACACATTATTAGCAAGAGAGCAACGAAAGTTAGCGAAGCAATAACAAAAAAGCCTTAAACATTGTTTAAGGCTTTTTTTATTAATAATCTCCGGGTTTTTTATATCTCGGATCGTCTCTTTTTATAAATTCTGTTCTTCGTTTTACGGGTTCAATTTTTGGTAAACTCGCTTCTTCGGTTTTACTTGAAGGTTCAATAAGTTGGTTTAATTCCCTGATTTCAGCATCGGTTAAATCTCGATATCTTCCCAAAGGTACATCCAGCGAAATATTTATAATCCGAATACGCTTTAGAGCCACTACTTCGTATCCTAAATATTCCGACATTCTACGAATTTGTCGGTTTAACCCTTGTGTTAAAACGATTTTGAAAATAAATTGGCTAATTTGTTCGACTTTACATTTTCGGGTTACGGTATCCAAAATCGGAACTCCATTTCCCATTTTTTTAATGAAATCGGCTGTGACAGGTTTATTTACCGTCACGGTATATTCTTTTTCGTGATTGTTCCGAGCACGAAGTATTTTATTGACAATATCACCATCGTTAGTCATAAATATCAATCCTTCGCTTGCTTTGTCTAATCTGCCAATTGGGAAAATTCGTTTTGGATAATTGATATAATCCACAATATTATCACGAACATCTAAATTGGTTGTACATTCAATTCCTGCAGGTTTATTAAAAGCCAAATAGACTGGTTTTTCATGTTGTTCCCGAATTAGTTTTCCATCAATTCGAACTTCATCTGTTGGAGAAACCTTGGTACCTAGTTCTGGAACAACCCCATTTATGGTTACGCGACCTTCGTCAATTAGTTTATCGGCTTCCCTGCGAGAGCAATATCCTGTTTCACCAATAAATTTATTTAGTCGCTTTAGATTTTCTTCCATGCCACAAAGTTAATTAGAAAATCGGTTTGTAGGTAATTTGGTAATTAAAAAGAAAAGGAATTTTTTATTAAAATTCCGTGATGAACGAACTTATTTTTTCAAATAATACTTCGTCATTCATACTGTGTCCTAAGCCTTTTGTTTCAATAAATAGCGCTTTTTTCCAGGCGTTTGAATTTTTTTTAGCTTCTGCAAATGACACTACCGAATCTTCAATATCGTGAGCTATAAGTCCTTTTAAATTACTATCATTTGAAAATAGCGGCCCTTCAATTTCTTTGTTGCTGAGGTTAAAATTTTCTTTATAATAATTTACTAATTCCCTGTTAACTTTCGAGTTCAAACCTAAAAGCGAGACATAATTCTCAAAAATTGCTTTAAAATCAGATGGTGCTCCCAAAACTACAATCTTCTCTACATTATTATTTTTATGAATAGTTTGATAATGCAAACACGCTTTTCCGCCTATAGAATGTCCAATTAATATATTAGGATTGTACATTTTTGCTACGTGGTGAATGAATTCAGTGTATTTGTGAGCGTTGAAATCTTTCCCGCTTGATAAACCATGTGCAGGTGCATCAATGGCTACAATTGTATATCCTGATTTTAAAATATAAGGAAGGGTTTTTTTCCAACGCGCTGAATTACTTTCCCAACCATGAATTAAAAATATAACAGTTTCGTTCCCTTTCCATATATAGGTTTGAATTGTTTTATCTTCAAAATCAAAGGCAACGGCCTCTGCACTTTTAAGAACTTCTGGAATAGTGTCGATTTGGATTTTACCTTTTCTTGGTGTACTAAAAATAGCGTATGCTTTTTGAACTGCTTTTTTGGGAGCGACAAAACTTAGCACATTGATATAAAATCCAATTGATTTTGCGAGAAGTAGGTATTTCAATTTCTTCATAAAAAAAAGCCACGTTAGGAACGTGGCTTCATATAATTAAAATTTAGAAAACATCTTTTCCATTTTTTCTCTTTCTTCTTCAGCAAGTGTGCTATCAACTAAAATCCTTCCTGAATGTTCATCGGTTATGATTTTTTTTCTTGAAGCGATTTCCACTTGCGTTTGTGGTGGTATAGTGAAGAACGATCCTGCAGATGCGCCTCTTTCAATAGAAACTACTGCTAAACCGTTGCGAACACTAGTTCTAATTCTCGTGTAAGCAGCTAACAATCTTTCTTCTATTTGACCTTGGTATTCCGCAGATTTTTCAGATAAGAAAGTTTCTTCTTTTTCAGTTTCAGACATAATTGCTTCCAATTCTGTCTTTTTGTGTTTTAAGTGATTGGTTTTAGTATCTAATTTTTCTTTAGATTGATTGACCACTTCTTTTTTGTGTTCAATAGTAGCTTTCATTTCTTTTATTTGCTTTTCAGCCAATTGAATTTCAAGCTCTTGGAATTCTACTTCTTTAGTTAAAGAGTTAAATTCTCTATTGTTACGAACAGTTTCTTGTTGTTTAACATATCTTTTCATTGACTCGTTATGTTCGTCAATAGCTATTTTTTTAGCTTTAATTTGATCTTCAATAACAGTCAAATCATTTTTAAGTTTTTCTAAACGAGTGCTTAAACCAGCAACTTCATCTTCTAAATCTTCCACTTCTAAAGGAAGTTCTCCTCTTACATTTCTGATTTCGTCAATTCTTGTGTCAATTAATTGCAAATCATATAATGCTCTTAATTTGTCTTCTACACTTAGTTCTTTTGTATTCGCCATAATAATTTATAAGTACTTAACTGGATTTGTATTTTCTTCTGATAAAATGATTGCAAAATTAAGGATTTTTTTTCTAAGATAATCAACAATATAATTTTTTGTATACCTTTCGCTCTCAAAATGACCAATATCAGCTAAAATTATTCGATTTTCGGCTTCATAAAACTGGTGGTACTTCAAATCGGCAGTTAAAAAAACATTGGCTCCAGCCGAAATAGCATTTGCAATTGCAAAACTTCCAGCACCTCCAAGAAGTGCCACTTTTTTTATCGGTTTACCAATAAAATCAGAATGTCTAATGGCTTCACACTGCATTTTATCCTTTACGAATAGCAAAAATTCCTTTTCATTCATGGGATTTTCTAATTCTCCAGTTAATCCCATTCCAATATTTTGATGTTTATTTTGCAAAGCGGTTATTTCATAAGCGACTTCTTCGTAAATATGATTTTCAAAAAGTGCTTTCAGAATTTTGTTTTCTAATTGTTTTTCAAAGGTAACTTCAATTTTAATTTCATCGGCTTCAACCAATTCAAATCGGTTGCCAATTACAGGATTACAACTTTCATCTCCCAAATAGGTTCCCATTCCTTTTGAAGTAAAACTACAATTTTGGTAGTTTCCGATAGTTCCAGCGCCAGCATCAAAAAGAGCATTTCTTACTTTTTCAACATTTTCAGGAACAGTAAAAGTGACTAATTTTCTAATATGGTTTTCTTTAGGAATTAAGATTTTAGTGTTGATTAAACCTAAAGCATTTCCAAATATTTTATTCACCCCTTCCGGATGATTGTCTAAAGCGGTATGAACGGCATAGATCGCAATATTATTTTGAATTGCTTTAATAACAGCTCTTTCCACATAATCTTTACCTGTTATTTTTTTCAAACCAGAAAATAAAATAGGGTGGAAACACACCACTAAGTTGCAGTTTTTAGCAATTGCCTCTTCAATCACACTTTCTAAGGCATCGTGACAAACTAATATTCCAGTGGTTTCTGTTTCTAGATTTCCAACTAATAACCCCACATTGTCAAAATCTTCGGCATAAGCCAAAGGAGCCATTTCTTCAAGTAAGGGAATGAGATCTTTAATTTTATACATACTTGTATTTTTAATTTTACAAATTAACGAAAAAACAATTCAACTTTTTTATAAAGATAAAATAGTATACTTTCGTAGTATGAATTTTATTCGAAAAATAGCATTTCCATTATCAATTCTATACAGTGCAATAGCTTCAATTAGAAATTATTGCTACGATATAGGTTTGTTGAAATCATATTCATTTAATTTACCAATTATTGCGGTTGGAAATTTAAGTGTTGGTGGAACAGGAAAAACACCTCAAATTGAGTATTTAATCCGACTTTTAGCGGACAAATATAAAATCGCAACCTTAAGCAGAGGTTACAAAAGAAAATCTGAAGGTTTTATTTTGGCTGATGCCAATGTTAATGCGTCTATAATTGGTGATGAACCGTATCAATATTATACCAAATTTTCATCTATTCAAGTTGCAGTAGATGCTGATCGAAAGAACGGAATAGAACAATTGCTTTCTAATTCTAGTAAACCTGAAGTAATTTTATTGGACGATGCTTATCAACATCGAAGAGTAAAAGCAGGTTTTTATATTTTATTGACTTCTTATAATGAATTGTATTCTGATGATTTCCAACTGCCTACGGGAAATTTAAGAGAGAATAAGAGTGGGGCAAAAAGAGCTAATATTATTATTGTTACCAAATGTCCGTCTGATTTATCGAAACAAGAACAAGCGAATATTAAAAACAAATTAGCAATATCGCCGAAACAAACTTTGTTTTTTTCCACTATTGAATTTGATGAATATGTGTATTCTGAAAATGGAAAGCAACTAGTTTCAGAGGTTCAAAATGTTGATAAATTACTTTTGGCTGGCATCGCAAAGCCTCAAACTTTTTTTGCACATTTACAAAGTGATAAGGAGGAGTGTTTGACTTTTTCTGATCACCATCAATTCACGGAAAAAAATCTTCTAGAGATTAAAAATAAAGCTCAAAATAGTATCATCATTACTACTGAAAAAGATTTTGTTAGATTGAAAGGTAACTTACCAAAAGAGCAACTTTTTTATCTACCAATAAAAACTAAATTTCTTTTTGAGGGAGATATTTTCGATAAAATCATTACAAATTATGTGAACTTATTAAAGTAGACTAGTCAAATATTTGTTCATTTGCTTTAAGTAACTTATTTTTTTAGAATTTACAAGTAGAATTAAGTCGATAATTCTCGAAGAATAGCCAATTTCATTATCATACCAACCCACAACTTTAACCATTTTATCAATTACGGAAGTCAATTGAGCATCAAAAATGCAGGAATTGGTATTGCCAATAATATCTACAGAAACGATAGGATCTTCAGTATATTCTAAAATTCCTTTATAATTAGTTTGGGAAGCTGTTTTAAAAGCAGCATTAATTTCATCTATAGAAACTTGTCTTTTTACATTAAAAGTGATATCGGTCAATGAACCATCTGGCACGGGAACTCGAATTCCACAACCTCCAATTTTCCCTTCAAATTTCGGAAAGATTTTTGTTAACGCTTTTGCTGCACCTGTAGTCGTTGGAACTATAGATTGTGAAGCGCCACGAGCTCTGCGAAGGTCTTTGTGCGGTTGATCGTGTAAACTTTGATCGGTGGTATAGGAGTGAACGGTTGTAATATAAGCTTGTTCAATTCCACACAATTCATCAATAATTTGTATTATCGGCGCGGCATTATTAGTGGTACAACTTGCATTGGAAATGATTGTTTCATCCCCATTTAAAATGGATTCGTTAACTCCTAAAACTACTGTTTTAATTGTGTCCACTTCAGATGGAGCAGTCAAAATTACTTTTTTGGCTCCAGCCGAAATATGCGCGTTTATTTCATCAAAAGTCTTGTATTTACCGGTTGCTTCTATAACAAAATCAATATCCAATGATTGCCAATCTAAATTTAAAATCGATTTTTCATGAAAAAACAAGTGAGAATTTCCATTTACAATTATAGCATCATCGGTATAGCTGCATTCATAAGGAAGTTTTCCATGAATGCTATCGTATTTCACAAGATGAGCCATCGTTTTATTGTCGGCAATATCATTAATCGCAACGACCTCAATAGAGGGATGGTCGATTAAAAGTCGAAATAAATTTCTACCAATTCTACCGAACCCATTTATGGCAATTCTTGTTTTTATCATTTTATCGTCATATTTCCCCCCTTTGGTGGTTAGTGGGCCTAAAGGATATGTTTTTGAGCTTTATAGGAAGAACGAACTAATGGGCCACTTTCAACATGTCGGAAGCCTAATTCTAGTCCGAATTGCTCGTATTTTGCAAATTGCTCTGGAGTAATAAATTCCTTTACAGGCAAGTGTTTTTTACTTGGTTGCAGGTATTGGCCGATGGTGACCACATCAACATTTGCTTGGCGCAAATCTTTTAATGTTTGAAATACTTCTTCTTCAGTTTCACCTAATCCAAGCATTATCCCCGATTTAGTTCTATTGATTCCTTTTTCTTTAAGGTATCTTAAAACTTCCATACTTTTATCGTATTTTGCTTGAATACGAACTTCACGCGTTAATCGGCGAACGGTTTCTATATTATGTGATACCACTTCTGGGTTGGCTTCAACAATTCGATCAATATTTCTTTCAATTCCTTGGAAATCAGGAATTAAAGTTTCTAATGTTGTAGTTGGATTCATTCTTCGAATCGCTTTTATAGTTTCAATCCATATAATGGATCCACCATCTTTCAAATCGTCTCGGTCAACACTAGTTACCACTGCATGTTTTATATTCATGATTTTGATGGAACGGGCTACTTTTTCAGGTTCATCCCAATCTACTGTTTCTGGTCTACCGGTTTTAACTCCGCAAAATCCACAAGAACGCGTACATATATTTCCTAAAATCATAAACGTTGCTGTTCCTTCACCCCAGCATTCGCCCATATTTGGACAACTACCTGAGGTACAAATGGTGTTGAGTTTGTATTTATCAACTAAACCTCGTAGTTCGGTATATTTTTGACCAATTGGTAATTTTACTTTTAGCCATTTTGGCTTTCCTGTAGGAAGTACATTTTCTAAAACAGATTCCATAATCGGGATTTTATGTTGCAAATATACGGAAAGTAGATAATAAAAAAACGGTTTTTGATTCGTAATTCGTTAATTAATTACTAATCAAAAACCGAAATTTTATTGCTTAAATCTTCGATCTTATTCTAATTTCACCGATATTGGTAAGTAATAAGAAGTTCGCACCGGTTGACCTCCAATCATGCCGGGAGTCCATTTTGTTTTAAGCGATTTTAGTACCCGAACTGCTTCTTTTCCCAATCCATAACCTGGATCGCGAGTCACTTTTATATTCGACATTGTTCCATCTTCCTCAATCACAAATGCCACGTAAACACTGATTGTTTCTTCTCCTTCAATTTCTGGTTTTTCAAAATTGTTACCTACATAGGAATAAAATTTATTTATTCCACCTGGAAATTCTGGAAGTTTGTCTAACTTGTTAGTAGGTACAGGAATATCAGATTTCGTTGGAGTGGTATCAGTTGAACCGCCATTATTAATTGGAAATGTATTGATAGTGCCTTTTGGTGAGCCAGTATCTGTTGGAGCTGTTTTTCCAATATCTTTGTTATTATTAACCTCATCAATAGGTTCATATCTTACAATCGTTGGATTTATCAAATCTTTTTTAGAATTAATAATTTCAGGTTTTTTCTTCTCAATTGGAACAACTGCTTTTTTAGGCTCTTCAATTTTTTTATAATCAAATTTCACTAAATGCAAGTCAGGATAAACGATAGTATTTTCCTTAACTACTTCTTTTGAATTGAATGAACTTAGTAGAAATGCTATTCCAGAAATTGAAATAATAAATAACAAACCGAAAAAGAAGGCTGTGATAGTATTCACAGAATTGTTTTTTCTCAATTGATAAGCGCCATATTCTTTATTTTTCCCTTCGAAAACTAGGTTAGTCCACCCGTTCTCATAAATACTAACTTTAGACATAATTTTGAGTTTTAATGGTTAGGTAGTATTATATCATAATATTGGCTTTTAACTTATAACGATTAAATCCAATCCGATATTGTGAAAAATTTGGTTTATTTTAAATAATTAAATTATCCTCGGGTTTGGATAATTTCAGCCAATAATTTTTTGGCTCTCAGAATTTTAACTTTTACATTACTTAGGGGTTCATTAAGTTGATTAGCAATCTCTTGATAACTTAATTCTTGAAAATAACGCAACTGTATTACCTCTTGATAATGGGGTTTTAATTCTTTAATGTATTGCAATAATTGGGATAAATTTTGTTCAGTAATCAATTTATCTTCTGCTGAAGGAGTGGAATCTGCAACATTATAAGCTCTATAATCATCGTTGTCTGAAATTTCTATAAAAAACGATGCTTTTTTCTTGCGTAAAATATCAATGTGAACATTTTTTGCAATAGCAATCAACCACGTATTAAATTGAAATTCAGAGTTATAGCTTGCTAATTTATCAAATGCTTTTGAGAAGGTTTCAATGGTAATATCTTCAGCGTCTGTCTCGTTTTCTGTTCGCTTTAGCATAAAACCATAAACATCATTCCAATAAAAATCCAATAGAAAAGTGAAGGCAACTTGATCGCCTAATTTTGCTTTTTCAATGGTATTAATTATTTCCAATGTACTGGTTTTGAGAAACTGTTGGATACAAATATATTAATTTGGGTGAATAAAAATACAAACTCAATAATTGGATACCAATACATTACATCTTTTTCTTTCAATTTCCCAGCTGAAAATCCTAAAACAATCCAAGTGAATAGGTATCTAAAACCGATTAAACTTAAAACAATTATCCATTGGTATTGAAATGCTAAAAGTATTACAGGAACAATAAAAAATAATATTTGAGATATAAAAAATATTGAAAGTTGAATTCTGTCAAATGTTTTGTAAAAAGAAGCCGTTGCCACATGACGTTGTTTTAGTGCTTTCCAATCGCTATATTTAGTTTTTGGCTCACAATAAGTAAAACTATCAGTATCATAACAACAAGTGGTATTGCTACCTTTACTGGCCTGATTAACAAATAAATCGTCGTCACCAGAACGAATTTTCATGTGATCGATAAAACCATTGACTTTGAAAAACTCATCTTTTTTATATGCTAAATTCCGACCAACTCCCATATAAGGCCGACCGATTTTAGCCCAAGAAAAATACTGAGTTGCGTTCAGTAATGCATCAAAACGAATTATTTTGTTCAAGAACGATCCTTTCACTTTTTCATAGGCGCCATAACCTAAAACAAAGGTTTTGTGTAATGTAAATTGAGAACTCATTGAAGATATCCAATCTTTAGAAGTTGGATAACAATCGGCATCAGTGAACAGTAAATAGTCTTTTGTTGCTGCTTTGATCCCTAATGTTAAAGCGAATTTTTTATTACCCCAAAAGGCTTCGTTATTAACTACTTTTACCACCTTTACATTTGAATATTTTTTTTCAAATTCTTCAAATAAATCTAAAGTAGTATCGCTTGAAGCGTCGTCAATTAAGATAATTTCAAAGTCAGGGTAATTTTGTTCCGCCAATAAAGGAATGAATTTAACTACATTTTCCTCCTCGTTTTTAGCGCAAACAATTACCGAAATTGGAATTCGTTTTGGAGTTATTTTTTGATTTTTTGCAAAAGAAAATTTAGAAAATACTATTGTATAATAAAAAAGTTGCACCGCAACAATAACAATAAAAATATAAAATAGCGCGATTAACATATCTAATTTTCCTCTTTTTTGGATGTGTGCAAAGGTATGAATTCAAATAGGATTTTCAAACACAGATTTAGCATTTAAAATAGTTATTTTAGATAATATTTACTTCAGCTTCAATTTGGATTCCGAATTTTTTGAAAATCGTGTCTTGAATTTCTTTAGATACATTTAAAATTTCTAGCCCTGTGGCAGTTCCATAATTGACTAAAACTAAAGCCTGATTTTTATGAATTCCGGCATCTCCAAATCGCTTTCCTTTAAAGCCAGCTTGCTCAATTAACCAACCGGCAGGAACTTTTACTTCGGTTTCGGAAATTTCATAGAATTTCATTTCAGGAAATTTTTGATGAATTGGCTCAAAGTCCGATTTTAAAACAATTGGGTTTTTAAAGAAACTCCCACTATTTCCTAACACTTTTGGATCTGGTAATTTACTTTGACGAATCGTAATTACAGCATTGCTTACGTCTCTTAAAGAGGGTTTATTGATGTTTAATTTTTCTAATTCCGAAGCAATATCTCCATATGAAATATTGATTTTATGATTGTTCTTTGTCAATTTGAAAACTACCGAAGTAATAATATATTGGTCTTTTACTTCATTTTTGAATATGCTTTCTCGGTATCCAAAATGACAATCTGTGTTATTAAAACTTCTCATTTCGAACGATTCGATTTTAATTGCCTCACAAGAAACAAAAGTATCTTTGATCTCAGTTCCGTAAGCCCCAATATTTTGAACTGGTGTTGTCCCTACATTTCCTGGTATTAACGACATGTTTTCGAGCCCCCCAAAATTATTTTCAATGGTCCAAATTACAAATTCATGCCAATTTTCTCCAGCTTGACTTTCTACCCAAACAAAGTCATCATTTTCCTCAACTATTTTTTTTCCTTTTAAATCAATATGGATTACCAACGCATCAATATCTTTCGTTAAAAGCATATTGCTTCCTCCGCCTAGAATAAACTTATTTTTCGAAGTATTTTGAACCAAAACTGATTTTAGTTCTTCGATTGAATGAACTGCGACAAATTGTTTTGCATTGGCTTCTATGCCAAAAGAGTTGAAGTTTTTTAAAGAAAAATGATTTTGAATTTCCATTTTATATCATCAATAGTATAAAGCAAAGGTACTTTAATCCTAATTTAAATTTATAATTTATTTATTCTGTAAATAATCCTCGATTCAAAAATTCTAAAAGCGGTTTTAAAAGAATTAATTTAGACGCAGTATCTTTTACGAAATTAGGTTTAGTTAATTCGGAATCATCAAATTTATGAATGGAAACGAAACTTTTTAGTTTCAAAAATTCAATTGCAGGGTGGTCTTTTTCAAAATCTTTAGGTCCGTTTTTCA
Source organism: Flavobacterium sp. (assembly GCA_029866065.1). Lineage (GTDB taxonomy): Bacteria > Bacteroidota > Bacteroidia > Flavobacteriales > Flavobacteriaceae > Flavobacterium. The sequence goes on from JARXAC010000026.1 coordinate 32,600, forward strand.
AAGAATTTGTTTCAGTGACATTCAATCCAGAATATATTTTTTTGAATTTTGCATCACCCAAAATAGTTTCTAAATCTTCATAAAAAAACGCAATTTCTTTTCGAATTTTTCTCAAATCATCATTTTCAGGACCGTACATTCCGCCAGCAAAAAAACAATTCCCTTTTTCAATATGAATATAGTAACCAGGACCATTATTATTACAATGGTTGGTGTTCATCAAAATTACCATATGGGTTTTATAAGGATCTTTATTTTTAGAAAATCGGATGTCACGATTTATTCTAAAAGTACAATTCTTGACTTCCAAAAGTTCCAAACTGGCATCATGAGGCTTCAAAATTTCCAGAAAACTCTGGATTAACTGATGGTATTCTTTCTTATATTCTTCGTAACGCTTTTTATTATCCAAAAACCAATCTCTATTATTATCGGATTTTAAATCTTGAATAAATTGTAATGATTTTTCTGAAAGCATGATTTATTGTAATTGTTTTGTCAAATCTTCCTCACTAATAAATCCGGAATGCTTCCAAATTATTTGATTGTTTTTATAGATAAATAAAGTGGGTAGTTCGTCTATTTTTAATTGAGATATTAGCGTTTTATTATCGTCTGCGTTCAATCGAACAATTGTAACTTTATCCGCCATTTCTTTTTGCATTTTAATTAAAAACGGAGTCATTTTCTTACACGGAGCACACCATTCAGCATAAAAATCGATGAGAACAATTTTGTCTGTTTTAAGTAGATCATTGTATTCTTGACTACACATTCCAATGATTTTATCACTTGGAATAGACAATCCCGCAGCATTCCATTTCATGATTCCACCTTGTAATTCATATATTTTGGTGAATCCTAATACTGACAATCGTTCAGATGCTTTTTTGCTTCTACCACCGCTCATACAATAAACGAAAATTGCTTTTGATTTGTCGTATTTACCAAGTTTTTCCTCAAAATTATCGCCATTCCAATCAATATTAACGGCATTATTAATGTGTTGACCTGCAAATTCTTCAGGAGTACGAACATCTATGATTGCTGCTTGAGGTGTTGATTTAATTTTTTCAGCAAAAGTAACCGCTTCTATAGATTCATATTTTGCATTGGTTTGCCCGTTGCAACTTGCAAATAGGAATCCAATAAATAGTAAATTTAAAAAGGTTGCTTTCATAATCGTATTTTTATTCATAGTAAAGAAAATATATAATTATGGTTTTTCCAATAATTATAAGTTAAAAATTTTATAGCTCTGATGTGTTGATTTTATGATTGCTTCAGTTCGTTCAGGGTGAGTATCAGAGATGAAAAGTTGCCCAAAATCTGAATTATTTACCATTTCAATTATTTTTCCAACACGAGTTTCATCTAATTTATCAAAAATATCATCAAATAATAAGATTGGATTTTCACCGGAATTCTTTTTTACAAATTCAAATTGGGCTAATTTCAATGCAATTAAAAATGATTTTTGTTGCCCTTGTGATCCGAACTTTTTTATAGGATAATGATCGATTTCAAAAGATAAATCGTCTTTATGAATTCCGGCACTTGTGTATTGCAAAACCCTATCTTTACTGATGCTTTCTTGTAATAATTGCAATAAATTTTTCTCAAATAATTGACTCTCGTAAACCAATTGAACGGTTTCTGCTGAACTGGTAATCGTTTGGTGGTGTTTGTTAAAAATTGGAACAAAATCAGCTAGAAATTCTTTTCTTTTTTCAAATATTATTCTACTTAATTCATTTAATTGCTGGTTGTAAATAGATAAAGTATCAGTTTCAAAAACCTGATTTAATGCAAAATATTTCAGCAAAGCATTTCGCTGACTTAATGTTTTTTGGTATTGAATTAATTGATTTAAATAGGTAGAATCCAATTGAGAGATTACGGTATCAATGAACTTTCTTCGGGTTTCACTACCTTCTACAATCAAATCTCTATCGGCTGGAGAAATAATTACTAAAGGAATAAATCCAATATGTTCGGAGAATTTATCGTATTGTTTTCCATTGCGTTTTAGAATTTTCTTTTGTCCTTTTTTTAGGCTACAAATTACAATTTCGGATCTTTTTGTTTTCTCAAATTCACCCTCAATTACAAAAAACTCTTCGCCGTGTTTTATATTTTGAACCGCCAGCGGATTGAAATAACTTTTTCCATATGATAAATGAAAAATAGCGTCTAAAACATTGGTTTTACCAATACCATTTTTGCCAACAAAACAATTTATTTTGTTGTCAAAATCGAAATTGGCTTCCGAAAAATTTTTATAATTGAATAAAGAAATTTTTTTAAGATACATTCTTTAAAAAGGCTAGAATAGGAGCGGTTTTAAGTTCTAATTTTGTTTTTTTTAATACCGGTGCAAATTATTGAAAATTATCCATAAAACCATATTTTTATCAATTTGAATTCTATTTATTTTTGTATTTTGATTAAAAGCATAACATTATAATGAAAATGTTACTTTTATTTGAATTTAAACGCATTTTTTTTATGACAGTTTGAATAAAAATTTTATTTTTGCCACTCACTAATTAAAATTATAATGGCAACGTACAATAAAAGAGGCTATAAAACCCCAAAAGATAAAGTTGAAAACGATACTCCAGTTGAAAATATAACTATTGACGAAAAAGATAGCACTACCGCAGGTGTCTTTAATTCATTAGATCAAACCGCTTCTAAAACGGAACAATTTGTAGCTAAAAATCAAAAAGTTATTTTCGGAATCGTAACAATTTTTGCTGTAGCTACTGTTAGCTATATTTTATTTCAAAAATTTGTAACTGAACCTAAAGAAGAAAACGCTTCAAACGAAATGTTTTTGGCTCAACAAAATTTCCAAAAAGCAACAGAAGGTACTAAAAGCGATTCATTATACAATTTAGCACTTAAAGGTTCTGAAGGTAAATTTGGATTTATCGATATTGCTTCGAAATATGAAGGAACTGATGCTGGAAATTTAGCAAATTATTACGCTGGGATGGCCTACTTAAACACTGGTAAATACGATCAAGCTATTTCTTATTTGGAAAAATTCAAATCGGAAGATATGGTATTAAGCACTTTAGCTATTGGCGCAATCGGAGATGCTCATTCTCAAAAAAATCAACCAAAAGAAGCTTTAGAATTTTATGTTAAAGCAGCTGAAAATAATAAAAACGAATTTACAACCCCTCGTTTCCTTTTAAAAGCAGGTCAAACAGCTTTAGGATTAAACAATAAAACGGATGCATTAAAATATTTTACTGAAATTAAAGAAAAATATGAAGCAACTCCAGAGGCTGTAAATGTTGATGCTTTAATAGGTTTATCTCAATAAGAATTTTAGATTTCTGATTTCAGAATTCGGATTCTAAAATCTAAATTAGATGGCTACAGCTAATAAAAATTTATCAAATTACGATAAGAAAACAATCCCAAGCGCGAAAAATTTTCGGTTTGGGATTGTTGTTTCTGAATGGAATCCAGTAATAACTGAAGGGTTGTTTTCTGGTGCCCGAGCTGCATTGTTAGACTGCGACGCACTTCCTGAAAACATCGTTCGTTGGGATGTTCCAGGAAGTTTCGAGTTGGTTTATGGTGCTAAAAAAATGATAGAAACTCAAAAATTAGATGTTATCATTGTCATTGGTTGTGTAATTAAAGGTGAAACAATGCATTTTGAATTTGTTTGCGAAGGCGTTACCCAAGGAGTTAAAGATCTAAATATTAAATATGATGTTCCAGTAATTTTTTGTTTGTTGACCGATAATAACGAGCAACAATCTATCGATAGAAGTGGAGGAATTCATGGAAATAAAGGAACCGAAGCCGCGATTGCAGCTTTAAAAATGGCCTATTTAAGAAGTCAAGCCAATTTCAAATAATAAATTAACTTTTATAAATTACAATTTAACAAAACCTCTAAATTTTAGAGGTTTTATTTTTATAATTTTGGTATGAAAGCCAACAGAAATTAGTTAAATTTGTGCATTGACGAATAACCCTAAATTACAATTTATTTAAATGTCGAGTATAATTCAATTGCTTCCAGATCACGTTGCCAATCAAATTGCGGCTGGTGAAGTTGTTCAAAGACCCGCTTCGGTAGTCAAAGAATTACTAGAAAATGCTGTTGATGCAAAAGCAACCGACATAAAATTAATCATTAAAGATGCTGGAAAATCGCTTGTTCAAGTTATTGATAACGGACAAGGAATGAGTGTTACCGATGCTCGTTTGTGTTTTGAACGACATGCCACTTCCAAAATTCGTCAAGCCGAAGATTTATTTTCATTACACACCAAAGGATTTCGAGGAGAAGCACTTGCATCCATAGCTGCGATTGCTCACGTAGAAATGAAAACCAAGCAGGAGCAAGAAGAATTAGGAACTCATATTGTAATTGAAGGAAGTAAATTTGTTTCCCAAGATGTGGCTGTTTTACCTAAAGGAACTTCATTTTCTGTTAAAAATTTATTTTTTAATATTCCGGCTCGTCGTAATTTCTTAAAATCAGAAACGGTTGAACACCGGCATATTGTTGATGAATTTCAACGAGTGGCATTGGCACATCCAAATGTTCATTTTACTTATTTTCATAATGGAAGTGAATTATACAATTTGCCACAATCCAATTTTAGACAACGAATTGTAAATATTTTCTCTGGGAAAACCAATGAAAAACTCGTTCCTGTTAATGAAGAAACTGAAATTGTGAACATACAGGGATTTGCAAGTAAGCCAGAGTTTGCTAAAAAAAATAGAGGAGAACAGTTTTTTTTCGTGAACGATCGCTTTATAAAAAGCGGCTATTTACACCACGCAGTTATGGCAGCCTATGAAGGTTTACTAAAAGATGGTAACCAGCCGAGTTATTATTTATATCTAAATGTTCCGCCAAATACTATTGATATCAATATTCATCCTACAAAAACGGAAATTAAATTTGATGATGAACATGCGCTTTATGCCATTTTAAGGTCGGCAATAAAACACAGTTTGGGTCAATTTAATGTTGCTCCAGTTTTAGATTTTGATAGAGATTCAAATTTGGATACGCCTTATAATTATAAAAACCAAGACGCAGCAACACCTACAATTCAAATTGACGGTAATTTCAATCCATTTTCAGATGCTACACCCAACAAGCATTTTTCGTCTCCTAGAAAATCGGAAAATACTTCAAATTGGGAAAGTTTATATGTTGGTTTAAAGCACGATGTGGAAGAAATTAGCAATGTAGAATTTGAAAGTGATGAAGTTACGGGATCATTATTTAATGAAAATGAAATTGAACAAGCGTCTAATAAGATGTATCAAATTCATAAAAAATACATTGTAAACCCTATTAAATCTGGGATGGTAATTATTGATCAGAATCGAGCACATCAAAGGGTTTTATACGAGCAATTCCTAACGAATATGACCGTTCGTCAAGCTTCGAGCCAACAATTATTATTTCCATTAAATTTATTTTTTTCCAAAAGTGAGATGAAATTAATTTCGGAATTGCAACTTTCATTAGTCAATACCGGATTCGTTTTTGACGCAAGTAATGAAGATCATTTAGTAATTACTGGTTTGCCTGTAAATGTTACTGAAAGTGAAGTTTCAAGCGTTTTAGAGCAATTATTGAGTGATTTAAGCGATGGAATTCCCGATTCTAGTTTTAGTCAAAATGATAGTATTGCCAAATCAATGGCGAAGAGTTTAGCGGTTAAAACTGGTGCTTATTTGACAGAAAAAGAACAAGAAAATCTTGTAAATGGGCTTTTTGCATGTAAAGACCCTAATGTTTCGCCATTTCAAAAACCAATATTCATCACGATGCGGGTGGAAGATATTGATAAAAAATTCACATTATGAGAAATGTAACGGAAGTAGTTAAGCAATTAATTATCATAAATATATTATTTTTTATAGGAACTGAATTTCTAGGAGATGTAGCCTATAAATATTTGTCTTTGTATTATCCTGAAAACCCAGATTTCCAATATTGGCAGCTATTAACACACATGTTCATGCACGGAAATTTGATGCATATTTTCTTTAATATGTTTGCTTTATTTTCATTTGGTTCTGCTTTAGAGCAAATGTGGGGTCCCAAAAAATTTCTATTTTTCTATATTTCTTGTGGTCTTGGTGCTGCTTTAATTCATATAATTTCAAACTATTATTTTTTCCATGACGGATTGAATACGTTAGTTGACAATGGAATTTCTAAAGAGGAAATATTAAATATAATGAGGGAAGGTAAATACGATTCAAGTTGGACTGAACTACTTTCGAAATCAAATTTTGAAAGTTTTACCTCGGCTTTTGTAACTCCCGCTGTTGGTGCCTCTGGTGCAGTTTATGGATTATTAGTTGCTTTTGCTTTTATGTTTCCAAATGCTGAATTGGCTTTAATGTTTATTCCAATTCCAATAAAAGCCAAATATTTTGTTCCTGTAATTGTGAGTTTAGACTTGTTTTCAGGGGTTACAGGATTTTCAGTATTTGGAGGTGGAATAGCACACTTTGCTCACGTTGGAGGTGCTTTATTTGGTTTTTTAATGGTTTGGTATTGGAAAAAAAATCAATTTAATGCCAATCGTTGGAATTAATACTATAATAAATGAGCCTACTTGAGGATTTAAAATTGCAATTTAAAATAGGAGATGTTCTTACAAAATTGATTTTTTGGAACATCGCTTTTTTTGCTATTCCAAGTGTTGTATTAGGAATTTTACCCTTATTTAAAGTCAATATTGACTACTTAAATTATGTGAGTTTGTCAACAAATCCCAATGATTTACTACTAAAGCCATGGTCTATATTTTCTTATGCATTTTGTCATTCTTCTATTTTACATATACTGTTTAATTTAATTATGTTGAATTTTGCTGGTAGATTATTTCTGATTTTCTTTAATCCAAAGCAATTATTGAGTTTGTATTTTGTAGGTTCTCTCTTTGCGGGTTTTGTATTTTTACTTAGTTATATGTTTTTTCCTGCTTTGGCAAATATAAATACTGCTTTGGTTGGCGCTTCCGCCTCAGTAATGGCAATTTTATTTGCAACAGTAACGTATTCTCCTTTAATGAATATAAAATTACTACTTTTTGGAAATGTAAAATTGTGGCACATTGCTTTGGTTCTGATAGTTATAGATTTGTTTCAATTACCAAGGGAAAATACTGGTGGACATTTGGCACACATAGGCGGAGCTTTTTTTGGTTATATTTACATTCGGTTATTAAAAAATGGTACCGATATTTGTAATTGGTTTACTTTAATAATAGATGCTTTTTCATCTATATTTGGAAGCAGAAAATCAAAACCATTTAAAAAAGTACATAGAACCTATAAAGCTCCGGCTGAAAAAAGAGCTTCTAAAATTGTTACAAAAGACAAAGTTCAGCAACAAATCGATGAAATATTAGATAAAATCAGTCAATCTGGTTATGATAGTTTGTCATCAGAAGAAAAAGAATTTCTGTTTAAAGCAGGTAAACAATAGGATTTATTTTAATGAAGAAGCTTTCTTGGATAAATAAAATAATGTTTGTTATTAATATAGTTTTGGCTGTATTGACCTTCGTTGCCTATGTTTTACCCTTCCTAGCACCGAAGTTATTTCCAATTTTATCTGCGCTAACATTAATATTACCATTATTTTTAATTCTAAATGGACTGTTCTTTATTTATTGGGGCATCCAAGTTAAAAGACAAATTCTTTTGCCTTCAATTGTATTATTATTAGGAATAACCTTTATTAATAAATTTTACAAATTTGCTTCAACCGACTTACCTAAATCAGATAAAGATTTTGTGGTGATGAGTTATAACGTTCGTTTGTTTAATCTATTCAAATGGTTGAACGACGACAATGTTCCTTCAGAAATCCGTAATTTTATTAACGAACAAAATCCGGACATACTTTGTATTCAAGAGTTCTCAAATGCAGCTAAATTGGATTTAAAAATATATCCTTATCAATATGTTTTTGTTCATGGTAAAAAGATCAAAACTGGTCAAGCTATATTTTCTAAATATCCAATTATTGATCAGGGAAATTTAGTTTTTCCAAACTCCAACAACAATGCTATTTTTGCTGATATTAAGAAAGGAAAAGACATTATCAGGGTTTATAATATGCATTTACAATCGATTAAAATTTCCCCCGATGTAAATGAGATTTCGGATAATATCGATGGAATAAACCAAGATAAATCCCAAATGTTGATAATCAGAATTAGTAAAGCATTCAAAAAACAACAGCAACAAGCTGAAATATTGATGAACCATAAAAAGAACTGTGAGTACCCAATTATATTATGTGGCGACATGAATAATAGTGCTTATTCCTACGTTTATAGAAGTATTAAAGGTTCGTTAAATGATTGTTTTGAAGAAGCAGGTTCAGGCTTTGGTCAAACGTATAATTTCAAATATTATCCAGCACGTATTGATTATATTTTTGCCGATAAGGTTATGAAAGTTAAAAATTTCAAGAGTTTCCCAGAATTTATAAATTCCGATCACAGCCCCGTTTTAACTAGATTGGAAATGGATTAATTATTGGCTTTGTTCTTTTAAATAATCCAATGCAAAACGTCCTTCGTTAAAAAGTAAATCCAAAACACTTAAATTATTTATAAAGCCATGTTTTTCCCCAAAAACTTGGGTATAGGGTTTAAAATTGGAAACGTCTTTTTTTCCATTAACTAGATATCGAAAATCCAAACTATCAGTTACTTCATGAAAATACTCTGTTGATTTCTGATATTCTAATTTAATATTCAAGCATTTCGAAACAATTTCAATCGTTTCAAAATTTAAATCCATTAAAAAGGTGTGTTTTTTTGTAAATATAGGAAGTAAAGCATCTTCGAAATATTCAAAAAAAGGGGAAGTTCTATAGGCAGCTTCAAGAGATTTAAAATGTTGTTTTTGCCAATCGAATGCCGTTTCTAGTTTAACCTCTTTAGTTTTTTGATGTTTTTCCCTGCTATGTTTAATGGGTATATTTAGCATCTGTATTCCATTCGGACTATAAATGTAGGTACGATTTCTATTCGTTTGCTTCTGAAAATTATCTTCTACTTCAAAAACCACAGCATCAGCTTTGGTAATAGCCGAAAAATTGCTAATTGAAGGGAAATAGGTAGGGAGAAGTAAAGAGGACATTTGGTTTAGTTCTTATTTTCTTTTCTTTTTCTAACAAAATAGCTAATTCCGAAATAAGCGATTAAAGCAAATAAGAAAAATTTGAAATACGATTGCGGTTGTCCGTCTCCACTAACTGTAGTGAACATTCTATCCCAACGAATTTTGTTTAATCCTTTACCATTTGGATCCAAACTCATCCAAATAAAAACTGGTTTTCCAACAATGTGATCTTCAGGAGTATAGCCAAAATATCTTGCGTCAAGTGAATTATGGCGATTGTCTCCCATCATCCAATAATAATTTTGTTTGAAGGTATAGGAAGTGGCAATTTTACCATTAATTCTAATTTCACTTCCGTTTACTTTCAACTCATTATTTTCATATTCGCCGATAATCTTTTTGTAAAAAGGCAAACTTTCAGTATTTAAAGCTACGGTTACTCCTTTTTTAGGGATGTAAACTGGTCCAAAATTATCTAAATTCCATTGAGTATTGTAGGGAAAAATTTTAGGTTCTGGTTGGTGAGAAATATTTCGCACTACGCTTTTCACAATTGGATTTAATCGCAATCTATTCGCAGCTTCGTCTGTTAGTGCATAAAAAATATAATAATTAGGATTATTTTCTACAGGTTGATTCCACCCATCAGTAATATTTAAATCTTTAATTAAATAAGTACGATCAAAATTAGAACCATCGGTAATCACCGTATAGGAATATTGAGGTTTTGATCTTTCAGGCATTGGAAGAATTTTACCATTTACATATACAATACCGTCTTTTATTGACAAACTATCGCCAGGAATACCAACGCAACGTTTCACATAATTGGTTTTTTTATCAATAGGTTTATCGTATCGTTTATCGGCAGCCTTGTACATATTATATAATGTATCAGCAGGCCAGTTGAATACAACAATGTCGGTTCTATTTACTTCTTGCATTGCAAAAAATCGGAAATAAGGTAATTGGGGAAAACTTGAATAGGACTTTACTTGTTTAATCTTAAAAGATTTTAAATCGAAAATTGGCATAGTATCATGAACCATCGGCGCAGCTATTGGCGTCATAGGTGTTCTTGCACCATAATGGAATTTACTCACAAATAAAAAGTCACCTACTAAAAGTGATTTTTCTAATGAAGATGTTGGAATGGTATAAGGTTGCATCACATAGGTATGTACCAAAGTAGCTACAACAATCGCATAAAGTAAGGATCCGATGGTGTCTGCTGTTTTATTAGAAGGTTCAAGACTTCTATTTTCAATATAAACTAATTTTTGAGTGTAGTTTAAATAATATATATAAAATCCAAAGGTAAAAATCCCTAAAATAGTATCTAAAGTCGAGTTTTTTCCAAAACTTCTTAAAGTTTCAACCCATACCACAGGAAACATAATTAGATTAATTACAGGAACAAATAATAGAATGGTCCACCAAGGTGAACGATTAATTATTTTCATCAATACCACAGCATTATATACTGGAACTGCAGCTTCCCATTTTTTTCTTCCTGCTGCTTCATATAATTTCCAAGTTCCTAAAAAGTGAACTACTTGAACAATTAAGAACAATACAAACCATTGAATTAGTGTCATATATATATTAGATTTTAGATTTTAGATTTCAATTGAAACACAAAAATCATATTATTTTTCTATTAATTGGTTTTTCTTATTATTTATTTAACGAAATACTCAAATTATATTAAGTACATCTTTCATTGTATAAACCCCTTTTTTACCAACAATCCATTCGGCAGCGATTACCGCACCAAGAGCAAAACCTTCTCTGTTGTGTGCCAAATGTTTGATTTCAATTATATCAATATCTGAATTATAAGTCACAGTATGTGTTCCAGGAACATTTTCTATTCTTTTTGCTTCAATCAAAATGTCATCTGATTTCGGATTTTCTAAAGTCCAATTCGTATAATTGCTATTTTCAATTATGCCTTTAGCTAATGAAATCGCTGTTCCGCTTGGCGCATCTAATTTTTGAGTATGGTGAATTTCTTCAATACCAACTTTGTAATCTTCAAATTTTGACATGATTTTTGCCAAATAACTATTCAATTCAAAGAAAATATTTACCCCTAAACTAAAATTGGAACTACTAATAAAGGCGCTATTTTTTTCATTGCAAAGCTGAACCATTTTGTCATAATCGTGTATCCAACCCGTAGTGCCAGAAATCACTGGAATACCAATATTTAAGGCAGTAGAAATATTCTCAACAGCTGCATCGGGAGCACTAAAATCAATTGCTACAGTTGCGTTTTCCAATCCATCAAAGGAATCTCCGATAGCTTTTCTTACTACAATTTCATGTCCTCTTTGCAACGCTATTTTCTCAATAACTTGCCCCATTTTTCCGTAACCTAAAAGTGCAATTTTCATTAAAAATGGAAGTTTAAAGTCAAACCTAAATTTTGTTGGTAAGTAATTTCATCGCTGTAGATTTCAGGACGAAACGATAATTTATCATTTACATTAAATTGCATCAAATGCGCATCTATATTAGCATCTAAAATGTTTAAAACATAAAAAGAAACCGCTACCAAAAGAGATAAATCTCTGTTTCGTTGGTAAAACTGTTGCGCTGTAATTAAACGAGAATCATCTAAATATTGATAATTGTCATCGCGGTATCCCGCCAAACGTCTTTTGTAGGCATCTCTATAACTGTTGAACTTGTTACTGTTAATGTTATAGTAATACAATCCAGCTCCAATTCCTGCATAAACCAAAGGGATTTTCCAATATTTTTTATTGTATGCCTGACCTAAACCTGGAAGAACTGCAGAATAAAATGCTGCTTTTGCCGGAGCTAAAGGATTAATTTCTTTATATTTCAATGTATCTTTGGCTACCATTATAGCAACCTTATTTTCTTGAGAAAAATTGGTGAATGTCCCCAATAAGAATCCCAAAATAAATATGAAATATATTTTTTGCACTATCCTTTGATTAGTTTGATAATTCTGTTGAAATCTTCCTCAGAATGAAACGGAATTGAGATTTTTCCTTTTCCATTTCCAGCAACTTTTACATCTACTTTTGCGCCAAAATAATCGGTAATCACTTTATTTGCTTCAGCAGAAATAACAAAATTCGAAGTTTTAGGATTTGATTTTGATTTAGGTTTCAAACTATCTTGATAGTTTTTTACCAAAGCTTCCGTTTCTCTAACCGATAAATTTTGACTGACAATTTTTTGGTAAATGCTAGTTTGAATGTCTTGATTTTCAATATTAATTATCGCACGACCGTGACCCATGGAGATAAAACCATCGCGAATTCCTGTTTGAATAATTGGATCTAGTTTCAGTAAACGAAGGTAATTTGCAATAGTAGAACGCTTTTTTCCTACACGCTCGCTCATTTGCTCTTGTGTCAATTGAATTTCGTCAATCAATCTTTGGTAAGACAACGCAATTTCAATAGGATCTAAATCGTGTCTTTGAATGTTTTCCACCAAAGCCATTGTCAACGATTCATTATCATTGGCAATTCGAATATAGGCTGGAACCACATTTAATCCGGCCAATTTTGAAGCGCGTAATCTGCGCTCTCCCGATATTAATTGGTATTTGTTAAAGTCGGTTTTACGAACAGTAATTGGCTGAATCACACCCAATTCTTTGATTGAAGTCGCCAATTCTTGAAGCGATTCCTCATTAAAATTGCTTCTAGGCTGAAACGGATTTATCTCAATAGCGTCAATTTCTAGCTCGACAATATTGCCAACAACTTTATCTGCATTTTTATCATTAACCGACTTAATATCATTATCAGGATCTTTTAATAATGCCGACAATCCTCTTCCTAATGCTTGTTTTTTTATTGCTTGTGCCATAAATTAATTACTATTTTTCTTAATAATTTCTTCTGCTAATTGCAAATAATTATTCGCCCCTTTACTCGTTGCGTCATAATTTATAATACTTTCTCCATAACTCGGAGCCTCACTCAATTTTACATTTCTTTGAATTATAGTTTCAAAAACCATATCGTGAAAATGCTTTTGAACTTCCTCAACCACCTGATTTGATAATCGCAAACGAGAATCAAACATTGTTAAAAGCAACCCTTCAATATCTAGACTCGAATTGTGAATTTTTTGAACACTTTTTATCGTATTTAATAATTTCCCTAATCCTTCTAAGGCAAAATACTCACACTGAATCGGGATAATAACCGAATCAGCTGCGGTCAATGCATTCAGAGTCAAAAGTCCCAACGATGGCGCGCAATCAATCAAAATATAATCGTATTTATCCTTGATGCTTTTCAAAGCTACTTTCAACATATATTCTCTATTTTCCTTGTCAACCAACTCAATTTCAATGGCTACAAGGTCAATATGTGCGGGAATCACATCAACATTTGGCGCAGTACTTGTTACAATTGCCTCCTCCGCTTTATTGCTGTGTTCCAAAATTTGATAGGTTCCAATAGTCACATTTTCAACGTCAATTCCTAAACCTGAACTTGAATTCGCCTGAGGATCAGCGTCGATCAATAACACTTTTTTTTCTAAAACACCTAGTGAAGCAGCTAAATTAATTGAAGTTGTCGTTTTTCCAACACCCCCTTTTTGATTGGCAATAGCAATGATTTTACCCATTTATAATTTTAAATTTTGAAACGTAAAAATACAATTTATTATGGTTATTAGAAATCTAATTTGTTAACAATTGTTAACTATTTTACTTTTTAACTATTTTTTTGGAGCTGTTTCCCGCTGTCATTCCAAATCCTCACTAAAAAGTTCGGGATTTTCCCTTCCATCGGGGCTAGGATTCCTCATTTAACTCACTTTTTAGTTTAAAAATACTATTTATTTTTAATATATTTTTTACATTTACAATTCAAATTATTTTATGAATATCACTCCAGAAATACTATCGCAATTCAACGAAATTATAGGTGATTCTTATGTTTTTACCGATCAAGAAACTCGTAATCATTATGGAAAAGATGAAACCGAAGCTTTTGTTTTTCCTCCTTCAGTAGTTTTAAAACCAGGAACGCCTCAAGAAATTTCTGAAATTTTAAAAATTGCAAATCTTCATGGAATTCCTGTCACCGCAATTGGCGCAAGAACGGGTTTAAGCGGAGGTGCTTTATCAATTTATCAGGGAATCGGATTGTCGATGGAGCGTTTTAATAAAATAATCAATATTGATGAAAAAAATCTTCAAGTGGTGGTTGAACCTGCCGTAATTACGCAAGTTTTACGAGAAGCAGTAGCCGAAAAAGACCTGTTTTATCCACCAGATCCAAGCAGTTTAGGAAGTTGTTGGATAGGAGGGAACGTCGCTGAAAATGCGGGTGGAGCACGTGCGGTAAAATATGGTGTGACCAAAGATTATGTTTTAAATTTAGAAGTGGTACTTGCTAATGGCGATATAATTTGGACTGGCGCCAATACGCTGAAAAATTCTACAGGATACAATCTCACGCAACTAATGGTGGGAAGCGAGGGAACGCTTGGGATTATTACCAAGATTGTAATGAAATTAATTCCGAAAGTAAATCACACCGTTTTAATGTTGGTTCCTTTTTATGAGGCAAACCAAGCGTGCGAAGCAGTTTCAGCCATTTTCAGAGCTGGAATCACACCAAGCGCATTAGAATTTATGGAACGCGATGCCATTGATTGGACTTTGAAATTTGTTTCGGATTTAAACGTGCAAGTTAAAGATGAAGTTCAAGCACATTTACTAATTGAAGTCGATGGCAATTATCCTGATATTCTTTTTCAGGAAGCCGAAAAAATCATGGAAGTAGTGGAGCATTTCAATATAGACGAAGTACTTTTTGCAGATACCGAAATACAAAAAAACCTACTTTGGAAAATGCGTCGAAGCGTTGCCGAAGCGGTAAAATCAAATTCTATTTACAAAGAAGAAGATACCGTTGTTCCAAGATATGAACTACCAAAATTACTTTTTGGAATCAAGAAAATCGGAGCTAAATACGGATTTAAATCGGTTTGTTACGGTCACGCTGGTGATGGTAATTTACATGTGAATATCATAAAAGGCGACATGACCGATGAAAATTGGAATACTGAAGTCACCAAAGGGATTCGTGAAATTTTTGAATTGACAGTTTCTCTAAAAGGAACTTTATCTGGCGAGCACGGAATCGGTTTCGTTCAAAAAAACTATATGGATATCGCTTTTAGTGAATCACACTTAAAATTAATGAAAGGCATTAAATCTATTTTTGATCCTAACGGCATTTTGAATCCTGGAAAAATATTTCCGGATAATTTATAGTTTTTTTTACCACAAAAGAAACAAAGATTTCGAAAGGTACAAAGGTATTTAACCGCAAAGAGCGCAAAGGTTTACGCAAGGTTCGCAAAGAAAAATCAACTATCATCTTTTTGTCTATCATCTTTTCGTCTATTCTCTTTTTTTTCTGAATCAACTTCAAATTAATTTGCGAATTTGCGGTATAATTTATCTGTGAATCAGTGGCAATTATTTTTACCACAAAAGAATCAAAGATTTCGAAAGGTACAAAGGTATTTAACCGCAAAGAGCGCAAAGGTTTACGCTAGGTTCGCAAAGAAAATAGCTATTATCTCTTCGTCTATTCTCTTTTTAAGTCAATCTTTAAAAACGGTGTTTATTTTTTAGACAAATACTCCAACAAAATCGGATCTGCATTTTTGAAAGTTGGTGCTTGCTCTGTAATAGTTGCGACTCTTTTTTTGTTCAATTTCATCGTTACATCCGCTTCGGTAGTAAAAAGCAAAGCCGACATAAAAGGATTGTTAATGTATTGAATTAGTTCGTTCAACCCTTCTTCAATCGTTAAAATCGTTACTTCTTCCTCCGTTTGAAATTTGAAAGTTAAAGCCAGTTTTAACTGAATTTCATCCACATTTGTTCGAATATAAATATTCATTAACTGTGTGTTTCCAATCGTTTTTGCCATAGTAAGTTTGGCAAAAGTTCCGTCAGAAATGCTTTCCTTAACACGGTTAAAAAACAAAGAATAAATTAAAGTATTGGGCATAATAGTTTATTTAAAAAGTAACCCTTTCAGATTTCAAAATCGAAAGGGTTATTAATTTAATCTCTTTTAGGACTGTTTTTCTTTTCTCTTTTCTCCTCTTTCTTTTCCTTAGCGGTTTTCAAAGGTTCCTTTTTTTGTGTTTTTTTTGCGTCTTGACTCTTTGCCATGATATTAAGTTTTAATTGTTAATGTCAAATTTATACAAGTAAAGATAAAAAAATATTTTTATTGGTAGTACTAATTTATAAAAAATGCTCCAACTGCAATAGTAATTAGAGCATTTTCCCATATAATTAAAATCTAATTAACTAGTACCCATGCACCTGAAGCTATTAAACTTTCGGCTTTTTTAAATTTCATTTCTTGCGTTTGTCCGTTGGCTACATTTTGAATAGTAACCGTGTCATTTCGATTGATTTTTGGCATTTCACGAACTATAGTTTCAGTGATTTGTCGTTGCTGCGTTTCTCCAGCTTCCCGATTAGCACTTTCACTACTTACAATTTCTTCTTTACTTATTTTGTAATTTTCTTTTTTACGAACTTCTTTAGCTTCTTGAATTCTAGGCGCATTCTGTTGTGGTAAATCGCCTTTAAATAAGAATGAAATAACTTCTTTGTTTACGCCATTAATCATATTACTGAATAAATTAAACGCTTCAAATTTGTATATTAATAATGGATCTTTTTGCTCATGAACTGCCAACTGAACCGATTGTTTCAATTCGTCCATTTTACGCAAGTGCTTTTTCCATGCTTCATCCACAATTGCCAACGTGATGTTTTTTTCGAAATCAGCAACCAATTGTTTTCCTTGAGTTTCGTAGGCACGTTTTAAATCAGTAATTACTTCTAATGATTTAATTCCGTCAGAAAATGGAATTACAATACGCTCAAAATGATTGGTTTTGTCCTCAAAAACATTTTTGATTATTGGATAGGCTTCTCTAGCACTTCTTTCTACTTTTTCATTATAATATACTTGAGTAGCTTTGTAGGTTTTTCCTGTCAATTCAATATCGGTCATTTTCAAGAAATCACTTTCGGAAACTGGCGATGTAATGGAGAAATAACGAATCAATTCAAACTCGTAATTTTTAAAATCACCTGCCATTTTATTATTATTCACAATTAATTCGCAAGTGTCATACATCATATTGGCAATATCCAATTTCAAACGCTCGCCAAATAACGCGTGACGACGACGTTTGTAAACTACTTCACGTTGTGCATTCATAACGTCATCATATTCTAACAAACGCTTACGAACCCCAAAATTGTTTTCTTCAACTTTTTTCTGAGCTCTTTCTATAGATTTGGTCATCATAGAATGCTGAATTACTTCGCCTTCTTTCAATCCCATTCTGTCCATTACTTTTGCAACACGCTCTGAACCAAATAAACGCATCAAGTTGTCTTCAAGCGACACATAAAATTGTGAACTTCCTGGATCACCTTGACGACCAGCACGACCTCTTAACTGGCGGTCCACACGACGTGAATCGTGGCGTTCTGTTCCCACAATTGCTAATCCTCCAGCCGCTTTTACCTCAGCCGATAATTTAATATCCGTTCCACGACCAGCCATATTGGTTGCAATGGTAACCACGCCAGCTTTACCCGCTTCTTCAACAATTTGGGCTTCTTGCTTGTGCATTTTTGCATTCAATACGTTATGAGTTACTCCACGCATTTTCAACATTCTACTCAACAATTCCGAAATTTCTACAGATGTTGTTCCAATTAATACTGGTCTTCCCGCTGCCGATAATTCAGTTACATCCTCAATAACAGCATTGAATTTTTCACGAGTCGTTTTATAAATTAAATCTTCTTTATCGTGTCTTGACATTGGACGATTCGTTGGAATTTCTACTACATCTAATTTATAAATTTCCCAAAGTTCACCAGCTTCAGTTACCGCAGTACCAGTCATACCGGCTAGCTTACTGTACATTCTGAAGTAATTCTGTAAAGTTACCGTTGCAAATGTTTGCGTTGCAGCTTCAATTTTTACGTTTTCTTTGGCTTCAATTGCTTGGTGCAAACCATCAGAATAACGACGTCCGTCCATGATACGACCCGTTTGCTCATCTACGATCATGATCTTATTATCCATGATTACATATTCTACATCTTTTTCAAATAATGAATAGGCTTTTAGCAATTGAGTTAAGGTATGAATTCTTTCGCTTTTAATACTGAAATCTTGAAACAACATTTCTTTTGCTTCTGCTTCAGCATCTTTATCTAAATTTTGTCTTTCAATTGCTGCTATCTCTGTTCCAATATCTGGAAGAATAAAGAAAGAGCTATCGGTATCTTTAGATAAAAATTTAATTCCATTGTCAGATAATTCTACCTGATTATTTTTCTCTTCGATTACAAAATACAAGGCTTCATCCACTAGGTGCATGTCTCTTTTGTTGTCTTGTAAATATTGATTTTCTGTTTTTTGAAGTAATTGTTTTACGCCTTCCTCACTTAAAAACTTAATTAAAGCTTTGTTTTTAGGTAAACTACGGTAAGAACGCAATAGGTTAAATCCACCGTCTTTAGTGTTTCCTTCCTTGATTAATCGTTTTGCTTCCGTTAAAAAACCATTTGCCAATTGTTTTTGTAGGTTTACTAAATTTTCAATTTTTGGTTTCAACTCGTTAAACTCATGACGGTCTCCTTGAGGAACAGGACCTGAAATAATCAAAGGAGTTCTTGCATCATCAATTAAAACAGAATCGACCTCATCTACAATGGCAAAGTTGTGCTTTCTTTGAACTAATTCAGCTGGAGAATGCGCCATATTATCTCTCAAATAATCAAAACCAAATTCGTTATTTGTACCATAAGTGATATCTGCTTCGTAGGCTTTTCTTCTTTCGTCAGAATTAGGTTGGTGGTTGTCGATACAATCAACTGTCAAACCATGGAATTCAAATAACGGTGCCTTCCACGTACTATCTCTTTTTGCTAAATAATCATTCACAGTTACTAAATGCACGCCGTTTCCAGTTAATGCATTTAAATACAAAGGCAAGGTTGCCACCAATGTTTTTCCTTCACCCGTTTGCATCTCAGCTACTTTTCCACCGTGAAGCACCATTCCACCAATCAACTGAACATCATAGTGAACCATGTCCCAAGTGATTTGCTTTCCAGCCGCACTCCAAGAATTTGCCCAAACGGCATGATCGCCTTCCAATGTAATGTAGGTTTTTGTTGAAGAAAGTTCCCTGTCCTTAGCAGTAGCAGTAACTTTTACGGAGGTATTTTCTTTAAAACGTTTGGCAGTTTCTTTAATAACCGCAAATGCTTCAGGAAGAATATCATTTAAAGTTTTTTCGGAAATATCGTAAGCTTCTTTTTCTAAAGCATCGATTTCTAAATATAAATCTTCTCTTTTATCAATATCTTCTATAGTTTCAACTTCGGCTTGAAGTGAAGCAATTTTTAAATCTTTATCAGATCGCGCTTGTTTGATAAGCTCTTTAAAGTAAGTTGTTTTAGCTCTCAATTCGTCGTGTGACAATGATTCTAAGGCACTTTCAAATGATTTAACTTTTGTGATATTTCCTTGTAATGCATTTACATCTTTTTGAGATTTATCGCCTACAAAGACTTTTAATATGCTGTTTATGAAACTCATAATGTGATTTCTATTTGTATTTATAATAGATGTGCAAATTTAACCAAAAAAAAAGCCTCGTTGGAGACTTTTCATTGGTTTTAATATTTTTTTAATATTCATCCTCGTTCCAAAGATAATCTTCGTCCGTTGGATAATCAGGCCAAATTTCTTCCATTGATTCATAAATCTCTCCTTCATCCTCTATAGATTGTAGGTTCTCCACTACTTCAAGTGGCGCACCAGCTCTAATAGCGTAGTCAATAAGTTCGTCTTTGGTCGCAGGCCACGGCGCATCACTTAAATAGGATGCTAATTCTAATGTCCAATACATTTTTACTTATTTTTAGTTTATGCAAAAATAATTTTTTTACTTAAAAAGTCAAGTAAAATTCCATTTATTTTACAAAATAGTTAAGAACGTGATTAATTTTGCTTGAATATTGATTACAATCAATTGATTATCAATATTTTAATTAAATATTTTTTTTTCAGAAATTACTTTCTTGGTATCCATTTAACTTCAACAGCTTTTAGGTCACAACTCAACTTCCGTGCCAACACAAAAAGGTAGTCAGAAAGACGGTTTAAGTACTTAATTGTGTTTTCATCTACCGGTTCATTATGGTCTAAATGTACTGCTAATCGTTCGGCACGACGACAAACACATCTAGCAATGTGACAATATGACACTGTTGTATGTCCTCCAGGTAAAATAAAATGAGTCATTGGCGGAAGTAATTCTTCCATGGTGTCAATTTCTTTTTCTAAAAATTCAATATCGCTTTCTATGATTCCCAGATTTTTCAATCTCAATTCCCCATTTTTTTTAACTGCTTTTTCAGGCGGTGTTGCTAGAATTGCCCCAACGGTAAATAAACGATCTTGAACTTCAATCAAAACTTCCTTGTAATGAGAATCCATTTCTTGATCGCGAAGTAAACCTATATGTGAATTCAATTCGTCAACAGTTCCGTAACTCTCTATTCTAATATGGTCTTTCGGAACTCTTGTACCTCCAAAAAGTGCCGTAGTTCCTGTATCTCCTGTTTTAGTATAAATCTTCATTTTAACGATTTTAGTTTTTGTTATTGGTGTCGCTTTCAATTAATCCATCACGCAAACGGATCACTCTGTGCGCATAAGCAGCTACTTCTTCCTCGTGAGTAACAACAATTACCGTATTTCCTAATTTATGTATGTCACCAAATAATTTCATGATTTCTTCGGATGTTTTACTATCTAAATTTCCTGTTGGTTCATCCGCAAGAATAATTGAAGGTTTGTTTACCAATGCTCTCGCTACAGCAACACGCTGACGTTGTCCCCCGGAAAGTTGGTTGGGTTGGTGGTCCATTCTATCGGCTAATCCCACTTGTTTCAAAACTTCTTCAGCTCTAATAATTCGGTCAGATTTTGAATATCCAGCGTAAATCATTGGTAAAGCCACATTATCTAAAGCGGTTGTTCGCGGTAAAAGATTGAAAGTTTGAAATACAAAACCAATTTCCTTATTACGAATTTCAGCTAGTTCATCATCATGCATTTTACTAACGTCTTTTCCATTCAAAATATAACTTCCAGATGTAGGCGTGTCTAAACATCCTAAAAGATTCATCAAAGTAGATTTTCCAGAACCTGAAGGCCCCATTAATGCTACGTATTCTCCTTTATTTATTTCTAAATCAATTCCTTTTAGAACGTATACAATTTCGTTGCCCAGAACAAAATCTCTTTTAATATTAGTAATTTGAATTAGTGGATTTGCCATTTTTATTTGGAATTCAATTGGTGTTAGTTTTCTTAATTTTATTTTAGGCTTTAAAAGTACAAAAAGGAAGTAACGAATTCCTAATTACTAGTCTTTTTTTAACGTTTTGGTTTAAGTTCGAATAGTGAAATGTTCCTTTACTTGTTCTTTTCTAATAAATGCGAATCCAAATGTATAGGTATCAATGGTAACATTAAAATTAGGATTTGTAACCACTGATTCCCATTTTTTTTCAGTTTTGATTGAATAATGTGGATTCTCAAAAATCAGACAAGTTTCATTATTTGCTAAAGCAATAATTGACTTTAAATCAAAATTATTTTCATATAAATAAATGGAATCAATAAAAATAAAATCAACTTTTGAAGGAGGAGTTTTTTTGTTTTCCGAAATATAAATTCCATCTTGAAATTGGAAATAATAGAATAATCGGTTTAAAAATTTTCCTTTTTTTGTCTTTGTTTCCATATTTGGAAAATAAGGTTCCAAATTTGCTTTATCATAAAAGCATTTGGTAACCAATAAAAAAACGAATGGCGAATGAACCCCATGTTCGTTTTTGGAATCCCATAGAAATTTTAAATAAGATTTTACAAGTTGTATCACAAAGTCGCACAAAGTTTGTCACAAAGTTACACAAAGAATTACAACTAAAATGTAGTGAATCTTAGTGTATTCAATTTGTAAATTTTCGTGAAATATTAAAAAATTACCCTCCCATTTTACTTGAAAGTTCAAACCATCGTTCCTCTTTTGTTTCTATTTTATTGATGATATTTTTCAATTCATTTGCCTTTTTCTCAATATCATTTTCATCCATTTTTTCATCTGAGAATAATTGCTCAATTTTGGCTTTATCCAATTCTAAATCCTTGATTTCTCTTTCAATTTTCTGAAATTCTTTCTGCTCGTTGAAAGTTAGATTTCCACTTGGATTGTTTTGTTTCCAATCTTTCTTCTCCGTTTTATTATCTTCTTTTTGAGCTACATCTACACTGTCTTCATACGCTCTAAAATCGGAGTAATTCCCAGGGAAATTTTCTATTTCCCCTTGACCTCTGAAAACAAATAAATTATCAACGATTTTATCCATAAAATATCGGTCGTGAGAAACCACCAACAAGCAACCAGGATAATCCAAAAGGAAGCTTTCCAAAACATTCAACGTCACAATATCCAAATCGTTCGTCGGCTCATCAAGAATTAAAAAGTTAGGGTTCTGAATTAAAACCGTACATAAATACAAACGTTTCAGTTCGCCACCACTTAATTTTTCAACGTAATCGTATTGTTTTTTGCTGTCAAATAAAAACCGCTCCAATAATTGCGAAGCCGAAATAATTTTCCCTTTCGTCAACGGAATGTATTCGCCATATTCCTTAATCACATCAATCACTCGCTGCCCTGGTTTTGGATTGATACCACTTTGCGTGTAATACCCAATTTTTATCGTTTCACCCACAACCACTTTTCCACTATCCAGAGGAAGAGTTCCAGTCAGCAAGTTCAAAAAAGTAGATTTACCAGTTCCATTTTTACCAATAATTCCTATGCGTTCCCCTCGTTGAAAATCAAAATTGAAATTATCCAAAATCACGTGATCCTTGAATTTCTTGGAAATTTTGTGAAGCTCAATAATCTTGCTTCCCATACGTTCCATATTAATTTCCAATTCTACCACATTTTCCCGACGTCGACTTTGTGCTTTTTCCTTAATAACATAAAAATCATCCTGACGCGATTTCGATTTGGTAGTTCTTGCCTTTGGTTGGCGACGCATCCATTCCAATTCTTTTACAAACAAGTTTTGCGCCTTGTCCACACTCGAATTTTCCGATGCAATTCGCTCTTCTTTTTTCTCTAAATAATAAGAATAATTCCCTTTGTATTGGTATATTTTTCCGTTGTCCAATTCTATGATTTCATTGCAAACGCGTTCTAAAAAGAAACGGTCGTGCGTCACCATAAACAACGTAATATTTTCTTTGGAAAAATAACTTTCTAACCACTCAATCATCTCTAAGTCCAAGTGATTGGTAGGCTCGTCAAGGATTAATAAGTCAGGACGATTGATTAAAATAATCGCTAACGACAACCTTTTTTTCTGTCCACCTGAAAGATTTTTGACTTTCAATTTAAAATCTTCCAATTTCAATTTGAACAATATTTGCTTGTATTGGGTTTCAAAATCCCATGCATTATGTTGGTCCATTCCGTCAAATGCTTTTTGATACGCCTCTTCGTCTTCAGGATTTTCTAGTGCCTTTTCATAAGCTTCAATCACCTTTAAACTCTCATTATCAGAGGCGAAAATGCTCTCTTCTATGGTCAATTCTTCTTGCAATTTATTGTCTTGCGATAAAAATGCCATTCTAATACTCTTTCTAAGCACAACTTGCCCAGTATCTGGTTCGTCAAAACCATTGATAATATTCATAATGGTTGTTTTTCCCGAACCATTTTTGGCTATGAAGGCAATTTTTTGGTCTTTATTAATACCAAAAGAGATGTTTTCAAAAAGTGTTTTTTCTCCAAATGATTTAGAGATATTTTCAACAGATAAATAATTCACAAGAGTAATTTTTTTGCAAAAGTAAGCTATTGTGTTGAAACTTGTTGCTCTTAAACTTTGCAACTTTACAACTTAAAATATATCTTTGAAAAATGCAATTATCAGTTATCATTCTTAATTATAATGTTCGCTTCTTTTTAGAGCAATGTGTTGCAAGTGTTCAAGAGGCGCTTACCAACATTGATAGCGAAATTATTGTTGTCGATAATAATTCCTCAGATGATAGCTGCGAAATGATTAAAATGCGTTTTCCAAACGTAAATCTCATTTTAAATAATTCTAATCTAGGATTTCCAAAAGGCAATAACATAGGAGTGGCTGTTGCCAATGGCGATTACATTTGTATATTGAATCCGGATACTGTAGTTGCAGCAGATACCTTTGAAAAAATTCTCGCATTTGCTGAAAAGCAAGAAAATCTTGGAATAGTTGGGTGCAAATTGATAGACGGTTCAGGTAATTTTTTACCAGAAAGTAAGCGGGGTATTCCAACTCCTTTTGTGGCGTTAACCAAAATTTTCGGTCTCTATAAATTATTTCCAAATTGGGGACTTTTCAATCGGTATTATGCACAACATTTGTCTGAAAATGAAACTGGAAAAGCGGCTATTCTAGTGGGTGCTTTTATGGTAATGAAGCGCGATTTGTATAATGAAATAGGTGGTTTTGATGAAAATTGCTTTATGTATTCTGACGATATCGATTTGTCTTACATGGCCTTGAAAAGCGGAAAATTGAATTATTATTTCCATGAAACATCTGTAATTCATTATAAAGGAGAAAGTACCGTAAAAGACGGATTGTACATGAAGCGATTCCGGGAAGCGATGCAGTTTTTTTATAATAAACACTATAAAAACGCTGTAGAATTTGTTTTTTTTATAGAAATTGGGGCTTTATTTTTTGCTTTGGTTAAAAAAAAGCAAGGAAATGTTAAGCCGATTGAAGTTGATGACTATATTTTGATTTCAGAGGATGAAAATTTGAAGAATAAATTGGAGAATCAATTGAATAAAAAACTAATTTGGGAAACTAAATTAGATTCAAATGCCTTATTTTCGCATAGAAATAAAAGTTTAAAACAAACAGAGATTCTAATAGACAATGCTTCTTTTTCATTTAAAACGATTATTTCCTTTTTAGAAACACATAAAAACCAAGGTTTTACTTTTAAAATTATTCCTAAAAACACCTTATTTATGTTAGGAAGTAACAATAGCAACGACAAAGGAATAGTTGTAAAAATTGATTAAAATTTCATATTGCGCAGTAATTATTCATATTAATTAGTAATTTTGCAAAACGAATACACAAAAACAACTTTAGTTTAAGAATATGGCAAAGTTTGAATTGAAATTACCAAAAATGGGAGAAAGCGTTGCAGAAGCGACGATTACCAATTGGTTAAAGAAAGTTGGAGATAAAATAGAAATCGATGAAGCGGTATTAGAAATTGCTACCGACAAAGTAGATAGTGAAATACCTTCAGAAATTTCTGGTGTTTTATCTGAAATTATTTTTAATGTAGATGATATTGTAAAAGTTGGGCAAACCATCGCCATTATTGAAACTGAAAGCCCCCCAAACCCCGAAGGGGGAGCTCAAAGCGAGATAAACTTAAATATTTCTGAATCGGTAAAAAGCATTGAAAGCAGCATTGCAAAATCTATTGATATTGTTTCTACACCCTCTTCGGGTGCTGGTGGGCTTTCCGACAAATTCTTTTCGCCATTAGTAAAAAATATTGCCAAACAAGAAGGAATTTCATTAGTAGAATTAGAAGCTATAAATGGTTCTGGTAAGGAAGGACGTGTGAACAAAGAGGATATTTTAAAATTCGTTGAAAGCCGTAAATCTAATATTGCTGCTCCAGTTTCCATTCCAACAACGAGTTCCCCTCAAACAAAAGCTGTTCCAGTTTCTTTGAATGGTGGAGATGAAATTGTGGAAATGGACAGAATGCGCAAGCTGATTTCAGGATATATGATGGCTTCAATCAATACTTCTGCTCACGTGCAGTCGTTTATTGAGGTGGATGTAACCAATATATGGAAATGGCGTGAAAAAAATAAAAATGCTTTCGAAAAGAAAGAAGGAGAGAAGTTGACTTTTACTCCAATTTTTATGGAAGCGGTTGCCAAAGCGTTAAGAGATTTTCCAGGAATGAATATTTCTGTGGATGGCGATTATATTATTAAAAAGAAAAACATCAACCTTGGAATGGCAGCATCTTTGCCAAATGGAAACTTGATTGTACCAGTTATAAAAAATGCCGACCAGTTGAATTTAGTGGGTATGGCAAAAGCTGTTAACGATTTAGGAAACCGCGCGAAAGAAGGTAAGTTAAAGCCAGACGATACGCAAGGTGGAACCTATACAGTTACCAATGTAGGAACCTTTGGAAGTGTTTTTGGAACTCCAATTATTAATCAGCCGCAGGTAGGAATTTTAGCATTGGGCGCTATTCGAAAAGTACCGGCTGTTATCGAAACCCCAGAAGGAGATTTCATCGGAATTCGCAACAAAATGTTTTTATCTCATAGTTACGATCACCGAGTGGTTGACGGAGCGCTTGGTGGAAGTTTTGTGAAACGTGTTGCCGATTATCTTGAAGCATTTGACATTAATAGAGAATTTTAATTATTCTTTAAATAAATAATATTTTTTGAAACCCATTTGTTCATTCAGATGGGTTTTATTTTTTTTATATTGCATTATAAAAGTATATTTGTTTTTTTTAAAACAATAAAATATGGAATTAAATTTAACCCGACCGATTTGCTTTTTTGATCTTGAAACTACTGGTATTGATGTGGCAAAAGATAGAATTGTAGAAATTGCGGTTTTTAAGGTTTTTCCTAATGGGAATAAGGAAAGCAAGACGTGGTTAGTTAATCCGACAATACCAATTCCGCCACAATCGACAGCGGTTCATGGAATTTCAAATGAAAAAGTGGCCAATGAACCTACTTTTAAAGAATTGGCTTCAGTTATTTACAACATGATTAAGGACAGTGATTTAGCGGGTTACAATTCCGATCGATTTGACATTCCGTTATTAGCAGAAGAATTGTTGCGTGCTGGCGTTGATTTTGATATGAAAGGACGCGTTTCGGTAGATGTTCAAACGGTTTTTCATAAAAAGGAAGAACGAACTTTGACTGCGGCTTTGAAATTTTATTGCGGTGAAGATTTGATAAATGCCCATTCAGCTGAAGCCGATTCGATGGCGACTTACGAAATTTTGAAAGCCCAGTTGGATCGTTATTCCGATTTGGAAAACGACATGAAAGCCTTGTCAGAGTTTACCACACGAAAAAAGAATGCTGATTTTGCTGGAATGATTGCTTTTGATGATGATGGCGATGAGGTTTTTAACTTTGGAAAACACAAAGGAGTTAAAGTTAATGCAGTTTTGGAAGCAGAACCCGGCTATTACAGTTGGATTCAAAATGCGGATTTTCCGTTGTATACCAAAAAAATTCTGACAGCAATTAAGTTGAGAAAATTGAATACGAAATAAAGCCCCCTAAACCCCGAAAGGGGAACGAGCATTATAGTGAGCTCCCCCTTCGGGGATGGGGGGCTGATAAAAATGAAAATAATTTGTATCGGTAGAAATTATACCAAGCACATTGAAGAATTACATAATGAAAGGCCTGATGAACCAGTGGTTTTTATGAAGCCTGATTCGGCAGTTTTGTTGAAGCAACATCCGTTTGTGATACCGGAATTTTCGGAGGATATTCATCATGAATTGGAGGTTATTGTGAAAATTAATAAAGTGGGAAAATACATTGAACCTAAATTTGCGCATAAATATTATGATGAAATTGGGGTTGGAATTGATTTTACCGCAAGAGATTTGCAGCAAAAATTGAAAGACAAAGGACTTCCGTGGGAAAAAGCTAAGGCATTTGATGGCTCGGCGGTAATTGGAGATTTTGTTTCAAAAAGTGATTTTAAATCGTTAGATAATCTTAATTTTGAACTCACGAATAACGGAGTTACGGTTCAAAAAGGGAATACGAGTTATATGTTGTGGAAAATAGACGAATTAATCGCTTATGTTTCGCAATTTTTCACTCTTAAAATAGGAGATATAATTTTTACTGGGACACCTGAAGGTGTTGCTGTTGTTCATCCAGAGGATGTTTTAGAAGGATTTTTAGAAGGAAATAAATTGTTTAGAATTCAAGTAAAATAATGGCACTACATTACAATTTAGCAAAAGTTTATGCGATTTCAGATAATGATCCTGATTTTGTTCATCAAGTAGTGAAGGAATTTGTTCAAGACACCCCGAGAGATCTAGATCATATTAGGTTAGCCATTGAGGAAAAAAATCATCATAAATGTTTTGAATATGCACATAAAATAAAGCCTTCATTGGATTTATTGAGTATGAATATTGCCTTGGAAGAGGTTATATTAATAGAACTTTGGGCCAAATCATTGGGTAAAAAGAAGGAAGTTGTTGAACTTTATAGAAGTATTTCTAGTCATATTGAAAAAGCCATTAAAGAAATCAAGAAAGATTTTAACCTAAATAGCGTTAAAATTTAAACCAAATTAAATATCAATTTCATTTATGAAAGCAGTAATAATCACCATTGGAGACGAAATTCTAATTGGTCAAATAGTGGACACCAATTCTGGTTTTATTGCTAAATCATTGGATAAAATTGGGATTGATATTCACGAAATAATTTCGATTAGCGATAATAAAAAGCACATTTTAGAAACGTTTGCAAAGCTCCAAAACCAAGTCGATTTGGTTTTAATTACAGGTGGACTTGGGCCTACAAAAGATGATATTACCAAACATGCTTTTTGTGAGTATTTCGAAGATCAATTAGTTAGAAACGAAGAAGTTGAAAAACACGTAATAGATTTGATTGAAAAGGCCATGAATCGTCCCGCTTCGCAAATGAATAAAGACCAAGCGTTAGTTCCTTCAAAATGTACTGTACTTCATAATGCCGTGGGAACTGCACCAGGTATGTGGATGAAAAAAGAAAATACTGTTTATATTTCACTGCCGGGTGTTCCCTATGAAATGAAATATATTTTGGAAAATTGGATTATTCCAAAAATTGTTAAAGAATACAAGCGTCCCTATATCATTCACAAAACAATTCTAACTTACGGTCAGGGTGAGAGTTTGGTTGCGGAACGAATTGAAGATTGGGAAAATAACTTACCTGAATTTATAAAATTGGCTTATTTGCCAAGTCCTGGTAGAGTGAGATTGCGACTTTCAGCCAGAGGAATTGACAAAGAATTATTAGAACAAAAAATCAATGAAAATGTACTTTTATTAACCCAATTGATAGGTGATATTATAGTAGGTTATGAAGAAGATGAAACTATCGAGGTAATGCTGGGGAGATTGTTAACGAGCAAAAATGCTACCTTGGCTACTGCGGAAAGTTGTACCGGAGGAAAGATTGCTCAGGTGATTTCTTCTGTTCCTGGTGCGTCAAATTATTTTAAGGGAAGTGTAGTGAGTTATGCGACTGAAACTAAAATATCGGTGCTGGGAATTTCTTCAGAATTAATAAAAGAGCATTCCGTGGTGAGTTATGAAGTTGCTAAAGAAATGGCTTTGGCAGTTAAAAAAATAATGAATACCGATTATGCGATTGCCACTACGGGCAACGCTGGTCCTTCAAAAGGAGATGAAAATTCGGAAATCGGGACTGTTTTTATAGCAATTGCGACTCCAAATAACCTAGTTGTTGAAGAATTTAACTTTGGTCAACCCCGTGTAAAAGTGATAGATAGAGCTGTAAATAAGGCTTTTGAAATGCTTCATAAAGAAATTTTAAAAAATCTACTTTAATAATTTTGTATAATAGGTTTATTTTTTGTTTCTTTGCACCCTGATTTTGAATAACGATAAAAGATAAGCATAATGTCAAGAGTTTGTGACCTTACTGGTAAAAAAGCAATGGTAGGAAATAATGTTTCCCACGCCATGAATAAAACTAAAAGAAAGTTTTCTGTAAACTTACTAAAAAAACGTTTTTATCTTCCTGAAGAAGACAGATGGATTACTCTTAGAGTAGCCGCATCTACAATAAAAACGATCAACAAAAATGGAATCGCTGCAGTTTTGAAAAAAGCACAGTCAGAAGGATTTATTAAATAATCCTCCCGCTTACGGGAAGAATAATCATACAAAATGGCAAAAAAAGGAAATAGAATTCAGGTAATTTTAGAATGTACTGAGCACAAAACTTCAGGTGTTTCAGGAACATCTAGATACATAACAACTAAGAACAAAAAAAATACTCCAGATAGATTAGAAATTAAAAAATTCAATCCAATCTTGAAACGTGTAACTGTTCACAAAGAAATTAAATAATAAGTATTTTAATTAAAAAATTTATTTAAAATACTCAAATAAAACAATATAAGTCATGGCAAAGAAAACCGTAGCAACATTACAGACCGCTTCTAAAAGATTATCAAAAGCGATCAAAATGGTAAAATCTCCTAAAACTGGAGCATATACTTTCGTAGAATCTATTATGACTCCTGAATTAGTAGACGAATTCTTGAAAAATAAATAATTTTTCAACAGCATTATATAGAAAAGCTACTTTCATTCGGAAGTAGCTTTTTTATTTTTTATATTTACCAGATAATTTTTTGGTTTTAAAATCACCCCCGAATTATCGGGCGATAAAATATATAATAATGAGTTTTTTTAAAAAATTATTCTCTTCTGAAAAAAAGGAAACTAGTCTACCTGAAGAAGTAAAAGAATCGTTGGATAAAGGATTGGAAAAATCCAAGACCACTTTTTTTTCTAAGCTTACCAAAGCAGTTGCAGGAAAGACTAAAGTAGATACCGATGTTTTAGATAATTTAGAAGAAATTCTAATATCTTCAGATGTTGGGGTGAATACTACGCTTAAAATTATTGAGCGCATTGAAAACTACGTTTCTGAAAATAAATATTTAGGAACAGACGAACTTAACGAAATTCTTAGAAATGAAATTGCAAGCCTTTTATCAGAAACTAATTCTGGTGAAGGAACTCAATTTGAAATTCCAACCACCACAAAACCTTATGTGTTAATGGTAGTGGGAGTAAACGGAGTTGGAAAAACGACTACTATTGGGAAATTAGCGTATCAGTTTAAAAAACAAGGTTTTAATGTAGTTTTGGGTGCTGCTGATACTTTTAGAGCGGCTGCCATCGATCAATTACAAGTTTGGGCGGATAGAGTAGGAGTGCCATTGGTAAAGCAACAAATGGGAAGCGATCCTGCTTCGGTAGCATTTGATACTTTACAATCGGCTGTTTCTCAAAATGCCGATATTGTGATTATTGATACTGCCGGACGTTTACATAACAAAGTGAATTTAATGGCCGAATTAACTAAGGTAAAACGAGTAATGCAAAAGGTGGTTGGCGATGCGCCACACGATGTAATGCTAGTTTTAGATGGTTCAACGGGTCAAAATGCGTTTGAACAAGCCAAGCAATTTACTGCTGCAACAGAAGTTACTTCCCTAGCGGTTACCAAATTAGATGGAACTGCCAAAGGCGGTGTGGTAATTGGAATATCCGATCAGTTTCAAATACCGGTAAAATATATTGGAGTAGGCGAAGGAATTGAAGACTTACAAGTTTTCAATAAATACGAATTTGTGGATAGTTTCTTTAAATAATTAGCTGATGAATTTTCCCTCAATAAAAAAAATACCACCTATTTATTTGTACTTAATAAGTTTTTTATTATTTGTAATTTCCAATTTAATTAAAGAAAAAAGTCCGATTTTCTATGGAATATTATTTCCTATTGGATCAATTTTCTTCCTTTTAGGACTTTACAATCGTATTTCCAATAAATAATTATTGGTATAGTGCATTGATTTTCTGCCAAAGGACTTCATCAAATGTTGAAAGTGCTAAATTTGCAGAATCTGCCGCATCTCCCATTCGGATCACTACCATTTTTTTACTCGGAATAACGTAAATTTTCTGGTCGTCTTTCCCTAAGGCCATATACATGTCGTTTGCTCCTGATGCAATTAGGCTTCCATTAAATTGCAATTGAGTTTGAGGTAAGCGGTAACTCGTTTTTCCATTAATCCACCACAAATAGCCATAAGCTAAATTAATATTCTGTGAAGTGGTTGTAGCTTGACTTAAAAAAGCCGAATTAATAACTTGAGTTCCATTCCAATTGCCATTGTTTAATGCCAATAATCCAAATCTAGCCATACTTCTAGTGTTGCTAAAATAAATTTTCAACCCTAAATTAGCTCCCGTTCCAGTATACCAAAATCCAGTATTACTCATCCCAATTTTATCTCTAAGTTTGGTATTAAAATAAGTATTCCAGGTTTGTCCTGTGGCTTGTTCCACCACATCTTGAAGTTTTACATAAACATTATGATACGCCCATCTAGTTCCTGCATCGGCAACATATAGAAGATTACTTGGAGCAACATCATCACCTAAAGTGTCGTCTAATCCGGAATTCATCTTTAATAAATTTTTGCAGGTAATTAGGTTTTCTTTTACTAAAGGGGCACTTGTCCAACCGTTCCCTAAATAGTCAGAAACTTTATTATTGGTATTAATAAAACCTTCCTGTTCGGCAATTCCTGTTACAGTTGAAGTTAACGTTTTTCCTGCACTATTCCATTTCCAAAGGGAAGTAGCAGTATGACCGTTAAAGTAATTTTCCATTACAATTCTACCATTTACAAGGATCATAAATGATTTAGTATTCTTTAATAATAAGTAATCTTGTAAGGGCTGTACCGCATTTTGATTCCACCCTAAAGAAGAAATAGATTGCGTTTCCCAAGAGTCAGAACCAGTTGTGGGTGGAAAATACATGTTATTGTAATTGGTGTCAGAACCACTATTGTTGTTGTCTGAACAATTGGTAAATACTATGATTAGCAGTAATATAAAAATTGATTTTTTTATCATAATTCTATCCTTTGTTGTTACAAATATAAAAAAGTTTAGATGAAGTTGGATATTTAAAAATAAATTAGAGTTTAAAAGCTATAAAAAAGTAAATTTGTATAAATTACAATAAAATGAAAAAAATAATATCAATTGCTTTTTTAATACTAATTTCAGCTTGTCAACAAAAAGTGACATCCAAAGATATTGCTAATTTAAATGGCTATTGGGAAATTGAAAAGGTAGTTTTTTCTGATGGTTCAAAAAAAGAATACACCTACAATGAAGCTTACGATTACTTTCAAATAAAAGAAAATTCGGGGTTTAGAAAGAAAGTAATACCTCAATTGGATGGTCGTTTTTTAGTTAATAACCAATTAGAAAAAATAAAAATTACTTTTGAAAATGAAGAGTCCTATATCAATTACAGTACACCATTTGCAAAATGGAAAGAAAAAATTGAATCCATTTCTAAAGATAAGTTAATTGTTATAAACGCATCAAAAGCAGCCTATCATTACAAAAAATCAGCACCAATAAATATTTTAGGAGATGGCAAAACGACTAAATAACGAAAGTTCAATTGGGGATGTTTTAAAAGAAATCATACAGAACAATAAACTACAACCTGGAATTGATCAAATTTCTGTAAAAGAAGCGTGGGTTTCATTAATGGGAAATGGAGTCAATAGTTATACTAAAAATGTAACTTTAAAAGGGGAAACCTTGTATGTTGAATTGTCTTCTTCAGTTTTGAGAGAAGAATTGAGTCATGGAAAATCTAAAATTATAACCATGATAAATGAAGAATTGAAAAGAGAAATAGTAAAAAATATAATTCTAAGATAATTAACTTTAGAGTAAAAAAAAATCCCGTTTCATTGAAACGGGATTTTATATTTTATAAGAATTCGATTAGAATTGCTCTCTTCCAGAAAAGTGGAATGCACTTTCTATAGCAGCATTTTCGTCGCTATCAGAACCGTGAACTGCATTTTCACCAATAGAAGTAGCATACGCTTTTCTGATGGTACCTTCAGCAGCATCCGCAGGATTGGTAGCGCCAATTAACACTCTAAAATCTTCAACTGCGTTTTCTTTTTCTAATATTGCAGCAACAATTGGTCCTCTTGACATAAATTCTACTAATTCGCCGTAGAAAGGTCTTGCAGCGTGAACAGCATAAAATGCTTGAGCATCAGCTACAGTTAATTGAGTTAATTTCAAAGAAACAATTTTAAAACCTCCGTTGGTAATCATTGCTAAAATGTTCCCGATGTGTCCGTTGGCAACAGCATCTGGTTTAATCATTGTAAATGTTCTATTTGTAGCCATTTTTTTATATTTTTTTGCAAAAATAGTATATTTTAAACGAATTCCAATTATTTTCTGTCTATAATGTTAGAATCGTAAAATTATTCTCTAAAGGTTTTAAATCATTATATAAATTTGAAATCAGTGTTTTTCCTGTTTCCAAATAAAATTCTGAAAAATTAGTATGTCTTTCTTGCAAACTTTGATTGGGAAATAATTCGTTTTGTAAGTTGATGATTCGCTCTAATTCCAATTCGTATTTCTTTTTTTGCGCTTTTAAAAATCGCTTTTCTAAATTTTCTAACCCCTTTATTTGCTTTGCTTCTTGTGCTTTTACAGCACCAAGAAAAGATTTGTCTGTTTGACTTGCAATGGTATGTAAATCTGAGAATTGCTTTTGCAATGCGATTTTCTGTACGGAAAAATCAATTGGAATTTCAGTTATCTCATTTACTTTTTGATTTATAAGTACTTCTTGTTTTGCAAATAATTGCTCCCAATTTAATTGTAATTTTTCCATTTTATCCTTTTGTTTTTTGGTAACTAAAAGAGCTGAATTTCTTAATAATAAAATAGGAAAGGTACATTTATAGGCTTCAAATGTTGATTTTAATTCTAGCCAATACGCAATTTCTCCACCGCCGCCAATGTAACCTATATTGGGCAAAATCACTTCTTGATATAAAGGTCTTAGAATTACATTGGGGCTAAATTTTTCTGGATTGGTTTCTAATAATTCTATTAATCCATTTTGTGAAAAGGTAGTTTTGGTATTATTTATTTTAAATACATCCTCTTCAAATAAAATTCGTTCACGTAAATTATCCTCTATATAAAATAGATTTATTTCTCGAGGATTTACTTGAATTGGATATTTCTTAAGTTTTTTTAATGTATCGCTAACGTATTTATATGAAGTATTTTGTAATAGTTCCTCTTTAATATATGGAATAAATTGCTTTTTTAATTCGGAGTTGTCAGCATCAATAATTACCAAACCGTAAGTTCCAAAAAGTTCATTTGCCAATTTACGTGTTGCATTGGCTAACGAATCAATATTTTCGTAAGTGCTTTCAAACAGTTTTTTTATTTCATTGCCATTCGAGCCAGATCCTAATTCTTTCTCAAATACCGATAGTATTTCTTGAAGTCCATCTGTAGAAAGTCTTCCCACTGGTCCAGTACTTTCTTTATTCCATTTGAATTTCTTTCCTCTAAAATTAAAGTAATTTATTTCTTCAAAATCGTGGTCTTCCGTTGCCATCCAATAAATAGGAACAAAATTATAGGAAGGGTATTTCTTCTTTAATTCCGCTGTTAATTTAATTGTTGAAATTATTTTATATAAAAAATAGAGAGGCCCAGTGAATAAATTTAGCTGATGACCAGTGGTAATCGTGAATGTATTTTCATCTAAAAGTGAGGCAATATTGTTCTTAGTTAATTCCGATATTGAAATGTTTTCATATTGCTCATTTAAAACAGTCACCACTATTTTTCGATTGTTTGAATTGAAATTTTGTTGTTTTTCCTTAATCTGATTTTCGAAATTTTCAATTGTTGGGAATCGATTGTAAAATGATTGCAAGCTGGATTCCTGATTTAAATAATCATTCATCATTGGAGTGAAATATCCTGAATTTTGATAGCTGATACAATCTGTTGGCATATTTTTTATTTTGTGCTAAATTACAAAAAAAGTGAAACAATTTCTTGTATATTCATATTTGTAATTGGATATTTGCAAGTATAGTTAGACAAAAATAGAATTAATACTTTGGTTAAATGGCGGAATAGAAACTGTAATTTTTAGTTTAAATGTTTCTGAAAACCTCATTTTTTTAAGATTTACCACTTTAATTTACTAATATTTTATTTTCACTCAATTTATAAGAAACTCAAAAATTAAATTTTTCATGAAAAAAATCATCAATTTTATATTTGTATTTTGTTCAATTTCAATGCTATATAGTCAAGATATTGCAGGTACTTGGAACGGAATATTAAAAGTTCAAGGAATGCAATTGAGTTTGGTTTTCCATATCAATAAAACGGAAAAAGGATTTTCATCAACCCTGGACAGTCCGGATCAAAAAGCATTTGGAATGCCTGTTACAACAACTAATTTCGAAAATTCAAAGTTAATTATTGCTATTGCAAATCCTAGAATTGAATACGAAGGAATTTTAGGAACAGATGGAATTATCATTGGAACATTTAAACAATCTGGGCAAAGTTTCCCAATGAATTTATCGAAAGGAAAAGTGGAAAAAGAAGTAATTAAACGCCCACAAGAACCTAAAAAACCCTATTCTTATTACACTGAAGAGGTAGTTTTTGAAAATAAATCGGCCAATATAAATCTTGCAGGTACTCTTTCAATACCAACCAAAGAGGGTGTTTTTCCAGCAGTGATTTTAATTTCAGGAAGTGGCGCTCAAAATAGAGACGAAGAGTTATTAGGACACAAACCCTTTTTGGTAATTGCTGATTATTTAACTAAAAATGGAATTGCCGTTTTGCGTTTTGACGATAGAGGAACGGCTATGTCAAAAGGGAATTATGCTACAGCAACTACTTTGGATTTTGCAACAGACGTAGAAGCAGCAGTACTATATTTACAGACAAGAAATGAAATTGATCAGAAAAAGATTGGGTTAATTGGTCATAGTGAAGGTGGAATGATTGCACCTATAGTTGCTAGTAAATCAAAAAGGGTGTCTTTTATAGTTTTATTAGCAGGAACTGGAATTCCAGGAGACGAGCTGTTATTGTTACAACAAGAATTAATTGGAAAAGCATCAGGTATTAGTGAAAATGATTTAACCAAAATAAAATTATCCAATTCTGAAATTTTTAATATTGTAAATAAAGCGACCAACCCGGATCAGATGAGAAAGGATATTACTGATCAAATCAACAAATCCATAAAGTCAGATCCAGAATCAAAAATCCCAGAGGGTATTAGTGAATCTGATTTTATAGATATGCAAGTGAGTCAATTACTAAGTCCTTGGATGCAATTTTTTATTAAATATAATCCTGCATTGGCTTTAGAAAAAGTTAAATGCCCCGTATTAGCATTAAATGGAGATAAAGACATGCAAGTCCCATCAAAAGTTAATTTAGATGCCATAAATAACGCGCTTGTAAAAGGGGGAAATAAGAAAGTAACTATTAAAGAATTACCAAATTTGAACCACTTATTTCAAGAATGTAAAACGGGTGCACCTCAAGAATATTCAGAAATCGAACAAACATTTTCTCCTTTGGCATTGACTGAAATAGTAAATTGGATTCAAATTCAAACTAAGAAATAAAAATCAGTTCGTTTTATTTTAGTTATTTTTGTCAAAAACAAATTAATTGGAAAGCAACGTTTTTATTATCACCCCGCCGTTCACACAACTGAACACGCCTTATCCAGCGTCTGCCTACATCAAAGGTTTTTTGAATACACTTGATGTGCCAACCGTTCAAGCGGATTTGGGAATTGAGGTTATTTTAGAATTGTTTTCCAAAGAAGGACTAGACCCCCTAACACCCAAAGGGGGAATTGAAAACTATTCGGAAAATTCGCAACGTATTTTTTCACTTTGGAACGAATACATAAAAACGATTGACAATGTAATTTCTTTTTTGCAAGGGAAAAATCCAACGTTAGCACTGCAAATTTGTCAAGGTGATTACTTGCCAGAAGCTTTTCGATTCAATCAATTAGAAGAAATGGATTGGGCATTTGGAACAATGGGAACTCAGGATAAAGCCAAGCATTTGGCCACTTTGTACTTGGAAGATATTTCTGATTTTATTGTAGAATGTATCGATGAAAATTTTGGTTTTAGCCGCTATGCCGAACGTTTGGGTCGAAGTGCCAATTCTTTCAATGAATTATACGATGCATTAAATCAAGAAACGACCTATATTGATAAGTTGTTGCTCTCGATTTTGAAATCTAAAATAGAAACAATTAAACCTTCTTTATTTCTTATCTCTGTTCCGTTTCCAGGGAATTTATATTCGGCTTTTCGATGTGCCCAATGGGTAAAAAAACATTATCCGACAATTAAAATTGCAATGGGCGGTGGTTTTCCAAATACAGAATTACGTTCCCTTTCTGACAAACGAGTTTTTGAGTTTTTCGATTTTATTACGCTCGACGATGGCGAATTGCCATTGAAATTACTAATTGATAATTTGAATTTAAAAACCATTGGAGAATATAAAAGAACGTTTCTTTTAGAAAATGGCGAAGTGGTTTACAAGAATAATTCCACAAAATCAGATTACAAACAAGCAGATGTCGGCACCCCGGATTATTCAGATTTACTTTTAGATAACTACATTTCGGTTATTGAAATTGTAAATCCAATGCACCGAATGTGGAGCGACGGACGCTGGAACAAACTCACGATGGCGCACGGTTGCTATTGGGGAAAATGTACATTTTGTGATATTTCATTGGACTATATTAAATTATATGAACCCGTTGCAGCCAATATTTTGTGCGATAGAATGGAACAATTAATTGCTCAAACAGGGCAAAACGGTTTTCACTTTGTAGATGAAGCGGCACCACCAGCATTGATGCGTGCTTTGGCATTGGAAATCTTACGCAGAAAAATTTCTGTAACCTGGTGGACTAATATTCGATTTGAGAAGAGTTTTTCAAAAGAGCTATGTCAATTATTGAAAGCGTCAGGTTGCATTGCGGTTTCAGGCGGATTGGAAGTGGCTTCGGACAGATTATTAGAATTAATTGACAAAGGTGTTACGGTAGAACAAGTCGCAAAAGTGACTCGGAATTTTACTGAAGCCGGAGTTATGGTTCATGCCTATTTAATGTACGGTTATCCAACACAAACCGTTCAAGAAACAGTTGATAGCTTGGAAATGGTGCGACAGTTGTTTGAAATTGGGATTTTGCAATCGGGTTTTTGGCATCAATTTGCAATGACTGCCCATAGTCCCGTGGGTATGTACCCAGAAAAATATGGGGTTGTAAAAGAAACCGAAGCCATTGGAACATTTGCCAATAATGATATTAATTTCATCGATTCAACAGGAATTGACCACAATCAATTTAGTTTTGGGTTAAAGAAATCACTTTATAATTTTATGCACGGAATTTGTTTTGACTATCCTTTGCAAGATTGGTTTGAGTTTAAAATTCCAAAAACAAAAATCCCGGAAGACTTTATTTATAATGCTCTTAATGAAGAAACTGATTTGTCTATCAAGCCCAATTCTAAAGTGGTTTGGCTTGGCGGAACACCTTCTGTTTCGTATTTCACAAAAACTAAAAAAGGAAGTTCTTGGGAAATGATGACATTGACATTCCACGATAAAAAAGAAACCTATTCGGTTCAAATGAATAAAGAACACGGCGATTGGCTGTTAGAATTGCTCAATAAAATTACCGTAGCAAATACTAAAATTTTTACTTTACAAGAAATTAAATCTGATTTTGAATCTCATTTTGAGAATTTTGAGTTGTACTGGTTTTCAAAGCCGATAGGAACTTTGAAAGGTTCTTTATTGTTAATTTTATAAGGATTTAATTTTTTTTTTATAAAATTAGGATATATTAATTAAAATCTATAAATTTGAAATATAATTACCATACAAATGAAACAAATAATATTATTTATTTACTTTATTGTCTTTAGTGCTTTTTCTCAGGCACAAGATAAAAACGTTTTTGATATTGCTCGCAAAGGAACTTTATCTGACATCCAAGAAATTTTTAATCAAACTCCCGATCTCATTAATTCTATAAATGACAATAAAGCCACACCGTTAATTTTGGCTTGTTATAGAAATAACGAAGCCGTAGCTTTGTATTTATCTGATAAAGTTTCCAATGTCAATTATAATTCTGGAATGGGTACCGCATTAATGGCGTCTATTATGTCAGGAAATAAAGTTATTATTGAAAAATTAATTTCAAAAAAAGCAGATTTAGATCAAACAGATACACAAGGGAAAACAGCATTAATCTATGCAGCATTTAATAATAATACTGAAATAGTTCAAATGTTAATTAAAGCGGGGGCAAATAAAAAACTTGCTGATAAAGAAAATAGAACTGCTTTAGATTACGCAAAATTCAATAAGAATACACAATTAATAATTTTACTAGACTTTTAAATTAACCATTCAAAAAACAAATCATGAAAAAAATTTACATTGCAATTGCCTTATTCGTTGGACTTAATGTTTCAATGGCTCAAACAAAATCAACAGGAGTAGTTAGTTTAAATAGCTCAATGACTTTGAAAATTGATATGAATTCAACCAATTCAACTGTTACGCTAACACTTACAGGTCCAGATAATAAATGGTTTGGAATAGGATTTAATGCTACATCTATGGGTTTCGGAACCGATTGTTTGTATTATTCAACCTCATTAGTAGATTCAGTTATAACTGGTCAGGGTGCACCAACTACTGATGCTTCAAATGAGTGGATTGTTTCAAGTAACACCGTTTCAGGCACAACTAGGTCTTTGGTTTTAACGAGAAATTTTGCTGGAGGTTCTGGTGATTATACTTTTGCATACAACAATAATTCTTTAAATGTTATTTGGGCTTATGGATCTGGAACTGCAATGTCTCAGCATGCTGGAACGGCTAGAGGTTCAAGTAATTTAGGATTTACCCTTGGTTTTGATGATTTTACATCATTAAATAATATTTCTATTGCACCAAATCCTTCTAATGGTATTTTTAACATTACAAAAAACATTCAAACTACTATTTCTAAAGTAACGGTATTCGATATCAATGGAAAAATTTTGAAAGTTGTTGATTCAGAATTAAGTTTAGAGGCGATTCAAATTAATTTATCGGATTTTTCTAAAGGAGTATATTTCTTAGAAATCACTAATGATATAGATAAAGTAGTTCGTAAAATTATAATTGAATAATTTTCAATTCAAAATTTCATAAAAACTCTATTTGATTCAAATAGAGTTTTTTTTTATCGATAAATCATCTATTTATATTTAATTTATTGGCGATCTAATTATTAGTTTAATTAAGAAATTCTTAACGTTTTTAGTCAGTTTTCAGATTTTAATTTAGTAAATTTGAATAGTATAATAATTCAAACTATGTCAAAGAAAGTAAAAATTATTGGAATTCTATTGGTAGGTGTTTTACTAGTTGTAGCGTCTATTAATTATGTTTTTTATGGAGGAGCAAGAGATTTAGCTGCTGAAGAAGCAGAATTTACATTAAGTTCAAAAGCTATTACTGGAGAATTCGTTTCAGATGTTGCTAAAGCTACTCTTAAATATTCTGATAAAGCAGTTGTTATTTCAGGAAAAGTAACGGCAGTTTCAGATAGTATAGTAACAATTGACAATACAATAATTTGTAATTTTAAAATCCCAGATACTAATATTAAAAATGAACAATCTATTTCTGTGAAAGGAAGATTAGTAGGGTTTGATGATTTAATGGGAGAATT
Organism: Flavobacterium sp.; assembly: GCA_029866065.1. Taxonomy (GTDB): domain Bacteria; phylum Bacteroidota; class Bacteroidia; order Flavobacteriales; family Flavobacteriaceae; genus Flavobacterium. Next base: position 74,483 of record JARXAC010000026.1, read on the forward strand.
AAAATTAGATGAATGTTCAATTAACAAAAACAATTAAAAATGAAAATTAAGAACGTATTATCGATTGTTCTTGTCTTTTGTGCTGTAGGTTTTGCAACTGCACAAGATGATTTATTAAATCAGTTGGATGCTGGCGCTCCAAAACAAGTTAATATTGAAATAGCAGCATTTAAAGGACTACAAATTTGTAACATGCAATCTACAAAATTACCTGCCAAAGGGGAATTTTATTTTGTGGTTTCTCATCGCTTTGGTAATTTAGCTCAAGGAATGGACAATTTTTTTGGATTGGATAATGCTTATACCAAATTGGGAGGAATTTATGGAGTTTCTAATTGGCTGTCTGTTAGCGCTTCACGTCAAACATACCAGAAAACCTATGAATTGGCTGCTAAATATAAAATGTCAAATCAAGAAGTAGATGGATTTCCAGTCACAATTGTTGGATACAATACCATGGATATTAATAGTGAATTGAAAAAGAATGAGCTAATGCCTGGATTACAATTCAATCACCGATTGGCATTTACAACACAATTATTAATTTCAAGAAAATTCAGTGATTCTTTCTCATTTGAATTAGCTCCTATTTACGTTCATAAAAATTTATACGACGGAATTTTAGATCAAAAATCTACTTTATTGTTGGGGACAGGCGCGAGGTATAAAATTGCAAAACGATTAAGCTTGAATTTAGAATATGCTGCAAGATTGAATTTACCAGAGGGATTTGTTTCTAACTATCATAATCCATTAACTTTAGGTTTAGATATAGAAACTGGAGGTCACGTATTTCAGTTGGTATTCTCAAATAGTCAAGCCATGAACGACGTTGCAGTATTTACAAATCCATCAGGAAGATGGGATGGTACTAAGCAATTGTATTTCGGATTTAATATGTATAGAGTATTTTAAAAAAATCATTATGAAAAATTTAAAAATAGTGTTATTTGCATTTTTTGGTTTGTTCCTTATTTCTTGTGAATCAACAACCATTCAAGATGTTTCAGGGGTGGTAACTAATCCAACCTACAATGCCAACGTCAAAGAGGTAATGACATCAAAA
>JARXAC010000024.1:0-29745 GCA_029866065.1 Flavobacterium sp.
TACATCAGTGGTTGCTGTTTTATTTGCTACAGTAATGGCAACATTGGAAACGGGATTATTACTTTCGTCAACAATTTGTCCTGTAAAATTCTTTGACACTTCAGTTCCAAAATTTAATGGAGTACCTGATGCGTTTCCATCAATTCCTGAGTCATTACTACAATTGTTGAATAAAAAAGGAAATAACAAAACTAAAATTAAGAGTCTTTTTGAAGTCATATTTTCTTTAGGTTGAGGTTAATACCTACCAAATGTATAAATAATAATATTATTTAACGGCAGTTTCAGCTAAAATTTTAACTAAAAATAAATTTTCTTCTTTTGATAAATTTGGAAGTAATTGTTCTAAATAGTTACGAATGTTTGGGTTTTTTAGTAATAAACGTATTTTATCTTTACCAAATTTTGAAAATTGCCATTTATAACTAACCAACGAATTAACTAGATTTGGAAGTACATTTTTGTCTTTATCATTAATAAAAAGCAAGTTTTCCATAGCATTTTGACGAATCGAAGTTTCAAATTCTGGATTGCAATAATTCAACAACTCATCATAGTATTTTGCTTTGTCTTCCATTTGATACTCTTTCGTTCCAAGCGCTAATGTTAACCATAAAATCCTTAAGTTCTTATCATTAAACCCTATCCACGCTTTTGATTTGTCTAAAATCCTCTTTTGATCCTCAGGAAATTGGGTCCAAAAAGTACTTAAAGTAATTTCTTTTGTAATATAGGAATTGTCATTCAAAAGCGTTTCGAAATCCAATTTAAATTCCAATTGGACTTTTGGGGTGGTATTTGCAACTGCTTGTCGTACATTTATATCATTGATTGCTAAAGCCAATTTTATAAGTTGCAGCTTTTCCTCAAAGGGTACTTTTTCACATTGAAAGATGATTTCTTCTTTAATCGGAAAATAAGCATCGGAAATCATTGTTTTTTCAAATAATTCTCGCTTTTCTATAAATGGGATTGCTTTCTTACTTTTAATCTCCAATAACGCTTTTATCGACTTATTTTTAGATAACAATTGGATAGCATAATCAAAATCAAAACTTGGATTTTCGAGCCATTTCTTTTTGAAGGCATCGCAATCGTATTTAGCTATTTTATTAATTTCATTCAAAAAGTCGTCGGTAGTTACATTTTTAAATGAATAGTTGTTGAGATAGTTTTTAACTGCTTTTTGAAAAACCTTTGAACCGATTTCTTCTCTTAAAACAAATAAAACCCAAGCCCCCTTTTGATAATAAGATAAGGTACTTGCTTTTTCACTTAAAATGGGAATAGCATCTGTTTTTGATGCATTTCTCAACTGCAACGAAGTGTCATATAACTTTTTGTAGAAGTAATCATCTCCAAAAACTTCTTTTTCAGCTAATAAAGCATAATAGGTTGCAAATCCTTCTTGCAACCAATGGTGTTTTCCTGATTGTGCTGTTATTAAATCGCCGAACCATTGGTGCGCCAACTCATGCGCATTGACATTCACATAATTTTTATCGTTAAACCCAATTTCATCAACCACAAAGTATCTTGAAAATACAGTCGCCGAAGTGTTTTCCATTCCTGCATATAAAAAATCACGAACCGGAACTTGCTTGTAAACATCCCAGGGATATTTAACGCCAATTTCCTTTTCGAAAAAATCAAATATGGTTTTAGAATAACGATAAGTAGGTTCTAATTTTGAAATATCTTCTTTTTCGATATAATAAAACAAAGACTTACCACTGTTTGATTTTTCTTGTTTGATTTCAAATTTACCTATTGCCAACATCAAAAGATAGCTGCTCATGGGCTTTTTCATTCGGTATTGCCAAATGATATCATCTTGAATTGCTATTTTATTTTCTAATTTTCCATTGGAAATAACCTCAAATTGATTATTGAATTTGATATCCAAATTAAAAATCAACTTTTCATTTGGGTTGTCAAAACTCGGAAACCAATTACTGGTATATTTTCCTTGCCCCTGTGTCCAAATTTGAAGCTGCTCCCCTTTTCCTACAAAATATAGCGCTTGTTTTGGTCGCGCCAAATAATTGAAAGTCAGTTGGTTTTTTCCTGATTTATAGCCTTCAAAAAGTAAGATTTGTTTTCTATTGTTGCTATATTTTACTCCGATGTTGTTAATTTTCAAATTAAAGAAATCAATATTTTGAGCATCAATTTTAATAGTATCAATAGTATTATTTACTTCAAAATTATAGGTGACTTCTCCAGAAACCGATTTATTCAAAGGGTTGATTTCAATTTTAGCCAATACTGAAGTAAAATCAACCGATTTTGTTTGTTGTGCAAATGAAAATACAGAAATAAATAGAATAAGGTACTTCATAATTTATTGCTCTTCAAATATTTTTAATAACTGTGTAACCGTATTCCAATTTCTAATGGTTGCTGTCAAATTGAGTTTTTTCTCAATATATTTTTGATCTAATCTCGTTTTTCCAGCACCTATATGGTATTTAATGAAAATTCTAGTGTTGTCAATTTGTACTTCATCGGGCTTGAACTGACTCATTTTTAAATCATTGATGTTTTCTGTTTTAAGTTCCTTTGAAACAAAAGCAACGTATAACTTTTTAGTATCAACTTCCTTCTCATTTAAAAATTGACAATTGGTAACACACGCTTGTAAATCCGCTTTTGAAATTACTAGTATTGGCACATCATAACCAAAAACCTTATAAATTTCTTGTTTAATAACAAATGCTATTTTAGCTGGATTTTCTTCATCAGAATCCAAAAAAACATTACCCGATTGAATGTAAGTTTGTACCTTTTGAAAACCAAGATTTTCAAGAGTGCTTTTCAAAACATCCATTTTGATCATATTGTGGCCGGAAACATTAATTCCTCGAAGTAGTGCTAAATGAGTGTGCATTTATAATTATTTAAGAATCAAAGATATTGTGTTTGATTAATATATCACAACTTTCGTGAAATAAGTTCTGGGTTTCAATTTTTAAATTTGTAAACAAAAAGCTATCTTCGCTGTAAATAGTTTAAAGACTAAACAATGTCTCAATTGCTTCAAACTCCCATTGAATTCCTAAAAGGCGTTGGCCCCCAACGTGGAGAATTGTTGCGCAAAGAATTGGGCATTCGTAAGTACCTCGATTTAATTAATCTATATCCGTATCGCTACATTGATAGAACTCGATATTACAAAATCAACGAATTAGATAATAATAGCGTTGAAGTTCAATTGATTGGGAAAATTATTCATATTAAAACCGTTGAACCGGCGAAAGGAAAAAAAAGATTGGTGGCTACTTTTGTAGATGACACAGGTCAAATGGAATTGGTTTGGTTTCAAGGCCATAAATGGATTCGCGAGAGTTTGGAATTAAATGTACCTATTGTAATTTTTGGAAAATGTACTTCATTTGGGAATGTGTATAATATGGCTCATCCTGAAATTGAACTTTTGTTGGACCATGAAAAAAGTTTACGTTCTGCCATGCAACCGGTTTATCCATCTACAGAAACCCTTACTAACAGGGGGATTACAAATAAAGTAGTAAATAAATTAATGCAGCAATTATTTCTGGAAACCCACAATTTATTTTCAGAAACGCTACCTGATTACCTAAGAACCGACCTTAATTTAATCTCAAAAAAAGAAGCCCTTTTCAATATTCACTTTCCAAAAAGCGCTGAAACATTGGCAAAAGCCCAATACCGGTTGAAATTTGAAGAATTATTTTACATTCAGTTGCACTTAATCACCAAAAATTTAGTTCGGAAACACAAAATAAAAGGCCATGCTTTTAATAAAGTGGGCTATTTATTTAGTGATTTTTATGAAAATCATTTGCCATTTGAATTAACAAATGCACAAAAAAGAGTGCTTAAAGAAATTCGAAATGACATGGGAAATCCAGCCCAAATGAATCGTTTATTACAAGGAGATGTTGGTTCTGGAAAAACAATTGTGGCATTTATGAGTATGCTTTTAGCTTTAGATAATGGATTTCAAGCGTGTTTAATGGCGCCAACAGAAATTCTAGCCAATCAACATTATATTGGTTTATCAGAATTGGCTAAGACAATGAATATCAATATTAAAAAGCTAACTGGCTCAACAAAAACTTCAGATAGAAAAGTTATTCATGAAGAGCTTGAAAATGGTGAATTACAGATTTTAATTGGCACCCATGCCTTATTAGAAGAAAAGGTGAAATTTCAAAATTTAGGATTGGCGATTATAGACGAACAACACCGGTTTGGGGTAGAGCAGCGTTCAAAATTATGGAAGAAAAATGAAATACCTCCACACGTTTTAGTGATGACCGCCACCCCTATTCCGAGAACTTTGGCGATGAGTTTGTATGGCGATTTAGATATTTCATTGATTGATGAATTGCCACCAGGAAGAAAACCAATAAAAACAGTACACCGATACGATAATAATCGTTTGAATGTAATGGCTTTTGTTACGGAGCAAATTGAATTAGGGCGTCAAATTTATGTGGTTTATCCTTTAATCCAAGAATCCGAAAAGATGGATTTTAAAGATTTGATGGACGGTTACGATACCATTTCAAGAGAATTTCCATTACCTAAATATGCTGTTTCTATCCTTCATGGAAAAATGAAAGCATCAGAAAAAGATTTTGAAATGCAACGATTTTCAGAAGGAAAAACCAATATTATGGTGGCAACCACAGTTATAGAAGTTGGTGTTAATATTCCCAACGCCAGTGTAATGATTGTGGAAAGTGCCGAACGTTTTGGTCTTTCACAATTGCACCAATTGCGAGGTCGTGTGGGTCGTGGTGCTGATCAGAGTTATTGCGTTTTAATGACTTCTAATAAATTATCCAACAACAGTAAAACCCGAATGGAAACTATGGTTCGAACCAATGATGGTTTTGAAATTGCCGAGGTTGATTTAAAACTTCGAGGGCCTGGCGACTTAATGGGGACACAACAAAGCGGGGTTTTAAACCTTCAAATTGCCGATTTAGTAAAAGATAGAGATATCTTGTATTTAGCTAGAAATTACGCAGTTAAAATTCTAAAAGAAGACACTCCGCTGGTAAAACCCATAAATTCGATATTACGAGAAGTTTTTATGGAAATATCCAAACGAAAAAATATTTGGAATTACATAAGTTAGCTAACTATACTAAAATTGTAACATTAATTTACATAAATTTACATTTCAATTTTAAATCGCCAATATGAGTTTATTTATCAATAAATTATCTAGAAGATTATCTATAATCGCTTTTTTATTAACATTAAGTTTATCTGCACAAAACGATTGTGTTAATGCAATTTTAATTTGTGGAAACGCCAATTTATCTGGATTAACGGCCACTGGAATTGGAATACAAGAAATATCACCAGGAAATGCTTGCGGTTTAGGGGAAAATAATAGTTTGTGGTTGAAGATTAAAATCAGAACTGGTGGAACTTTAGGGTTTACTTTAACACCACAAAGTCCAGATTTAGTTGAAGATTTAGATTTTTGGATTTTTGGCCCTAATGTGCCTTGTAATAATTTAGGAACCGCGATTCGATGTTCCACTACTAACCCACTTCAAGCCAATTTAACAGATAATTTAACAGGATTAAACAGTACTGAAATTGATGTAAGTGAAGGCCCAGGTCCTGATGGTAACAGTTTTGTACAATGGATGAATGTTTTGGATAATGAAACTTATTATATAGCTGTTGATAGACCGGTTGGCGTAAGTGCCTTTTCAATATCTTGGTCTGGAACTGCCACTTTTTTTCAAGCACCAACAACCATTTCAAAAATTGATTTTCAAAAATGTAGTTTACCTAATTTTCCCGGGGAAGCCTTTTTTGATATGACACCGAATACTAATTTAGCTATTGGTGCACAACCCAATTTAGTAGCTACTTATCATACCAGTTATAATGATGCGGTTACCAGTACCAATGCAATTCCAACACCTAACAATTTTAGAAATACTTCAAATCCACAACAGGTATTTATCAGGTTAAATAACATTTTTACAGGTTGTTTTGCGATTGCAGATTTTAATCTTTCTGTAACTTTACCAACTGTTTCAGGATTTACTTATAATTCTCCCATTTGTATTAACGATATAAATCCTTTAATTATTCCTGCATCAGGATTTACTACAGGAGGCGTCTTTAGCACTACTACTGGATTAAATATCAATACTTCAACAGGTGAAATAAACCTTGCAAATAGTTTGCCTGGAACCTATGTTGTAACCTATACAATAACAGCAAATCCAGCGATTTGTCAAACTGCTTCCACATCAAACTTCCCAATAACTATAAATCCAATACCGAGTATAGCATTAAATAATCCGCTACAAACATTATGTTTGAATACTTTAATCAATCCAATTACTTTTAGTATTGGAGGTTTAGCTACAAATGCCAGTATAACTTCTGGGAATTTACCTACTGGATTATCTGGGAATTTCAACAACAATGTTTTCACTATTACTGGAACACCTTCAATAACAGGCACTTTTAATTTTACAATAACTACTCAAGGAGGTTGTGTTCCGGCTGCAATTTTTAATGGAAGTTTGGTTGTAAATAGTTTACCAAATGTTACTTTACCACAAGACGGTTTTATTTGTTTAGATGCTGCTGGAAATTCACTCGGATCTTATACTTTAATTACGAACCTTAGTTCTATTAATCACTCATTTGCTTGGTCTAACAGTACCGGAATAATTGCTGGTCAAACAAGAAATAATTATCGAGTTACTCAACCAGGTGCCTTTTCTGTAATAGCTACAAATATTACCACAGGGTGTTCTGCTACTGCAAATGCTACAGTCGGGACTCGTTTGCCACCAGAAATAGTAACTGCAATTGTATCCAATTACTTTTCTCAAACGCAAACTGTCATCGTGAATGTTTTGCCTGTTGGGGTTTACGAATACAAATTAGATTTTAACCCTTATCAAGACAGTAATGAATTTACTAATTTATCTATGGGTGTTCATGAAATAATGGTAAGAGATAAATTTTTCTGCGGCGTTAAAAAAATTACCGTTCAAATAATTGATTATCCTAATTATTTTACTCCAAATGGAGACACCGTTCATGATATATGGAATATTACTGAACTGAGAAATCAACCCAATTCCTATATCGATATATTTGACAGGTATGGAAAACTGATTAAGCAAATCAAGCCTTCAGGTCCTGGATGGGACGGAAATTACAATGGAAATCCACTACCGGCAACAGATTATTGGTTTACCGTTTACTATACAGAACAAAATACAAACCAACAATTTAGCTCCCATTTTTCTTTAGTAAGATAGTTAATAATTGGTGTTAAAAAAGCAACAAAAATCTTTCTTACTACAATTAGCAATCCTTATATTTGCAACACTATTATAGAAAAATATGAAAATATCATACAACTGGTTAAAACAATTTATCAATATCGATTTAAAATCGGAAGATACTGCTGAAGTATTGACTGATCTCGGATTAGAAGTTGAAGGTATAGAAAAATTTGAGAGTTTGAAAGGGGGCTTAGAAGGCGTTGTAATAGGTCATGTACTTACTTGTATCCAACATACCAATGCTGACAAATTAAAAGTGACTACTGTAGATATTGGCAAAGGTACTCCAATTCAAATTGTTTGCGGGGCTTCCAATGTTGGTGTTGGACAAAAAGTTCCAGTTGCAACTATTGGGACTAAATTATACGATAAAGAAGGGGGTTCATTTGAAATAAAAAAAGGAAAAATTAGAGGGGAAGAAAGTCATGGAATGATTTGCGCAGAAGACGAATTAGGTCTTGGCGATAGTCACGAAGGAATTATGATTCTTGATTCTACTTTAGCGCCTGGAACTCCTGCCGCTAAAGTATTTAAAATTGAAACCGATGAAGTATTTGAAATTGGTTTAACTCCTAATCGTGCTGATGCCATGAGTCACTGGGGTGTTGCAAGGGATTTACGTGCCGGATTAATTCAAAGAGACGGAAAACAATATGAATTAATTACTCCCTCTGTAAACAAATTTCAAGTTGAAAAAAGAACATTAAAGATTGATGTTAAAGTAAACAATACTAAATTAGTCCCTAGATATTGCGGAATTACTATTTCAGGAATTACAGTAAAATCCTCTCCAGAATGGCTAAAAAACAAACTTAAAGCTATTGGATTAACTCCAAAAAACAATATTGTAGATGTTACTAATTATGTTTTACATGAATTAGGGCAACCGCTTCATGCTTTTGATGCCTCCAAAATAAATGGTAATATTATTGTTGAAACTGTAAAATCAGGAACAAAATTTACCACTTTAGACGGAATTGAGAGAACCTTAAATGAAGAAGACATTATGATTTGCGATACGCAAGGACCACTTTGTATTGCGGGTGTTTTTGGTGGTTTAAATTCAGGAGTTTCTGAAAGTACTAATGTTATCTTTTTAGAAAGCGCCTATTTTAATCCGGTGTCCGTTCGAAAAACAGCAAAAAGACATGGTTTAAGTACTGATGCTTCTTTTAGATTTGAAAGGGGAATTGATCCTGCGATAACTGACTATGCTTTAAAAAGAGCTGCTATATTGATATTAGAAGTTGCTGGAGGAGAAATAACTTCAGATCTTATCGATGTAAATAATGCTAAAAACGAAGATTTTTCTGTTGTTTTGAATTTCGAAAATGTCAACAAAATAATTGGTCAAGCAATTCCTAAAGAAACTATCAAGAAAATATTAGTTTCCCTAGATATTAAAGTCACTAGCGTTTCAGATTCTAGTTTAGGTCTTATTATTCCTTCTTATCGAGTGGACGTCCAAAGAGAAATTGATGTGATTGAAGAGTTGCTTCGAGTTTACGGATACAACAATATCAATTTTACAAATAAAGTAAATGCGACAGTATCCAATTCAGCAAGAACAGAAGATTATAAAGTGCAAAATACTATAGGAAATCAATTGACATCTCTCGGATTTCATGAAATGATGGCCAATTCATTAACCACTCCAGACTATATAAAGTTATCTGAGAATTTAAAAGAAGATTTTAATGTATTGATTCTAAACCCGTTAAGTATCGATTTATCAGCGATGAGACAATCATTATTATTTTCAGGATTGGAAGCTGTTTCTTTTAATATCAATAGAAGAAATACCGATTTGAAATTATTTGAATTTGGAAAAACTTACCATAAATTACCGTCAGGTTTTGATGAACCAAAACATTTATCATTACTTACCACCGGAAATAGATTGGATGAAAGTTGGACAAACACCCAAAAACCTTCGGACTTTTTCTTATTTAAAGGATATGTAATTAGTCTTTTGTCTAGATTAGGTATAAATAAATACCAAACTAAACCGATTGAAAATGATGTGTTTGCTGAGGGAATTGCTTTTGCAAATGGAAATAATGTGTTAGTTGAATTTGGAACTGTAAAAAAAACAATCTTGAAACATTTTGATATTAAGCAAGAAGTTTTTTATGCTGATTTCGATTGGAATACAGTTTTAAAATCGATTTCAAATAAAATTAAATATGTAGAAATTCCAAAATATCCTGAAGTAAGAAGAGATTTGGCTTTACTTATAGATGAATCGGTTGCATTTGAAGAAATTTACAGTATTGCTAGAAAAACAGAGCAATCCTTGTTAAAAGAAATCACATTGTTTGACGTTTATGTTGGAAAAAATTTGCCAGAAGGCAAAAAATCATATGCGGTAAGTTTCACACTTCAAGATGAATCAAAAACATTAACCGATTCTCAAATTGAAAAGATAATGAGTAAACTTCAAAACAATTTTCAAACGCAATTAGGAGCGCAATTAAGATAACTAGAACATAAATACTATTATATTTTGTATACTTATATGAAAAAAATAATCTTATTATTAGTCGTTTTATTTAGTTTTAATACTATCAAAGCTCAAAATAGTTATGATATTAAAATTAATTTAAAACATTGCAAAGACACCATCGCCTATTTAACTTTTTATCAATTTGATAAAAATATGATTGTGGACACTTGTACCAATATCAAAAATGGTAAAATTGTATTCAACGGTAAAAAGAAATTATACAAAGGGATTTATTCACTTGTAGGGCAAGGCAAATCAATTTATTTTGACTTTATCGTTGATGATGAAAATCAAAATCTAGACATTTCCAGTGAATCTATTTCCAATTATAAGGAGTCTATACAATGTAGCAACTCCAAAATCCAAAACGACTTCTTTGATTACATCAAATATTTCGAGGTTCAAAGGCGTGATTTTGAATCCTATTTGACAAAAACAAAAGGGCAGAGCAAAAAGGATTCTACCGATTTTATGTTTAGCAAACAAAAAGAAATCAATGAAAATATTGAAAATTATGAGAAATCGTTTATGCTAAAAAATAAAGGAAGTTTCATTAGTGATGCTTTAAACTTAAAAATGGAGAAATACCTAAAAGACATACCAAAAGCATCAAATGGAAGACCTGACAGTATTGCTGTTTACGACTATTATAAAAAACATTATTGGGATGGAGTTGACTTCAAAGACGATGGATTGGCAAGAACGCCCTTCTTTTATGGTCGCTTAAATCGTTATTTTGAATCCGTTGTTATGCGAAATCCTGACTCGGTTTCAGTAGAAATTGACCAAATTATGAATCAAGCTATTGAAGGTTCAATAATGTACAAATTGCTATTAGCCAACTTTGTAAACAAATATGAAACTTCCAAAGTGATGGGGTTTGACAAAGTGTTTGTTTATATTGTAGATAAATATTTCAAAACTGGAAAAGCGAAAGATATTTATAACGACGATAATATTGTAAATAACATTATTAATCGTGCTAAAATATTAAGACCGCTATTACTTGATGAAATAGCTCCGGAATTGCCTATGATTCCAATAGAAAGTCATGATAAAATTGCTAAAATGGGATTTGAAAATGCTAAAACTAGTGAGGAACTAACCAAAATTTTCTATGCAAATGCTGCAGAAATTGAAAAGACATTTTTAAAACTTAGTTCCATTAAAGCAAAATACACGCTTCTAGTGTTCTGGGATGTAGATTGCAGTCATTGCCAGGTTGAAATCCCAAAATTAATTGATTTGTACCACCAATTATTGAAAGATAAAATAGATATAAAAGTGTTTAGTGTTTATACGCTACAAGATTTTAACAAATATAAAAAGTATGTCGAGGAAAAGAAATTGGATTGGATAAACGTCTATGATGGTGTACATTACAATAATTTAAAAGACAAATACGATATCTACTCTACTCCTGTGATTTACATTTTGGATAAAGACAAAAAAATCAAAGCCAAAAGAATTGATGTAGATCAAATTAAACCAATTTTAACCGAATTAGATAGAACAAAATAGGGATTTAGAATTTAACTTATATTAAATACTTATAGTTTAGTTTAAGCCTACATTTGCAGAATAAACAAAATATAAATGGCTCGTTTCAAAGAAAATGATTTACCAAAATCAAAACTTACTAAATCCTCACTTAGCAAAGCTTTATTAATTTTCAAATATGCAGAAAATCATAAATGGAAATTTTACGTAGGTTTAATTTTCTTATTATTTACAGGTGGAACAGCACTTGCTTTTCCAAAATTAATGGGGCTTTTAATAGATTGTGTAAAAAACAAAGACAATGCTCAAGCTAATTTAATCGCTGGTGGATTGATTGTAATTCTATTATTTCAATCACTTTTCTCCTTTTTTAGATTATCATTATTTATAAATTTTACCGAAAATACATTAGCAAATTTACGTTTGGCTTTATACGGTAATTTAGTGAAATTACCAATGACCTTCTTTTCGCAAAAACGTGTTGGAGAATTAAATAGTCGTATAAGTTCTGATATTACTCAAATTCAAGACACACTAACTTCAACTATTGCTGAATTTTTGAGACAATTTATTTTAATAATTGGTGGAGTCGCATTATTAGCTAGTGAGAGTTTTAAACTTACCTTATTGATGTTGTCCGTTGTCCCATTAGTAGCGGTTGCTGCGGTAATTTTCGGAAGATTTATCAGAAAATACTCCAAAAAAGTTCAAGATCAAGTTGCGGAAAGCCAAGTAATCGTAGAAGAAACAATGCAAGGAATTAGTATAGTTAAAGCTTTCGCAAATGAATGGTACGAAATTGCACGTTATAATGGCAAGATTAAGGAAATTGTTAAAATCGCTATTAAAGGAGGAAAATATAGGGGTTACTTTGCCTCGTTCATTATATTTTGCCTTTTTGGTGCCATTGTAGCCGTCGTTTGGTTCGGCGTTCGATTGAGTATTAGTGGGGAAATGAGTGTAGGCCAATTAATATCATTTGTCTTGTATTCCACTTTTGTAGGAGCTTCATTTGGAGGAATTGCTGAATTGTATGCTCAAATTCAAAAAGCAGTTGGAGCAACTGAACGCGTTTTTGAATTATTGGAAGAAACTCCTGAAAAAATAAACTCCTCTGAATCTGCTGCAGAAAAAATATTAAAAGGAAATGTAAGTTTCAAAAAAGTAGCTTTTTCTTATCCGTCAAGAAAAGAAATCCAAGTATTAAAAGACGTTAGTTTTAATGCCGATTTTGGACAGAAAATAGCCATTGTTGGCCCTAGTGGAGCTGGTAAGTCAACTATAGCCTCTTTATTATTGCGGTTTTATGACATCGAGGGTGGAAAAATCACCATAGACGGTAAAAATATAAACGATTACGATCTAGAAACACTTCGTGGAAACATGAGTATTGTTCCTCAAGATGTTATTTTATTTGGTGGAACCATTCGTGAAAATATTGCCTATGGAAAACCAAATGCATCCGAAGAAGAAATTACTAAAGCCGCAAAACAGGCGAACGCCTACCAATTTATAAAAGGGTTTCCTGAAAAATTTGAAACTATTGTTGGTGAACGTGGAATTAAACTTTCGGGAGGTCAACGCCAAAGAATTGCCATTGCGAGAGCATTATTAAAAAATCCGAGAATCTTAATTTTAGATGAAGCAACTTCTTCTTTAGACAGCGAAAGCGAAAAATTAGTTCAAGAAGCGTTGGAAATATTAATGCAAGGAAGAACAAGTATCATCATTGCACACCGTTTATCAACCATTCGTTCAGCTGATCAAATTATCGTTTTGGATGAAGGTATGATAAAAGAACAAGGAACGCACCAAGAATTGATTGCCTTAGAAAACGGTATCTACAAAAACCTCAGTAATCTTCAGTTTAATAATTTTTAATATCTAAAAAGTTATCTGTTTCCTTTTCTTCTGTCTCTTTCTGCAGTAATCAATTTTAATTCTCTACTAGTTTGACCAGCAACAGATGTATTTTCTTCTGCTCTTCGAATTAAATAAGGCATCACATCGCGAACGGGACCAAAAGGTAAATATTTTGCGTTATTGTAGCCATTTTCGGACAAATTATAACTGATATTATCACTCATTCCGTACAATTGTCCGAACCAAATTCTAACATCTTTTATCTCAATATTCAATTCCTGCATATATTCCATCAACTTATAAGAGGATAATTCATTGTGAGTACCCGCAAAAATAGCCATTCTATCGATATTTTCAACCATGTAATGAATTGCAGCATCATAATTTGAATCGGTAGCTTCTTTAGATTCGCAAATAGGTGTTGGATACCCATTTTCTTGTGCTCTCAAATTTTCCTTTTCCATATAAGCACCACGAACTATTTTCATTCCAATATGGAAACCATCCGTTTTTGCTTGTTGGTGTAAATTCTTCAAATAATCCAATCGATCCCAACGGTACATTTGCAAAGTATTAAAAACAATAGCTTTTTCCTTATTGTACTTTCTCATCATTTCGGCAACCAAATCATCTGCAGCATCTTGCATCCAACTTTCCTCAGCATCAATTAATAACGGAACATTTTTCTGGTGAGCCTCACTACAAACTTTATCAAAACGGGTTGCTATCCTATTCCATTCTGATTTTTCAGATTCAGTTAGTTCCATTTTAGCACCTACTTTTTCATATAAATCCAATCTTCCAAATCCTGTAGGTTTAAAAACTGCAAAAGGAATTGCGGCTCTTTCTTTAGCAAATTCTATGGTTTTTAACGTCATTTTCAAAGCGGCATCAAATTGTTCTTCTTCTTCTTTGCCTTCAACAGAATAATCTAAAACGGATGAAACTCCTTTGGTAAAAAGTTTGTCAACCACTTTAAGGCAATCCACTTCATTTACACCTCCACAAAAATGATCAAATACTGTAGCGCGAATTAATCCTTCAACTGGTAAATGGGCTTTAATTGCAAAATTGGTAAGTGCAGTTCCTATTCTTACTAAAGGCCGATTGTCAATCATTTTAAAAAGAAAATAAGCGCGATCTAATTCGGTATCACTTTTTAAGGAAAAAGCAACTTCAGTATTGTTGAAAATTTTATCCATATGAATTTTAATAATAATGCAAATATAAGAACACAATACTGATTATTAATCAAAAATTACCTTATTTTGCATCATCAATTTACACCAACTAGTAGTAAGCGTATGCGGTCAATTAAAGCAAATGGATATTCCGTAATTTTCAATGAAGAAGGTTACAAAGAACTGAATAAACTGATTTCTGAAAATAATTATTCTACCTTATTTATTGTTGTAGATTCAATTACCAATGAAGTTTGTTTACCAAAATTACTACCCTTAATTGAAACTGATAGTCCAATTGAAATTATAGAATTTGAAGCGGGTGAAATCAATAAAAACATTGAAAATTGTATTCAAATATGGAATGTTTTAACTGAATTAGGTGCTGATAGAAAGAGTTTGATAATCAATTTAGGTGGTGGCGTTGTTACAGATCTTGGTGGATTTGTGGCTTCTACATTTAAACGTGGTATCGATTTTATAAATATTCCAACTACATTATTAGCCATGGTAGACGCATCAATCGGTGGTAAAACTGGAATTGACTTAGGAAACCTTAAAAACCAAATTGGCGTAATTAATAATCCAAAATTAGTATTAATAGATTCTGATTTTCTTGCTACGCTTCCACAAATAGAAATGCGCTCAGGATTAGCAGAAATATTAAAACATGGCTTGATATTCAACAAATCATATTGGAAGCAATTCCTGGATTTATCAAAATTAGATTTCAACGATTTTGATTCGATTATATTCGATTCAATAAAAATCAAAAATGAAATTGTGATGAAAGATCCTAACGAAAAGGGAATTCGAAAAGCGTTGAATTTCGGACATACTTTAGGTCACGCCATTGAAAGTTATTTTATGGATAATAAAACAAAAAAGAATTTGCTGCATGGCGAAGCTATAGCAATAGGAATGATATTGGAAAGTTATATTTCTATGTCAAAAAAGCTGATTTCTAAAGAGGACTATTTAGAAATAAAATCAACAATAAAATCAATTTTTGAATACGTTATTTTTGATAAAAATGATATTGATTCGATTATAAATTTGCTAATTCATGATAAGAAAAATGAAAATGGTAAAATAAAATTTGTACTTCTTAATGGTATTGGAAAATTCACAATCAACCAAGAAGTTGAAAATGAATTAATTAGAGATTCATTTGAAGATTACAAATTATAAAAAAAAAGTTTTGCAGATTGTTATATAGAAATAATATTTTTTTACATTTGCTCCGATGAATAAAAAACAAAATACTACCTCCTTTTCCTTATCAAAAAATGAGACCTATATGGCTTTTCAAGCTTTATTGAATCGTTATTTTGGATTAGTTGGTATACTATATTTTGATGAATTACGGCATTCCATAATTAACGATGATGAACTTCAAATCATCTATGCGAATATCCGAGTTTGAAAATTAGATTTTATAAAGAAATTACACTTTTTAATTCTAATTTACTGAAAGACAATGAATACAAAATATTCGGATTTAATTAATCAAAATTATTATTTTCCTCAAGAAGAATTTAATCTTAACAAAGATAACCTACAATTTCATGGTATCGATTTAATGAAATTAGTAGAACAATATGGTACGCCATTAAAATTCACTTATTTACCTCAAGTAACCAAAAATATTCAAAGAGCCAAAACTTGGTTCAAAAACGCAATGGATAAAAGTGCTTACAAAGGAAAATATTATTTTTGCTATTGCACAAAAAGTTCTCATTTTGAATACATTATGAATGAAGCTTTTAAAAATAATATTCATATTGAAACTTCATCTGCATTTGACATTAATATTGTTGAAAATTTAATGCAATCAGGTAAAATAAACAAAAGTACCTATGTGATTTGTAATGGTTTTAAGAGAGATCAATACATTGAAAACATAGCAAGAATTATCAATAATGGTCATAAAAATACTATTCCAATAATTGATAATTTCGAAGAGTTGGATTTGCTTCAAGCAGAAATAAAAGGAAAATTCAAAATTGGAATTAGAATTGCAGCTGAAGAAGAACCAAAATTTGAGTTTTATACTTCTAGATTAGGAATAGGTTATAAGAATATTGTTCCGTTTTATAAAAAACAAATACATGAAAATAAAAATTTGGAACTTAAAATGTTGCACTTTTTTATCAATACAGGAATCAATGACAATGCCTATTATTGGAACGAATTAATTAAATGTATTAAAGTTTATGTTGCTTTAAAAAAGGAATGTCCGGGTTTAGATAGTTTAAATGTTGGTGGTGGATTTCCTATTAAAAACTCACTAGCATTTGAATACGATTACCAATATATGATTGATGAAATTATCAACCAAGTAAAAATTGCTTGTGATGAAGCGGAAGTGGATGTTCCAAATATTTTTACTGAATTTGGCTCTTTTACTGTTGGAGAAAGTGGTGGCGCAATCTATCAAGTTTTGTATCAAAAACAGCAAAACGATAGAGAAAAATGGAACATGATAGACTCTTCATTTATTACGACTTTACCTGATACTTGGGCAATTAATAAGCGTTTTGTAATGTTAGCTGTTAATCGTTGGAACGATACCTATGAAAGGGTTTTATTAGGCGGTATGACATGCGATAGTGATGATTATTACAATTCCGAACAGAATATGAATGCCATTTACTTACCAAAATACAATAAGGAAAAGCCTTTGTATATTGGTTTTTTCAACACTGGCGCTTATCAAGAAACAATTGGAGGATTTGGAGGTTTGCATCACTGTTTGATTCCTGAACCAAAGCATCTTTTAATAGATTTAGATGAAAATGGTGAAATTAAAACTACTGTTTTCTCTGAACAGCAAACGGCAGCTGATGTGTTAAAAATATTAGGATATCAAAATAAATGAGAATAACTGAATTAGAAATTACAAATAATTCTATACTATTGTATTTATATTATTAATACATTTTTATTAGAAAAAAGTGTAAAAAAATTTAAAATTCAAATTGTATATCAAATAATTAATTTGTTAATTTGAAACAATAAAAACTAAAAAATTAAAAATGAGTAAAGGTCCTATAAGTCAGTTTATTGAGAAGTATTATCTGCATTTCAATTCTGCAACTGTTGTTGATGCAGCTAAGGCATATGAACAACAATTAGAAAAAGGAGCCAAAATGATGGTTACTTTAGCTGGTGCAATGAGTACTGCTGAAATAGGAAAAATATTTGCAGAAATGATTCGAAGAGACAAAGTTCAAATCGTTTCTTGTACCGGAGCTAATTTAGAGGAAGATATTATGAATTTGGTAGCTCATTCTCATTATGAAAGAGTTCCAAATTATAGGGATTTAACTCCTCAAGAAGAATGGGATTTAATGGAACGTGGATTAAATCGTGTTACCGATACTTGTATTCCTGAACATGAGGCCTTTAGACGTTTGCAAAAACATATTTTTAAAATTTGGAAAGACGCAGATGATGCAGGAGAACGTTACTTTCCTCATGAATTCATGTATAAACTGTTACTTTCTGGTGTTTTAGAAGAATATTATGAAATCGATTTAAAAGACAGTTGGATGTATGCCGCTGCTGAAAAAAATCTTCCAATTATAGTTCCAGGTTGGGAGGACAGTACCATGGGAAATATTTTCGCATCTTATGTAATTAAAGGAGATTTGAAAGCTTCGACCATGAAATCCGGAATTGAGTACATGATTTACCTAGCCGATTGGTATCCGAAAAATAGTGAAAATGGTATTGGTTTTTTCCAAATTGGTGGAGGAATTGCTGGAGATTTTCCTATATGTGTGGTTCCAATGTTGTACCAAGATATGGAAATGCATGAAGTACCCTTTTGGAGTTATTTCTGTCAAATATCAGATTCTACCACTAGTTATGGTAGTTATTCTGGAGCAGTTCCAAATGAAAAAATTACTTGGGGTAAATTAGATATTACTACCCCAAAATTTATTATTGAGTCGGACGCTACAATTGTAGCTCCATTAATTTTTGCTTATTTATTAGATTTATAATACCATTTTATGAGAAGAGTTATTGTTGATTACGCAAAACTAACCAATGAAATCTTGAACTTGTTAGTCGAGAAATTTCCGGACGGATATGATGATTCAAATATCATCCGATTTAAAAACCACAAAGAAGAAGCTATTGAAGCTGTAGAAGTTCGTACTGAGGATACTATTTACTTAGTTAAAATTAGTACTAAATTATCTGACAGATTAATCAATTTTGAAGATGATGATGATATCGTAGTTCCACTAGATGCAATTAAAGGAATTGATTTAGATGATGTCGCAGGAGACGAAAATGACAAAGAGGAAGTCGATATTACAAAAGATCCAGAAGGATCAAATGATGTTGACGATGACGATGATCATGATGCAGAGGATATAGCTGATGAAGAATCAGATGACGAAGAAGAATAATAAATAAAAAAGGAACTCGATTGAGTTCCTTTTTTAATAAATATCAATTTAAATATTTTTCTATAAATATTTTTTGATGGTGCTTTTGATGGCCAATGATAATAAATCCAATCGCTCTAACCGAAACTTCCCTATTCGAAGCCATTCCAATTTTAGTTAATTGTTCTTGAGAAAAACTATTGAATAATGACAATGTTGATTGTCGTACAACAGCCATTTCAGTTAATAAACTTTGCAAGCTTCTTTCATTTCCATTTGAATTAGCAACATACTCATTTTCGTCAAATCCTGGTAAAGGGGTTTTATCATTTCTAGAAATTCTAAGGGCTCTATAACTAAATACCCTTTCAGAATCAATTAAATGCTGAATAATTTCTTTAATAGTCCACTTCCCTTCATCATATTGATAATCAAATTTATCCATGGGAATATTCTGAACAAACTTGATAAATTCGTGTAAACAGATTTCCAGTTCTTCAATTAATTCAATATCTTTTAATTCTTGAATATAAGTTTTATAAAAAACAGGATATTCATTAATTGGCAATTGATTTGATTTCATACTACAATAATTTAAGTTGAATTTCATTTAGAATTTTGAAAATTATAAAAAAGCCCCAAGAAAAACTTGAGGCTTTATAAAATTGTAATATTATAAAAACTACAAGCTTTTAAATATAGTATGCATTAAACGTTTTTTATCATTTAAACTTTCGTCTAGCGATATCATAGTTTCTGTTCTGTATACCCCTTCGATATCGTCAACCATAAAAATAACGTCTTTAGCGTGTTTGGTATCTTTTGCTCTAATTTTACAAAAAATATTAAATTTACCAGTTGTAATATGTGCAACAGTAACAAATGGAATTTCATTGATACGCTCTAAAACAAATTTAGTTTGTGAGGTATTATTAAGAAATACACCAACGTAAGCGATAAATGAATAACCCAATTTTTCATAATCTAAAGTCAAAGAAGACCCCATAATTATACCTGCATCTTCCATTTTTTTCACTCTAACGTGCACGGTACCGGCAGAAATTAATAATTTCTTAGCGATATCTGTAAAAGGAACTCTGGTATTATCAATCAACATGTCTAAAATTTGATGATCTACTTCATCTAAACGGAACTTGCTCATAAGTTTATTTTTTTAATATACTTTATTTAAATATTCTAAACAAAATTAAAAAAAATCTAATTTTTTTTCAATCCATTAACAAATTTTATACTTTTTCCTAAAGAAAATTCTGCTTTTCGATCAATATTAGGAATATTTATTTCAAAATCTTCGTACAAAGCTTCTTCAACATCGTACTCAAAATGACCTGAAAAACCCTCTAAATCTCCTATTGCAGCAGTATAAGTGTTGAAAACAAATTGGTTATCAATTAACTCTTCTTTAATCTGAAGTGCAAAATTCGTGATTATTTTATTATTATCATAATTAATTTTGATATTTTTATAAATAAAATCATAAAAACAGATTTTATTGTGAGGAATATTCAAGTAATCTTCGATTTTATTGTTAACTATATCGTTTTCGTAGATTTTTTTTAAACCTTCTACTAATGCAATAAATACAAATTTTCTAGTCAAATCTCTATCGTAATCTCCTTGGAAATGACCCGCTTCAATTAAAATAGTTGGCACATTTAAAAACTGAAAAGTATCTCCTACACAATTTATATTAAAAGAATCATCAAATCGCCCTACTTGATTAGGAATAAACTCTTGAAGGATATTGTTCATCGCAACGATAACTTTAATAGCTTTGGCTCTCCCTTCATTAATATCTCTATTTTCATTATAAGCAGGCGCTAAAAAAGAAACTGTAGCAGGTTTTATATTGTCTGTACCAACCCCATAAATAGTTCGTTGATCGTGTAAATTATAGCAATAATCAGGTTTAAAATTTTCAAAAATACTTCTTAATAGCTTACTTTCTGGCTGCGTTAAATTTTGAGCATCTCTATTTAAATCAATGTTGTTCGCATTTTCCCGAGTATAAAGCAATGCTCCATCGGGATTTAACATTGGCAAACAACAAAAGGTAAATTCGTTTAACAAATTCTTAGCTAAATCGGAATTGCTATTCAGTAAGTTTAAAAAATCAAATAGCGCTTTAGTAGTAGTACTCTCATTACCATGCATTTGTGACCATAACAAAACTTTCGTTTTTCCGGTTCCTAATTCATATTTATAAATTGGTTTTCCAAGAACTGATTCTCCAATAATTTGAACTTGATTGTCAGAATTATATTTAATCAATAATGGCTCAATATCAATCAATGTGATATAACGACCTTTTAAATTCATTTCTTTATTCTGACTGAATAAATTCTCGTAATTCATATTTCAATTTTATAAAACAAAAGTAAGCAACCAGATTCATTTAAACGACATAACTATTTTCAGGGATCTTGCCTAGAACATCTTTAAAATGAGGCAATATGTTTTTTAAATCGGAATGGATATCTCCAGTCGTATAAAATGGACTGCCGAAATTAACTTCTTTTTTACCGTAATTAAAAGCGACAGGAATTATAGGAACATTGGCTTTTTCAGCTATATAATAAAAACCCGTTTTCAATTCGGTTACTTTTTTTCTTGTGCCTTCTGGAGAAAGTCCCAAACGGAATATTTTTCGGGTTTCAAAAACCTGAGCTACAGATTCAACCATGTTTAACCCCCCTTTTCTATCCAAGGGAGCTCCTCCCATGTATCGAAAATACCAACCTAAAGGAAAGCTAAAAAGTTCTTTTTTGCCAAGCCAATTTAATTCAACCCCAATTATTCCTCTAGTAAATATACCTATAAAAAAATCAAACCAACTGGTATGAGGGATAACTATAAAAACACATTTTTCCAATTTCTTATCGATTTCACCAACAATCCTCCAACCCATTAATCGAAGAAAAATGAATTTATAAATAAGCTTTTTCATTCTTTACAATTTTTATGTAAAAGTAATACTAATCTCCTATTTTTGAGAAATTTGGCTTAAAAAATACTTTGCGCACCTTTCGCTAATTATAAAATGACAAATAGATTATAATAATTTATGCTAATTCGAGTAATTCGTGTCTTTTAAACCCTTTCGAACTTTCCGTAAAATTTTGCGCTCTTTGCGGTTAAAAACCCTTCACTTCAAACCAAAAAAAAATCCCCGCACTTGCGGGGATTTTTATATAAAAATCAAGAAATTATTTTTTCTCGCTTTTTTCCATTTTAGCTTTTAATTCAGCTAACATATCGTTGTTGTCACCTAATGTAGCCGCTTGCGCATTCGCATTATTTGCAACAGCTTCAGTAACTGCTTTCACATTTTTCTCTTCTTCTTCACGAAAGATATCAGTGTGAGAAGCAACTACTCTTTTAAATTCTTTGTTGAATTCTATTACTTTAAATTCAGCAGAATCTCCTTTTTTCAATTTCTTACCGTCTTCTTTTTCAAGGTGACGTGTAGGAATGAAAGCAACGATATCATCACCAAATTCTACAGTAGCTCCTTTATCAACAATTTCTGAAATTTCACCGGTGTGGATTGTTCCAACCGCGAAAGAATCTTCGTATTGATCCCAAGGATTAGCAGTAGTTTGTTTGTGTCCTAAAGATAATTTACGACCTTCAACATCTAATTCTAATACGACTACGTCTAATTTTTCTCCAACATTTACAAACTCAGATGGGTGTTTGATTTTCTTAGTCCAAGAAAGGTCAGAAATGTAAATCAATCCATCAATTCCTTCTTCTAATTCAACAAATATTCCAAAATTGGTAAAGTTTCTAACGATTCCCGAATGTTTAGAACCTACAGGATATTTAGCAGTGATGTCTGTCCAAGGATCTTGCGTTAATTGCTTGATACCCAATGACATTTTACGATCGTCTCTATCTAATGTTAAGATAACTCCTTCTACAATATCACCCACTTTTACAAAATCTTGAGCTGAACGCAAGTGCGTAGACCATGACATTTCAGAAACGTGAATTAAACCTTCAACACCTTCAGCAACTTCGATGAAAGCACCGTAATCAGCGATTACAACTACTTTACCACTTACTTTATCACCTACATTTAATTCCGCATTTAAAGCATCCCATGGGTGAGCGTTTAATTGTTTCAATCCTAATTGGATTCTTGTTTTCTCGTCATCGAAGTCAAGAATAACAACATTCAATTTTTGATCCAATTCTAATACTTCACTTGGGTGGTTAATTCTACTCCAAGAAAGGTCAGTAATGTGGATTAATCCATCAACACCACCTAAGTCAATGAACACACCATAAGAAGTAATGTTTTTCACAACACCTTCTAATACTTGTCCTTTTTGTAATTGACCGATGATCTCTTTTTTCTGGATTTCAATATCCGCTTCAATAAGCGCTTTGTGAGATACCACTACGTTTTTGAATTCGTGGTTGATTTTCACCACTTTGAATTCCATCATTTTATTTACATAAACATCGTAATCTCTAATTGGTTTAACATCAATTTGAGATCCAGGTAAGAAGGCTTCGATTCCGAATACGTCAACGATCATACCCCCTTTAGTTCTGCATTTCACGAAACCAGTAACAATTTCTCCTGTTTCATTAGCACTAATAACTCTGTCCCAAGATTTAATAGTACGTGCTTTTCTGTGAGACAATACCAATTGACCTGTTTTATCCTCACGGATATCAATTAATACTTCTACTTTGTCACCTACTTTTAAAGCTGGATTGTAACGAAATTCGTTTAAAGAAATTACCCCTTCCGATTTCGCGTTGATATCAACGATAACGTCTCTATCTGTAATACGAACAACAACTCCATCAACTACCTCTTCTTGGTCAGTATCAATAAAAGTTTCAGAAACTAATTGTTCAAATTCTTCCAAGTTTTTTTCGTCAACGGCATCAATACCTTCTTCAAAGTTGTGCCAGTTAAACTCTGCTAAAAACTCCTCTTGTGATTTTAATTGTTCAGACATGCTGATAATAAATTTGTATTCTGCATTTTCTCGAGTTTCTTAATGTGATAGAAAACAACAGAAGTTGTTTGATTTAATTGACATTCCCTAATAGAAACTCTTATTCACTATAAGGGTTGGCAAAAGTAATTCTTTTTTATTTATTCGCAAAGTTTTTTCCAGAAAACTAAACCCCTAACATTCAATTATATAATTAAATTGTTTTTGGAGCGAATTGTTCCGGCATTTTTGGAATTGTAATTCCCGCTTTCGGCTAAATCTCTTCGCTGCGCTGCGAGGATACCGCCTTAATCGGGGCTAAAGAATCTTGATTTTTTTTATCCAAGAATTACACGAATTTTCCCCCGCTAGCGCGAGCGTCACGCTCGTGCCCACAAACAAAAAAACTCTAAATTTCATAAGATTGCTTCGTACCTCGCAATGACTGTGTACTTGTCATACTGAACTTGTTTCAGCATCCTAACAAAAAACCAGATAACAAATGCTATCGGGTTTTTATATGAGTAGTTTTCATTAATGACTTACTTCAGCAATTTCTTCAGGTTGGTGTTCGTGTTTAAAGAATAAAGCAAAGGCTACTGTAATTACTGCCGCATAAATTGCAAAGCATAACCAAATTGAAGGCCAATCTTTATTGCCCCCAACAGTGTAATATTTATCAATGATGTAGCCGCTTATTGAACTTCCTAGAACAGCTCCAAAACCATTGGTCATCATCATAAACAAGCCTTGCGCACTGGAACGAATAGAAGAATCAGTAGAAGTTTCAATAAATAAAGAACCTGAAATATTAAAGAAATCGAAAGCCATTCCATAAACGATACAGGATAAAATAATCATCCAAAGTCCGCCCGAAGGATCTCCATAAGCAAACAATCCAAATCGCAAAACCCAAGCCACCATCGAAATCAACATTACTTGTTTGATACCAAATCGTTTTAGGAAAAACGGAATTGCAAGAATAAACAAGGTTTCCGATATTTGAGAAATCGACATAATTATAGTAGAATATTTTACCACAAATGAATTTTCGTAAGCCGGAACTTTAGAAAAATCAGAAAGAAAAGTATCGCCATACATATTCGTTAATTGCAAAGCAGCTCCTAAAAACATAGAGAATAGTAAGAACAACGCCACTTTGTATGTTCCGAAAAGCTTAAAAGCATCCAATCCTAATTTTTGTACCAACGTGGAATCTTTAGAAATAAGATTTTGTGGTGGACATTTAGGAAGGAAAAAAGAATAAATTCCCAATGAAACAGCTGCTATTGCAGAAATGTAAAACATATTTGCGGAAGCTTTATTACCTGTCAAATTAGTAATCCACATCGCAACAATGAAACCAATTGTTCCCCAAACACGAATAGGTGGAAAAACTTTTATAACGTCAAATTTATTGTTTTTTAAAATAGTGTAAGCTATAGAATTAGAAAGTGATATGGTAGGCATGTAACAAAGCATCGCCATAAATATCACCCAGAAAAAAGAAGTTGGAGAATCAACTTGTGGAATATAACATAGAATAACCCCCCCTAAAATATGTAAAATTCCATATAATTTTTCAGCATTTAAATATTTATCCGCAATGATTCCAGTTAATGCCGGCATCAATATTGAGGAAAGTCCCAATGTTGAAAACACCGCTCCAAATTCAGCCCCACTCCACTGTTTAGTAGCGAACCAATAATTTCCAACGGTAATCAACCAAGCGCCCCAAACAAAGAACTGAAGGAAACTCATTATGGTAAGACGATTTTTAATACTCATAAAATCATATTAAGGTTAAATAATAGTTTTGTAAATCTAATAATTTATTGATACAATCGGACCATTTATTCTAAAATTGTAGTCACTATATTCAATACTTTATCAAATTGTTCTTCTCTTGATAAATTGGAATTATCAATTTCAACAGCATTTTTATCTTTAACTAAAGGAGAATCTTCGCGGTGCGTATCAATATAATCGCGTTCTTCAACGTTTTTTAAAACTTCGTCAAATGAAACCGAATCGCCTTTTTGTTGTAATTCCTCAAAACGTCTTTGCGCACGAGTTTGTGCACTGGCAGTCATGAAAATTTTAAGTTCGGCATTAGGAAAAACCACCGAAGCAATATCACGACCGTCCATTACAATCCCTTTGTTCTTGCCCATTTCTTGTTGTTGTTCGACTAATTTAGCACGAACTTCAGAAACTTCGGCTATCTTACTTACAAAGTTGGATACTTCGATGGTGCGAATTTGTTTTTCAATATTTTCATTGTTCAAATACATTTCTGCAAAGCCCAATTCGGGATTAAACTGGAAATGCAATTTGATATTTGGCAAACTATTTACCAATGACAATTTATCGAAATAATCGACATTAATGAACTCCTTTTTCATAGCAAAATAGGCAACTGCGCGATACATAGCGCCGGTATCAACATAAACATAACCTAAATGTTTTGCCAATTGTTTTGCCAAAGTACTTTTTCCAGTAGAGGAGAATCCGTCGATTGCGATAGTAATTTTTTTATCCAAAATCTATTCTTGAAAGTTAATAGTTAAACCAAATAAGCTAGTATTTCCAGCCACTGTATATCGTGAGTAGGAATAATTTAATTTCATGTTATTGAATTTTAATCCAAAACCAAACGACATGCCTGCAAAAGTACGTTGTTCTAAAACACTCAGCTCCTCGCCTCTTCTAAAGTTATAACCTATTCTAAGATTAAAACTCTTTTGCGGAAATAATTCTGCTCCTATAATAACGTGTCGCAAAGCATTATTAATAACTGATACTTTTTCAGGTGTTGAACCGCCATCAATTGAACCAACAGCCCGAGCAGGATTAGAAAATGCAATATTCCACTGCTGTAAATTTTCTAGTGTTAGATGCCACCTAATGGGTACATTTTCAACTTGTTGAGAAACTCCAATCAATACTTCTAATGGTAATTTTTCATTTACTCCAGAATAAGAGGTGAATTGTGTTCCAATATTTCTAACCACCAAGGCCCAATTTACATCGTTTCGTTCGTCAATAAACAAAGCACCAATATCTATTGCGCCGCCTATAGAGTTGTACCTTTCTAAATTGGAGGAGATTAACTTAGCCGAAGTACCAAAATGAATTGGAATATCCGGAATCATAAAGGAATATCCTGCAGAAAGGGCAATTTCACTTCCTGTAAATTCCGAAGTATAATTTCCGGTTTCATCTGTGCCTTGAAATTTCCCGTAATTGATATAATTAACACCTGCTTGAAATGTTTGTACATGACGATCAATAGTATAAGCATAGGAAGCGGTTCCGTAAGTAACTTCACCAAAATAATTCCCATAATTCATGGCCAAATGATTGTCCATATCTGGATTTATGGTAGCAGGATTGAAATTGGCCTGATTAACATCTTCATCATAGATAGTAACTGTTTTTCCTCCTAAAGCCGCTTGTCGTGGCGAGGTAACTAAATTCAAAAATTGATATACAGACTGCCCGCCTACTTGACCATAAGTTACGGAGCAAAAAAGAAGAAGAAAAGCAGATGTATATTTGTTGAGCATCTTAATTATTTATGCATAGATAACGCAATTGCGAAGATATTATTTTTAATAAAAAAAACGGCTAGTTTCTTAGCCGTTTTTGAATTATAATACTTTTGCATTTTTAACTTTCTGATCAAGAAGAGCAATTTTTAGCACTTCGCTCATTTCTTTCACATAATGAAAAGTTAAGCCCTCAAGATATTCCGGTTTAATTTCGTCAATATCGCTCTTATTTTCATGACAAAGAATAATCTCTTTAATATTGGCTCTTTTGGCAGCTAAGATTTTTTCCTTAATTCCTCCAACTGGTAATACTTTACCTCTCAAAGTGATTTCGCCCGTCATCGCAAGGCTTTTCTTAACTCTTTTTTGTGTGAATAAAGAAACTAAAGACGTTAGCATTGCAATACCAGCACTAGGTCCATCTTTTGGAGTGGCACCTTCAGGAACGTGTAAATGGACGTTGTATTTTGATAGTAATTCTGGATCAATGCCAAAAATATCCGCATTTGATTTAATGTATTCTAAAGCAATGGTAGCAGATTCTTTCATTACCGTTCCAAGATTCCCTGTAATTGTCATAGCTCCTTTACCTCTGGAAATCAGAGATTCTATGAAAAGTATATCACCTCCAACGCTAGTCCACGCCAATCCCGTTACTACTCCTGCAACGTCGTTATTTTCATATTTATCGCGCTCTAATCTTGGAACACCCAGGACTTTTACAATATCTTGATCGGTGACTTTTTTATTGTATTCTTCCTCCATCGCGATTGATTTAGCAGCGTTTCTAATTACTTGCGCAATTTTAGCTTCTAATCCACGAACCCCAGATTCACGAGTATATCCTTCAACAATTTTTTCCAATTGTTTTTTTCCAATAGTCAAATCTTTAAGTGACAATCCGTGTTCTTTCAATTGACGCGGAAATAAATGTTGGCGTGCAATTTCAATTTTTTCTTCAATTGTATAACCTGACATTTTTATAATTTCCATCCTATCGCGCAAAGCGGGTTGAATAGTGGCCATATTATTAGAAGTCGCAATGAACATCACTTTGGATAAATCGTAACCCAATTCAAGAAAATTATCATAGAAAGAGCTGTTCTGTTCTGGATCTAAAACTTCCAATAAAGCGGATGAAGGATCTCCTTGATTTCCTAATGCTAGTTTGTCTATTTCATCCAAAACAAAGACTGGATTTGAAGTTCCTGCCTTTTTTAAACTCTGAATAATTCTTCCTGACATAGCGCCAATATAGGTTTTTCTATGCCCACGAATTTCAGATTCATCACGAAGACCGCCAAGAGAAATGCGAACATACTTTCTACCTAAAGCTTCAGCCACAGATTTTCCGATGGATGTTTTACCAACACCTGGAGGTCCAGTTAAGCAAATGATTGGTGATTTCATATCGTTTCGCAATTTTAAAACTGCCAAATGTTCTATCATTCTTTTCTTAACTTCTTCCAATCCAAAATGTTCTCTATCGAGAATTTTTTGAGCTCTTTTTAAATCAAAATTATCTTTAGAATAGTCGTTCCATGGTAAGTCTAAAAACAATTCCAAATAATTGCGTTGAATTCCAAAATCGGGAGCTTGCGGATTCATTCTTCGCATTTTAGCCAACTCTTTATCGAAATGTTTTTGAGTTTCCTCGTTCCATTTCTTTTTTGAAGCTTTAGCAGCCATTTCTTCAATTTCTTCCTCCTGAGAAGCGCCACCCAATTCTTCTTGAATCGTTTTCATTTGCTGGTGCAAAAAGTATTCTCTTTGCTGTTGGTCCAAATCAAAGCGAACTTTAGATTGAATATCATTTTTTAACTCCAGTTTTTGAAGTTCAATATTCATGTATCTTAAAGTTTCTAAAGCTCTGGTTTTTAGATCAGTAATATTTAACAATTCTTGCTTTTCTTTAACTGATAAATTCATGTTTGAAGACACAAAATTGATCAAGAAAGATTTGCTTTCAATGTTTTTTATTGCAAAAGTAGCTTCTGTAGGAATATTTGGACTTTCCTTAATAATTTGGATAGATAAATCCTTTATAGATTCAATAATCGCATCGAATTCTTTGTCTTTTTTTGCAGGTTGTGATTCTGTAATATTCTTAACAGTTGCTGAAAGATAAGGTGTTTCTGAAATTACTTTATCAATTTCAAATCGTTTTTTACCTTGGAGAATAACGGTAATATTTCCATCTGGCATTTTTAAAACTCTTAAAATTTTCGCTACAGTTCCTATGGAATGTAAATCGTTTTCGTTTGGATCTTCAACGTCTTCATTTTTTTGTGAAACAACTCCAATGTCTTTTCCAGCCGTATTGGCATCATTAATTAATTTGATAGATTTATCCCTTCCTGCAGTAATTGGAATAACTACTCCGGGAAAAAGCACGGTATTTCTTAATGGTAAAATTGCCAAAGATTCAGGC
>JARXAC010000031.1:0-47048 GCA_029866065.1 Flavobacterium sp.
GGACCAACAACGTAAGGATAAGTAGAATTATAATTTTGATCTACAGTTGTAAAATAGCAATAAGTACCATTTGGATATTGAGGTGTTTTGCAAAATCGACCATTGTGAACATCTAAATAATCACTAGCGGTATTAGCAACATATTCATAATCTTCTCTATACCAACCAATAGGGAATGAAGTGCTTACAGGTGGACCATCTAAGACATCTGTACCATTGGCATAAACGGTTCTTGTGGTAATGTTTCGTTCTCTATAACTTGATTTCATTCTTGTAATTCCGCTATTAACATCTAATGGATTGGTATATCCATAAGGACCGTAAATTGGATATCCGTCATATGCAAATCCTAGTAAAGGAGAATGAACATTAGGATTAATTACATATAAACCGTCAGATGCATATGGAGAGCATACAGTAGATAGCACTACCAAATCCATATTAAAAGCGCTTGGATTTTGATGATGGTGATATCGACTTTGCGCATCAGGATGTCCTTTTGAACAATCAAATCCTACTCGCTCAGCTAATACGCCATTTCTATTCCAAACACCATCGCCTCCATTAGGAGTGGGAACATCCGTAGCGGTAGAATTTCTATAGGAATGACCGTCTCCGTAACTGTATAGCGCTACTCCGTTAATAAAAATTCCAATATTTGCAGCTCCTGTAGCTTGTGAAGGCACATTTCCAAGGGTGCTAACAACAGGATTTAATGGAAATTTAAATAATGCGTTTTGTACAGCAGCTACTGGTCTAGGGTTATTGTAAAACGGACCAGTTACAAATGAAGGTATTCCTTGTGTACTTATATAAGCTGATGTTGACGAATATTGAACCGTCTGAACATTAGCAGGAATAGACGTATCTATTAAAATGGTAGAACTTCCTGATAAATAATGTCTTCCTGTAATCCCAGTATTATTAATTAACCATGAGGTTATTATAGGATTTGTCTGCGAAAAAGAACTGATCACCAGCAAATTAAACATAATAAAAGAAAATTTATTTTTCATAAATTATTTATCAATGATTACTTTAAAAGTCTTCGATTCTTTATCATTTGAAATTCTTAAAAAATACAATCCATTATAAACGGTATCGGTTTCAATAATACTCAATGTACTTCCTTGAAGAATTTCACTTGTTTTAACCACTTTACCCAATTCATCTATTAATTCTACTTTCAAATTGTTTTCAGCCATTTGCAATTGAATTGCGATGAAATCCTTGGCTGGATTTGGAGCAATGATAATTTTGTCCTCGTTAAAATTAAAACTATCATTTGCTAAGAAAGTGGTTGTTCCTGCAGGCAAAGTAGTTACTGTTGTGGTAACAACATTTCCATAAAAATTTGGTCCTACAACATAGGGGTATGCTGAGTTATGATTGGCATCAACAGTGGTGAAATAGCAATAAATTCCGTTGGGATATAATGAAATTGGATATTCAGGAGTATTACAAATCCTACCATTATTTGCGTCTAAATAGGTTGCATCACCCGGATGAGCAACATATTCATAATCTTCTCTAAAATAGCCGTTAAACAACGTTTGTGTTCCAACCACTTGATTTATAGCTGGTCCATTAGTTCTAGTAGTGTTGGTGCGTAATTGATAACTGGATTTCATCCTAGTAATTGCTCCTGTCCCATTTGTATTTGCATAAGCGTAAGCACCATAAATTGGAAACCCATCATATGCAAATCCCAGTAATGGAGAATGTTGTGATGAATTAATAACATATAACCCATCTGCTGGATACGTAGCACAAATTGTAGATAATACATTTAAGTCTAAATTAAAGGCACTTGGATTTTGATGATGGTGATAGTTCCCCATTGCAGGGTGTGCTTTTGCACAATCAAAACCTGCACGTTCTGCAGGAATTGCATCTCTATTCCAAGCCTGAGTAGTTCCAGGGCCACCAGCACAAGGAGAAAATCCTGGACCACCGCAAAGAGAATTGGTAGAAGTGCTCCAAGCAACTCCATCTCGGTAATCAAATAGCGCCACCCCATTTATAAAAACCCCAATATTTCCTCCAGTTGTTGCCGTTTGAGTACCCGTATTTTGAGTAGGAGTTACTGGAAATTTAAATATTTTATTTTGAGCAGTTGCTAAAGATGGATTTCCATCTTGAAATGGACCTGTTATATAAGCAGGAATTCCAGTAGCAGCAACATATACATTGGTCGTGTTATAATTCACGGATTGAACATTGGCTAAGACTGCGTCAACAATAGGGGTAGAATTTCCAGAAACATAATGTCTTCCTGTAATTCCTGTCGTATTTTGTAGCCACTTCGTTATTATTGGATTGGTTTGTGCAAAAACAGAACATCCTAATAATAGCATTCCTAAAAGAGTAATTTTTTGTTTCATAATTTGGGTTGTATAAGGTTATTTCATTTTGTCTTTTATTCCTCTATAAAAAATCCTGCATCCAAATGGCTCAGAATTTTTTATTGTAACTTCATTTTCTTTTAATAATTGATCAATAGCATTGGTTAAAAAATGATTTTTAACGTTCTGATAATCTCCAGCATTGTCATCTATTGAGCCTTCGTATTTAATAACAAATTTATTATTTTGCTTCCAAAGCACAAAAGCTTGAGGAGTTACTGAAGCTTTAAAGATCTTACCAACCACTTGTTTCTTATCTTGTAAATATGGGAAGTTTAGATGGTCATTTTTTACTTTATTTTGCATTCGCTTAAATGATTCTTCTGCATAGGCTAAAGTATCCATTGAGTTAATTGCAATTAATGGAACCCCCATTTTTGTATATTTTTCATTCATTTGATTCAATCGTTGAGAATAAAATTTAGCCATTGGGCATTTATTACAGGTAAATATAATTATAAAACCCTTGACATTTTTATAATCGGATAAAGAAACCAATTTATTTGTCTTGGCATTTTTCAATTTAAAATCAGACACCTGTTTGTCCTTTACAATTAAATTAAAACTGCAAAGAATAAAAAGTATACTGACTATTATTAATTTGAAAAATTGCTTTTTCATATATTATTTTTTTATGAACTTTCTTGTTGTTAAACTCTTAGTTTGTTTGTCCATCATTTGAAAAGTATAAACTCCCGATTCTAATGAGGAAATATCAATTCCATTTTGCCATTCCGGTTGGGGTAACATCATTACTACTCTTCCAGTAATAGTAGAAATAGTTACATAATAAATCTCAGTATTGGCATCTTTCAAATTAACATATAAGCGATTACTTGACGGATTTGGATACAAACTAAAACTAGTACTATTTTCATTTTGATTCGTTCCTAAAGTACCCGTTACGATAAATTGGCCCATCATTCCACCGTCTTCATGACCGCTAAAATGACAATGATACATGTAAGGATGGGTGACATCTGAATCAGCAAAATCATCAAACTTACCCACAAAACTTACGGTTTCATTTTTGCTTATAAAAAAAGTATCTTTCCAACCCGATTCGTATGCTGCAGCTGTTCCTGTATTTCTCGAAACAATTTTAAATTCAATATCATGTAAATGAAACGAATGTCCAAAAACAGCTGGATTTATATTGGATATTGTCCATTTTTCAATATCATTTAAATTTACCACTTTCGGATTCATAGTAAGTGAATAGGTCGTATTATCAAAATTAAATGGGGTTCCTCCAGGAGTTCCATTTGTAATTGAAACCGTTCTATTTACAGTAGCATCTGCCGCAGTCCAATAGGTATTTGATATTAGTGATGACGGTATTGCGGTGATTGGAGTTGTTGAAGTAGTTGTTGCACCAACATTAATGTGTAAAACATTAAAGGTAGTATTGTTTAATAAACTTCCAAAAACGCCACCAGTATTTGGTTCACCTCCCGGAAAACTCTGAGATTGTCCTGAGTTATAGGCTTTTAAATCGATGCTTGAACCTACAGCATCGTTTCCTAAATTTACCATAATTTCATATCTTTCTCCCACGTGTATTGGTAATCTTGTAACTGCTACTGGAGCGCCCAAAAGCCCTCCGTCTGTTCCTATAACATAAAAAGTTCTGTTATCGCTAAAACCAAGATTGTAACCTCTTTCAATTTCTGCATTTAGAATTCGAAGTCTTACATATTGTTTTGGTAGAGTGTATTGCGCATTTGGTGTTCCATTAGAAAGCATATAATCTCCATAAACTCTTGCTGAAGTAGGAGGGGAAACAAATGTATTTGTGGTAGTATTATAACTTCTGCTTGTTAAAGCCAAAACAATATCATCTACGCCATACGTTCTTGGTAACGCCAATGCGGTTTCAGCAGGGTCATTGACAATTATAAAACCTCCGATTCCTTTTGTCATTTGAGCATGAGTTGTTTCATGTAAATGAGGATGGTACCATAAAGTTGCTGCTTGTTGTTTTACAGTCCAGTAAGGTTGCCAAAGTGTTCCAGCTGGAATAACTTGATGTGGCCCACCGTCCATCACTGCGGGTAAATGCATTCCGTGCCAATGTAACGTAGTAGATTCATTTAAATTATTGGTAACATTCATCCGCACTAAATCTCCTTTATTAATAAATAATGTTGGCCCCCAAAAAGTTTCATTATTAATAGCTCCTGTAATGGTTTGATTCCCAGTAACTAATTGTTTAGTAGATTCATGAATATTCAAATTGAATGTTGTGCCATAAAGTGCTTGAGGCATGGTCATATTTGAATATTGAGCGTTTATAACGCTAGAAGTTAATGCTATAATGGAGACTAGAAATATTTTTTTCATAAAATTTGTTTTATAGTTTTTTAGACGAATTTATTTTTAAATTCTTGCATTTTATCTAGGATAGACAAACCGTTTATCAAACAAAAATTCATTATCAGTTAAAGTTAGTAAAAAGGCTACTAAATCAACTCGTTCATTATCAGTTAAATTCATTGCTGTTTTAAGCTGTTTTGATACTTTTTTATTGTTTCCAATTGAATTATAATGTTTGATTACTTCAGTTAATTTATTGAATCGTCCATCGTGCATATACGGATTTGTAAATTGTATATTTCGTAAGGTAGGAACTTTAAATTTCAAATAGTCTTCAGTTTTTTCAGTAATTCGCTTTCTTCCAATATCGTTTAAAGTAGAATCTAATGGAATTCCATTATTTTCAAAATTTCCATTTGTAAATAGCGGTTCGCTATGACAAGAAGCACAATTAGTTTTAAATAATTGATATCCATTTTGCTCTTGATTGGTAAATACAGCTTCTTTTCGCATTACTTTATCGTATTTTGAATTGGAAGAAATAAGCATTAATTCAAATTGAGAAAGTGCTTTCAAAATACGTTGTCCTGTGATATTTTCATCGCCAAATGCAGCGAAGAATAACGATTTGTATTTATCACTTTTTCTAAGTTTCAATACAACATTAGCCAAAGTTTCATTCATTTCAACAGAACTAGTAATAGGATTTAATGCTTGAACGTCTAAATGATTTACTCCGCCATCCCACATAAAACTCTTTGACCATGCTAAATTCATCATGGTCATAGAATTTCTAGTACCAATTTTTCCTTCTATTCCATGACTTAAAGAATGATCAACATGGGTAAATCCTGTTGCTTGTAAATGACAACTTGCGCAAGATATAGTGGAGTCATTGGATAAAATAGGATCATAAAATAGTTGCCTTCCCAGTTGAAACCCTTCTTCTGTTAGTGGATTTTTTGAAAAGTCATAATTGGGCTTTGGCCAACCTTTAGGGATTTGAAAATAAATAGGAATAGGCTTTAAAAAAGTAAATGCAAGTGAGAAAACTAGGACGCTTCCAATTAATATTATAAAAGTGTACTTACTTTTCATTTGGCAAAGATTCAGAAATTGTGAACATTAATTTGGCTTTATCTGCTATATCCATTGCTTTTAACCCTGGTATCATAATACTATTTATTTCTGATAATTTAATTACGTTGAACAACTCAGCAAGGTCAACATTAATTTCAAAATTAGAATTTTTAGTTTCTAATTCAATCGTTCTAATTGCATAATTTGGTTTTAGATAACCGCCAACGTGAAATTGAAATGCATTATTCCTGGTTTTACAACTGGAACTTTTTCCTTCAATTTTAAAGTTGATATAACCGCTTTGCCATGCCCAATACATTCCTTTTGTTGGGTCTAAATCGCCTGATAAAGCACCGGAAACACTTGCTGTACTATCAATTCCTAAAGAAAATACTACTTTTTTAATTTCTTTATTTAAATTTTTTGAAATAGAAATTATTTGAGAATTTGGTTCTTCAATATCTATCAAATGGTAACTTTTTTCTTCTGAAATCTCAGAATTATCAATAAGAATTAGTTTAATATTAGATACATAAAACCGAAAAGTTTCTATTTGTAATGTATCTTTTGATAATGAGATGTATTTCTTATTTTGAATCAGAGATTCATTTTTATATTTAATATTAAATCGCAAAAAATCATCTTTTTTTTCTTGTGAATAAATCCATTGAAAAAAAAGAGAAATAATAATAATATATAGTAATTTAGTTCTCATCTAAATCTCTTGGTGGAGGTGGAGGTCGGTTTTCATCATCAGGATGTCTCGGACGGTCTTCATTCCAATGAGGAGGAGGTGGCGGTCTGTTTCCATCTCGTGGACCTCTTGGATGATTTCCATCTCTTGGAGGCGGAGGTTGTCGATGTTCGTCCATTGACGGTGGTGGTAAATTTAAATTACCATTATTTACTTTATTTTTTTCATCAAAATCAAGTCTTGGGGGTGGACTAAATTCATGACGAGGTTTTCTATTTGTATTTGAAAATAATTTTTCCAATTCTTCTGTTAAATCATTAAAATTATCAATTTGTGATTTATTACAGATGCTTTTTATGTCCTGAAAATGGTTAAAATTGGTTTCTTCAATAATTTTTTGGTTTACCAAAATCAGTTTAATTAAGCTGTCTTTAATTTTATTACTTACTGAGGGTTGCTTCAATTGAGAATACAATTCAGCTTTTATCTCCCTGTTGTTATTATTTAATGAATCAATTTTATTTCTATATACATTAATTATTTCTTCATATTTTTTTTCTTGAGTGGCATCAAAATGCAACTTTTCGATAATAATATCTTTTGGTTTTCTTCGATTGTCATCCCGATTTGAATTGGGTTTTGATAAATAAAGGAACCCAATAATTCCTATATTTAATAGAACAAGACCAATTACGGAATAAGTTAATAATTTAATTTTATCCATTTTTTAGTATAATAGATTCGTAGTTGATAAAGTAGAAATAACTGTTTTAGATTGAGTATTTGATTTGGTAGCGCTAGACTTTAATAACTTTATATTAATTGAAATTAATAGTGCAAATGTAGCAGCAGCAATAAAAATCCATTTTTTAGAAACTTTAGTTTCTAAATTGATTCTATTTTGAATTTTATCGAAAAGTATTTTATTCGGAAGCACTTTCACCATATCGTTGGTGCTTTCTATAATGTTGAGGGTCCAATTTTCAGTATTCATAATTACTTAGACGTTTATTAATTTATTTTCTTGCGATATTCTTTAAATTTGTTTGATATTTTTTCTTTTAAGGTAGATTTTGCCCTAAAAATCAATGATTCTACAGATGAAATACTCAGTTTCATAATTTCCGAAATTTCTGGATTACTCAATCCATCAACTTTTGAAAGTAAAAAAGCTGTTTTTTGATTTTCACCTAATTCATTTATAATTTCGAAAAGTAGTTTGGATTTTTCTTTGTTTTCCATTAAAATTCCGGGATGTTCAAAATTGGAAACATTTTCAATTTCAAATTCGTTTTGGCTCTTTTTACCAAAAATAAAAAAACGTTTTTGACTATTTTTATGTTTGATGAAATCCAAGCACTTATTGATTGTAATTCGGTAGATCCAAGTTTTAAGTGAGGATTTTTCTTGAAATTTACTTAAAGAATTGTTTATTTGAATAAAGACATCCTGAGTGACTTCTTCTGCATCTTCAATATTTTGAAGATAATTAAGCGCTAAATTATATACCAATATACTGTATTGATTGTATAATTTTTCGAAGTCTTTATTATCCAATGCCATTATGCAATACTAAGAAAATTAATTGTTTATTAATAGTATGGTTTGAATTTTGGTTTGAATTTTTTTTTAAAAAAGGAATTGTCATATATTTGACCGAAATATTTTTAGCCCTGATGGAAGGGAAAATCCCGAGCTTTTAGCGAGGATTGGAATGACAGCAGGAAATAGCTTCAAAAAAAATAACATTTTAGATATGAAATTATTACAAGGAAAAACAGCGATAATTACAGGTGCAAGCCGTGGAATTGGAAAAGGAATTGCGGAAATTTTCGCAAAAAATGGTGCAAATATTGCATTTACTTATAGCTCATCCGTTGAGTCGGCACTGGCGTTGGAAAAAGAACTTAATGCAATGGGGGTTAAAGCCAAAGGATATCAATCGGATGCCTCTGATTTCAATGAAGCGCAAGCTTTTGTAGATGCTGTTTTGGAAGATTTTGAAACGGTAGACATTTTAATCAATAATGCTGGAATTACGAAAGATAACCTTTTGATGCGTATGTCTGAGGAGGATTTTGACAAGGTAATTGATGTGAATTTAAAGTCTGTTTTTAATATGACTAAAGCGATTCAAAAATCCTTTTTAAAACAACGTTCGGGTTCAATAATAAATATGAGTAGCGTGGTTGGGGTTAAAGGAAATGCAGGTCAAACTAATTATTCTGCCTCAAAAGCGGGTGTAATTGGGTTTTCAAAATCGGTTGCATTGGAGTTAGGATCACGAAATATTCGTTGTAATGTAATTGCTCCAGGTTTTATTGAAACAGAAATGACAGCAAAATTAAATGAAGAGGTGGTAAAAGGTTGGAGAGACGGAATTCCTTTGAAACGTGGTGGATCAACTGAAGATGTTGCCAATGCTTGTTTATTTTTTGCATCCGATATGAGTTCATTTGTAACAGGGCAAGTGCTGAATGTTTGCGGGGGAATGCTTACGTAGGAAATATTTTAAATTTTAAAAATGACCACAAACACGATTCTATTACTCTTGACTTCACTTTTAATAGCGGGTTGTTTGTCGTGTTATCAGTATTTTTATAAAGCTAAAATCAAGTCGAAAGCTCATTTTATTTTGGCATTTTTGCGGTTTTTAAGTGTTTTTTGCATTTTACTTTTAATAATAAACCCAATAATTTCAAGTAAATCACTTGAAATTATTAAAACACCATTGGTAATTGCAGTCGATAATTCAAGTTCTGTTTCCAATTTAAAAGCTACTGAAACGACTACTGAATTATACGAAAAATTGACATCAAATG
This sequence comes from Flavobacterium sp., assembly GCA_029866065.1. Lineage (GTDB taxonomy): Bacteria > Bacteroidota > Bacteroidia > Flavobacteriales > Flavobacteriaceae > Flavobacterium. The sequence goes on from JARXAC010000031.1 coordinate 9,318, forward strand.
TTGAGCTTAAGGATAAATTTGACATTCAATCGTATGGCTTTGATTCTGAATTTCAAAGTACTGATAAATTTGACTTCAAAGGAAAACAAACCAATATTGATCAAGTTGCAAAGAATATAAAAAGCATCAATAAAAACGTAACGTTTCCAACGGTTTTAATTACTGATGGGAATCAAACTTCCGGAAATGATTATGTGTATTCATTTGATTCTAAAAATAAGGTTTACCCTGTAATTGTTGGAGATACGACTACTTATTTGGATTTAAGAATCAGCCAAATAAACGCAAATAAATATGCCTTTTCTAAAAATAAATTTCCAGTTGAGTTATTTTTAAATTATTCAGGTACTAAAGCAATAACCTCTAATTTTACTATTTCTCAAGGAAATACCGTTTTAAATTCTCAGTCGGTTTCTTTTTCTCCATCAAAGAAATCAGTTTTAATTTCAGTGTTATTACCGGCAAATAAAATTGGTTTACAAGTTTATAAGGCGAGTATTACATCAAATGAAAAAGAAAAAAATACTTATAATAACAATTTTAATTTCGCTATTGAAGTTATTGATCAAAAAACGGAAATAGCCTTAATTTCTTCATTTAATCACCCAGATTTAGGGGCATTAAAAAGGTCGATTGAAAATAATGCTCAACGTAAAGTAACTATACTTAAACCTAATGAAATCAATGATTTAAGTAAATACAATATTGCAATTTTGTACCAACCAACTATAGAATTTAAATCTTTTTTCGACAACAATAAAAAATTTGGAACAAACACCTTTATTATCACTGGAACAAAGACGGATTTTAATTTTTTGAACCAACAACAAAAAGATTTTATTTTTAAAATGAGTTCGCAATCTGAAGATTACATTGCTCAATATAAAGAAGATTTTAATTTATTTGCTACAGATTATATAGGGTTTAATCAATTTCCACCTTTGGAAAATCCTTTTGGCGTTATAACCACATCTTCAAATGTGAATATATTATTAGGATCAACAATTAGAAATATAAATTCCAATTCGCCGCTATTATCTTTTTCTGAAAACCAAGGTAGAAGAAGTGCCTATTTACTCGGTGAAAATAGTTGGAAGTGGCGTTTACAAAGCCATGTAAATACAAAGTCATATGAAAAATATGATACATTTATTGATAAAACGATACAATATTTAGCATCAAATGCAAGAAAAAAATCTATGGTAGTTACTCATGAAGGTTTTTACAACTCTGGCGATGCAATAGAAATTTCTGCACAATACTTCAATAAAAACTATGAATTTGATGATAAAGCCAATTTAAATATTACAGTTGTAAATAGAAAATCTAAGGTTAAAAAATCATATGATTTACTAAAATCCAATTCCTATTATAAGGTAAATTTAGACGGGTTAGAAGTGGGTAAATATGATTTTATAGTTAGAGAATTAAATTCGAATTCTGTTTATAATGGTTCTTTTGAGATATTGGATTTTGATATCGAAAAGCAATTTGTGAACCCTGATTTAAATAAATTAACTCAAATGGTAAATCAAACTAAAGGCCAAGTAATATTTCCAGATAAAGTAGATTTATTAATAAAATCACTTTTAGAAAACGAGGAATATAAATCAGTACAGAAATCAATTATTAAGAAAATCCCTTTAATAGATTGGATTTGGCTGTTAATTATATTAATAATTTCTCTTGCTACTGAATGGTTTTTAAGGAAATTCAACGGAATGTTATAAATTACTTTTGAAAATTATTTCGATCTGAAATATCTTATTTTAACCTTACTAGTTTTATTGATTTAAGTGCTGCTTTCGTTTTCAATTTTAACGATATTCTATTATATCTAATTAAAATGATGCTAGTAGTTTCTTATTAAAATAAAGTATTTAAGATTGCACTTAAGGTTATTTTAATTATTATTATTCATAAATAATATTTAGTTTAAGAAAAATATCATTTTAATAAAGTTAATTTTGTAAAACAAACAATGCAATCATATGAATATAAGCAAACTAAAATCACAATTACAAACAGAAGTTGACACCGCATTTCTCTACTCTAGCATTGCAGCAATTCAATCCGATGAAAATTTAAGTAGAGTTTTGAATAGCTTGTCAGACATTGAAAATGGACACGCAAACCATATGTTGAAAAAAGTCAACGAATTGGATTCAAATTACGGAATGCCAAAACCTTCTTCAAGAGCAAAATTCCAATTAAAAGTAGGGAAACTATTTGGCTACAGTTCAATAATTAGCTCTTTATCTAGTGTCGAAAAGCAATTTGCAGTAAATGCAGTTAAAAATAAAATTGAAAGTGGCGAAAAACTCAGTGGTTTTGAACACAATCATTTAAATATAATTGAAGCGGTTAACAATAACAAAGCACTTAATATTTCGGGAGGATTTTTATCTAAATTCGAAAGCCGACATAAATCGGTTGGCGGAAATGCACTTAGAGCGGCCGTTTTAGGTTCTAACGATGGATTGGTTTCAAATATGAGTTTGGTTATGGGCGTTGCTGGAGCAGCAGTTTCAAATAATACTATTTTGTTAACTGGAATTGCAGGTTTAATGGCAGGTTCTATTTCGATGGCGTTAGGGGAGTGGTTGTCTGTTCAAAGTTCAAGAGAATTAAACCAACGCCAAATTGACTTAGAAATGGAAGAATTAGAAGCATCACCAGAAGAAGAAAAGAAAGAATTGGTGTTACTTTATCAAGCGAAAGGAATGAGTATAGATGAAGCTAGAAAATTAGCCGATAAAGCATTTGAATCTCAAGAAACAGCTATTGATGCAATAATTAAAGAAGAATTAGGAATTAACAAAGAAGATTTGGGCGGTTCCGCTTGGGAAGCTGCAATAGCTTCTTTTTTATTATTTTCAATTGGTGCTATAATCCCTCTTTATCCATTTATGATTTTAGATGGGAAAAATGCGATTATTTTGAGTATTACCAGCAGTATAATTGGATTATTTGGAATTGGAGCAGCGATTACATTATTAACAGGGAAAAGTGTTTTATACTCCGGATTTAGACAAGTCGCTTTTGGACTAACAGCTGCAGCTGTTACTTATGGAATTGGAACTTTAATTGGAGTTTCATTGGCAGGATAATTACGTATATAATTATATAAAAAATAATAATTTATATATCAATAATCAAAGCTATATTTACAACAAATTAATAAAAACAAAATCATTATGAACGATGCACATTTACACTTATTGGTCAATCATTTCCCAATAATAGGAACCCTATTTGGTCTTGGAATATTAATTTCAGGAATGCTATTAAAAAACAATTCGGTAAAAAACACGGCTTATATTTTATTTATAGTAGCGGCTGTTTTTTCGGCGTTTAGTATGGGAACAGGAGAAGGAGCGGAAGAATTGGTTGAAGATCTTCCAAATATTGGAAAACAAATAATCCACGAACACGAAGAAATTGCGGAAAAATTTGCAATTATCATGTATGCAACTGGACTATTCGGATTATGGTCTTTATATACTTCAATTAAGAATCATAAACTAGCCAAGACACTATCTTTTATTACATTGATTTTAGCATTACTTGCTGCGGTTTTTGCAAAAAGTGTTGGCACAACAGGTGGTGAAATTCGTCATACAGAAATTAGAGCCAATTTTGGTGCAGATTCAAATGAAAATAATTCGGGGTTGCAAAATGAAAAAGACGAAGATTAAATTATAAATTCTCAGGTTCATATAACAATTGGACTTGGGATTTTAATCTTTCAATGAGCATTGTAATTATCCTTTTATTTAATGCTGAGGAATTTTTTGAATATAATTTATATTCCTCAATTTGTAGTAATCCAATTGTGGTTCCAATAAGTAAATTTCTAAATTTATTTTCATTAAGTATTGTATTTTCTATATAAGCCATCTTCTTGTCTATGGAAAATTGGCTAAATGGAGTTTTGTTTTTAATAATATAGTTTTTTAACAACTCCACAAAAAGATCATTTTGCAATTTCAAAATTGGTCGTAATATTTGATTTTGAAATAACTCTTCTGCTGAAGTTTGAGAATTGATTTCTCCTAATGTTTCACCTCTTAATGCAGCTATAAAATGATCTCTATTGTTCATGATATTTAAATTTACAAGTAGCGATCTAATTTATGAAATCTATATATAATAAAATGTAATTTTATATTGTATTTTTGTAAAAAAATAAACAATGAGATTTCACACTCGTAAATGGGTAAAACCAGAAGATTTAAATCCTAACGGAACTTTATTTGGAGGTAAACTATTAGCATGGATTGATGAAGAATTAGCGCTTTATTCCATTATCCAATTAGAAAATAGCCGAGTGGTAACCAAATACATGTCGGAAATTAATTTTAGAAGTTCTGCCAAACAAGGTGATATTATTGAAATTGGAATTGATGTTGTAAAGTTTGGAAATTCTTCATTAACCCTCAAATGCGAAGCTAGAAATATGATGACAAGAGAAACGATTATCACTATTGATTCCATTACAATGGTTAGTTTAGGCGAAAATGGAAAACCGAGACCGCATGGAAAAACCCAAATTGAATATGTTTCCAATCGGTTAAAATAAAAACTATTTACTTACATCAATTGGATTTGACATTTCATAAATTTCCAAATCAAAATACTTAATTGATGCGAATATATGATCAAAAATATCTGACATAATGTATTCGTAATTTTCAAATTTTTTATCATTTGAAAAAGCATATATTTCTAATGGAATTCCGTTTTGTGTAGGCTGCAATTGACGACATAACAAAATCATATCTTTATTTAATCCTGGATGATTTTGTAAATATTGGGTAATGTATTTTCTAAACAATCCAAAATTGGTCATGTTTCTACCATTTATAGCAATGGTTTTATCAACATTATGAGATGTATTGTATTTAGCAATTTCATCTTGACGGTGCTGAATATAAGACGTTAACAATTGAATACGTTTTAAATTTTCAATTTCTTGATCCTTCATAAATCGGATGCTGCTGGCTTTAATGAGTACATATCTTTTTATTCTTCTTCCGTCTGAATTCAACATTCCACGCCAATTTCGAAAAGAATCAGAAATCATACTATAGGTTGGAATTGTAGTCGTTGTATTGTCAAAATTTCTAACTTTAACGGTAGCTAAATTAATTTCTGTAACATCACCATCGGCTCCATATTTATCAAATGTTATCCAATCACCAATTCGAACCATATCATTAAGTGAAACTTGTACACTGGCCACAAATCCAAGGATAGTGTCTCTAAATATTAATATGATAACTGCTGAAATAGCACCTAAAATGGCTAATAAATTTTTTGGTTCAATATCAAAAATCTCTGAAACTATTATAATAATACCAAAAATCCACAAAACAATCATTATTACCTGAATATAACTATCTATTGGTTTATCGCTAAATTTAGGATCTTGTTTTAAATAGTCTTTAATTGCATTAAAAATGGTTCTAATAATCCAAAGAATTAGTAAAACGATATAAACTCCAACTAATTTTCCAAAAACAGTCTCCCAATAAACAAAGTTATTTAAAATAATAGGTACTGATTTATATATAAACAAAAGGGGGATTAAGTGAGCTATATATTTTGCAGTTTTATTCGAAACTAATAAATCATCAAATTTAGTCTTCGTTTTTTTTGCAATAAAAATAATTGCAGTAACCAATATTAATCTAAAAACAATATATATTAAATAGGCAAAAACGCAAAGAAGCGCTGAATTTACAATTACACTAATATAGGAGGCCATTGTTGGGTTCACACCAATTTTTAGCAATAATAGGTTGCACCAGCCGAATATTAATTCTATAATTTTAATCATTTTTTTAAATATTTATCATCTACAAAAAAAGTTGCAAATGGAATTAAGGATGCCAACAAAACAATTCCTAAGTTTTTTAAATGCCAATTTTTAGAAATTCCAATTATTAAAGCCAAAATTATATATCCAATAAAAAGTAATCCATGAGATATTCCAATTGGAAAAACTAATTTATGATATAAATCGATATTCATAAATTTAACAATTAGCATATTTGAAATTAATACCAAATAGGAAACACCTTCTAGAATCGCGACAGTTTTAAATATTTTAATCATTTTAATTTTTCATTATAATTACAAATTTAAATAATATGAATCATATATTCACATAGATTGAAAAAGTAATTTAAATTTGTGGCAACATAAAACAACAGAATGAGTAAACGAGATTTAAAAAAATACCTAAACGAACTCAATAAGGAGCAGTTAGAAGAGCAAATTATTAACTTGTATGATAAATTTCCTGCTGTAAAAACCTATTACGATTTTGTATTTAAACCCAATGAAAGAAAATTGTTGCAGGAATTTAAATTAAAAGTTTCCAATGAATATTTTCCTGTAAGAAGTAAAAGAGCTAAAACTAGAAGGTCAGTTGCTCAAAAAATGATTAAGCATTTTATTTCTCTTGGGGTTGATTCATTTGTGATTGTTGATGCCATGTTATATTCTATAGAAATTGCTCAAACCTATTCTTCAAACAAAGAGATTAAACAAGAATTATTTTTTAAAAGTATGTTGAATTCATTTCAGCAAGCAATCAGTTTTATGATAGAAAATGGAATTTTATATGATTTTAAAAATAGGGTGGAAGCAATTAGAGCCGAAGCTGAAAATCAAGAATGGTTTAATGTATTTGAATTTAATTCAATCGTCGAAAAATTCGATTATTAAAAAAACATAAAATATAATTTCATAATACTCAAATAACTCTTTTTTAAACGTATTTTTGCAAAAATTACAACTTTAAAAATGCCGTACAAAGAGTCAGATATTGAGATAGAAGGTAAGAAAGAACTTTACGGTTATCAGCAATCTGATATCGATGTCATTTTTGAGCGTTTAGATAACGCACCTAGAAATCATCATTTATTGTATCAATTACCAACAGGAGGAGGGAAGACCGTAATTTTTTCTGAAATTGTAAGACAGTATATTGCAAAACACGATAAAAAAGTGGTGGTTTTAACTCACCGAATAGAATTGTGTAAGCAAACATCGAAAATGCTAAAAGGTTTCGACGTTAAAAACAAAATAATCAACAGCAATATTAAAGAATTACCAGACCAGAATGATTATTCTTGCTTTGTTGCTATGGTTGAAACCCTAAAAAACCGAATCAATGATGAAAAGTTACATTTGGACAATATTGGTTTAGTAATTATTGATGAAGCGCATTATAACTCCTTCAGAAAATTACTAAGTTCATTCAAAAACTCCTTTATCTTAGGCGTTACTGCAACTCCTTTAAGTTCAAATGTTAAATTGCCAATGAATGAAAACTACGATGAATTGATTGTAGGTGATACAATTGCTTCTTTGATAGACAAAAAATTCCTTGCAAAAGCTATTACTTATAGTTATGATGTAGGTTTAACTTCATTAAAAGTAGGAATTAACGGTGATTATACGGTAAAATCTTCCGATGATTTGTATTCAAATATGGTCATGCAAGAAAAATTACTTCATGCTTATACTGAAAAATCATTAGGAAAAAAGACGCTTATTTTTAATAACGGAATTAGTACTTCACTATTTGTTTACGAAACATTTAGGGAAGCAGGCTTCGAAATACGTCATTTAGACAACACTTGTAGTACGGAAGAAAGAAAAGAAATACTGAATTGGTTTAAAAAAAAACCAGATGCGATATTAACATCTGTTGGAATATTAACCACCGGTTTTGATGAGCCTACTGTAGAAACAATAATATTAAATAGAGCCACGAAATCACTGACTTTATATTATCAAATGATAGGAAGGGGCTCAAGAAAGTTACCAAATAAAGAAACATTTGTAGTAATCGATTTAGGAAATAATGCCGCCAGATTTGGACTTTGGAGTGAACCCATTGATTGGCAACACATTTTTAGATCACCCGAATATTACCTTGAAAATCTTCGTGACGATATTGAAATTGAAAGGTATTTTAAGTATCAAATGCCACCTGAATTAAGACTCAAATTTAAAAATTCAACTGAAGTAACTTTTGATATTGTTGACGAACATAAGAAAATTATAGCAGCCAATTTACGTTCAAAAATTGTTTTAGAACGTTCATTAGAACAACATGCATTAATGTGTGTGGATAATTCGGAAGATTTAAGAGAGGCTAAAATCCTTGCTCGTGAGCTTCATGACGATATTGAGTGTAGAATGAAAAGATATGCTTCTTGTTTAAGCCATTGTTCTAAAAATTACCGAGAATGGCTAGTGGAGGATTATAAAATTAAATTAAATCTATTAATTGGTAAGAAAATTCGAGAATCATTATTCGACTAAATATATAATTTTATTATTTATATAATTATTTTCAATCTATTGATTTATAGTGTTTTAATAAAAATATTTAAATTATGTCAAAACAATTTATAGATCTTGGTATTTCAGAATTAATTGCAAAAGCACTTGCCAATTTAAAAATTGAAATTCCAACAGAGATTCAAACTAAAGCAATTCCTTTAATTCTTAATGAAACTAATGATTTTGTTGGATTAGCAAAAACGGGTACGGGGAAGACCGCGGCTTTTGGATTACCATTACTACAATTAATTGATTTAAAATCAAATGCAATCCAAGTGGTAATATTAGTTCCAACACGCGAATTAGGTCAACAAATACTGACTAATTTCATATTATTTTCAAAATATTTACCTGAAATTTCGATTACCTCTGTTTGTGGTGGAACACCTATTAAACCCCAAATAGAGCAGTTAAAAGAAACCAACCACATAGTAATTGCAACTCCTGGGCGATTAATTGATTTAATTCAAAGAAAAGCTATAAATATCAAGGAAACCAACTATTTAGTTCTTGACGAAGCTGATGAAATGGTAACGGTATTGAAAGAAGGTTTAGACGAAATTGTTGCCCAATTACCTAAAAAAAGAAGGACTTTGTTGTTTTCAGCCACAATGCCAGGTCCAATCAAGCAGCTGATACAAAATTACCTATCTAAGAAAATAACTCAAGTTAGCGCCAATATGGAAACTGTTGGCAATCAGGGTATAGAACATCAATATATAGTAGTAGATCCTATTGAAAAACTAGATATTCTAATGCATTTTCTTAATTCAAAAGAAGGAGAACGCGGAATTATTTTTTGTAAAACAAAAGCTGCAGTCAATAAACTAGCTAAAAATCTTGCCATTAATAGATTTTCATCAGGTGCAATTCATGGAAGTTTAACTCAACCCATCCGCGACAGAATTATGGGCCAATTTCGTGAAGGATACATCAATATACTTGTTGCTACTGATTTAGCTGCTCGTGGAATAGATGTTCAAGAAATTAGTTACGTAGTTAATTATCATTTACCGGATACATTTGAAACCTATGTTCATAGAAGCGGAAGAACCGCTAGAGCTGGTGCAAAAGGATTGTCTTTAACGGTATTACAAAATGAAGAAGTTGGAGAAATTGCCGCATTTGAAAAAGAACTGGGTATTAAATTCAATTTAATTGAAAAACCCAATTCTAATAGTATTGAAGAAAACAATGCCGTATTGTGGGCCAAGCAAATTTTCAAAACAAAGCCCAACCATGAATTAGATTCTGATTTTAAAAATAAAATCAAAACTGTTTTTCATTATTTAACTAAAGAAGAGCTCATTGATAAACTCTTAGCAAACTATTTATTACAAAATAAACAAGTGTCTAGCAATAAGCCTAAACAATAAATTACAGACTCTTTATATTTAAATAACAGATTATTACCTCCAATTATTTTTTCTTTGTTATGTTAGGGTAGTTTTCCTCTTTTTGTTTTTTACTTGAATATAAAATACCCCAAACAGTAAAAAACATATAAATTAAAAAAATTATTCCTCCAACTATGAAAAACCCGATACTCATGTTGTTCTTCTTTGACGGATTACTAATGCAAATAATAGAATTGTCCCTGGCCAGTGAGCCGAATAAAGAGCTTCATCATGTCTTCCAAGAAGTCCTAATGATATTGAATAAAGCATACAAATGAATGCTAATATAACTGGATACCATTTTAAAATAAATAATTTCATAATGCTTGTTTTAAATTTTAATTTAAATTTATGCTAATTTACATTTTTTTTTTAATTAATTATATGTTTTTATGTTTAAGATTTTTTTAATTATTTAAGTCAATTTTAAATTATATGTAACTGTTATTTTGAATTATAATTTATATTATGTAAAATAGTATTTTAATAAATAGTGCTTCTATTGTTTGATATAATAATAAAGTTTAAATTTACGAACTATTTAATATTCTATATTTATAATGAATACAATCGTCTCTCGTGTAGCCTACTTTTTAAAACAATATCCACCTTTTAATAATTTATCAATTGAAGAATTATCAATTGTTGCAATGAGTATTAAAATTATTAATCTTGAAAAAAACAAAGATTTATTTCAGATTAATGATACATTACACGATAGCTTTTATATGGTTGATTCAGGAGTGGTGAATTTATTTGTGATTTCAGACTCAGAAGAAACCTTATTAAATAAATGCGTTCCCGGAGATGTATTTGGATTGCGCCCCTTTTTTGCAAAGAATAACTACATGATGACCGCAAGGGCTCGTGAAGAATCAATTATATATGCTATTCCAATTGCGACCTTCAGACCCTTTGTTGCACAAAATTCTGAAGTTTTAAATTTCCTTTTAGAAAGTTTCGCAAACAATACCAGTAATCCTTCCGATATTGAAAACAAAGGGAAATTATTATCCGATAATATTGCATTTTCATCTAAACCTTCTGAAATTCAGTATTTTCAGACATTAGCTTACAATAGATCTCCTTTAAAAATTTCTCCGAATACCATAATTAAGGATGTTGCACAATTGATGACAGATAATTTAGTGGATAGCGCTTTAATTTCTGAACTCAACCTTCCTATTGGGATTGTAACGGATACCGACATGAGAATTAAAGTAGCTTCTGGCCGCGTTGATATAAATATGCCAATTAATAAAATAATGTCTTCCCCTGTTATTGCTGTTCCGGAAAACGTTTCATTGGCGGAAGCACAATTATTATTATTAAAAAATAATGTAAGTCATTTATGTGTAACAATCGATGGATCAGATCAAACGGATATTAAAGGGGTGATTTCTGAACATGATTTAATTGTTTCTCAAGCGAGTAATCCTGGAGTTTTTATTAAAGAAATTAAACGTTCTCAAAATGCAACGGAACTAAAAAATGTTCGTTCGAAAGTAACCGACTTAATTTATACTTCATTATCGAAAAACATACCTTTAGCCCATATTACTAATATTGCCAATGAAATAAATATTGCAATAATTAAAAGAGCTGTAGAATTAGCAATTTTAGATATTGGCTCCCCTCCTGCACGTTTTGCTTGGCTTAGCATTGGTAGTCAAGGCAGAAAAGAGCAGTTATTATTTACTGATCAAGATAGTATTTTAATTTTTGAAGATGTTGCTGCAGAAAAATATCGTGATGTTAAAAATTATTTTTTAAGATTAGCAAAGAAAGCAGTATCCAATTTAGAAATTGTTGGTTACCAACCTTGTCCAAATGGCCATATCGCCAGTAATTTAATTTGGTGTAAATCGATGACTGAATGGATGAAACAATACAGTAATTGGATTAAAATTCCAGGTGAAATAAACAATGACATTAGTAGTATTTTCTTTGATTATGAGATTGCTTTTGGAGAACAAAAATTAGAAGATGCTATTACCGATATTATTTTTGTAAATACTAGAAAAAACAAACTATTTTTTGATTATTTAGGTAATGATGCGTTAAGAAAACCGCCAGCATTGAGCTTTTTCAAGAAAATAAACGTTGAAGAAACGGGACCAAATAAAGGAAAATTTGATATTAAAAATCGGGCCTTATTACCTTTAATTGATGCTGCTAGACTATTTGTAATTAGTTATAATATTCGTGGAATAAACAATACCTTCATGAGATTTAAGCATCTTGCGATGGTTGATTTAAAGAATTCAGAACTTTATTTAAATTGTGCTGACGCCTATCAATCTCTTTCTAAAATAAAAACTACTGAAGGTTTGAGATACGATAATTCAGGTCAATTCATTAATTTAGAAGATTTAAATAAAGTAGATAAAGAGAATTTAAAGAATGCTCTTTATACCATTAAAGATCTAGAAGAACTTATTAAAGATAGTTTTCAACTAACACAGTTTTCGTAATTATGATAGATTGGATTAAAAATATTAATAAAGATTACCCTGAATTTTGGAAGAATTATCTTACTAAATTTGAAGCTCGACCTCAAAGATATGTAGCTTTAAGTATTGATTACTCTGGTGTTAACCCACAAAAAGATGCTATTATGGCTTTTGGGGCGGTTGGAATTGAGAATGATAAAATAATCATCGGTGATTTCTTTGAAGTTGTTTTATTACAATATATTTATTTACATGAAAATGGACTTTCAAATGAAGCAATTATTGAAAGTACACAACCAAAAATGGGCGAAAGAGAAGCGATTCAAGCTTTTGTTGAGTTTTTAGGAAATGCTGTTTTAGTAGGGTATAAAATAAATTTATCGATCGATTTAATAAATGCTGCTTTGGAAAAAATGAATTGTGGCCGACTAAAAAATGATGCAATAGATATCGAAATAATGTACAGGAAATACAAAGACACCTCTGATAAATCCTACTCTATTGATGATTTATGTATCGAATTTAAACTCCCTATAATCGAAGAAACTGCAATTCCAGATTTAGCCTATACGGTTTCACTGCTTTTTTTAAAATTAAAAAGTAGGTTGGGTTTGAAGTAAAGAGACTATTTTCTCAAATCTTCCGTGATTACTTATTGAAATGGGATTTAATACTTTTTTATCAGGATATTTTAAAAAGGGAATTCCGTTAATTTTAATTATTTCGGAATTTCTATCTTCGAATCTAATTTTTTTAAAGTCATCCAAATTTAATACCGAAATCGTGTGAATGTAAAGTGAATTCATTTCAGTTCTAGTGTAATAAGAAACACCGTTGTTCTTGACGATTCCTATAGATTGTTCAGAATCAAAACACTCAAATTGTAATGGATTGTAAATTCTATTGCCGGTTATTCGGTTGTAAATTTTATATGACGCTTCTTTTTTACTCCATAAATTCCAAACCGTTTGATTCGGATTTTCTGATTTAAATATAAGTAATTGTTCGTTTTTTGTAAATATTTTATCGAGATACCCTTTTCGTTTCCAATTGCTTTGAGTTTGAGCCAACTCCAAATCTACAATATCATTTCCTATCATTTTCAGATAATTTCAATTCAATTATTTCTAAAGTTGCATTAATGGTCAGCATTTTTTCCATTGATTGGTTGTCAATCGTAATGGCAAAAGCTTCTTCTACGTCTAAAATGATATCTACTATATTAGCAGAATTAATATTCAAATCTGTAATAAAATCTGTTGTTTCTGACATGTTTTCAAATGCCTCTTCATTGTTTACGAAAGGTTTAATAATTGCTTTTAATTTTAAAATTGTTTCTTCTTTATTCATTATATAAATTATTTAAGTATGATATTTTTTAAATACGACACATCCATTCACATCGCCAAAACCAAAACTCGCTTTGATGATGATATTCAAATCTTTTTTAATCAGTTTTTGGGGTATGCAACTTTGGTCTATTATTTCTGTAATTTTTGGATTTAAATCCGAACAATTGGTATTAGGAAAAACAAAACCTTCTTTCAATTGCAAAACAGTGGCAACACTTTCAATACTTCCTGCTCCAGCTAAGCAATGTCCAATCATCGATTTTAGTGAATTTATATAAGGAAATTCAGATCCTTTCCTGTTCAAAGCGGTACTCCAATTCTGAATTTCTAAACTGTCTTTTGAGGTTGCTGTTAAATGTCCATTAATAGCATCTATAGCATTTGCTGAAATTCCTGAGGTTTCTATTGCTTTTGAAATGCATTTTTGTACTGCAATTGGATTTGGTGCCGTCATAGTTCCAGTTCCACGTTGTCCTCCCGAATTGATATTTCCTCCTAATATTTCCCCATAAATTTTTGCTCCACGAAGTAAAGCACTTTCCAAATCTTCTAAAACCAAAGCTCCTGCCCCACTGCCTGGCACAAATCCTGAAGCACTTTCACTCATTGGTCTTGACCCACTTTCAGGTGAATTATTGTGTTTGTAAGTACAAACTTTCATTGCATCAAAACCTCCCCAAATGTAGGGGCCAGAATCACTGGTGCTTCCTGAAAGCATTCGCTTGGCTTGGCCTGATTTTATTCTTTCGTAGGCCAATATAATACTTTCTGTTCCAGTTGTACAAGCTGAGGAATTGGTGGTAACTTGATTTCCTAAACCCAACTTACCTGCTAAATAGGCACTTACGCCACTGTTCATGGTTTGTGCTACTGCCGTACTTCCTAAACTTCGAGTTTGAAAAGCATCAATTTTGTAAATACTTTCTCTGAATTTATCAATTCCGGAAGTTCCCGCACCAAAAATAGTACCGCTATCCCAATCGGGCTCATCAAAGTTATTGATAGATAATCCAGCGTCATTCCAAGCCTCTATTCCAGCAATTACTCCATACATTATTCCTGAAGAATTAAAATTTCTTAATTCTAATTCTGTAAAATAGTTTGCAATCAATACATTTGAAACTTTTGGAGTTCCCGATATTTGGCAAGAAAAATGCAACCGTTCCAATTCTGCATTGTGTTCAATTCCAGAAATACCATTTTTTATGGAATGAGTAAAATCGGAAAGTCCAACCCCATTTGGAGCAACTACGCCAAGTCCTGTTATTACTACTCTTCTATCCATTTATTCAAATAATATAATATTTCAAATTTAAATTAAATAATAATTCCAGCAATTTCTCCACGACAAACAATTTCTTGTTTTTCATTTTTCATACTTACTTTACATTTTAATTTACCGAAACGGAAGTATATTTTTTCTGAAATCACAGTCACTTTTTCAGAAGGATAAACGGGTTTTAAAAATTCAATATCAGTTGATGTTAAGGCAATTGTGTTTTTAAAATTAAATTCATTATTTAATAAATAAATACCCAAACAAACCAATCCGATTTGCGCCATAACTTCAGTCAATATAACTCCTGGAGTAACGGGTTTATCTTTAAAATGACCATTGTAAAACTCTAAATTTTCATCAAATGTAAAGGTACCTTCAACTCCATTTTCATCTATTGATAGAATTTCATCAACAAACAAAAAAGGTGCTGAATAGGGTAGTTTAACTATTATTTCTTGATTTGTCATATTTCTTCTACCGCAAATTCGCAAATTTTATTTTAAACTATTTAATTAAATTTGCTAATTTGAGGTTAATTATTTAAAATTTTAATAATACCCTTTGAGCCGAAAATCCGGGTCCAAAACTAAGCATTAAACCCAAATCTCCTTTTTGAGGATTATTTTCCATAATTTGTTCTAAAACATATAAAACGGTAGCGCTTGACATGTTACCATACAATCTCAAAATTTCTTTAGTATCATTGATATTTTTACCCAAATTAGAAAATAATTCTTCCACAGTTTGTATAATTTTTTTTCCACCTGGATGAAATATTAAATGATCAATATCTTCAATTTTGAAATTATTTTTCGCCAAAAAAGGATGGATAATTTCAGGGAAATGTGAAGCTATTGTATTTGGAACTTCCACGTCTAAAACCATTTGCAATCCTGAATTGGTAAGTTGAAAACCCATCATATCAATAGCATCATAAAAATGATACATTTCTTCCGACAAAATTTCAGGACCTTCTTCCTCTTCACATGAAGAAAGTAAAACGCAGGCTGCTCCATCTCCAAAAATTGCAGCACTAACAATATTTGCCATCGAAAAATCATTCAATTGAAAAGTGGCCGTAGGACTTTCTACAGCAATAACGGCTGCTCGTTTTCCGGGATTAGCTTGTAAAAAATTCTTTGCATAAATTATTCCTGATATTCCAGCAGCGCAACCCATTTCCGTTACTGGCAAACGAACGATGTCTTGGCGTAACTTTAATTTGTTAATTAAATAGGCATCTAAAGACGGAATCATTATTCCGGTGCAACTTACGGTAATTATATAATCTAAATCTTTAGGATTCCATTTGGCTTTTGCCAATGCTTTTTCTAAGACTTTTTCACCTAAATCAATTACTTCTCGAACATAAATTGCATTTCTTTCTTCAAAGGAAGTGTGAGAAAAAACTTCAATTGGATCCATTATTGAGTAACGTATATCAACAGCAGCCCCCTCAAAAATTTTCTTAACTTTTCGAATAAATCGTGACTCTTGACCTAAAAGCCAAGTATCTAAAAAAGGCATAATTTCTTCTGTTGTTCTTGAAAATTTTGGTAATTGTTTGCTAACGGTTTTAATTTTTACACTCATTAATTTTAGAATTAAAATCTATTTTATTTATAACAAAGGATACAGAGTTTAAAGTACAAATTACTATAATCTACACTAATAAAAAAAATATCAGTAAACTATTTATTTCTCTGTTTTGAAATTATCCATTGGTATCTGAAAGCCCATTTCCATTGAATGGTATAATTTTTAAAACCTAATTTTTTTGAAAATGCTACCAATTCTTCTTTTTTAAATCCGCGTAAAATTGAAGTCAATCCGTCTTCACGAGACATTGAATTCAAACCAAAAAAGAAACAAATAACTTGAAACAACCTATAGGCAATAGTACTTCTATGCAAATCATTAATTACAATTCCAAGTTTAGAATTGGCATTAAATGTAGCCAATAAATTTTCAATTTCAGTGTTTTTAAAATGATGTAATGTCAATGTGCATAATAGAATGTCGCATTGTAACTGGCTGAAATCGTATTCAAAAATATTTTCACATTTATAAGTAATATTTGAATGGAATTTGGATAATTTTTTGGCATGATTTATCGTAAAAGCATTTGCATCAATACCAATTAAATTGAAGGAATATTTATTTTCTTTACCATAATTAGATAAAACGCGCAACATATCGCCATTTCCACATCCAATATCAACAATAGTTATTAATCTCGATTTTGGTTGGGTTGAAATTATTTCTTTTACTCCATTCAAAGTCAACAAATTCCCACCTAACAACTGATTTATTTTAGCAATTTTATCCAAAGCTTCTCGTAAAACTTCACCTTCCAAATTGAAATCGTCCATTATTTCTGGAGTATCGGTTCTGTATTTCGTATTTATTGGCATACTAAAGCTAAAGAATTATTGTTTTTCCATGTGTTTGTTTGATAATAATTGGGAGTAAAAATGGAAATTTCACTAATATACGTATTAAAATTGATGAAATTCTAGGTTGTTGTAAAATACTAGCTAGAAAACGACCCATCTTTAATCTTTTCTCAAAATGAAACTTCCATTTTTTACTATATTGTTCTTCTAGAGAAGCTCTTGAATAACAATTATCTTCATAATAATTAAATATCGCTTCTGAAGCAATTTTTGCACTGTGAATAGCCATTGCCATACCGTTTCCACACAAAGGGTGAATTAACCCAGCGGAATCTCCAATCATCAAAATGTGATTTTCAACAGCTTCTTTTTTATCAAATGATATTTGACCAATTGATAACGGCTTTTCGAAAATCAAAGTACAATTTTCAAATATTTTTTTCAAATGTGGATTTTTTGAAAGTACTACTTTTTGAAAATCCTCACTATTTTTATGTAATTTATAGGTTTCGTAATTGGTGATATAACAAACATTTATGGCATTATTTTCAACTTTAGAAACACCACAATAACCCCCCATGAAATTATGCAAACCCACTAAATCGTCAGGAAAATCGCCACTAAAATGGGACTTTACTGCGAGCCAATAGGATTTCTCTTGAATAAAATTTCTGTTTAATTTAATATCTATATTGGATCGTTTTCCGAAAGCACCGAGTACTACTTTTGATTTAAATTGGGTTCCTACAGAAGTTGTGACTTCAAATTCATCTTCTTCAAAAACTACATTTTCAACAGTTTCATGAATAAAAATACATCCGAAAGAAATTGCGATATTATACAAATGGAAATCCAACGCATAGCGACTTATTCCAAAACCACCTAAAGGCAAATTAGTCGTAATTTTTGTTCCATTTTGAGAAGAAAACTGAAGTTTTTTTATGGAAGTCGGTTCAAGTTTTGCTATATCAATTTCAAGCCAATCGAAGTAAGGAAGCACTTCATTGGAAATATATTCACCGCAAACCTTGTGTTTTGGATAATTATTTTTTTCAATTACCGTTACTTGAAGTCCAAGCTTTAATAAATGAATAGCCGAAGTTAAACCCGCTAAACCACCTCCCAAAATTAAAACTTCTCTTCTATTATTCATATATTAGAAAATTTTGGTAACAGATTGGTATCTTAAAATTTAATACCAATAATTATCAATATATTTGAATTTAATAATGAATAAATTCAAAAAATCACAACTTCTCGTCTTTAATCTCATCAACTATTTCTGGATTTAACAAGGTAGATGTATCCCCAAAATTAGAAAAATCACCTTCTGCAATTTTACGTAATATTCTTCGCATAATTTTTCCTGATCTTGTTTTTGGCAAACCTGAAACAAATTGGATTTTGTCTAATTTTGCAATAGGTCCTATTTGATCTGAAATTAATTGGTTGATTTCAATTTTAAGATTATCATGATTTCTGGTTTCACCAATTTCTTTAACGATTACAAATCCATATAATGCATTTCCTTTCACATCATGAGGAAATCCTACAATTGCACTTTCGGCAACCGCTGGATGCTCATTAATAGCATCTTCAATTGGTGCAGTTCCTAAATTATGACCGGACACAATTATTACATCGTCTACTCTACCAGTAATTCTGTAATAACCTGTTTCGTCTCTTAAAGCACCATCACCAGTGAAATATTTGCCTGGAAAGGCTGTAAAATAAGTTTCTTTATATCGTTTATGATCTCCCCAAATTGTTCTTGCAATTCCAGGCCATGGAAATTTAATACATAAATTACCGGTTACTTGATTTCCTTCAATTTCATTTCTCTTTTCGTTCATCAAAACAGGTTGAACCCCAGGCAATGGTAAAGAAGCATAGGTAGGTTTTGTTGGGGTTACAAATGCCAAAGGAGATATCATAATTCCTCCCGTTTCTGTTTGCCACCAGGTATCTACTACAGGACATCGCTTCCCTCCTACGTGCGCATTGTACCAATGCCAAGCCTCTTCGTTTATAGGTTCTCCAACAGATCCAATAACTTTTAATGATTTTAAAGGGAATCGTTGAACATATTCTAAGCTCTCTTTTGCCAATGCTCTGATTGCTGTTGGGGCTGTATAAAACTGAGTAACTTTATGTTTTTCAATTACTTCCCAAAAACGACTAAAATCTGGATAAGAAGGAACTCCTTCAAAAATAACTGTGGTTGCTCCATTCAATAATGGACCGTACAAAATATAGGAATGACCGGTAATCCAACCGATATCAGCGGTACACCAAAACACATCATTTTCAACGTAATTAAATACATTTTTGAAGGTATAAGCTGAATAAACCATATAACCCGCAGTCGTATGAACCATTCCTTTAGGCTTACCAGTTGATCCTGAGGTATAAAGTATAAATAAAGGATCTTCGGCGTCCATAATTTCCGCAACATTATTGTCCGATGCATCGTCTAAAAGTGGCTGAAGCCATTGGTCTCGTCCTGCTTTCATTGAAATATCAGAATTCGTTCTTTTGGCAACTAAAACTTTTTCAACACTTGGACAATTTTCCAAGGCATCATCAATGATACCTTTTAAATCGATAGTTTTGTTTCCACGATAACCTCCATCAGATGTAATCACCATTTTACACTCACTATCGTTAATTCTTGCCGCAACGGCTGATGCTGAAAAACCGGCAAAAACAACGGAGTGTATTGCTCCAATTCTAGCACAAGCTAATGTGGCTAGTGCCAATTCTGGAATCATTGGTAAATAGATACAAACGCGGTCGCCTTTCTCTATTCCTTGCTCTCTTAGAACATTAGCGAATTTTGAAACTCGCTCGTGCAATTCATTGTAAGATATATGTTGGGCTTCTTCGCTAGGATCATTTGGTTCAAAAATAATAGCTGTTTTTTCCCCTTTTCGAACTAAATGACGGTCGATACAGTTTTTTACAATATTCACTTTTGCACCAACAAACCATTCAATTTTGGCAGAAGCCATATCAAATTCAATCACTTTTTCCCATTCTTGATACCAAGTAAAATTCTCGGAGGCTACTTTACCCCAAAATTTTCTTGGTTCACGAACTGATTTATTGTAATGCTTAAAATATTGCTCTAAATTGTCAATTTTATAATAACTCATTTTGTTTAAATTTTACCCAATTATTCCTCTCAAATATAAAAAATAGTTAAGCAAGTTAAATGCTATTTTTTTTCTTTTATGAAATTGTAATTAATAGTATTAATAAAAATCATTTTTATCACAATTTCTAACCTTTTTTTTAATGATATATAAATAACAATATAATAATGAAGTAATAAACTATTAATAACTGGAAAAATTTACTTAAGAAAAGAAATAGATTTAAACCTGTTTTTCATTAGATCAAATCAGAATAAATTTTTGAATTAATAATTTATCAATTCCAACAAATCACTTTCAAATCTTGCTTTTGGCAAATACTGATCTTCTAATGCTTTGGTAAATGGAATCGGTGTTTCTAAACTTGCCACTCGTTTTACCGGCGCATCTAAATGTTCAAAACAGTTTTCCATTATTAATGAAGAAATATCGCTTGCTATACCACCAAATAAGGAATCTTCTTGATAAATAATGGCTCTTCCTGTTTTCTTTACCGATTTAAAAATAGCTTCAGTATCCAAGGGTTGTAAAGTTCTTAAATCCAATACATCAGCAGAAATTGAAAGATTTTTATCCAATGTTTCCAATGCCCAATGAACTGCAGCTCCAAAAGATATAATAGTCACTTGATTTCCTTCTCTCAATAAAGCAGCTTTTCCTAAAGGTAAGGTAAAATAATCCTTCGGCACCTCTTGACTGATGCTTCGATACAATTGTTTGTGTTCGAAAAAGAGCACCGGATTCGGATCATTTATCGAAGCATTTAATAAACCTTTGGCATCATACGGAAATGCTGGATAAACCACTTTTAAACCTGGTGTTTTAGTAAACCAAGCTTCATTGGTTTGAGAGTGAAATGGCCCTGCTTGTGTTCCTCCACCGCAAGGCATTCGAACAACAACATCTGCTTTTTCGGACCATCGGTAATGCGATTTAGCCAATAAATTTACAATTGGATTAAATCCGGTAGAAACAAAATCGGCAAATTGCATTTCTACAATTGCTTTATAACCATTTATAGACAATCCCATTCCCGCTGAAACGACTGCGCTTTCACAAATGGGCGTATTAATCACTCGTTCTTTCCCAAATAAAGCTACAAAACCATCAGTGATTTTGAATGCGCCTCCATATTCAGCGATATCTTGACCCATAATTACTAAATTAGGATGTCGTTCCATCGATTGTCGTAAACTACTTGAAATCGCATCAATTAAACGAATACTCTCTGTTTCATTTGATGGTTTAACTTCCTCAAATTCATAAGGTTTGTAAACATCATCTAATTCATTATTATAATTGGCTTCAATTTCTGGTTCAGCATTTGCAAGGACTAAACTCTCCTCGATAATTGTGGTAATTTCGTTATGAATTTCGTTGTCATAATCGGAACTTAAAATCCCATTATCCATTAAATATTTTCTATAATTATCAACAGGATCTTTAATCGCCCATAAATCCATCAATTCCTGAGGAACATATTTGGTGCCACTCGCCTCTTCATGACCACGCATTCTAAACGTTTTAAACTCCAATAAGACTGGCCTAGGGTTATCAACCATAGATGTTTTTAATTCTGAAACCAAGTTGTAGACCTCTAATATATTATTACCATCTACAATATGGCTTTCCATTCCGTAACCAATTCCTTTATCTGCTAAATTTTCGCAACGGTATTGTTCATTTGTAGGTGTTGAAAGTCCGTATCCATTGTTTTCAATTACAAACAAAACAGGTAATTCCCAAACAGCTGCAATGTTTAACGCTTCGTGAAAATCACCTTCAGAAGTAGCACCTTCGCCAGTAAAAACAGCAGTAATTTTTTCGTTTTTCTTTAATTTATTTGCCAAAGCAATTCCATCTGCAACTCCTAATTGCGGACCTAAATGCGATATCATACCAATAATGTGATAATCCTGTGTTCCAAAGTGAAAACTTCGGTCGCGACCTTTGGTAAAACCATTTGCTTTTCCTTGCCATTGTGAAAATAATCGGTATAAAGGTATGTCTCTGCCAGTAAAAACACCCAAGTTTCGGTGCATTGGTAAAATGTATTCGTCTTTGTCTAAAACAGCGGTAATGCCAACAGAAATAGCCTCTTGTCCAATTCCAGAAAACCATTTTGACACTTTTCCTTGGCGAATAAGTTTCAACATTTTTTCTTCGATAAGTCTAGGTTTAAGGATTCTTTTATATAAATCTAATAAAGTGGCATCGGATATATTCTTTCTATCGAAATTCATTTTTTGAGGTTTTTAATCGTACTCAAAAGTATAAAAAAATAACAGAATAGCCTCGAATTGTTATATTTTTTTAAATAGTTTAAAGCTTTCAAATTTACATAGAAAAAAAATCTTTATATTTGTGTTTGCAGGGCTTAAAGCCACAAACGCTAAAAATTTATACTATGCAAAACATTCCTAGTGTTGACTTGCGTGATTTCCTTTCGGGCGAACCGGAACGTAAACAAAAATTTGTAAATGAAATCGGAAAAGCATTTGAAGAAATTGGCTTCGTTGCTTTAAATGGTCATTTTTTAGATGATCAATTGGTTGGTGAATTGTATGGCGAGATAAGAAATTTTTTCGCGTTACCATTGGAAACAAAATACAGTTATGAAAATCCTGCAATTGGAGGACAACGTGGCTATGTTTCTTTTGGAAAAGAACATGCAAAAGGACGCAAGGAAGGCGATTTGAAAGAGTTTTGGCACTTTGGCCAATACGTTGAAAAAGGGTCTAAATATGCTGAAGAATACCCTGATAATGTTACAGTTAAAGAATTACCACGATTTAATGAAGTGGGTAAAGAAGCGTATAAAATGCTTGAAAAAACAGGTATTTATGTTTTGCGAGCTTTGGCATTACACCTTGGTTTAGATGAATTTTATTTTGACCAATACGGCTATAATGGAAATTCGATTTTAAGACCCATTCACTACCCTCCTATTACTTCTGAACCTGAAAATGCTATTCGTGCAGCTGCCCATGGTGATATCAATTTGATTACCCTTTTGATGGGTGCTCAAGGCAAAGGACTTCAAGTTCAACGTCATGATGGTACTTGGATTGATGCTGTAGCTGAACCTGATGAATTAGTAATAAATGTTGGAGATATGTTGTCACGACATACCAATAACAAATTAAAATCAACCATTCACCAAGTGGTAAATCCGCCTCGTGAACTATGGGGAACTTCAAGATATTCTATTCCATTTTTTATGCATCCGGTGAGCGAAATGCGTTTGGATTGCTTGGGAAGTTGTATTGATACTGAAAATCCTAAACTTTATGATGATATTACTGCCGGTGATTTCTTACATGAAAGATTAATCGATTTAGGATTAATAGCCCCCCAGCCCCCAAAAGGGGAGTAAATCCATATTAAATAAAAATCAATGGATTTTAAAGACCAATTAAAAAACCTGTTTCCAGATCATATTCCGTTGCCTGAAACAGAAAAAGAGATTGAGGATAAAGAACTTTGGATTCAAGACGAACCAATGATATGTAAGTTTGAAAAACGAAAAGGGAAACCTACAACTATTATTGAAGGGTATACCGGACCAGATGACGACTTTAAAATATTGGCTAAAGAATTAAAGACAAAATTAAGTGTTGGCGGTAGTTTTAAAGACGATTCCATCATAATACAAGGAGATTATCGTGATAAAATTATGACAATTTTGAAAGATAAGGGCTTTAAAGTAAAACGTGTTGGAGGTTGACAAATTGTTTTTTTAACAACTTTAAACCTTAAACATCAAACAAAATTATGATACAAGCATCAGAATTAATTCTAAATCCAGACGGAAGTGTTTACCATTTAAACCTTAAACCGGAGCATATTGCGCATGATATTATTTTTGTAGGAGATCAAAATAGAGTAGAGAAAATTTCATGTCTATTAGATACTATTGAATTTTCAACTCAAAAAAGAGAATTTAAAACCCATACAGGAACATTAAATGGAAAAAGAATATCCGTAATTTCAACCGGAATAGGCCCTGATAATATAGATATTGTCATGAACGAATTGGATGCTTTGGTCAATATCGATTTAAAAACCAGAAAACCAAAATCCAATTTAACTGCATTAAATATAGTTAGAATAGGAACTTCAGGCTCTTTACAAGCTGATATTCCTGTGGATAGTTTTGTGATGTCAACTTATGGATTAGGTTTAGATAATATGCTTCGCTCCTATTTAATTGAAGATATTTCAAATTCCAATATGGAAGATTCTTTTATTAATCATACCAAATGGGATTTAAGAAAAGGAAGACCTTATGCAATTTCTTGTTCTAAAAAATTAGAGCAACTTATAGAAAGCGATAAAATCCAAAAAGGAATAACTGCAACAGCTGGCGGATTTTATGGACCTCAAGGGCGCGTTTTACGATTGAATATTCAGGATACTAATTTAAATTCTAAAATGGATAACTTCCAATTTGAAGGAAATAGAATTACCAATTTAGAAATGGAAACGGCGGCTATTTATGGACTTTCAAAACTTATGGGGCATAACGCTTTGTCATTGAATGCCATTATTGCCAATCGTGCAAATGGAACTTTTAGCGAAGATCCCTACAAAGCAGTGGATGAATTGATAAAATATACTTTAGAGAAATTGACGAAGTAAAAAAGATAATTACCATTCAATACCTCTTTTTCCGTTGTTTTCTAAATAAATATTGGTTTGACTAAAATGTTTATTCCCAAACCATTTTCCTTGATTTGCGCTCATTGGCGATGGATGTCCTGATTCTAAAACAAGGTGTTTATTTCTATATATTATGGTTCCTTTCTTTTGAGCAAAATTTCCCCAAAGTAAAAAAACTACATTTTCTTTTTTGTCTGAAATGAGTTGAATAACAGCAGTTGTAAATTGATTCCAATTCAAATGTTTGTGGCTGTTGGGTTTGTCTTTCTGTACTGTTAAAGAAGCATTTAACAATAAAACTCCTTGTTCTGCCCAACGTTCTAAATTACCTGATGTTGGCATCAACAATGCATCAAAATCTAAATTAATTTCTCTGAAAATATTTTTTAATGAGGGTGGAATTTTAACTGAATCATTCACTGAAAAACAAAGTCCATTCGCTTCGCCTTCACCGTGATAGGGATCTTGACCAATAATTACTACTTTTAAATCATCAAAACAACAATAATCAAAAGCGGAGAAAATCAACTCTTTCGGAGGAAAGCAACTATTATTTGAATATTCATCTTCAACAGAATTCATTAATTCAATGAAATAAGGTTGATTAATTTCCTCATTCAATAATGATTGCCATGTAGAATTTAAATTGATTTCCATAAAATAATTAAAAATCAAATATACAAAATCAGATTGTGAATTTGTTAAATTTAATTGCTTCAACAAACATTAAAACTTTATAAATCCAATAGTAATTGACTGGTAATTATGTATTTTTGCAATGTTAAATTTTCTAATAAATAATGATTAACATTAACGAAAAAACACTTCAAGACCTTCAATTTCCTACAGTTTTAGAAACTATTTCTTCAATTTGTAATACTGATATTGGAAAACAAAAAGCATTAGAAATCAAACCCTTTAAAGAAAAAGAGGAATTGATGGATGCGCTATTGCAAACTTCGGAATACCTTTCTTCATTTCAAAATAACAATGCGATTCCCAATCACGGTTTTGAAACAATCAACCACGAGATAAAATTTCTTGCCATTGAAGATAGTTTTTTGGAAGTGGGAAGCTTTCGAAAAATTGCCAATATCTCAGCATCTGTAAATGTATTATTGCTTTATTTCAAAAAATTTAACGACTATTATCCGTATCTAAATAAACGCGCAATTCAAGTAGAATACACCAAAGATATTATTGCGATGGTGGACGATGTGGTGGATAAATACGGGGAAATTAAAGACAATGCCTCTGTTGATTTGTTGAATATTCGACGCAATATGAATACGGTACGTGGAAAAGTCAATCAGAGTTTTGGTATGGCAATGACACAATACAATTCGTTGGGTTATTTAGACGATATTAAAGAAAGTTTTGTTCAAAATCGTAGGGTTTTAGCAGTCTTATCGATGTATCGCAGAAAAGTTAAAGGTTCTATTCTTGGAAGTTCAAAAACAGGAAGTATTGCTTATATAGAGCCAGAAGCGACCTTAAATTATTCTCGTGAGTTGAGTAATTTAGAATATGAAGAAAAAGAAGAAATTACTAGAATTTTAAAGTATTTGACCAATACCATAAGACCTTTTTTGCCTTTAATAATTCAATACCAAGATTTTTTGAGCGACATTGATGTAATTGCAGCAAAAGCTAAATATGCCAATCGGATTAATGGAATTTTACCGAAAATTACCGATGAAAGAAGGTTGTATTTTAAAGAGGCCTTCCACCCTATTTTATATTTGAATAATAAAGAAAGTAACCAAATTACGCATCCGCAAACTATTGAATTAGATACTGAAAATCGGATAATTGTAATTTCTGGTCCCAATGCGGGAGGAAAAACAATTTCATTAAAAACAGTTGGATTATTGCAATTAATGTTACAATCTGGGATGTTAATTCCCGTTAATGAAAGAAGCGAAACGTTTTTATTTGATAGATTTCTGACAGATATAGGCGACAATCAATCGATAGAAAATCATTTGAGTACCTACAGTTATCGCTTGAAGAATATGAATTATTTCTTGAAAAAGTGCAACAATAAAACCTTGTTTTTAATTGATGAATTTGGAACAGGTTCCGATCCAGATTTGGGTGGTGCATTGGCAGAAATATTTTTAGAAGAGTTTTATCACCGAGAAGCATTTGGAATTATTACAACCCATTATTCCAATTTGAAAATGTTGGCAAACGAATTGCCTTTTGCGATGAATGCCAATATGTTGTTCGATGAAAAAACCTTAGAGCCTGTGTATAAATTGGCTTTAGGGCAAGCGGGAAGTTCTTTTACCTTTGAAGTTGCTCAGAAAAATGGAATCCCATTTGGATTAATTAACAGGGCAAAAAAGAAAATTGAAGGTGGAAAAGTACGTTTTGATAAAACCATAGCCACTTTACAAAAAGAGCGTTCGAAAATGGAAAAAACTGCTCAAAATTTGAAAGAAGAAGAGTCGAAAGCACGGGAAGAAGGAAAAAAAATGGAAACTATTAATGTCAAAATCAAACAGAAATTAGAAAGTTATCAAGAATTGTATGATAGCAATCAGAAGATCATTTATATAGGTCAAAAAATTGATGATTTAGCAGGCAAATATTTCAATACAAAAAACAAAAAAGAATTGGTTTCCGAGTTTATGAAAATTATAGAAATTGAAAATTCTAAACGAATAAAAATCACTGCCAAAGAAGTAAAAGCAACTATTGAGAAAAAAAAGGAAGTAATTCAGGAAGTTACGGTTAAGGTGGAAGAAATTCGAGCTGCTAAAAAAGAAAAAAAACTAAAAGCCAATTTGGTTGTTGAAAAACCAAAACCAGTTTTGAAAGTTGGTGATAGAGTGAGAATGTTTGATGGGAAAGCAGTTGGAACCATTGATAAAATAGAAAGAAATAAAGCCGTGGTTAACTATGGTGTTTTTACTTCAACAGTAAGTTTAGAAGCATTAGAATTTGTAGAATCGAAGAAATAATAAGGACAAATAGTAAAATTTAAATTATGCTTGATTTTCCAAAAGATAAAAAGATTATTCTGTTTGATGGCGTTTGCAATTTGTGCGAATCGTCAGTTTTATTTGTAATTAAACACGATCAGAAGGATATTTTTCGTTTCGTTGCTTTACAATCGGATTTAGGTAAAGAAATTATAGAACATATTGGTTTGTCCAAAAAAAATATAGATAGTGTTATTTTGTACGAACCAGGAATTTCCTATAATTATAAATCTGCGGCAGCTATAGAAATAGCAAAAGATTTAGGTGGTTTTTTTCATTTAGGTACAATATTCAAAATAATCCCAGGTGGTTTACGAAACGTACTTTATGATTATATAGCTAAAAATCGTTATTTGTGGTATGGTAAAAAAGACAATTGTTTACTACCTACAGAAGAAATAAAATCTAAATTTTTATAAAAAAAACTCCTCAATTGCTTGAGGAGTTTTTATTTAAAACTAATTAAATTAGTTTTTTATAATCTTTTTAGTAACAGAACCTTTATCAGAAGAAATGTTTATCATGTAAACACCTGAAGATAAATCAGAAATATTTACTTGAACATTAGATAAATTTGAAAAAGAATTTTGTTTAACTACTCTTCCATTCAAATCAGTAATAGAAATTGCGTTTACAAAAATATTTTCTGAATTAGAAATGTTAATAAAATCATTCGCTGGATTTGGAGAAACAGAGAAGTTTGTTGTTGCTAAATCAAAAGTATCATTTTGTAATAAAGTATCTGCAGCTGAAGCTCTAACTAGGAAATTGTCAAACATACCTGTTGAAGATACAACATTTGCAGTTCCTGCAACACCCAAAATATCTAACTCTTTTACATCTAAACCTGGAGCAGCTCCTTGAATGAAACCATTAATTCCAGGCCCTTTCCAAACTACTTTTCCATCAGTTTTATTATAACTAAAACCGATACGAATCCAAGTATTAATAGGAAAAGTAACTTGATATGGCGCAGCTGTTGCCATTCCAAAACCATAAAAACCAAGAGTACCAGCGTTATCATAATAAGAATAACCAGTAACGTTGTTAACATAATTAACGGAAGAAACAATTGCATTTTTACTACAACCCATTCCTGCTATAGCTTTTGAAGTGGTCTCATCACTGTAAAGGTAAACTCTGAATGAATTTGTACTTGTAGTTGTTGGACCTGTAAAATAATCAAATTCAACTTCTAAAATATTATTTCCTGCAGTTCTTGCAGCCCAAAGTGATTGTAAGTTATTTTTAAATAACCAACGAGTATTTGTTGCGGTAGCTGAACCTGTAATTTGGAATGCATTTTCGTACAAACCACCAGCATTAACAACTTGAAAGTCAGTATTTAAACCAGTAGCTGCAACATAAGTTAACCAACCACCTTGTCCAGGTGTAGTACCTGTTACATCGGTACCCACATTACCAACAGTTAGAGAAGTGCAATTTTCATTATAAAATAATTGCGCATTAATAGTTTGAAACGATAATGTTAAAACAAAAAATAGTAAAAGTTTTTTCATAAATAAAGGTTTAAATTGTTAGATATTAAACAAATATAAATAAAAAATTAAAAAAAAAGTCATAAAAAAATAATTTTATTCCTCTTTCTCCCATTTACCAACTACAGAAGTTGCTAAAGCATTTCCTAGTACATTAGTTCCACTTCGAAACATATCACAAAAATGATCGATTGGTAGGATTAATGCAATGCCTTCAATTGGTATTTCAAACATACCGCAAGTAGCAGCTACTACAACTAAGCTTGCTCTTGGAACTCCCGCAATTCCTTTGCTGGTTAGCATTAATACAAAAAGCATGGTAAACTGCGTAGGTAAATCCAGATGAATTCCATAGGCTTGAGCAATAAAAATACTGGCGAAAGTCATGTACATCATGCTTCCATCAAGGTTAAAGGAATAGCCAAGGGGCAGCATGAACGAGACAATTCTATCTTTTACGCCAAAGCGTTCTAATTCTTCTGTTAATTTAGGAAATACTGCTTCGGAACTTGTGGTGCTAAAGGCTATAACGATTGGGCTTACGATTCTTTTTAGTAAAATACTCATTCTGGATTTTAGGAAAAGGTATCCAACCAAAACCAAAATAAACCAAAGCGTTGAAATTCCGACTAAAAAGGAACCGAAAAATTTAGCGTAGGTCAATATTAATTCGTTAAAATCTCTAATTGCAAAAACACCTGCTATGGCTCCAAAAACTCCAATTGGTGCAAATTTCATTACATAATTCACCATTTTCAAAACGATGTGCGATAATTTATCTAAGGCATTTACAACGGGTTTTGAATTTTCTCCAATTGCAGCTGCAGCCAATCCAAAAAAGATAGAGAAAATTACGATTTGTAGGATTTCATTTGTTGCCATTGCTTCCACAATACTTTTTGGAATAATGTGTTCGATGAAATTTTGTGCGGAAAATGCTTGAGTTTTTTCAGTAACTTCGCTTGCGGTGGTTACATCAATATTCGATAAATTCAATCCTTCGCCTGGTTTCAAAACATTTACCCAAAACATTCCTATTAATAAAGAAATAAAGGAAGCGGTAAAAAACCAACCCATTGCTTTACCACCAATTCTTCCAACGGCTTTGATGTCTCCCAATTTTGCAATTCCAACGACTAATGTTGAAAATACTAGAGGGGAAATAATCATTTGAACCAAACGAATAAATACAGTAGCTAATAGTTTGATATATCCACTGAATTCTTTTGCACCTTCTTCAGTAAGATTGTTGTGGATAATTATTCCTAGAATCCCTCCCAATAACATAGCGATTAGGATTTGGAAAGTCAAATTATTTTTCAGGGATTGTTTTGATGTTTCTTGCATTTAATTATATTTAATTGAATTATTGGTATATTTTATTTAACAAATAAAAATCAGCTAAAACTAGAGCTGTCATCGCTTCAACGATAGGTACTGCGCGAGGAAGTACACACGGATCGTGACGCCCTTTTCCTTGCAATTCGATGATATTTCCTTGATTGTCTAAGACTTCTTGTTTCTGAATTAATGTTGCTACGGGCTTGAAAGAAACTCTAAAATAGATGTCCATACCATTAGATATTCCGCCTTGAATTCCACCAGATAAATTGGTTTTTGTAGTTCCATCTGAATTATACAAATCGTTGTGTTCACTACCTTTCATTTGGGAACCACAAAAACCACTTCCATATTCAAACCCTTTTACAGCGTTAATAGAGAGCATTGCTTTGCCTAAATCGGCATGTAATTTATCAAAAACTGGTTCGCCTAAACCAATTGGAACATTTTGTAAAACACAAGTTATTGTTCCGCCAATGGTATCCCCCTCTTTCTTTACTACTCTAATTAACTCCTCCATTTTTGTTGCAGTTTCTGGATCTGGGCATCGAACAGGATTGGAATCTATTTTGGAGAAATCTAAATCTTGATAGGGTTTATTTAAATAAATATCTCCTACGGATGATACAAAGGCGTTAATTTTAATATTTGTGATAATTTGTTTTGCAATAGCACCAGCTACTACTCTACTTGCGGTTTCCCGAGCTGAACTTCGACCGCCACCACGATAATCTCGAATTCCATATTTTTTTTCATAAACATAATCGGCATGACTTGGTCGGTAGGTATTTTTTATATCAGAATAATCATCTGATTTTTGATTGGTATTTGGGATTAAAAATCCAATAGCAGTACCAGTTGTTTTACCTTCAAATATTCCAGATAAAAATTGAACTTCATCCTCTTCTTTTCTTTGGCTTACAATTGCGGATTGACCTGGTTTACGACGTGCCATTTCAAGTTTAATGGCAACGAAATCCAATTCAATTCCAGAAGGACAACCTTCAATAATTCCGCCCAAGGCTTCTCCATGAGATTCGCCGAAAGTGGTTAATTTAAAGATTTTTCCAAATGTATTACCAGCCATCAAATTATTCGATTTTTAACAAATATAAGTTATATAATTTGAAACCTAAAATATTAATTTTTAATAATTAAATAAATTTTTTATACATTAGCCTATTATATAATCATATATCCCTAATTATGAAAATTAAAATTATATTATCGTTTGCAATTTTAACCTTGCTTTTTTCATGTTCATCCGATTCAAGTAATGGATCCGATTCTTCATCACAAACAAATTATTTCCCATTAGCACTAAGAAATTATTGGAAATATAGAGTTGTAGCCAATGCGGTGACCCAAACTGATTCTTTATATATTTCGAATGACACCACTATTAATACTAAAGTTTACAAAAAATTTAAAACTAGAACTACACCAATAGGTTTCTTTTCGAATTCAATGAATAAAAATGCTGTCCGTATTGACGGTTACAGATTATTATTAACTGGTTCTATAGGTTTCGATTTTGGTGCTGGTTTACCAATTAATTTATCATTAAGTGATTATGTTATTTTTCAAGAAAATGCAACAAACAACCAAGAATTAGGGAGCGTTTCGGGTGTAATAAATCAAACCGTTGGAAATTATCCGTTAGTTATTAATTATACATTAAAATCAACGAATATAGAATCATTACCAACTTATTCTTCCAATGGTCGTGTTTATACTGAAGTAAAAAAAATAAAGACAGTTTTAAATGCTAGAATCACTACTAGTTTAACGGTTGCTGGAATACCTTTTCCAGTTGTTGTAAGTATTTTAGATCCCCAAGATGTAGTAACTTCATTTCAATATTACTCAAAAACTATTGGAAATGTTTACACCAATACAAACATTAACTACCGCTTAAATAGCCTTCCTACGGGAATAACACTTCCGTTGCCTTCAAGTGGAAATCAAACACAAGAAGAGTTTTTGCAAACTTATGATGTAAGTCATTAAAATAATTTATTATTCACAATAGCTTTCAAAGTATTGCGTTCTCATAGTAAACTAATTCATCACTTATGAAAAATCTATTTATTTGTTCATTATTTATATTTGGGATTTACTCAATATCAGCTCAAGACATTTCAGATAACACAATTGGTCTTCGATTAGGATCTAACAACGGATTTGGAACTGAAATTTCTTATCAAATGAAGTTAAATTCTGAGAATAGAGCAGAATTTAATTTGGGATGGAGAACAAGCAATAATGTTAGTGCAATGAAATTAAA
Source organism: Flavobacterium sp. (assembly GCA_029866065.1). Lineage (GTDB taxonomy): Bacteria > Bacteroidota > Bacteroidia > Flavobacteriales > Flavobacteriaceae > Flavobacterium. Next base: position 42,493 of record JARXAC010000031.1, read on the forward strand.
CGGATTGTATCAATGGGTTTGGCCTCTGGAACAAGGATTTAATTGGTATGCTGGCGTTGGAGGTGGATTAGGAACGTATTCAAATTCAAATAGCGGTAGCGGCACTTTTATTTTTGCTGCAGGCGACATAGGTATAGAATATAATTTCGATTTTCCCTTGCAAGCTTCTTTAGATTTAAGACCTGAAATTGGTAGAAATGGTTATTTTGAAAATAGTTTTGGAACAGATATCGCCTTAGGTATTCGATATAAATTCTAATCTATTTTTGCCTATTTAATTTTTACTACTTTTTTATATAAATTTTCATATAAAGTTACAATATTTTTTATATCAAATTGTTTAGCAGTTTTAATTGCATTGAATTTAAATTCCAATAAGGTAGCTTCATTTTCTAGAATCTTAATGGCATTTTCAGCCATTTCTTCTGTATTTCCTACATCACTTTGATAACCTGAAATTCCATCAAAATTTACTTCAGGAAGTCCCCCAGTATTACTTGAAATCACTGGAACTCCCCAAGCCATTGCTTGTAAAGCAGCAAGTCCAAAACTTTCAGTTTCAGACGGTAGAAGAAACAAATCAGTAAAACTTAGTATTTTATCTATTTCATTGCTGTTACCAAAAAAGATAACTTTATCGGAAATTCCTAGTTTACAACACAAATTTTCAGCGACTTCTTTTTCTGGACCATCGCCAACCATCATCAACTTAGAAGGTATTTTTTGTTGGATTTTATAAAATATATCAATCACATCAGGAATGCGTTTCACCTTTCTGAAATTACTTATGTGAGTAATAATTTTCTCATTTTCATTTGCCATAACCGAACGATGACAGGCAATAGTAGAATCAATTTTAATTTTATCTAATTCGATAAAATTTGGAATAACGTGAATGTCTTTTTTAATATCAAATAAAGAATAGGTTTCTTCTTTTAAATTTTGAGATACTGAAGTAACTACATCTGATTTATTAATACTAAAAGTAACTGCTGTTTTATAAAAAGGATGGTTTCCAACTAGTGTAATATCAGTTCCGTGAAGGGTAGTTACCATTGGAATTTTAATTCCTTCAGATTTCAACATTTGTTTAGCCATATATCCCGCATAAGCATGAGGAATGGCATAATGAACGTGTAATAAATCAATTTGGTGAAGCTTTACCATATCAACTAATTTGCTTGACAAAGCCAATTCATAGGGTTGATAATGAAATAAGGGGTATTCTGGAACGTTTACTTCGTGATAATGAACATTGGCATTTAATAGCTCTAATCGAACAGGCTGACTGTAGGTAATAAAATGAATTTCATGACCTCGTCTTGCTAACTCCAATCCTAATTCAGTAGCAACTACGCCACTTCCACCAAATGTAGGATAACAAACTATAGCTATTTTCATTGTAATAATTTAAGGTAACGAAAGTAACAAAAATTGGATTGAGAATAATTAAACTTTCGTTAAATAAATAAAATTATTTAAGGATGGACTCATAAATCACCTTTTGAATATCTTCCCGAATATTCTCTTTGGATAATATATTGACAGTACTTTCTGGGAATGTTCTATTGGATAAAAACACATATACTAATTCATTTTCTGGATCTGTCCAAGCAATAGTTCCGGTAAAACCGGTATGTCCGAAGCTAATCATTGGTGCGCAACCACAAGTTGGTCCTGCACCTGATAGTTGGGGTTTATCAAAACCTAGCCCTCTCCTATTTCCTTGCCTGCAAAAATAACACGTATTAAAATCGTCAAAAGTTTTAGAGGAAAAGTAGGAAACCTCACCATAATTTCCTTTTTGCAAATACATTTGCATCATTTTAGCAACATCCATAGAATTCGAGAATATTCCAGCGTGACCTCCTACTCCTCCTTCCATAGCTGCTGCCATGTCGTGTACATAACCTTGAATTTGTTGATGCCTAAAATAGGTATCGATTTCTGTTGGAGGAATTTGACTTTTATCAAATTTATTTAATGGATTGTACAAGGTATTGTTCATTCCGAGTGAATTATAAAAATTAATAGCACTTAATTCCTCTAATTTTTTACCGGTCATTTTTTCCAAATAATCTTTCAAAATAATGAAAGTAAAATCACTGTATTTATATTCTTTTTTCAATGACAACTTACTATTAACAATTATTTTCATAATGGTATCATGATAATCATTTCTCATAAATAAACTATCGGCCACTTTTTTAGAAAATTGTTCGTTACTCGTTTTGCTATAATATTTAGCTAATGGTATTTTTGAACTATCCAATGTCGCTTTATAGAAAGGAATCCAAGCTTGAAAACCAGCATTGTGTGATAGTAAATTTTTGAATGGAATTGAAGACTTATCAGAATTTTTAAACAGTGGCAACATATCCCCTAATTTAGAATCTAGATTGACTTTTTTATGGTCGTACAATTGCATTACATTGGGAAGTGTGGATATTATTTTTGTTAATGAAGCGATATCATAAAGATCAGTATTTACCACTTTTTGTAAATTATCGTAAGTGTGATACCCAAACGCTTTTTGATAAATAACTTTACCGTTTTTGGCAACAAGAATTTGTAATCCTGGGGTCATTTTATTATCTATAGCTTTATTTGCCAAAGCATCTATTTTAGATAAAATTTGCGGATTCATTCCCACATTTTCTGGGGTAGAAAAACCCAATCTGTTTAACTTTTCGGTAGACAAACCTTCATTAACTTTAAAATTTTCACCTATTGATACTGGTAACTTACCTTTAGCTTCAATTGCTCCAAATAGTAATTCAGCTGAAACTTCTTGAGAAATATCGCAATTTTGATACGAGACCACCACCGATTCAATTTCATCAAAATTTACTATTGGTAATAAGGAATACGGTTTGGTAAATACATCTAAAATCACCTTGTTTTTTTTGGCAATTTCTTGTAACCAAAGTAATTCTGAATCGGTAAAATCTTGTTTTTTCCAAGCTTTATCTGATTTATGAAAACCAACAATTACGGTATTATAATTACTTAATTTAACATTTAAACTATCGATATTATCACTGGAAACCTCTGTAATTTCAGTATATTTTTTTAATGTTGAAATAAAAGCACTGTTGGTGTCATCCCCTAATTTAACATAAGCTATTTTATTGTTTTCTAATGATTTAATGGGTAAACAATTTTTTTCATTCTTAACAACAGTTATTGCATTTTCATACAATTGATATTGCAAAGCATCATTCGAACTAGGATAAATATCACTAATTAAGTTGTCATTAACTATAGATTTATAATTATTAAGTCCAGCGAAATATTTGTATTTAAGAATTTTTTTAACGGATCTAGAAAGCCTATGTTCTGAAATTAGTCCGTTTTGGTAAGAATTTCGAATCTTTTCAATGGCAGCAGGTACATTTTCAGAAAAAAGCAAAATATCATTACCCGCTAAAAAAGCTTCTAAATCAATATCTCCAGGCGCTAAAGCTACCCCACCTGATTTTTTATAATTGCTAGCCCCTTTCATATTTAAGGCATCCGTAAAAACCAATCCTTCAAAACCCAATTGATTTTGTAATATATTGGTAACTACATTATAGGATATAGAAGTTGGATAATTAACTCTAGGTTCAAGGCTTGGAACACTCAAATGAGCTACCATAACAGAAGCTAAACCTTCCCGAAATAATTTTTTATAAGGATAAAACTCCACTTCGTTAATTCTCTCTTTGGAAAAAGATACATTGGGTAAAGACAAGTGGGAATCGGTTTCAGTATCTCCATGTCCCGGAAAATGTTTACCTGTTGAGAAAACGCCCTGACTTTGAAAACCTTTCATTAATGCTAAGGCACTTTGAGTCACATTTTCCTTGTCTTCACCAAAAGATCGGAAACCAATAATAGGATTTTTTGGATTGGTATTGATATCTAAAACTGGAGCAAAGTTAAAATGGATTCCCAATCTTTTACTTTCTTGACCCATATTAATTCCAACTTTTTCAATTAATTTGGTATCGCGAATAGCGCCCAAAGTCATGTTCCAGGGATATTTGTAGGTAGAATCTAATCGCATATTTAAACCCCATTCGGCATCAATACCTATAAATAAAGGTAATTTTGATTTAGATTGGTATCTGTTAGTTAAGTTGGCTTGGCGAACAGGACCGCCTTGAAAGAAAATAAGTCCACCAATTTTCGATTCCTTAATTAATTTATCAATAGAATTTACGTGAATTGAATCCCTATTGGAATAGGCCGCAACCATAAAAAGTTGTCCTACTTTTTCATCGAATGTCATTTGATTATAAATACTATCAACCCATTTTGATTCCTTATCAGATTCTTCAAAGAATGGATTTTTAGTGAGATTTCTGTCTATATGCAATTCGGATTCAAAATCATTATCAACAGCATAATTGGAATTAATATGTTTTTTTGAAGAACATGAAATCACAAATACTAATAATGATAAAGAGATGTCTACATTTGGGATTAATAGTAATGGCGAATTAGTCTACGTTGTCAAGTGAGTTAACTACTCGAATGTCAACAGTTGTGTGCGTGTATGTGTGTGCGTT
>JARXAC010000037.1:0-10032 GCA_029866065.1 Flavobacterium sp.
CAGATTGTAATTGATATGAGTTCAACAACTCAAAATACAGCATTAGAAATTGGCAAAGCTTTAAAAAAGAAAAGAGCAATTTTTTTAGACGCGCCTGTTTCTGGCGGTACGATAGGAGCAGAAAAGGGAACGCTTGCGATCATGGTAGGAGGAGAGAAAAAAATGTTTAATACTGTCATGCCATTATTTAAAAGTATGGGAACAGCAATCTACGTTGGAAAAACTGGTTGTGGCCAAGTTGCAAAATTAGCAAACCAAACAATAGTTGGAATCAGCATTGGAGCTGTATCTGAGGCTTTAATTTTAGCAGAAGCAGCAGGAGCAGACCCTAAAGCTGTAAGAGAAATTATGTTACGTGGGTTTGCAGGAGGCCCAATTCTTCAAAACCATGGATTAAGAATATTAACTAAGAATTTTAAACCTGGTGGCAAAGCATCTACCCAACTAAAAGACATGAATAATATAATTGCAACTGCGAAAAAATATAAACTTAATTTGCCAATTGCAAAAAAAGTACAAGAACTTTACGCAAAGACAGTAAAATCTGGAAGAGCCAATCTAGATCATAGTGCTTTATATTTGTTTATCAAAGCACTCAGCAGATAATGAAATTAAGACAAGTTTTTTTATACGTCTTTTTATCTTTAACCATTCTTTATGCTTCCGTTTGTACTTATATGTACATTTTTCAAAGAAATTTTTTATATCTTCCCGAGCATAATAATAATTTGCGTGGTGAGAAATTAAACTTAGAAATTAAAGAAATATCCGTGCCTTCAACGGAGAACATTACCTTAAAAGCGTGGTTTTATAATAACCCCAAGAATAAATATACCGTTTTATTTTTTCATGGAAATGCCGGAGGATTAGAAAAAAGAATTTATAAGTTAAATGAATTTAAAAATTTAAATTTGAATTATTTAATTATTTCTTGGCGAGGATTTAGTGGTAACAAAGGAAGTCCAACAGAACAGGGCTTATATAGTGATGCCAGAAGTGCTTTAGAATGGTTACAAAAGAATAATATTTCAAAGAATAAAATTATTTTATATGGAGAATCTTTAGGCACAGGCGTTGCAGTTGAAGTTGCTCAAAATCAAAAATTTGCAGGAATTATTTTAGAGTCTCCCTACACTTCTATTGTTGATGCCGCCAAGATTTATTATCCTTATTTACCAGTAGATCTAATATTAAAAGATAAATATTTAAGTTTAAAAAAAATTAAAAATATTAATTCACCAATTCTTATAATGCATGGCGGAGCAGATATAATAATACCTATTGCTATGGGAAAAAAATTGTTTGATGAAGTTCAGTCAAAAAAATATGGATACTTCCCACAATTTGATCGTCATATGATGACTTATAATTCCGAGCTTAAGTTAGAATTACAGAAATTTATAAAAACTTTAAATTAGTTTTTAATAAAGGCTTGCACAAAGTCTTTTGCAATAAAGTTGTCTAAATCTTCTTCTTTTTCACCTATGCCAATTGCATAGATTGGAATTTGAAATTGTTTTGCAATAGCAACCAGAATACCTCCCTTTGCAGTTCCATCTAATTTAGTCATAATAATTCCAGAGATAGGTGTAATTTTTTTAAATTCTTCAATTTGATTAATTGCATTCTGTCCTGTGGTTGCATCAAGGACTAAAATAGTTTCATGAGGAGCGTCTGCATCAATTTTTTTTAAAACTCTAATAATTTTTGAGAATTCTTCCATTAAGTTCTTTTTGTTTTGAAGTCGTCCTGCCGTATCAATTACACAGTAATCAGCATTGTTTTGTCTTGCATATTCAAAACTTTTAAATGCAACAGAGGCTGGATCTGAGCCAATATCTGATTTTATTATTTCTACATTAATTTTTTTACACCAAAGTTCTAATTGATCAATTGCTGCAGCTCTAAAAGTATCACCAGCTCCAACAATAACTTTATTTCCTTGGACCTTGAGTTTTTTACATAATTTTCCAATAGTTGTTGTTTTACCAACTCCATTAACTCCACAAACTAATACCACTGTGGGTTTGTTATGCTTTTTCGTAAAAAAATCTTTTTGTAGAGGTATTAAAATTTCTTCTATTTCTTTAGCAATAGCATGAAAAAAATTTTCCTTTGTTAATTCTTCTTTGCTGTATTTTTTATTGGCTATATTTTTTCTAAATTCTTCTACAAAACCAATACCGACATCTGCCTGAATTAGAATATCTTCTATATCTTGAAGAATTTCTACCTGTGGTTTGGATTTATTAAAAATTTCGTCAATTCCTTTTGTGAATTTTTCTGAAGTTTTTTTTAGACTGTCTTGAAGTTTTTTAAAAAAATTCATTAAGAATTATATTTTAAGACTGATATTTTTAATATTTGAGACAGATCCTGTCATAATAATATGTTTGTCTTTAGCCCATTCAATATGAAGCGTTCCATTTTTAAAATGAATATTAACTTTTTTTCCAGTCAGACCTAATTTACTTGCAGCCACAGCTGTGGCGCAAGCAGCTGTACCGCACGCAAGCGTCAAACCAGCTCCTCTTTCCCAAACTTTTACTGCAATATTTTGTTTATTCATTATTTTAGCAAATGTGACGTTGCTTCTTTCTGGAAAAAATTCGTGATGTTCAATTTGAGGTCCAATTTTTTTAAGTAATTCAAATGTTATATCTTTAAAAAAAATAACATGAGGATTGCCAACGCTTAAAGTATATCCTGATAAAACTCCAAAATGTTTAGTTTTAATTTTAACTTTTGTGTTGTCCATTTTTTTTACCAAAGGAATTTTTTGCCAATCAAAATTTGGAATTCCCATGTCAACAGATACTTCAGTTTTTCCAACAAGTTTTGCTTTTAGAATTCCACTTTCGGTATTTATTTTAGATTTATTTAATTTTTTCTCACTCATTAAAAAATATGAAATACATCTTGAACCGTTGCCGCATGCACCCGTTTCTCCGCCGTCAGAATTATAAAAGGTTATTTTAGCGTTTGTTTTTTTTTCTTTATCTTTGTCTATAATAATAATTTGATCACAACCTGGACCTTTTTTTCTGTCCGCAATATTTATAATTTGTTGTTTTGAAAGATCGATTTTATCTTTTCTTCTATCAATGATGATAAAGTCATTGCCTAGGCCATCCATTTTATAAGCTTGTATTTCGATCATCTATTTTATTGTTGTATCTTACAAATATTCTCAATTATTGACTTTTAAAATAGTAAAATATACTTTTAAGAAAATTTTCCACAAAAATAAGCAGGTTTTGTGGTGTCCTTCTAATGAAGGAGATCAACACTAGTCAGCGATATTCGCCCACTAGTGCGATTGCTGCTGGAGAAAAAAAATGTTTGAAAATTTAACAAGTAAAATTGAGTCTGCCTTTTCTTTTTTTAATAAAAGCACTCAATTAGATGAAAAACAGGTTGATGAAGGATTGCGAAAGATCCGCCAGGCTCTTCTTGAGTCCGACGTTGCTCTTTCTGTTGCTAAAGAATTTATTGCAAATGTTAAACCAAAAGCAATCGGCCAAGAAGTTTTAAAATCTATAACTCCAGGGCAGTTACTTGTTAAAATTGTATACGATGAACTTGTTAAAATTTTAGGTAGCGAAAAATCAGAAATTAATCTTAATACAGTTCCGCCAGCAAAAATATTAGTTGTTGGTTTGCAAGGCTCAGGAAAAACAACAACTTCAGCAAAGATTGCAAAATTTATTGAAAAGAATTTTAATAAAAAAGTAATGTTATCGAGCTTAGACGTTTACCGTCCAGCAGCTCAAAAACAATTAGAGTTATTAGGTAGTCAAAATAATATTCAAACAATTCCAATTATAGAAGGACAACTTCCAATAGAAATTACTCAAAGGACTTTAGCGGCTGCTTCCTTATCTGGCTCTGATGTAATTATTTTTGATACTGCGGGACGAACACAAATTGATAGCGTGATGATGAGTGAATTAAATAATCTTAAAAAAATAATTAATCCAATCGAAACTTTTTTAGTTGCTGACTCTTTAACAGGACAAGACGCCGTAAATATCGCTAGTGAATTTAAAAAAACAGTCGATTTAACAGGAATAATATTAACAAGAATAGATGGAGATGGAAAAGGTGGTGCCGCCCTTAGCATGAAGTCCGTTGCCAATTGTCCAATTAAATTTTTAGGGGTTGGTGAAAAAATTGATGATTTTGAAATATTCCATCCAGAAAGAATTGCAAATAGAATTTTAGGAATGGGAGATGTTGTTTCCCTTGTTGAAAAAGTATCTGAAAATTTAAAAAAAGAAGAAGTTGAAGAACTAGAAGAGAATTTTAAAAAAGGACAATTTACTTTTAATGATTATTTAAAACAGATTAGACAAATGAAAAAAATTGGTGGCATGGGAAAAGTTTTAGGAATGATTCCTGGGATTTCAAAAATTAAAAAACAAATAGATGAGGCTGATATTGATGAGAGTCTTCTTGGAAAACAAGAAGCGGTTATTTTATCAATGACTCCTAAAGAAAGAGACAACCCAAAAATTATTGATGGATCGAGAAAAAAAAGAATAGCGAATGGTTCAGGAACCGACATCGCTTTAGTAAACAAGCTTCTAAAACAACATAAAATGATGACAGGAATGATGAAAAGAATGTCTCAAGGTGGCGGAAGAAATTTTGGAGGTTTAGATGGAATACCTCCCGAATTATTTAACAAACTAAAATAGAAAGGCAAATAAATGTTAAAAATAAGACTATCTAGAGGGGGAACAAAAAAAAGACCCTTCTATCAAATCGTAGTTGCAGATTCTAGAAATCCAAGAGATGGAAAATTTATTGAAAAACTTGGATACTTCAATCCGCTATTACCAAAAAGTAAACCAGAAAGATTAAGCTTAGAGTCAGAAAGAATAACTCATTGGATTAAAATGGGAGCTCAGCCTACTCTAAGAGTTGCAAAATTTTTAGGTGCTGCAAATCTTGCCCCAGTTCCTGAAAAAAGAAATAATCCAATTAAAGCTTTACCTAAAAAGAAAGCTCAAGAAAGATTAAAAGCTGCCCAAGCACCAAAAGAGGCACCAGCGGCAGCTCCGGCAGCAGAAGTGGCCCCAGCAGCAGAAGCAGCGGCCCCAGCAGCTGAACCAGCTCCTGTAGAAGCTCCAAAGGTTGAAGAAAAAGCACCAGAAGCGGAGGCACCAAAAACAAATTAACTATTATGTGGTCTGCAAAAATATTCACTTTATATCCAGAATTTTTTCCAGGGATTTTAGATATCGGGCTTTATAAAAGAGCTAGAGAAAATAAAATCTGGTCACTCGATGTCATTAACATCAGGGACTCTGCTTTAGATAAGCATGGAAGTGTGGATGATACTCCTTTTGGAGGAGGAAGCGGAATGGTTATGCGTGCCGATGTAATAGATAGTTGTTTGGATAAAAATATTAAAAACTCTAAAAATGAACTTATTTATCTAAGTCCTAGAGGTGAATTGTTAACGCAAAAAATTGCAAAACAATTATCACAAAAAAATGGAGTAGATCTTATCTGTGGACACTTTGAAGGAATTGATCAAAGAGTTATAGAAGAAAGAAAGATTAGAGAAATAAGTATTGGTGATTTTATTTTATCCGGCGGTGAAACAGCAGCGTTTGTTTTTTTAGATTCCATACTTAGATTGTTGCCAGGCGTTCTTGGCAATTCTTCTTCATTAAATGAAGAGAGTTTTGAAAATAATTTATTAGAATATCCTCAATATACAAAACCCCAAGAGTGGAAAGGAAGAACTGTTCCGGAAGTACTTTTGTCTGGGAATCACGCTAAAATTAAGGACTGGCGCTTAGCACAATCCGAGGATATAACACGACGCCAGAGACAAGACTTATGGGAAAAATATCACAAATAACTAAATTTTAATGCAAATTTCTACAATGAGAATAGACGAATTAGATAAACTTCATATTAAGAAAATTGGTGAAAAAAAATTACCAGAATTTTCTCCCGGAGATACTTTAAAAGTAAACGTTCGAATTATCGAAGGAAAAAGACAAAGAATACAAGCTTACGAAGGAGTTTGTATTGCTAAAAAAAATAGAGGAATTAATTCTACTTTTACAGTTAGAAAAATTTCTTTTGGTGAAGGTGTTGAAAGATTATTTCCAGTTCACAGCCCAAACGTAGAGTCTGTTGAAGTAATTAGAAGCGGAAAAGTAAGAAGAGCAAAACTTTATTATTTAAGAGAAAGAACTGGTAAATCAGCTAGAATTACAGAAAAAATTAGAAAAAAAATTGGCGTAGATATTATTCAACCTTTACCAAAAAAAGAGGCAGTCCAAAATATTGAAGCACAAGCAGCTGTAGTTGCTGAACAGGCTCCAAAAAATACGGAAAAAGCTTCAGCGCCAAAGACAGAAGCTCAGAATAAAAAGAAGTAATACTAGTTTTTATTTAATGGCAAAGACAATTTACGACAAAATATGGGAAAGTCATTTAGTTGATGAGCAAAATGACGGAACATCACTATTATACATTGATAGGCATTTAGTTCACGAAGTAACGAGTCCACAGGCATTTGAGGGATTACGTTTATCTAATAGAAAAGTAAAATTACCTGGTTCAACATTAGCAGTTGTAGATCATAACGTTCCAACTACTGATAGATCAAAAGGAATAGCAGATAAAGAATCTGCAATTCAAGTTGAGACTCTTTCTAAAAATTGTAAAGATTTTGGTATAGAATTTTTTGGTTTAACAGATAAAAGACAAGGCATTGTTCATGTGATTGGTCCTGAACAAGGATTCACTCAGCCTGGAATGACAATTGTTTGTGGTGATAGTCATACTTCAACGCATGGCGCATTTGGTGCATTAGCTTTTGGAATCGGAACTTCAGAAGTAGAGCATGTTCTTGCAACGCAAACTTTAATTCAAAGCAGAGCCAAAAATTTTAAAATTAGTGTTGATGGAAAATTGCCATTGGGTGTTACTGCTAAAGATGTAATCCTATCTATTATTGGAAAAATTGGAACAGCAGGTGGAACCGGTTACGTTATTGAATACTGTGGAGAAGTTTTTAGAAACTTTTCTATGGAAGAAAGAATGACGGTTTGTAATATGAGTATCGAAGCAGGTGCTCGAGCTGGACTTGTTGCCCCTGATCAAAAAACATTTGATTATATTAAAGGAAGACCATTAGCTCCAAAGGGAGATAATTGGGAAAAAGCACTTAAATATTGGAGCGCTTTATATACAGATAAAGATGCAAAATTTGATAGAGAACTTCATTTGCAAGGAAAAGATATTGAGCCAACAGTTACTTGGGGAACAAGTCCTCAAGATATAGCATCCATTAATGGAAAAGTTCCTGATCCAAATTTAGAAAAAAATGAAGATAGAAAAAAATCTATTCTAAGATCTTTGGATTATATGGGCTTAGAGCCCAATACTGCCATTCAGGATATTAAAATTGATAAGGTTTTTATAGGCTCTTGTACCAATGGAAGAATTGAAGATTTAAGAGAAGTTGCAAAAATAGTTAAAGGAAAAAAAGTAAATAAAAACGTTGATGCAATTGTTGTTCCAGGTTCTGGACTTGTAAAATTACAAGCTGAAAAAGAAGGCTTAGATAAAATATTCAAAGAATCAGGATTTGAGTGGAGAGAACCTGGATGCTCAATGTGTCTTGGAATGAATCCGGATCAATTAAAACCAAAAGAAAGATGCGCCTCTACTTCAAATAGAAATTTTGAAGGAAGACAAGGAAGAGGTGGAAGAACACATCTTGTGAGCCCAGTTATGGCAGCCGCTGCTGCAATTGAGGGTAAATTTGTAGATATTAGAAAGATTATTTAATGGAAAAGTTTGCAAAAGTTAAAAGTATTGCTGCCGATCTTCAGATCTCAAATATTGATACGGATATGATTATTCCAAAACAATTTTTAAAGACAATCAAAAGAACAGGCCTTGGTTCTGCTTTGTTTTATGAAATGCGTTATGATGAAAAAGGCAACGTAATAAAAAATTTTATTTTAAATAATGCCCCTTTCAATAAAGCAAAAATTTTGATTTCAGGTAAAAATTTTGGTTGCGGATCATCTAGAGAGCATGCGCCCTGGGCATTATTAGATTTTGGTATTAAATGTATCATTGCCGAAAGTTTTGCAGATATTTTCTATAACAACTGTTTTAAAAATGGAATTTTACCAATCGTTCTTCCAGAAAATCAGGTTAAAGAATTATCTGAGGCTGCAAAAAAAAATAAAGAAATAGAAATTGATTTGATTGATCAAAAAATTCATAAAGGGGACAATAGACCTTTCGATTTTGAAATTGAATCATTTAGAAAAGAATGTTTATTAAATGGTTATGACGACATTGCTCTTACTCTAAAAAAAGATGCTAAAATTAATATCTTTGAACAAAATAAAAAAAATCTAACTCCTTGGTTATATTAATGAAAAAAAAACTTCTTATTCTTGCTGGAGATGGAATTGGACCGGAGGTAATGAATGAGGTTAAAAAAATTATTGCTTGGTTTAATAAAAATAAATCTACTGATTTTGATATTACCGAAGAATTAGCAGGAGGAATATCCTTTGATAAGCATGGCACTCCAATTACTGACAAAGTAATGGAAGTTGCAATGGCAAGTGACGCAGTTTTGTTAGGAGCCGTGGGTGGCCCAAAGTGGGATAAATTAGAATTTTCTAAAAGACCTGAGAGAGCCTTATTAAGACTTAGAAAAGATTTAGAATTATTTGCAAATTTAAGACCTGCAATTTGTTTTAAAGAACTTGCTAATGCATCTACTTTAAAGCCAGAAGTTGTTTCTGATTTAGATATTATGATTGTGCGAGAGCTTACAGGAGGTATTTATTTTGGAACTCCAAGAGGAGTTGAAAAATTACCTAATGGTGAAAAAAAAGGCATAAATACTCACACTTACACATCAAGCGAAATTCAAAGAGTTGCTAGGGTTGCTTTTGAACTTGCAAGAAAAAGAGGCAATAAAGTTACTTCTTGTGAAAAATCTAATGTTATGGAAGCCGGTTTATTATGGAGAGAAGAAGTAGAAGAGTTACATAAAAAAGAGTTTAAAGATGTAGAACTGAGCCATATGCTAGCAGACAATTGCGCTATGCAATTAGTTAGAAATCCTAAACAATTTGATGTGATCGTAACTGATAACTTGTTTGGAGATATGCTTTCAGATGAGGCTGGAATGTTAACAGGTTCACTTGGAATGTTACCTTCAGCATCATTAAGCGGAAAGAATAAAGATGGAAAATTTAAATCAATGTATGAACCTTGTCATGGTTCCGCACCTGATATAGCAGGTAAAAATATTGCAAATCCACTTGCATCAATTTTGAGTTTTTCTATGGCTTTACGTTATTCTTTTGATATGGATAAAGAAGCAGATATGCTTGATCAGGCAGTCAAAGATGTTCTTAAAGATGGTCACAGAACGCAAGATATAATGGAAAAGGGTCAGAAAAAAGTTTCAACTTCAGAAATGGGTGATTTGGTTATATCCAAACTAAAATAATGAGAGCAAACATTGCAATCGTAGGAAGCACAGGAAACGCAGGCAGAAAAACAATTGAAGTTTTAGAAAGACGAAAGTTTCCAGTAAATATACTTTATTTATTAGCTTCAAAAAAAAGTGTTGGAAAATTTATAAAATTTAGAAATAAAAATATTGAAGTTAAAAGCTTAGAAGATTTTGATTTTAGAAAAGCAGATATTACTTTTTTTTGCGCAGGATCTAAACTTGCAAAAACTTGGGCACCAAAGATTGCAAAAAATTCAATTGTAATTGAATATTCAAGTTATTTTAGATCATTCAAAGACATCCCATTGATTGTTCCTGAAGTGAATGAACATGCAATTAAAGATTATAAAAAGACAAATATTATTGCTAATCCAAACTGTTCAACAGCGCAATTAGTTGTGGCTTTAAAACCTCTTCATGACAAATTTAAGATAAAAAGAGTTGTAACATCGACTTATCAGTCAGTATCAGGAGCAGGAAAAGCTGCTATGGATGAACTAATTTCTCAG
>JARXAC010000001.1:0-32179 GCA_029866065.1 Flavobacterium sp.
TTTCTTGAGAAGTAGGTTCCGAATTTGTTACTGTTTTTAAATCTGATTTTGAATCAGTAATATTATTTTTATCCTGAACCAAAAGTCCGTTTAAACAACTTCTAACTTGAGTTTTTGGCAATTCAACATCGTTTTGTACTAGTATAATTCTATTTTTCTTTTGTTCTAAAATGGCTATTGCTTCTTCATCATAACTTGGTGCAATTACGACTTCACAAAACAACGAATTTATTTCATTTGCAGTAGCAACATCAATTTTGCCATTGGCAATTAAAACCCCACCAAAAGCGGATGTTGGATCGCAAGCCAAAGCGGTTAAATAAGCGTCTTTCATTGATTTTCTTGTAGCTAAACCGCAAGCATTATTGTGTTTTAATATGGCAAAGGTTGATTCTTCATCCTTAAATTCTAAAATCAAATTTACAGCCGCATCAACATCTAATAAATTATTGTAAGACAATTCTTTACCATGTAATTTAGTGAACATGGCGTCAAAATTACCAAAGAAATATCCTTTTTGATGAGGGTTTTCACCGTATCTTAAAATTTGTCCGTTAGCAATACTTTGCTTGTAATACGTTTCATCGGTATTGAAATAATTAAAAATAGCGGTGTCATAATTGGATGAAACGTGGAATGCTTTTGTAGCAAATAATTTTCTATCTTCTATTGTTGTTGCGCCATTTTGAGCGGTAATAGTATCTAAAAGGGAGCTGTATTCATTTACCGAAGCCACAATTACAGTATCTTTAAAATTCTTTGCAGCAGCTCGAATTAATGAAATTCCGCCAATATCAATTTTCTCAATACTATCCGCTTCAGATGCGCCTGATGCAACCGTTTTTTCAAATGGATATAAATCTACAATTACTAAATCAATCTGTGGAATATTAAATTCTTCCATTTGTTGTACATCACTTTCATTGTCTTGGCGATTTAAAATACCGCCAAAAATTTTTGGATGCAAAGTTTTTACACGACCACCTAAAATGGATGGATAAGAAGTAACATCCTCAACAGGAACAACAGGAATTCCTAGGTTTTTAATAAATTCTTCAGTTCCTCCTGTAGAGTAAAAAGTAACATTTTGTTCGTGTAATTTTCTCACGATAGGCTCTAGACCATCTTTTGAAAAAACTGAAATTAAAGCAGATTGGATTTTCTTAGTAGTGTTCATTGAAGTAGTTATGTTTAATAGTGCAAAAATAGTTATTTTATTAGGTTTTTCATAAAATAATATTGAATTTTACACTACTAAATTAAAGCCATGATTGTTTATTTCCGACTGCTAAAAGAGAGTTTCAGTTTTGCAATGAATGCACTACGAAACAATAAATTGCGAACATTACTTTCTTTATTAGGAGTTACAATTGGAATTTTTTCCATAATTGCAGTTCTTGCTGCTGTGGACTCATTGGACAGAAAAATCAAAAAAGATTTAAGCACTTTAGATAAAAATACCATTTACTTAATGCGTTTTTCATTTGGCCCTTCAGAAATTCCCCAGTGGAAAAGAGAGCAGTTTCCAAATGTAAAATATGATGAATACGAGTATTTAAAATCTTCAGTAAACAACACAAAAGAAATGTGTTATCAAATGTTTGCTGCAAGTCAATCGTTGAAATATGAGGCGAATATAGTTACAGATGTTAATGTTGTTCCTGTTTCACATGAATTTATTGATATTCAAGGATTAGAATTTTCTGAAGGTCGTTTTTATAATGAATCAGAGGCCAATTCAGGTGCAGCTTTGGTAGTTCTTGGAAATGAAGTGGCTCAAGGACTTTTTGAAGGTTCTGATCCTATTGGAAAAAAAATCAGAATGTATGGTCAAAAGTTCACTGTTGTGGGTGTTTTAAAAAAACAAGGCGCGGGAATTTTTGGCGAAAGTGATGACACTTCTGTTTATTTACCTGTAAATTTTCTCAGAAGATTATATGGTGATAATAATGATTCGATGACTCCAGTTATTGTTATTAAACCGGAAAAAGGGATTGATATGGAAGCCTATAAGGCAGAATTAATTCAGAAATTGAGAAATTATCGCGGAATGAAAACAGGTGAAATAGATAACTTTTTCATCAATGTATTGTCTGGTTTTACCGATTTATTAGACGGAATCATTTCGAAAATGAATATTGTAGGTTGGATTATTAGTTGTTTTTCATTATTAGTTGGTGGGTTTGGGATTGCCAATATTATGTTTGTTTCTGTAAAAGAACGAACCAATTTAATTGGAATTCAAAAATCATTGGGAGCCAAAAATCGTTTTATCTTATTCCAATTTTTATTTGAAGCCGTTATTTTATCAGTAATTGGAGGTTTAATCGGGCTTATTTTAGTTTGGATAATCGCAATTATATTAACCAATGTATTGGACTTTGATTTTGTATTAGGATTAGGAAATATACTTTTAGGAACGGGATTGGCGGCCGTAATCGGATTAATTTCAGGAATATTACCTGCTATTTCTGCTTCAAAATTAGACCCTGTGGAAGCCATTCGAACTGGAATGTAATTGTATAAAATAAAAAAAACTCAAAGTTACGCTTTGAGTTTTTTTATGTCTTTATGATAAATTATTTATCTCACTTCTTGATTTAAAATCAAATCGATATATAAATTAATTTTGTCTTTCAATTCTTTTCTTGGAGCAATAAAATCTAAGAAACCATGTTCCAATAAAAATTCGGCGGTTTGAAATCCTTCAGGTAAATCTTTACCTGTAGTATCCCTCACTACTCTTGGTCCTGCAAATCCAATTAAAGCACCTGGCTCAGAAATATTAATGTCGCCTAACATAGCATATGAAGCAGTTGTTCCTCCTGTAGTTGGATCGGTACACAATGAAATGTATGGAATTCCAGCTTCGGCCAATTGCGCCAATTTTGCTGAAGTTTTTGCCAATTGCATTAAAGAATAAGCCGCCTCCATCATTCTCGCTCCTCCTGATTTTGAAATCATCACAAAAGGGATTTTGTTTTTGATAGCATGATCAATTCCACGAGCAATTTTTTCCCCTACAACAGCTCCCATAGAACCACCAATAAAGGCAAAATCCATGCAGCAAACTACTAAGTCATTTCCTTTTGATTTTCCGACACCAGTTCGAACCGCATCTTTCAATTTGGTTTTTTCCATTGCGTCTTTCAATCGGTCAGAATATTTTTTAGTATCTACAAAACGCAAAGGGTCTTTAGAAGTCATTTTAGCATCCAATTCCTTAAATTCATTATTGTCGAATAATATTTCGAAATATTCTCTACTTCCAATTCTAACATGAAAGTCGTCCTCAGGACTTACCCAAAGGTTTCTTGCTAATTCGTCGGCATCTATAATTTTTCCTGTTGGAGATTTATACCACAATCCTTTGGGAACATCTTTCTTGTCCTCAGTGGGTGTTGTAATTCCTTTTTCTGTTCTTTTAAACCAAGACATAATTTAAGTTTATTATAAATTTTGAATTATAAATTTTGAATGAAATTATTTTGCATTTTCTAATTTAAAAATTCAACATTTAAAATTTAAAATAATTAAAGCGTGTTAACGTTATTCAAATCTGCGAAAGCTTGTTCTAATCTCGCGTTGAATGTCATTTCTCCTTCACGAACCCATTTTCTAGGATCGTAATATTTTTTATTGGGTTGATCTGCACCTTCTGGATTTCCGATTTGTGTTTTTAAGTAATCTATATTATTTACCACATAATCACGAATTCCTTCAGTGAAAGCAAATTGCAAATCGGTGTCTATATTCATTTTTACAACGCCATAACCAATTGCTTCTCTAATTTCTTCCAAAGTAGATCCTGAACCTCCATGAAATACAAAATCAACTGGATTTTTTCCGGTATTGAATTTTTCTTGAACGTAGTCTTGAGAATTTTTCAAGATTTTAGGAGTCAATTTTACGTTTCCTGGTTTGTAAACACCGTGAACATTTCCGAAAGATGCAGCTATAGTAAAACGCGGACTTACTTTCAATAATTCTTCATAAGCATAAGCAACTTCAGAAGGTTGAGTGTATAATTTTGAACTATCAACATCAGAATTGTCAACTCCATCTTCTTCACCACCAGTAATTCCAAGTTCAATTTCTAATGTCATCCCCATTTTGCTCATTCTAGCTAAATAAGTTTTACAAATTTCAATATTTTCTTCAATTGGTTCTTCTGATAAATCTATCATATGAGAACTAAATAGCGGTTTTCCAGTTTCAGCAAAATGAACTTCGCTAGCATCTAATAATCCATCAATCCAAGGTAATAATTTTTTAGCACAGTGGTCAGTATGAAGAATTACAGTCGCTCCGTAGGCTTCTGCTAAGGTATGAACATGTTTTGCACCAGCAATTCCTCCTAGGATAGCTGCTTTTTCATTTGCATTAGACAAACCTTTTCCTGCATTAAAAACACATCCACCGTTTGAAAATTGAATAATAACAGGGGCTTTTAATTTTGCAGCAGTTTCTAAAACACCATTAACCGTGCTTGAACCAGTTACATTTATTGCAGGAAGTGCAAATCCTTTTTGTTTTGCATAGCTAAAAATTGCTTGAACTGAATCACCAGTTGCAACTCCAGCTTTGATGTTGTGTGACATTTATGTGTTGTTTTATTATTTATTAGGATGCAAAATTAATAATTTATAAAATTAGAATGGATAATTAATTCCAATATTTATTACCGACTTGTCTAAATTATAATCTTTAAACCATTTTCTACCTTCTGCTTCTGATGGATTATAGGTTTTAAATCCTAAATCCAGTCGTACAATAAAAAAATTAAAATCATATCTAAATCCAAAGCCGGAACCAATGGCACTGTTTTTTAAAGAATTGAAATTTTTAAAAACGTATTTTTCATCATCAACATTATCCAAAACATTCCAAATGTTTCCGGCATCAACAAATAATGCTCCGTTTAATTGACCAAATATATTAAAACGAAGTTCAGCGCTTAAAGCCAATTTTAAATTTGCTTCATTAAAATCATTAATTCCTCCACTTGCTCCAGGACCTAGGCCGTATGATTGCCAAGCTCTATTGTCATTGGTTCCCCCAGCAAAATAACTTCTAGAAAATGGAATATTGTTGGAATTTCCATACGGTATTGCAACTCCTGCGAACGAACGAATTGCAAGAATTCTCTTTCTATGCAAATCCCATAATTTGATAAATTCCCCTTCTACTTTAAAATATTGTGAATATTCAACTTCAAAAAATTTATTGGTGCTTTCCTGATTGTTTAATTGTTTGGATGCTCGTGCAAGAAATGATAATAAGTTACCAGCAGATTCTATTTTTCCTCTAAAGATCATAAAATCATTATCATTTTGCTCTTTTTTCGTGTTTTCACTATAAGTATAACTAGTAGAAACTATCAAATCATTTTCTGTCAATCTTCTCCTTCTTTCTTCTATACTTCGAATGGTTTTATAATCTTCTGCAGATGGAAAAATGGTTGGATTTGGCCCTAAAACATCATTAGTAAATCCAATGGTGCCGCTTTCAATAATCAATTCTTGGTTGCTAAAATAATTAGGATTCACTGCATAACTCGCATTTTGAGCCAAAGAATTTAAAACATAATACGATGATTTGTAAATATTAAAATAGTTGCTTGTGTTTACATTTTTTACAAATTGCACATTTAATAATTCAAAACGAGCTTTTACATTATCATTGGGGTTCCAATTATAATTAAGGGAACTAGTAAAATTTTGTTTGTCTAATCCAATGTTTTCTTGTTTAATGTAACCTACTGCCAGACTGGTAAAAGGCAACATCCTTTTTGGAATTATTCGCTCTGTTTTAATTGGAAAAAATACCCTTGGCAAATGGAGTTTAATATCAAAACCATATTCTGAAACATTGAAAAAGCTATTATTGACCTTTGCAACTTCTTTTGAAGAACCTATATTTCCCCTGGCAGAAATTTCTAATGTTTCTGCACCTTGAAAAATATTTCTAATGGAAACGGCGGTACTTGCTGTTATCCCGATATCTTGAATTGCCGAATGGGTAAAGTCAAAGTTGTAACCAAAACTTAATTTAGGTCTTGGCGATAAATAGATATTTGTAATTAATGAATTTTCATCTTTTGGGTCAACCACATATTGAATTAAAGGATAGTTAAAAACACGTAATCCACCTAATGACCTCGAAGTTAATGTAGTTTCTATGTCTGAAAAAGTACTTCCTTTTGAAATAAAAACGGCGTCAGTGATCGCTTTTGGTTTGTATTTTAATTTTGAAACACTATACAAATTGAAATTATTAAAAGAAACACTATCTAAAGCAATGGAATTATTTTTTGTTATTAAGTTATCCGTATAAATATTTACATTACTGATTTTATACAATTTAAATGGCATTATTTTGGTAGAATCACCAACTCTAATTGCCTGATTTTCAATATTAAGGTCAATATTTGCCTTGCTGTTAGCATTTAAAGTGTCTATAGAATAATTAATATAATTTTGTTGAAAAAAATAGGCGCCATTATTTCTAAAATGGGCTGTAACCCGATTTCTTTCTGCATCAAAATCAATTTTATTGTATTGTTTTCCAGATTTAAGAAATGCCAAGTTCTTATTTGTTAAATAAAGTGAATCTAAAATTGGAGTTTTTATATTTACATTTATGGTATCCAAAATAAATGAATTTCCTTTGTTTATGGTATATTTAACAACCGCTTTTTTATTGCCAACAGTGTCAATTTTATAATTCCCTTTTAGATTAAAATAACCTTTGTCAAAATAATAGGATTGCAATCTTGATAGAGAACGGTCTGTACTTTTTTGATCGAAAATAATAGGCGCTTCACCAGTTTTTTTAAGAAAGTTATGAATTCCCAAATGATAAAAGGATTTCCCCAAACGATCCACTTGCTTTTTCGAAAGCCATTTTGCCATCGCAGTATATTTATCTGGATTTTTTATAAATTTTGCCTTATAAATGGAATCTGGGTTTGGTGATGCCAAATTAAAAATATTTAAACGAAGTCGGTATCCAAATAAAGAGCTGTTTGGTTTTTGGTACAACTGATTGGTTACCTCTTCATTGCCTTCTTTTTTCCCGTCAACTAAAATTTCATTTTTGGTCAGTAGCATTTTCCCGTTTGGAACTCTTCGTAAAGAATTACAAGCAGAGATTATTACAGCAATTAGAATAAATAATGATATTTTTGTAGTCTGGTTTCTCAAAAGATGTGAAATATTTAATTCAAAAGTACATTATTTCTATGGTTAGTAAAAACCAAATAAAGTTAATATCTAGTTTGCATCTAAAAAAAAATAGAATTGCAAACCAATTATTCATCGCTGAAGGCGTAAAAGTAATTCAGGAATTGTTAAAATCCAATTTTATCTTAGAACATTTGTATTGCACTGAACCTTTATTTGACGAGGTGCCTTTGCTATTGAAATCTTTAATTTCTGAATCCGAATTAAAGAAAATGAGCGCATTGTCGACACCAAATAATTGTTTGGCTGTTTTTAAAATACCGGCATCAATGCCAATATTAGATAAAGGTTTAATCTTAGCTCTAGATGACATTCGAGATCCAGGAAATCTTGGAACTATTTTAAGATTGTGTGATTGGTTTGGAATTTCTCAAGTGGTATGCTCCGAGCAAACGGTAGATTTGTACAACCCTAAAGTGGTTCAAGCCACCATGGGTTCAATTTCTAGGGTTAATGTGAGTTATGTAAATTTAAAATCATTTTTACAAAATTCTTCCTTGCCCATTTTTGGTACTTTTATGGATGGGTCCAATATTTATATGAAAAGTCTACCGAAAGAGGCAGTTGTAATTATGGGTAATGAAGCCAATGGAATTTCTCCAGAAGTTGAAAATACAATCAAAAAAAGATTGACAATTCCTCGTTTTGGCGATTTACAACTTACAGAAAGTTTGAATGTAGCTTCTGCAACCGCAATAATTTTAAGTGAATTTAGAAGGTAATTTTCTTTTAATGAAAAGTAAAATTAATTAGAATCGCCCTAGTTTTCATCGATTCAATATTAGAGGTCCAAGGACTATTTGGATTGTTGTCACGTATTAGTTCATCATCCATTCCAAAAACCCCACGTATTGAAGGCGAAAATTTAAAATATTCAAAATACAGATCGATTCCAAATCCCAATTCATAATTTGAAGTCCAAGTTTTCACCCTAAATCGCTGCTGCAAATTATCATCTGTAGAATCGGAATTACTACCTAAGTTTAAAGTTCTAGAAACTCCTGCTGTTAAATAAGGACGAACATTTCCGGTTCTTAATGCTGAGAATTTTAATAGTAATGGAAAATTAATATAAGTAGACTTTACCTCTCTATAGGCATCTAATTCACGAGTAAAATTCGGAAACATAAGATTTCTTTGGGCATAATATAAACCGGGTTCAAATCGTAAATTAAAGTATTCCTGAAGCTTTAGGTCACCTACTAAACCAACATTGAATCCAGTTGTGCTTTCAACTTGCACATCTACAGGTTGTAAACTTTTATAATCAATTTTAAAACCATAAGAATTGAATCCTAAAAAGTAACCCCAATATACATTGACTTTGTCAAAGTTTTCTAAATTCACAAGCGGGTCATAACTGAACATTCCTTTGGTTTGGGAAAATCCAATACTTGAAAAAAGCATTAAAAACAGGATTATTATTTTTTTCATCTTATAATTCCTAATTATTTTTTTGAAGCAGAATAAATTGTGGCAACACCAAATGTTTGTGGCATCGATACAACATCTATAAACCCAATTTTCTTCAAAATATTGTTTAACGCTTCTCCATAAGGAAAAACAGACGCTGATTCAGACAAATATTGATATGCAGAATTGTCTTTTGAGAATAATTTTCCAATTAAAGGAAGGATATTTTTCGAGTAAAATTTATACCCTTGTTTGTAAGGTGTTTTATCTGGAACCGATGTTTCTAAAATCACAAAAATCCCGTTAGGCTTTAGCACGCGTAGAATTTCTGCCAATCCTTTTTCTAATGTTTCAAAATTTCGAACTCCAAAAGCAACAGTTATGGCATCAAAAGTGTTGTCTTCAAATGGCATATTTTCGGAATCGGCTAATATCATTTCTATTTTATCAGAAAGTTTTTTTGCTTCAATTTTTTTTCTTCCTACATCAAGCATTCCTGCGGAAATATCCAATCCAATAATTTTTTCAGCACTTGTAGCAGTCATCAATATGGCTAAATCTCCAGTTCCTGTGGCAATATCTAAAACGGTTTTTGGATTTTTATCTGAAACCAATTGCAGTACTTTTTTACGCCATTTAATGTCGATACCAAAAGAAATTACTCGGTTTAACCCGTCATAATTTCCGGAAATAGTGTCAAACATTTGTGCTACTTGCTCTTTTTTCCCTAATTCTGAATCTTTATACGGGGTAACATTCTTAGACATTATAAATTAATTTGGGCAAAGGTAAGTATTTAATTATCTTTTGAGGAAGGTTTGAAAGCTAAATTCGTGAGCATGTTTTTCATCTTTAGCATGAAATTCTTCCTTAATTAATTCCCATTTTGTAAAATCAATTTTTGGAAAAAAGGCATCCGCTTCAAAGTTGTCATTAATTAATGTGAGTTCTATTTTGTCAATAAATGGAAGCCCTAATTCGTAGATTTCCGCACCACCAATTAAAAAAACATCTTCGTTTTTAGGACAAATTTCAAAGGCAGCTTCAATACTGTTCACCACAATGCAGCCTTCGTGATGGTAATTTTTTTGCTTCGTAATTACTACGTGCGTTCTATTGGGTAAAGGTTTTGGAAAACTTTCAAATGTTTTTCTGCCCATAATAATATGGTGTCCAGAAGTTAATTCTTTGAAACGCTTAAAGTCATCTGGCAAATGCCAAATAATTTTATTGTCTTTTCCAAGAGCATTATTTAAAGAGGTAGCGGCTATTAATATTTTCATTTTATTAGAATTATTGAAAGAAATTTCAATTTATCATTATCAAAAGAGGTCTTTTTTTAAACTGCCACTTCTCCTCTAATTCCTGGATGAGGATCATAACCTTCCAAAGTGAAATCTTCAAATTTGAAATCGAAAATATTTTTTATCTCAGGGTTTAATATCATTTTAGGCAATTCTTTTGCGTCTCTTGAAAGTTGTAATTCCACTTGTTCAAAATGATTATTGTAAATATGCGCATCACCAAAAGTGTGAATAAATTCACCAACTTTTAAATCGCAAACTTGCGCTATCATCATTGTTAATAAGGCGTATGAGGCAATATTAAAAGGCACTCCTAAAAAAATATCGGCACTTCTTTGGTACAATTGGCACGATAATTTACCTTCGGATACATAAAATTGGAAAAACGCATGACACGGAGGTAAAGCTACTTTTCCGTTGGCTACATTTTCTGCAAATGATCTTGTGGTATCAGGAAGAACACTTGGATTCCATGCTGAAACTAACATTCTACGGCTGTTTGGATTGGTTTTTAAAGCCTCAATAATTTCTGAAATTTGATCGATTTCTTCACTATTCCAATTCCGCCATTGGTAGCCATATACAGGACCTAAATCACCATTTTCATTGGCCCATTCATCCCAAATTTTAACACCATTTTCTTTTAAATAAGCAATATTAGTTTCCCCTTTTAAAAACCAAAGCAACTCATATATAATTGACTTAAGATGCAATTTTTTAGTAGTAACCATTGGAAACCCTTTACTTAAGTCAAAACGCATTTGATAACCAAAAACACTCTTTGTTCCTGTTCCTGTGCGGTCTCCTTTTTGAGTTCCGTTTTCTAATACGTGTTTTACTAAATCTAAATATTGCTTCATTCTTCTTTTATTTGGATAGTCTGATTAATCGTTTATCGGTTTCTAAATCATATTTAAACGAATTAATGATTACACATTTTTTATTATTCTCTTTTTGATATTTCATCGCGAATTTTTGCAGCTTCTCGGTAATCTTCTTTCTCTACTGCATTTTCTAATAATTCAGCCAATTCAGCTAAACTGTTTTTAGAATAGGTGTTCCCCATAACTACATCGTCCTCTACTCCGAAGGTATTTATATTGGATAAACTTTCGTCCATTTCTTTAGGACTATTTTCATTATCCATCAAATTAGTTTTCATGTAGATTCCCGCTTTATCAAGTATGTTTTTATAGGTAAAAATTGGGGCGTTGAAACGCAATGCTAATGCAATTGCATCTGAAGTACGAGCATCAATGATCTCTTCGATTTTATCTCTTTCACAAATAATACTTGAATAAAAAACGCCGTCAACTAGTTTATGAATAATGACTTGTTTCACAACAATTTCAAAACGTTCAGCAAAATTTTTAAACAAGTCGTGGGTAAGTGGGCGTGGAGGCTTTATTTCTTTTTCTAATGCAATTGCAATAGATTGAGCTTCGAAAGCCCCAATTACAATTGGCAGTTTTCGATCACCATCAACCTCATTCAAGATCAAAGCGTAAGCTCCATTTTGAGTTTGGCTGTATGAAATTCCTTGAATTGTAAGTTTTACTAAGCTCATAGTTGCAAAAGTACAATGTATTAAATAAAGTTACAAAGAAATTTATCTAAAATAAAAAAGGTTACCAGAATTAAATAAACTTTGGCAACCTTCTCTATTTGTGAAATCTATATTTTAATTATTTGCTTTAAAAGCTTTTAATTTTTCGATTAATTTAGGTACAATTTCAAAGGCATCACCAACGATTCCATAGTCAGCAACTTTGAAAAAGGGTGCTTCGGCATCTGTATTGATTACCACTTTTACTTTTGAAGAATTGATTCCGGCAATGTGTTGAATGGCGCCTGAAACTCCAATTGCAATGTACAAATTAGCAGCTACAGGTTTCCCTGTTTGCCCAACATGCTCCCCGTGAGGACGCCATCCTAAATCAGAAACTGGTTTAGAACAAGCAGTTGCTGCTCCTAAAACGCCTGCTAATTCTTCAATCATTCCCCAGTTTTCAGGTCCTTTTAATCCTCGGCCTGCAGAAACTACAATATCGGCATCGGCGATAGTCACTTTTCCAGAAGCTTTTTCAATTGAAACTACTTTTACACCGAAATCAGCATCGTCAATTGAAGGGTTAAAATCTTCTACTGTTAAATTAGATTTATTTTCAAAGATCCCATAAGAATTTTTAGAAATACTAAGCACTTTTATAGGGGTTGCAATTTCTGTTGTTAGAAATGCTTTATTGGAAAATCCATTTCTTTTCACTTGAAAAGGAGCTAAGTTTTGCGGAAGTCCAACTACATTCGATGCAAATCCAGCTTCTAGTGAAATTGAAACTAGAGGGGCTAAATACAAACTATCTGTAGTAGATGATAAAATGATAACTGGTGAGTTTTCTTTTTGAGCTGCTTGTTTAATGACATCGGCGTAGGCTTTCGCTGTAAATCCTGTTAATTTTGTATTGGTTACTTTCAGGACTTTATCCACTCCATAATTGGCTAATTCAGAAACATCTCCAGCATTTATAGTAACTGCGGTTACAGAAGTTCCTAATGATTCTGCCACTTTTTTAGCATAAGAAGCCAATTCAAATGCCACTTTTTTAAATTTTCCTCCCGAAGCGTCGGGAGCGGATTCTGCGTATATTAATATTGCCATTTTTTTATATTTTAAATTTTGAATTTTAAATTTTAAATGTTTTTGAAAAGCCAATTCAACATTTATAATTTAAAATTTATAATATTTTTTCTTCTTCTTCTTAAATAACTTTCGCCTCGTTGTGTAATAAACTGATTAATTCATCCAAGTTATCGGCGCTAACTAATTTTACTGCCGATTTTGGAGCTGGTTTTTCAAATTTTACCGTGGCTGTTTTTGAATCAGTAGTCACAGGTTCTAAAATAGTTAAAACTTTAGTTCTTGCCGTCATAATTCCTCTCATGTTGGGTATGCGCAGGTCTTTTTCTTCAACCAAACCTTTTTGACCTCCAATAATTAAGGGCAATTGAGTGCTTACAATTTCTTTTCCGCCGTCAATTTCTCTCGATGCTGTAACGGAACTTCCATCTACAGTTAAGGCAACACAAGAATTAATAAAGTTAAAACCCAACAATCCTGCTACCATTCCAGGAACCATTCCTCCATTGTAATCTAATGATTCTTTTCCGGCAATTACTAAATCGTAATTTCCATTTTTAATCACTTCAGCTAATTGTTTTGCAACAAAAAAACCATCCGTTGGGTTCGCATTCACTCGAATGGCTTCATTAGCGCCTATTGCAAGTGCTTTTCTTAATGTTGGTTCTGTTTCTGGACCACCAACATTTACAACAGTAACATTGGCTCCTTGTTGTTCTTGAAACCAAATGGCACGTGTTAAACCAAATTCATCATTTGGGTTGATTACAAATTGAACGCCATTGGTGTCAAATTCAGAATCGCTATTGGTAAAATTAATTTTTGAAGTAGTATCAGGAACGTGACTGATGCAAACTAATA
This sequence comes from Flavobacterium sp., assembly GCA_029866065.1. Classification (GTDB taxonomy): domain Bacteria; phylum Bacteroidota; class Bacteroidia; order Flavobacteriales; family Flavobacteriaceae; genus Flavobacterium. The sequence goes on from JARXAC010000001.1 coordinate 13,461, forward strand.
GGTTCATATAATTTAATTTTGTAGTGTATACTTTTTCGGCTACTAAATTAGTAAATAAATTAATTCAATTTACTATGCGTGCATATTATTTTTCAACAAAATAGCAATACTAAATCGATTTCGTAGCCCTGATTGCAGCGGTATCCCCCGCCCTTTGCGGGGATATAGAGGAAAGCAGGAAATAGCTCCAAATAAATTTACATAATTTTATGCAAATAAATGGCAGAAAATTTTTATTTTTGCCACAGAAAATTAAAGAAACACATATAAATAGATGAGAACTATACAATTTAGAGAAGCCATTTGTGAAGCGATGAGTGAGGAAATGCGTCGCGATGAATCCGTATATTTAATGGGTGAAGAAGTTGCTGAATACAATGGTGCTTACAAAGCTTCTAAAGGAATGTTAGCGGAATTTGGTGAAAAGCGGGTTATTGATACGCCAATTGCTGAGTTAGGTTTTGCTGGAATTGCTGTAGGTTCTGCTATGAATGGCTGTCGTCCAATTGTGGAATACATGACCTTCAATTTCTCGTTAGTGGGTATAGATCAAATTATTAATAATGCGGCTAAGATGCGCCAAATGTCGGCTGGACAATTTCCAATGCCAATGGTATTTAGAGGCCCAACAGCTTCTGCAGGGCAACTAGGTGCCACGCACTCTCAAGCTTTTGAAAACTGGTTTGCCAATACTCCAGGATTAAAAGTGGTTGTTCCTTCAACGGTTTATGATGCTAAAGGGTTGTTGAAAGCGGCTATTCGCGATAACGATCCAGTAATTTTCATGGAATCGGAACAAATGTATGGTGATAAAGGAGAAGTGCCCGATGGCGATTATATTATTCCGATTGGTGTTGCCGATATTAAAAGAGAAGGTTCTGACGTAACTATTGTATCTTTTGGAAAAATTATAAAAGAAGCTCATATCGCTGCTGATGAATTGGCTAAAGAAGGAATTTCTTGTGAAATTATCGATTTAAGAACGGTTCGTCCAATGGATTATGATGCTATTTTAACGTCGGTTAGAAAAACAAATAGATTGGTAGTTTTGGAAGAAGCGTGGCCTTTTGCAAGTGTTGCTTCTGAAATAACGTATATTGTTCAAGAACGTGCATTCGACTTTTTAGATGCGCCAATTCAAAGAATCACCACTGCTGATACTCCTGCGCCGTATTCTCCAACATTATTGAAAGAATGGTTGCCAAACGCATCTGATGTGGTAGCTGCAGTTAAAAAAGTGATGTATAAAAAATAATTTAGTGTTAAGTAGCTAAGGTGTTTTTCCTCTAAAATTTTAACAGCTGTCGAATAATTAAAATTACTATATTTGAAACTTCATCAAAAAAAATGGTGAAGTTTTTTTTATTTATGAAATTCAAACTAGTTATAACCCTTTTCCTGATTTTGTCTTTTTATGCCAATGCCCAAACTAAGGTAAGCGGGATTGTTATTGACGATAAAAATCAACCCGTTCCGTATGCCAATATTATGTTTAAAGGAACTAATGAAGGGGTAGTTTCCAATGAAGACGGTCGTTTTTATTTGGAGTCGAAACTAATCCATAGAGTGATTGAAGTTTCGTTTTCAGGGTTTCAAACTAAAGAAGTTACTTTGCCAAAAGCAATCAATTATGATTTTAAAATCAAAATTACCGATGGGGTAAAATTGAATGAAGTAGTAATTTATTCCGGAAAAACCTCCAAAAAAAATAACCCAGCAATCGACATACTCAGAAAAATATGGGAGCATCGACGTAAAAATGGTTTGCGTCAGTTCAATCAATATGAAATGGAAAAGTACGAGAAATTGGAATTTGATATGAATAGCATTGACAGTGCTTTTATGAAAAGTAAGATTTTTAAGGGAATGGAATTTATTTTCAAACAGGTTGATACTTCAAAAGTTACAGGAAAAACGTATTTGCCAATTTTTATAAACGAAGCGCTTTCCAATGTTTATGGTGATAATGCGAGAGGGAAAGTCAAAGAAATATTGAAAGCCAACAAAAACTCTGGGTTTAATTCGAACCAGCAAATAATTGAATTTGTTAAAGACCTTTATAATCAAAACGATATTTATAATAATTATCTGAATTTCTTTGACAAGAGTTTTACCAGCCCGCTTTCCAAAACCGGAATCGATGTATATAATTATGTTTTGAGAGACAGTTCCTTTATAGATAAAAAATGGTGTTATAATATTGTTTTTTATCCAAGACGAAAAAGCGAGTTGACTTTTAAAGGAGATTTTTGGGTTACCGATTCTACCTATGCTATCAAAAATATTAATATGGCTTCTACCAAAAGTGCGAATATCAACTGGGTAAAGGACATTTATTTAGAACAAGAATTTGAGGTAATGAACGACTCTGTTTTCTTGTTAACTCGCGATTATATGATGACCGATTTTGCTTTAAGCAAAAAAGAAACTTCCAGAGGTATGTATGGTAAAAGGACCACGCTTTACCGGAATCATCAATTTAATATAACTAAACCCGCTGATTTTTATAAAGAAGAAACATTTGATAAAGAGGAATCTATTTTCACTAAACCCGATGAATTTTGGGAGGAAAATCGATTTGAGAATTTAAATAAAGATGAAAAAGGCATCTATAAAATGCTTGATACTTTACAAACCAATAGAAAATTCAAGCAATTATATAATGTTGTTACTATTTTAGGAAGTGGCTATTATAATGACGGAATTATTGATTATGGGCCCGTTTTATCAACCGTAGGATTTAATAAAGTAGAAGGAATGCGATTGCGTATTGGAGGTCGAACCTATTTTGGGAACAACGATTTGTGGCGAATTCAGGCTTACACGGCCTATGGTTTTAAAGACAATAAATTTAAATACGGAATCTCGGGGAAATGGCTTTTAAATAGAAACAATCGATTAATTATTGAAGGAGGAACCAGAAGAGACGTAGAACAAATAGGAGCTAGTTTAACGACTTCAAATGATGTTTTGGGTCGTAGTTTTGCATCCTCGTCATTATTTGCAGGAGGAAATAATGGTAAATTGACCAACGTGAATTTTACCTCATTTGCAGTATACATAGAGCCGGTTAAAAACTTGACTTTGCAAACAGGTTTCTCCTATAGAACCTTAGTTTCCGCTTCTCCAGAATTTAAATTAGACTATTACTCCACGCTGCCTGACGCATTGGGGAATGGAGGAATTACAAGAGCCGACCTAAAACAATCGGAAGTTAATTTCCAAATTGATTATACTCCAGGAAGAAAAACAATAGGATATGCAGTTGAACGACAAATAGTTAGTAGTCCATTCCCTCGATTTTTTATCAATTTTAGTCAAGGAATCAAAGGGTTTTTAGGTAGTGATTTTGATTATACTAAAGTACAACTTTATTACAAACAACCCATGATTATTGGTTCATTAGGCGTTTTAAACTCAACAATTGAGTTAGGAAAAACCTATGGAGGAGTGCCCTTAGGATTGATGAGTATTATTCCGGGAAACCAAACCTATTTTACCATTCAAAATACGTTCAACCTTTTAAATTTCTACGAATTCGAAGCCGATCAATATGCAACACTTCAATTAGAACATAATTTTGGAGGACGTATTTTTTCTCGAATTCCCTATTTTAGAAAATTAAATTGGAGAGAAACTATAGGAATTCGCGGAGCCTACGGAACAATTTCTAATGAAAGTACCGCTTTAAATGCCTCTGGAATAAACTATAGAGCTCCCGAAAACGTGTACTGGGAATACAATGCCGGAATAGGCAATATATTCAAGGTTTTCAGAATAGAATTCAGTTGGAGAGGCTCCTATATTACTCCGCAAACCAATAATTTTGGTATTAAAGGCTCGTTCGGATTCTTTTTCTAATAATTCAAATGATAATAAATTGTGTAACAAGTGATTTGTTTGAAAAATCCCCAAAAAAACTTTTAATAGTAACATTCTTCATAGAATAAATTAAAATAAATAACAAATATTCAAAAAAGCACTCTTCAAATGTGAATTGTGCTTTTTTATTTGTCATGGTTTTCCTACATTTGCAACCGATTATTAAATAACGAATAAATAGAATATGGAATCATTGATGATTTATGTGCCAATAGTTATGGCTTTAATAGGATTGGCTTTTATGGCAATCAAAAGATCTTGGGTATTAAAACAAGATGCTGGGGATGGTAAAATGAAAGAAATTTCAGATTATATCTATGAAGGAGCCTTGGCTTTCCTTAAAGCAGAATACCGATTATTAGCTATTTTTGTAGTAATTGCAAGTTTAGTTTTAGCAGGAATTTCTTTTGTAGTTCCTACAACAAACATATTAATTGTAGTTGCTTTTATTTTTGGCGCTTTTTTCTCTGCTTTAGCAGGAAATATGGGGATGAAAATTGCAACTAAAACTAATGTTAGAACCACTCAAGCGGCTCGTACAAGTTTACCTAAAGCATTAAAAGTTTCTTTTGGTGGTGGAACTGTAATGGGATTGGGTGTTGCTGGTTTAGCTGTTTTAGGTTTAACTACTTTCTTTATTATTTTTTTCCATGTATTTATGGGCGGAGTATGGGGGATTGACGGAACTGAAAAAATGACTATAGTTCTAGAAACATTAGCAGGTTTCTCTCTTGGAGCTGAATCTATCGCATTATTTGCTCGTGTGGGTGGTGGTATTTATACTAAAGCTGCCGATGTAGGTGCGGATTTAGTAGGAAAAGTAGAAGCGGGTATTCCAGAAGATGACCCTCGTAACCCTGCAACAATTGCAGATAACGTAGGAGATAACGTAGGGGATGTTGCTGGAATGGGTGCCGATTTATTTGGTTCTTATGTTGCTACAGTTCTTGCTGCAATGGTTCTTGGGAACTATGTAATTAAAGATATGGGTGGAATGATAGTGGATAAATTCGGTGGAATTGGACCCATTTTATTACCAATGGCTATAGCTGGTTTCGGTATATTATTCTCTATCATCGGAACAATGTTAGTAAAAATATCAAGTGATGATGCTAAAGAAGCTCAAGTTCAAAAAGCGTTAAACTTCGGAAACTGGGTTTCTATTGCTTTGACTGCTGTGGCTTGTTTCTTCTTAGTAAAATACATGCTGCCAGAAACTATGAAAATGACTTTCTTCGGTGAAGGATTAAAAGATATTTCTGCAATGCGTGTTTTCTACGCCACTTTAATTGGATTATTTGTTGGTGGTGCCATTTCATCAGTAACGGAATATTATACTGGATTAGGGACTAGCCCAGTATTGAAGATTGTACAAAAATCATCTACAGGTGCTGGAACGAACGTAATTGCTGGTTTAGCAACAGGTATGATTTCTACGTTTCCAACGGTTTTATTATTTGCTGGAGCAATATGGTCAACGTATGCGTTAGCAGGTTTCTACGGTGTAGCTTTGGCAGCTTCTGCAATGATGGCTACAACGGCAATGCAATTGGCAATCGATGCATTCGGACCAATATCTGATAACGCTGGTGGAATTGCTGAAATGAGTGAATTACCAAAAGAGGTTCGAACAAGAACAGATATTTTAGATTCAGTTGGTAACACCACTGCAGCAACTGGAAAAGGATTTGCTATCGCATCTGCTGCATTAACTTCATTGGCTTTATTTGCTGCCTATGTAACTTTTACAGGAATTGACGGGATCAATATTTTCAAAGCGCCGGTTTTAGCTATGTTATTCGTAGGAGGTATGATTCCTGTAGTTTTCTCTGCTTTAGCAATGAATTCTGTTGGAAAAGCGGCTATGGATATGGTATATGAAGTACGTCGTCAGTTCAAAGAAATTCCTGGAATTATGGAAGGAACTGGCAAACCTGAATATGCTAAATGTGTTGATATTTCTACAAAAGCGGCTTTACGCGAAATGATGTTGCCAGGAATTTTAACTATTGGTTTTCCAATTGCAATTGTACTTTTGGGTAAATTAGTTTACTTGGGTGATGCAAATGCAAACTCATTAGTTGCTGAAATGTTAGGGGGTTATATGGCTGGAGTTACCGTTTCGGGTGTTCTTTGGGCCGTATTCCAAAACAATGCGGGTGGTGCTTGGGACAATGCTAAAAAATCTTTTGAAGCAGGTGTAATGATTAATGGTGAAATGACTTACAAAGGTTCTGAGGCGCACAAAGCAGCAGTTACTGGAGATACTGTTGGAGATCCATTTAAAGATACTTCTGGGCCTTCAATGAATATTTTAATTAAATTAACTTGCTTAATCGGTCTTGTAATCGCTCCTATTTTAGGAAACGGTTCTTCTAATGAGGATCCAAAAGTAATGATGGTTAAAATGGAATGTGCTGAAGGAAAAATGATGGGTAAATGTGATATGAGCAAATGCGCAACTATGACGGAAGCCGAATGTGCAGCAATGTGCGACAGTCTAAAATGTTCTCCTGAAGAAAAAGAAATGTGTTTGTCACACTACGATAAAGACGGGAAGTTCGTTGCTCCAAAAGAAGAAATGGAATGTTGTGCTAAAAAAGGTGATGCCAAAATGGTAAAAGTTGAAGTAACTAATACCAACGGAAAAGCAAAAGCAACCGTTATAACTTCTGAAAAAGGAAATACGAATATTCAAGAATTTGAAGGTTCATTAGAAGAAGTAAAAGCAAAAGTAGAAGCTTTGAAATAAAAGAGCGTCAAATGCTACTAAATGCCTCGCAACTTGCGAGGCATTTTTTTTAATAAATTGTATTGAACTAAGTAGTAAGTTTAATAAGGTGTCGTATTATAAAATAGGGTATTCAATGAAATTGGCTTATTTTATATATTTCAAGACTTTTGACTTTACGACATTAAAACTTTCGACTTACTTATTATTGTTTCAAAGCATACTCTTTAATTAATGTTGAAGCTGGAATATGAAGATATGCTGTTAGTAATCGAATTTGCTTAATTGACAAAGTTCTTTTGCGTTTAAAAATTTCTGTTACTCTTGAACGACTGTTTAAAATGACACCTAAATCTGCATCAGTAAGTCCTTTTTGTTCCATCATAAATTTAATCGCTTCAATTGGATCGGGTTCAGGAATAGGGTAGTAAATTTGTTCATATTTTTCTATAAGTGTAACTAAAATATCCAACTCATCTCCTTCAATTGTATTGGGTTTAGCATCAAAAAGTGTATTTACTCTTTCTAGAGCTAAATCATAATCTTTTTCCGTTTTAATTGGGTAAATTTCCATTTTTTATATGTTTTTAATGTTTTTTAAACCGTCATATTCGGTGTGTGTTCCTATAAATAAGATATAGACAATTTGAGTTGTATAATTAATTTTTACTATGAGGCGATAATGATTTCCACAAATATTAAAAACAACTTTGTTATTTCCAATAAAATCGGCTGAACCAAAAACAGTTTTTATGGCATTAGAATTCTCAAATTGGTTTTTATCAAAAACCTGATACCATACCAATAATTGCTGTTTTGAGTTGGGATATTTTTCCCAGAAATTTTGTAAGGTTCGTTTGGCAATTATTCTCATAGATGATTTTAATCTACAAATATAATGTAAAATTCCCTATTTGGGAAATTTTCAGATTATTTAAATATAAATATATATAGGAACGTTTTTTTGTTGATAACTTCTCTGCATTTCTACTTCAAAAAAACTTAAATTTGAAATTCAATTATTTTCCAATTACAAATGATATTTTCTGGTTTTTAAACTTCAAAAGTTTGAAATCGTCGATTATTTATTTGAATTTTTATAACTATGTACCTAATATTCGATACCGAAACTACCGGATTGCCCAAGCGATGGGACGCCCCAATTACCGATACAGGAAATTGGCCGCGTTGCGTTCAAATTGCTTGGCAGTTGCACGATGAAATGGGTAAGCTTATCGAGCATCAGGATTTTTTAGTTCAACCAGAGGGATTTAACATTCCTTTTGATGCCGAAAAAGTACACGGTATTTCTACCGAGTTAGCTGAAGCCGATGGATTACCAATGGCTGAGGTACTCGAAAAATTCAATATTGCTTTAAGCAAATCTAAATTTATTGTAGGGCAAAATTTAAAATTCGACATCAATATTATGGGTTGCGAATTCCACCGTTTTGGAATTGAAACCCAAATGAGTTCCATGCCAGTTTTGGACACTTGTACCGAAGTGACCGCATCTTTATTGCAATTACCTGGTGGTCGTGGTGGAAAATTTAAATTGCCAACGCTAACAGAATTGCACAGTTATTTATTCAATAAACCATTTGCAGAAGCACACAATGCCACTTCCGATGTGGAAGCAACTACACGGTGTTTTTTTGAATTGATTCGAACACAAATTTTTACCGTAAAAGAACTTCAAGTCGAAGGCGATTATTTTGACCAATTCAAAACCCAAAATCCGAGTACCATTCAGCTGATAGGATTAAGACATATCAATTTAAAAGAAGCGTCTCAAAAAATCAAACAACAATTTGGAGAGCGACAAGCTAATTTCGTTTCTCAGGAGGAAATTGCCGAAAACAAACAAGTTTTAATAGACGCCGAATTTGTGCATTTGCATAATCATACGCAGTTTTCAGTCTTGCAATCTACAATCAGCGTGGCCAAATTGGTTAAAGCAGCATCGGATAATAAAATGCCTGCCGTTGCCATCACCGATCATGCTAATTTGATGGGCGCCTTCCATTTTGTTAGAGATATTTTATACCATAATAAAGCCGCTAAGGCTAAAAATGAAGAGGCTGTTGCCAATGGAGATTCGCCAAATGAAGTGATAATCAAGCCTATTGTGGGTTGTGAATTTTACGTTTGTGAAGATCACCTGGATAAAACTCGAAAAGACAATGGGTACCAAATTGTATTCCTTGCAAAAAATAAAAAGGGCTATCAAAACCTAACTAAATTAACATCAATTGCAAATACCGATGGTTTCTATTATGTTCCCAGAATAGATAGAAATCTAATAGAAAAGTACAAAGAAGATCTAATCGTTTTAACCGGAAATTTATATGGCGAAATCCCAAATAAAATTCTAAATCTAGGTGAAAACCAAGCTGAAGAAGCCTTATTTTGGTGGAAACAACAATTTGGTTCCGACTTGTATATAGAAGTGATGCGCCACAATCAAGAAGATGAAAACCGCGTAAACACAAGTTTGATTTCGTTAGCTAAAAAGAATGATATTAAAATTGTTGCCACAAATAACACCTTCTATGTCAATAAAGAAGATGCCAATGCACATGATATTCTGCTTTGTGTTCGTGATGGAGAAAAGCAATCTACCCCAATAGGAAGAGGTCGCGGCTATCGATATGGAATGCCCAATCAGGAATATTATTTTAAATCTGGCGAGGAGATGAAAATGCTTTTCACTGATTTGCCTGAGTCGATTGCGAATCTATCAGAAATTGTTGCTAAAATTGAAATTTACGATTTAGCGCGGGAAGTGCTCTTGCCGAAATTTGAAATCCCACAAGAATTTTTAGTTTCCGACGATGATACTGATGGAGGAAAAAGAGGAGAAAATGCCTTCCTAAAGCATCTTACTTTTATTGGCGCTAATAAAAGATACGCTGAAATAACTCCTGAAATTCAAGAACGAATCGATTTTGAGTTGCTAACAATTCAAAATTCGGGTTATCCGGGGTATTTCTTGATTGTTCAAGATTTCATTGCCGAAGCTAGAAAAATGGACGTTTCTGTTGGCCCAGGAAGAGGATCAGCAGCGGGTTCTGTGGTAGCTTATTGCCTTGGAATTACCAATATCGATCCTCTATTATACAATCTGCTTTTTGAGCGTTTCTTAAATCCGGATCGAGTGTCGTTACCCGATATTGATATCGATTTTGATGACGAAGGTAGAAGTCGCGTAATGGATTATGTAATAAAAAAATACGGTTCAAAGCAAGTAGCTCAAATTATTACCTACGGAACCATGGCTGCAAAATCGGCAATTCGAGATACAGCGCGTGTGTTGGATTTACCCCTTTTTGAAGCCGATAAAATTGCCAAATTAATTCCGAATTTGATTCCTGCGAAATGGAGTTTGGCGCGTTTCTTAAAAGAAGCCGAACCTGAAATTAAAAAGATACTTCGCCCGGAAGATTTTGAAAAAATAAAAGATCTAATTTCTATTTCTAAAGAAAATGACCTTTCTGGGGAAACCATTCTGCAAGCACAAATCTTAGAAGGGAATTTAAGAAATACGGGTATTCATGCCTGTGGAGTAATTATCACGCCAAGTGATATTACCAATTTTGTTCCTATTGCTACAGCTAAAGATTCTGATTTATATGTCACTCAATTTGATAACTCCGTAGTTGAAAGTGCGGGATTGTTAAAAATGGATTTCTTGGGATTAAAAACCCTAACTTTAATTAAAGACACCGTTAAATTAGTAAAATACAGATCAGGAATTGTTCTCGATCCTGATGCTTTTCCTATTGATGATTTAAAAACCTTTGAGCTTTTTCAGCGTGGCGAAACTATTGGGATCTTTCAATATGAATCTCCGGGAATGCAAAAGTATTTAAAGGAATTGAAACCTACCGTTTTTGGCGATTTAATTGCTATGAATGCGCTTTACCGTCCCGGACCTATTGCCTACATCCCAAGTTTTGTTCGAAGAAAAAACGGTGAAGAAACCATAGAATACGATCTTGATGCCTGCGAAGAATTACTAAAAGACACCTACGGAATTACCGTTTATCAGGAGCAAGTAATGCTTTTGTCCCAAAAATTAGCCGATTTTTCAAAGGGTGATGCCGATGTTTTGCGAAAAGCAATGGGAAAAAAGCAAAAGGACGTTTTGGATAAAATGAAACCTAAATTCATAAGCCAAGCGGTTGCAAAAGGACATGAAGAAGAAAAATTAGAAAAAATTTGGAAGGACTGGGAAGCATTTGCAGAATACGCATTTAATAAATCGCACTCTACTTGTTATGCTTGGATTGCTTATCAAACGGCCTATTTAAAAGCGAATTATCCAGCGGAATATATGGCAGCCGTTTTATCGAATAACATGAGCGATATTAAGCAAGTTTCCTTTTTTATGGAAGAATGCAAGCGAATGGGATTGCAAGTTTTAGGCCCAGATGTAAACGAGTCATTTTATAAATTTACCGTAAATGAAAATTACGCGGTGCGTTTTGGAATTGGCGCCGTAAAAGGGGTTGGAATGGGTGCCGTTCAAACAATTGTAGAAAACAGAAAAGAAAGTAAATACAAATCTATTTTCGATTTAACAAAGCGAATTGACTTGCGCGCAGCCAATAAAAAAGCACTTGAAAACTTAATTTTAGCAGGTGGTTTTGATTCCTTTAAAGGAGTTTCAAGGGCGCAGTATTTCCATGATGATGGTGATGGAATTACCTTTTATGAAAAAGCAATACGTTACGGATTGAAGTTCCAAGAAAATGAGAATTCATCCCAAGTTAGTTTATTTGGAGAAACTAGCGAAGTTCAAATTGCCGAACCAGTTGTTCCTCCATGTGAAGACTGGTCAACAATGGAAAAATTAGCCAAAGAAAAGGAAGTCGTTGGAATTTATCTTTCAGGACATCCGTTGGACGATTTTAAATATGAGATGAAATATTATTGCAATTCGAAGTTGGAGTTGCTGAAAGACCTAAATAGCCAAATCAATAAAAATTTAACATTTGGAGGAATTGTTTCCAATGTAAAACACCTTGTAAATAAATCAGGAAAAGGGTTTGGTTCCTTTGTATTAGAAGGTTATGACGAAAGCCATGAATTTAGAATTTACGGCGAAGAGTACATGAAATACCGTCATTATTTGACACCGAACAGTTTTACTTTTATTAAATTAACGGTAAAAGAGGGTTGGCCTGACAAAGAAACGGGTAAAAGAAGAGACCCAATAATACAATTCATCGACTTTAAAATTCTTCAAGATATACTTGGATTATTAGCTAAAAAACTAGTAATTCATATCAATATAAACGATTTAAAATCGGAATTTGTTCATCAATTGAGTACTGTTTTCCAACAAAATAAAGGGGATAAATTAGTGGTTTTTGAGGTGATGGAATTGGAAAAAATTAAAAAACAAATTGAAATAGCACCTCCAATTGTAGCCTCAGATGAGGATTCGGAGAGTGAAGTAATTTATGACGAAGAAAATCCACAAGTTGAATTGGTAACCGAAATGGAGGAAATAAAAGTCATCACAAAATTAGAAATGCCAAGCCGGAAATTGAAAATTAAAATTTCAAATGAGTTGCTTTCGGAATTGGAGAAAATGCAGGTAAACTTCAAATTGAATTAATTCCACCAAACCCTAGCCCTGATGGAATCGGCATCCCACGCTTTTTTGCGTGGATATAGCGTACAGCAGGAAAAAGCTTCAAATAAGAAATGACAATACCTTTATAATCAAAAGTAATTTTACAATAGCGTTCAAATGGTATTTAATTATTAAATTTGCATTAGAAAATTAATTAAAAAATAGAAAATATGGCATTAGCAATAACAGACGCTACTTTTGACGAAGTAGTTTTGAAATCAGACAAACCAGTAATGGTCGATTTTTGGGCAGCATGGTGTGGACCTTGTAGAATGGTTGGACCAATCATTGATGAAATAAGTGAAGAATTTGCTGGGAAAGCAGTAGTTGGAAAAGTAGATGTGGATGCAAACCAAGAATTTGCTGCAAAATACGGAGTACGAAATATCCCTACCGTTTTGGTTTTTCACAAGGGAGAAGTAGTGGCTAGACAAGTGGGTGTTGCGCCAAAGCAAACTTACGCTGATAGCTTGACTACATTATTATAAATAATAATTTGTCATTGCGAGGCATGAAGCAATCTAGGTTTGGCGAAAGTCAAACCTTTTTTACTTAAATGGAATTTATTTCAGTTACTATATGATCAATCTTTTAATTTTTAATACATTTGAAGGATGAAAATTGAATCGCAAATAGAGAAAATTGCTAGCTTTCAGCACCTTGAATTATTAGCAAATCAAGTGGTTGAAGGGTTTATTTCGGGAATGCATAAAAGCCCTTTTCATGGATTTTCTGCCGAGTTTGCGGAACATAAAGTATACAATCCTGGGGAAAGCACAAAGCACATCGATTGGAAATTATTCGCAAAAACCGACCGGCTTTATACTAAAAGGTACGAGGAAGAAACCAATTTGCGGTGCCACTTAATCATCGATAATTCCTCTTCAATGCATTATCCAAAGTTGAAAGCCAGCCAGTTATTTTATGAAAATAAAATTGGATTTTCTGTTTTAGCTTCGGCTGTATTAATGAATTTATTGAAGAAGCAGCGTGATGCAGTTGGGCTAAGCGTCTATTCTGATACCTATGAATACTATGCTCCCGAAAAAGGAAGCGATCGCCACCACCGAATGATTTTAAACAAATTAGAATCATTATTGGAAAACAGTAAAACCCCAAAAAGCACCGATACCATTTCCTTTTTACATCAAATAGCCGAAAAAATTCACCGCCGATCCATGATTATTTTGTTTACAGATATGTTTCAAACAGGAAATGAGGAAGCATTATTCACGGCATTACAACATTTGAAACACAACAAACACAAAATCGTTTTGTTTCATGTAATTGATGAAAAAACCGAATTAAATTTTGATTTTGATGCCGCACCACGAAAATTTATTGACCTAGAATCTGGCGAAGAAATTAATATTTTTGCAGATAACATTAAGGAAGCCTACGAAAATCAGGTTTCCAATTACTTTAAAAAGGTAGCAATCACCTGCGCCCAGAATAAAATTAAGTATGTACCCGTTTCTGTTGGATCCAATTTCGAGAAAATACTAACCACCTACCTAGTTGAAAAACAATCTTTTGGTTAATATACATCCTGAATAATAAAATTTTTCTCAAAAAACACTTGCTAGAGTCGAAATAGATTGTATATTTGCCCTCGCAAACAAAGTTCGCTGAACTCCAATGAAAATAAAAGTTTAGTGTAGCAACAAAGCGCTGGTTTGGTAGTTCAGTTGGTTAGAATACATGCCTGTCACGCATGGGGTCGCGGGTTCGAGTCCCGTCCAGACCGCTTAATCCCGAAGCTTCGGGAGGCAAAAGTCACGTGTAACAACGTGACTTTTTTGCCAAAAAAAAGTCCCGAGAGTTCGGGATAAAGATTGTTGTGTTGTTTTGCTACGGCTTTGTAACCCGTAGCCGGTTTAGTAGTTAGACCAATGAAAAGCTTTCCATTTATTCTGAATTTATTTCAGAATCTAGGGATGGCTTTTTTGATTTAAAGCCTTTTGAAATATTATTTTAAAATTATAAACCAATAAATTTGTAAAATACAGTTCAATTCACTTACTTTGCACCGTTCTTAAATGTACTGATTGTTATCACGAAAGCCCGAGGGATTAGACCCGTTGAAAGCTTAGCAACCCTTTATTCCTAAAGAAGGTGCTACATTCTATTCCGATTTATCGGAAACAGATAACCCGAGAGCATCTCTCCCTTTCCATAACATTTTTTATTTTTTTGAACCGAATTTTTCGGCATTCAAATAATTCGTATTCCCGTTTTCCGTTGCAATCTGCTCTAAAAAGAGCAGGATTTTCACTGCAACCGGGGCTAAAGATGTATTCGTTTGAACTTTTGGAATTATTAATCAAAAAACAAATCACCATAAATTAGGTGATTTATAAGTAATAAAATATGTCAAATATTTCAAAAAACTCAAAATCAACTCACCCTTCGGAGGTTTGGGGGGCAATAAATAAACGAATTCTCATTCTCGACGGAGCTATGGGAACCATGTTACAACGCTATAATTTCTCGGAAGAAGATTTCCGTGGCGAACGATTCAAAGACTTCCCACATTCCCTAAAAGGAAACAACGATTTACTTTCGTTAACACAACCCAAAGCAATTCAAGACATTCACGCACAATATTTTGAAGCAGGAGCCGATATCGTAGAAACCAACACCTTCTCAGGAACAACCATCGGAATGGCCGATTACCATCTCGAAGATTTAGTTTACGAACTCAACTTTGAATCTGCCAGAATTGCCCGTAAAGTTGCCGATGAATTCACAGCAAAAAATCCTGACCAACCTCGTTTTGTAGCAGGTTCAATCGGGCCAACAAACAGAACCGCAAGTATGTCGCCCGATGTAAACGACCCAGGTTACAGAGCCGTTACTTTTGATGATTTACGCATTGCCTACAAACAACAAGTAGAAGCCTTAATTGACGGTGGGGTCGATTTACTTTTAGTAGAAACCATTTTCGATACTCTAAATGCCAAAGCAGCACTTTTTGCCATCGAAGAAGTCAAAGACGAACGCAAAATTGAAATTCCAATTATGGTTTCAGGAACCATTACGGATGCTTCAGGAAGAACACTTTCCGGTCAAACCGTGGAAGCATTTTTAATTTCGATTTCACATATTCCGTTGTTAAGCGTAGGTTTCAATTGTGCTTTGGGCGCACAGCAACTGAAACCGTACTTGAAACAATTGGCTCACAATACGTCTTTCAATATTTCGGCACATCCAAATGCAGGATTGCCAAACGCTTTCGGACAATATGACGAAACGCCCAAAGAAATGCAAGCACAAATCAAAGAATATTTAGACGAAAACTTAATTAATATCATTGGTGGTTGTTGCGGAACAAATCCGGAGCATATTAAATTAATTGCTGAAGTGGCAAAGGAGTATAAACCAAGAAAAGTTGTCGGTTGATGGGTAACCAAATGTATAAATTTATAATTATGAAAAAATCTATTGTATTATTTTATCTTGTTTTCATTACTCTTGTTGGTTGTTCTGCAACAGATAATTGTACTAAAACAATAACTATTCCAAGTAGAACTATGATAACGCCTACTGGATCATCGTATTACCCTGAATTGCAATCGGTGGTTCCCTGTGATTATGTGATAACTCCTGTTCAAGAACAAACACCATTACAAAACTTCACTTACGAAGTATTGAATTTCACTTTCACCCCTAACACAGGAAATAATACCAATAGATTGAAATTTGATATAAAATTGAATAACCCAAATAATTTTGCTATTAGAGGATTTGCCTATATTACAACTAATGCTGATGGAGTTGAGTCTTCTTCAGGCTTCCTAAATGGAGCGACATCAACTTGTAGTGAAATCAATCCAAGTTCAAGTTGTATTTTTTCTTATGACAAACAATCTTCTCTTAATTTAGGCATTATACAAACTGTTCAGTTAGTTAATGTAAAATATTATTTATCAAATTAGTGTCTTAAAGCCATATCGGTAAAAAAATGTCAGAAACAATAAACTATTTAAAATTATCTGGGCTAGAGCCACTAGTAATTACGCCCGAAACCAACTTTGTAAACGTTGGTGAAAGGACAAACGTTACTGGTTCACGAAAATTTCTTCGATTAATTAAAGAAGAGAACTACGAGGAAGCGCTATCTATTGCAAAAGAGCAGGTGGAAGGTGGCGCACAAATCATCGATATTAATATGGATGAGGGAATGCTTGACGGCATTTATGCAATGACTACTTTTCTAAATTTAATTGCCTCCGAACCTGATATTTCTCGTGTTCCAATAATGATCGACAGTTCAAAATGGGAAATTATCGAAGCTGGTTTAAAAGTAGCTCAAGGAAAAAGTGTGGTGAATTCTATTTCCCTAAAAGAAGGGGAGGAACAATTTATTCATCACGCCAAATTAGTAAAACGATATGGAGCGGCTGTAATCATTATGGCTTTTGATGAAAAAGGACAAGCCGATAATTACGAACGACGAACCGAAATTTGCAAACGCTCGTACGATATTTTAGTAGATGTAGTTGGTTTTCCAGCTCAAGATATTATTTTCGACCCCAATATTTTCCCTGTGGCTACAGGAATGGACGAACATAAATTGAACGCATTAGATTTCTTTCGAGCCACAAAATGGATTAAAGAAAATCTTCCACACGCACACGTAAGCGGAGGGGTAAGTAATGTTTCGTTCTCTTTTAGAGGAAATGATACGGTGCGAGAAGCAATGCATTCCGCATTTTTGTATCACGCTATCAAAAACGGAATGACAATGGGAATTGTAAATCCCGAGATGCTTTCAATTTATGATGAAATCCCAAAAGATTTATTAGAACACGTTGAAGATGTACTTTTAAATAGAAGAGAAGACGCTACCGAACGATTATTAGATTTTGCTGAAGGTTTCAAAGGAATTGCTTCCCACCCTACGGGGGGGATAAAGGGGGGGCTTGAATGGCGTTCTGGTTCAATCCAAGAACGATTAACACATTCTTTAGTAAGAGGAATTGATGAATTTATAGAATTAGATATAGAAGAAGCAAGGCTTGCGGCAACCAAACCAATCGAAGTTATCGAAATCAATTTAATGGCGGGAATGAATGTTGTTGGTGATTTATTTGGAAGTGGAAAAATGTTTTTGCCACAAGTGGTGAAATCAGCACGGGTAATGAAAAAAGCGGTAGCTTATTTACTTCCTTACATCGAAGCAAGCAAGCAAGTTGGCGACAAGCAAGGGGCTGGCCGCATCCTAATGGCCACTGTAAAAGGGGATGTTCACGATATTGGAAAAAATATTGTTTCCGTGGTTTTGGCTTGTAATAACTATGAAATAGTTGATTTAGGCGTTATGGTTGCACCTGAGAAAATTATTGCGGCAGCTATTGAACACAATGTCGATGTTATTGGTTTAAGTGGATTAATTACGCCTTCATTGGATGAAATGGTTTATTTAGCCAAAGAATTAGAAAGATTAAATATTAAAATTCCAATAATGATTGGAGGTGCAACTACTTCTCGAGCGCACACTGCTGTTAAAATTGCCCCTCAATATTCGAGTACTGTAGTTCACGTGAATGATGCCTCGAGAGCCGTTACGGTGGCAGGAAATTTATTGAATTCAGAAACAAAATTAAAATACACGACTGATATTCGATTAGAATATGATGAATTACGTGAAGGATATTTGAACCGAAGTCGTGACAAAAATTTCTTGACAATTGAACAAGCTCGTGCTAATAAATTAAAATTAGATTGGGAAAATTTCACACCTGAAAAACCAAATTTTATAGGTTCAAAAACGATAGAAGTTGATTTAGAGGATTTAGTTCCTTATATTGATTGGACACCATTTTTTAGAACTTGGGAATTGTTTGGAAAATATCCAGCCATTTTAACAGATGAGGTGGTTGGCGAACAAGCAACTTCAGTTTTTGCAGATGCTCAAGAAATGTTGAAAGTAATTCTCAAAGAAAAGAGATTAACTGCTAAAGGAATTTACGGAATTTTCCCTGCCAATCAAGTTAACGATGATGATATTTTAGTTTCACCAACTAATAGCCAACAATCATCAACCTTTCTAACCTTACGTCAGCAATCTCAAAAATCAGCAGGCGCACCAAATATTGCTCTTGCCGATTTTATTGCACCTAAAGACAGTGGAAAAACGGATTATATGGGCGCATTTTGTGTAACCACTGGTTTTGGTGTTGATGAATGGGCAGAAGAATTCGAGAATAATTTAGATGATTACAATTCGATTATGATAAAGGCCTTGGCAGATCGGTTAGCCGAAGCTTTTGCAGAATATTTGCATGAAAAAGTTAGGAAAGACATTTGGGGCTATGCCTCAGATGAGGTTTTATCTCCTGATGATTTAATAGAAGAAAAGTACAATGGAATCAGGCCAGCACCAGGTTATCCAGCTTGTCCAGACCATTTAGAAAAACCTACCATTTGGAAATTATTAAATGTAGAACAAGAAATAGG
>JARXAC010000007.1:0-37733 GCA_029866065.1 Flavobacterium sp.
TTAACAATCCAATCTACTAATTCCTCGGTTTCAGGTCTAGAAATTAATACATTTTCATCAACCATAAATTCTAAACCATAAAAATGAGTAGTTCCTAATATATATTGAATAGGGATTTGAATTTTTAACTTTTCTAAAATAATAGTCCAAATTGAAATTTCATCTTCAGAAAATTCTATATCAGCATCCAAAGCCAAGTCAATTCTTCTTAATTGGCGTTTGTTTTCAAGTAGAATATAAAAGAAACTCTCTGCTTCCATTTCATCATAAAATGGCAACAATGATTTTATAAAATTGATTTTATATTCTTTTATTTTCATAACTATTTTAGTTTTTTCAACATCCAAACTTCACAAGAATTGTGACCCGTATCTCCAATTTGTTGTTCTAAATATTCAAAACCTGATTTTCTATATAATTTTTGAGCGGCATCCATGTAAGTCATTGTTTCAATGTAACAATTTTCAAAACCATACTCAACTGCTTTTTCAAGGCAAAGATTCATCAATTTTGTTCCAAATCCTAGCCCTCTTAATTCAGGCAAAAAGTACATTTTTTGGAGTTCACAAATGGAAGCTTCCGCATTTTCCAATTGCATTATTCCTGCTCCACCCAAAATTTTACCGTTATTTTCAACTACAAAATAAATGGCTCTTGGAATATCATAAACTTCAAATAAAGTATCTAAATACGGATCTGCATATGCTGTTCCTACTTTTGGCGCACCAAAATCAGTCAACACATCTCTCACAATTGCTGCCATTTGAGCATTGTCTTGCTTTTGGATTTCTCTAATTCTAATGCTTTCCATATTACTTTTTAATCGTATTTTTGCGGCGTGAAGGTACAAGAAAAATATATAAAAAGGTGCATCGAATTGGCCAAAAATGGATTGGGAACTACCTACCCAAATCCGCTTGTGGGTTGCGTAATTGTATTTGAAAATACTATTATTGGTGAAGGATGGCATAAAAAATCAGGTACGTCTCATGCTGAAGTAATTGCAATAGAATCTGTTCAAAATAAAGAATTACTTTCCTCTTCAACACTTTATGTAAGCTTGGAACCATGTAGTCATTTTGGAAAAACCCCACCTTGCGCCGATTTAATTTTGAAATATAAAATTCCAAATGTTGTTGTTGGAACCATGGATCCCAATAGTAAAGTTGCTGGAAAAGGAATTCAAAAACTAAAAGATTCAGGGGTGAATGTTACTTTCGGAATTTTAGAAAAAGATTGCAACGAACTCAATAAACGTTTTTTTACATTTCATATAAAAAATAGACCATATATTATATTAAAATGGGCCGAAAGCGCTGATGGATTTATCAGTCCGAAAAACAAAACGGAGCAAAAACCAATTTGGATTTCAAATGAATATTCTCGTCAATTGGTTCACAAATGGCGAAGTGAAGAACAGGCAATTCTTGTTGGAACCCAGACAATAATCGATGACAACCCCTCTCTTACGGTTCGCGATTGGGTTGGAAAAAATCCAATTCGTGTTGTAATAGATAAAGAAAATTCTATCGATTCATCGAGCAATGTATTTGATAATCAAGCAAAAACGATTGTATTTTCAAATAAAGAAGTGACTTCAAATTCAGATAAAATTCAAACTATTAAAATAGATTTTGATACCAATTCTACACAAGAAATAGTAGAAAAATTATACAATAACAACATCCAATCCATCATTATTGAAGGAGGAAGAAAAACCTTACAATCCTTTATAGATGCTAATCTTTGGGATGAAGCCAGAGTATTTATTGGAGAAATAAATTTAAAAGACGGAACAAAAGCTCCTGAGCTAAATAGAAAAATCCATTCAAAAGTGGTACTAAAAAACGACACATTATTACTATATAGAAACGATGATTGAAACAATAATTTTTGATTTTGGCGATGTGTTTATCAACCTTGATAAACAAGCAACTCCATTAGGTTTAAAAAAGTTAGGTTTAGAAAAATGGAGTGCCCAAATAGATTCTTTGAATTTTAATTTCGAGAAAGGATTAATCTCAAAAATTGATTTTTTGGATGGTTTAAATAATTTAGTCCCAAATGCAAATCACAAAGAAGTTCTAGATGCTTGGAATGGCGTTTTATTAGATTTTCCAATGTATCGATTAGAATTTTTAGAAAAAATATCTAAAAAATACCAACTCTTTTTATTGAGTAATACCGATTCCATTCACATTAATCATTTTAAAGATAGAAACGGAGACGATTTTTACAATCGGTTTTACAATTGCTTTGAAAAGATTTATTTCTCTTATGATTTGGGAATGAGAAAACCCGATATTGAAATTTACAACTTTGTAATCAATGAAAATAATTTAATTCCTGAAAAAACGCTTTTTGTAGATGATAATTTTGACAATATAGAAGGTGCTAAAAAAACAGGATTACAAGTTTGGCATTTGCTGAAAGGTAAAGAAGATGTAATTGAATTATTTGAAAAGGGAATATTATAATTCATTTTGGAAATAAAAGACACCTATAAAACAATTGAAATCCCAACAGATGAAATACTATTTAAAGAAAAGAATAGTAAATTTTTTGGGTATGCATTTCCAGTAAATTCAACCGATGAAATTAAGATTTGTATTGACCTATTAAAAAAGCAACATTCTGGAGCGGTTCATTTTTGTTATGCCTATCAAATTGGAACTGAAAAAATTGAATATCGAGCCAATGACGATGGTGAACCTAGCAATAGTGCAGGAATACCCATTTACGGACAAATACAATCTTTTGGTTTAACCAATATATTAATTGTCGTTGTTCGGTATTTTGGTGGGACTAAACTGGGAGTTGGTGGACTCATTACAGCCTATAAAACAAGTGCGCAATTAGTACTCGAAAATGCTTTCATTATAGAAAAAACCATAGATGTTCAATTCAAAATTACATTTGATTACAAAAATATAAACAAGGTAATGAGAGTCATAAAAGAAAAACAATTAGACATACATTCCCAAATAATGGAAGAAAATTGCGAACTTATAATTGTTACAAGAAGAAAAAATACCGAACGTATATTCGAGATTTTTAATACTTTATTTGGAATTTCAATTTTAAAATTAGATTAATCTAACTTTGATAATACCTCTTTAATATAGTCAGGCGGATTGATAGGTTTACCTGTTGATAAGTCCACAAATACTAAAATGAAATGAGCAGTTGTTAACAATTCATTTTTCTCATTATGTATTTCGCAATCAAATTCAACTTTTACTGAAGATTGACTTTTAAAAGCCGTAGAAATTGTTAATAATTCATCATAACGAGCTGGTTTCTTATAGTTGATATTCATAGAAACTATAGGTAAAGCGATACCACTTTCTTCCATTAATTTATAAGAAACCCCTTTGTTTCTTAACCATTCCACTCTTCCAATTTCGAAATAAGGTATGTAATTTCCATGATAAACTACTCCCATTTGGTCTGTTTCAGAATATCGAACACGAACTTGAATTAGATGTTTTTGCATTTTAAATATTTCAAATTATTAATAAAAATATCAGCCCCCATATACAACAAAAATTTTAAAAAAATTAATCAAAAAAAAATTTTTTTTAACGATATATTATCCCATATTTGTAGTCCGAAAAATAAACATCCCTTATCCTTTATTTTTTGTAATTTAATAAAACTATAACTTTTAAACTACTATGAGTAAAACTGCGCAATCAGTCTGGGAAAATTGTCTGTCATTTATAAAAGACAATATTCAAGACCAAGCCTACAAAACTTGGTTTGAACCAATAAAATCAGTAGAACTTACTGATAATGCGCTGTACATTCAAGTTCCTAGTAAATTTTTCTACGAATGGCTTGAAGAACATTATGTAAAGTTATTGAAAGTTGCATTAACTAAAGAACTTGGAGAAAATGCAAAGTTACTTTATAAAATTAAGATGGAGAACACTTATGGTAACAAACAACCATTTATGGAACAATTGCCAAGTGCTCACAGAAGCCCAATGAAAACTCAAGAGGTTGACGCTCCATTTAAAAACTTAAATCCAGAATTAAAAAATCCATTTGTAATTCCAGGTATAAGAAATCTAAAAATAGAATCTCAACTAAATGCTAACTATAGTTTTGACAATTTCCTTGAAGGAGATTCAAACCGTTTAGCCCGTTCTGCAGGTATGGCTGTAGCCAATAAACCAGGTGGGACTTCATTCAATCCATTGTTAATTTTTGGTGGAGTTGGAATGGGTAAAACGCATTTAGCGCATGCTATTGGTGTTGAGATAAAAGATAAATATCCAGAAAAAACAGTTTTATATATTTCAGCTGAAATATTTACTCAGCAATATATTGATTCTGTAAAGAAAAATAATAGAAACGATTTTATTCATTTCTATCAATTAATTGATGTATTGATAATTGACGACGTTCAGTTCCTTTCAGGAAAAACCGGAACTCAAGATGTGTTTTTCCACATTTTTAATTACTTACATCAAAATGGAAAACAGGTAATTTTGACATCTGACAAAGCTCCAGTTGACATGCAAGATATTGAACAACGATTACTTTCTCGTTTCAAATGGGGTCTTTCAGCAGAATTGCACCAACCGGATTATGAAACTAGAATTTCAATTTTGAAAAATATTCTATATCGCGACGGAGTTGAAATTCCTGAAGAAATTATTGAATATGTAGCTAGAAATATTAAAACCAATGTTCGCGAACTAGAAGGTGCAATTATTTCTTTGATAGCACAATCTTCATTTAATAAAAAAGAGTTAACCCTAGATTTAGCAAAACAAGTTGTCGAGAAATTTGTTAAAAATGTTAAACGTGAGGTATCTATAGATTATATCCAAAAAACAGTGTCCGACTATTTCCAATTGGATTTAGAAACATTACAGTCTAAAACTAGAAAACGTCACGTGGTTCAAGCTAGACAATTGGCTATGTTTTTTGCGAAGAAATTCACCAAAGCTTCTTTAGCAAATATCGGTTCTCAAATTGGAGATCGTGATCACGCTACAGTATTACATGCTTGCAAAACTGTTGATAATCTTGTAGCAACAGACAAGCAGTTTAAAAAATACATGGAAGACATTCACAAGAAATTGTCGTTATAAAATGCCCGTTAAAATTTTAATGGTGTGTTTAGGAAACATCTGCAGATCACCAATTGCAGAGGGTCTTTTAGCGTCTAAACTTCCTAAAGATAATTTTATTGTAGATTCTTGCGGGACTGGAGATTGGCACATTGGTAGCCAGCCCGATTCCAGATCTGTTGCTGTTTGTAAAAAAAATGGCCTAGATATTTCAAATCAAAAATGCCGACAAATTACTTTATCAGATTTTGATAACTTTGATTATATCTATGTTATGGATAAAAGTAATTATCAAAATGTAATTGATTTATCCGATAATGAAAAACACCGTAGTAAAGTAAAATTAATTCTCTCAGAAAAATTTAAAGACGAAATTAAAGAAGTTCCTGATCCTTATTTTGGAATGGAAAATGGTTTTGATATCGTGTATGAAATGCTAGATTCAACATGTGAGATTATAGCAACCCAATTAAAATCGAAACATTCCTAACAATAATCAATAAAATATGACTCAATTAGGAAAATTATATCTTATTCCAACTACGCTTGGAGAAACAGAAAACCCATTTGATGTACTTCCACAAACCATAAAAAGAAGCATCGAATTATTGGATTATTATATTGTTGAAAACGAAAAAACAGCTAGAAAATTTATAAAAAGTATTTGTCCTGAGAAAGTTCAAGCGGCTTTACACTTAAGTGCATTAAATAAACATACTCAAGATTCTGAGTATAAAAAAATGATTCAAGACTGTGTGGAAGGTAAAAACGTTGGACTCATGTCCGAAGCAGGATGTCCGGGAGTTGCCGATCCAGGAGCTGTTATTGTAAAATTGGCTCATGAAAAAGGTATTAAAGTGGTGCCTCTAGTAGGTCCTTCCTCCATTTTATTAGCTATTATGGCTTCTGGAATGAACGGACAAAATTTTGCTTTTAACGGATATATTCCAATTGATGCATCCGAGAAAAAAGAGGCAATTAAAAATCTTGAAAAATTATCAATTGGTAAAAATCAATCACAAATTTTTATTGAAACTCCTTATAGAAACAATAAAATGTTGGAGGATATTCTTAGCTCCCTACATCCTGAAACATACCTTTGTGTGGCAACTGATATCACCTTACCTTCAGAATATATTAAAACAATGCGAGTTGTAAATTGGAAAAAAACAAAAATTGATTTACACAATCGGCCTACAATTTTCATTATCCATAAAATGTAATTTCAGAATTACATAACTATTTAGTTTTACTGAGTTGGATTTGTTTTTTCAACCAAGCAATATAATTATCTCTATTTACTTCGTGATCGCTTACATTGACAGCAAATTCATGATAGCCAAATCGGGTTACACTTGCACAAAAATAAATGTAATTGTGTTTTTCAGGATTTAAAACCGCTTCAATAGCAGTAATATCTGGCATTGCAATTGGTCCTGGAGGCAATCCTCCATAGAAATAAGTGTTGTAAGGAGAATCTATTTTTAAATCATTTGAGAAAACTCTCTTAATAACCATGTCAAAATCTCCTAATTTCTTTTTCTTAGCATATATTACGGTTGGATCCGCTTGAAGCATAATTCCAAGCTTTAATCTGTTCAAATAAACTCCGGCAACTCTTGGTCTTTCGTCTTTTTTAACGGTTTCTTTATGAACAATTGATGCTAAAGTCATAACTTGAATTGGAGTTAATCCCAATTTTTGAGCTTGGGAAGTTCTTTCGGCATTCCAAAATTTGTGATATTCTTTAACCATTTTATCACAAAACTTATCCGCTTTGGTATTCCAATAAAACTCATAAGTATTTGGAATACAAATGCTTAAAACATTTTCTTCTGTAAATCCATTCTCTTTTAAGAAGATAGAATCTTTAAAAATTTTTATCAATGAAACACTGTCAGCTTCGATTTGAGAGCTTACTCTTCCAACCACATTTTCAATACGCTCTTGATTATTAAAAGCTAGTTTTACAGGAATATTATTGCGTAACGCCGTAATTAATTCGAAATTGTTCATTCCCTTTTTGAATAAGAAACAACCTGATTTTACATTTTGAATATAGGATCTTTTGGATGCAACCATTTCAAACTTATCCATATTATCTAGATATGGAGCAATAATTTTCTTAACATCTTCGTAATTTGAATCGGTAGGAATATGAACGTAAAGCTCATTTTCGGAGAATTTAGTGTTTTTTGAAAATATATCGCCATACAATTTAATACCGTAAATTAATAATGCGGCGATCAAAACAACTGAAACTAGTGTGATTATTTTTTTAATGCTCAAAATATATATTTTAAAATTGATTATTTATTAATTGGTAGAGGGATTCGTCTTTATATTTTCCATTTACTAAATTCCATTCTTTTTTTATTCCACTATTTACAAAACCAAATTTAGTAAAAAGTCTTAAACTAGCCTCATTTTCAGTGGCTATATTTGCATACAATTGATGCAAGTTCAAATTTTTAAAGGTATATTTTATCAATAAATCCAGAGCTTCAGTGCCTACACCCTGGCTTCTATTTTCAACATCCTTAACAAGAATTCCTATTCCGGCTCGATTATTTTTTGGATCAAAATCAAAAATATCAATTAATCCAATTGCATTATCATCGCCAAAATTACAAATGGCAAGTCGCAATTGCTTTGCTTCATAAATATCCTGATTGGCATTTTCAAGGTATTGACGAATTAAAAACCGGCTGTAAGGAGTTTGAGTATTGCTCACTTCCCAAACCAATTCGTCATTTTCAACTGCATAAACAAACTCTAAATCATTAGGTTCTAATGCGCGTAAATAAATAGTTTCTCCTTTTAAAGTGATCAAATTTTTATATTAAATATTAATTTTTCCTTGGAATACAAAAGTTGCAGGCCCTTTTAAAAATACATTAGAATAATACGAATCCATTTTATCGAATGAAACTGTTAATTTTCCACCCTGAACATTTATATTAATTGAATCTGAATTCGTTTTACCTGAATAATTCATTGCAATTGCTACAGCTGTAGCTCCAGTTCCGCAAGATAAAGTTTCATCTTCAACTCCCCTTTCATAAGTTCGAATAGAAAAAGCGGCTTCGTTTATTTGTTCTACAAAGTTAACATTGGCCCCAGCCGAACCATAAAGATCGCCGTATCTTATTGCTGCTCCTTGAGATTTTACATCTAAATTAGAAAGCGTAGATACCATTTCAATGTGATGTGGCGAACCCGTATCTAAATAAGTATAATTTGGCTCACTTTTTATAAAATCAACGTCTTTCATTTGTAAAGAAACGATAGTATCATCGGAAATAGTAGCATGATGCAAGCCGTCAATAGCCATAAAAGAAGCTGAAGATTGGATAATATTAAGTTTTTTTGCGAATGCTACCAAACATCTTCCACCATTTCCACACATAGTACTTTGATTTCCGTCGGAATTATAATAAACCATTTTAAAATCAGAATTCGAATCATTTTCTAATAAAATCAATCCATCAGCGCCAATACCAAATTTTCTATCGCACAAATATGCAATGAGTTTTTTATCATCCTTAGCAAAGAAATCATTGCGATTGTCAATAATTACAAAATCATTGCCCGTTCCTTGGTATTTATCAAAAGTGATTTCCATATTTTTTTTCATTGATACAAAAGTACAAACTATTAATGAAAAGTTAATCATTGTTAAACGAGCGTTAAACTCTTTTTTTTGCAAGTTAACTTTTTTATTTTTACTCAAATTAAATTTAATTAGTATGAAAAATTTCTCAAATCTATTCTTAGTATCGCTCTTAAGTGGTGCTACTACCTTAGGAGCGTACAAATTATTATTTGATAGTAACGGCTATTTTTCAAAAAATAGAAATTCAGTGGTTACTCTTGCTCCTAACAATTACGGAAAAACAGTTGGATCATCAAACGAAGCTGTTGATTTTACTGAAGCTGCCGAAAAATCTTTACACACAGTAGTTCACGTAAAAAATGTGTCCTATACTTCGGTTTCGAATCCTATAATGGAGTTCTTTTATGGATATAGAGGAGCACAACAGCAAGAACAAATTGGAAGTGGTTCCGGGGTAATCATTTCTGAAGATGGTTATATTGTTACTAATAATCATGTGGTTAAAGATGCTTCTGAAATTGAAATTACTTTAAACAATAAAAAATCATACAAGGCAAAATTAGTTGGAACCGATTCAAAAATGGATATTGCTTTATTAAAAATTGATTCTGACGAAAAACTTCCATATTCAACTTTTGCAGATTCAGATTTAGTGAAAGTAGGCGAATGGGTTTTGGCAGTTGGAAATCCATACAACTTAACATCTACAGTTACAGCTGGAATTGTTTCTGCTAAAGCTAGAAATTTAGACACTTCAGGAATTCAATCCTTTATACAAACTGACGCTGCTGTAAATCCTGGAAATAGCGGAGGCGCATTAGTAAATACTCGTGGAGAATTAATTGGAATAAATACCATGATTTCATCGCAAACTGGATCTTATGTTGGCTATTCATTTGCAATTCCTTCAAATATTACCCGTAAAATAATTGAAGATATTATGGAATTTGGGAATGTACAACGAGGTATTTTGGGTGTTGAAGGCGGTGAATTAAATAGTGCCACTTCAAAAGAATTAGGGATTAAAGAAACCGAAGGGTTTTATGTAAAAAGAGTAAATAAAAATACCGGTGCTGAAAAATCAGGTTTGACCAAAGGGGATATAATTATAAAAATTGATACTCAAAATGTTACTTCTTATGCTGAATTAAATGGTTATATAAGTACAAAAAGACCAAATGACCAAGTTCAAGTTACCATTATCAGAAATAATAAAACAATGGTAATTCCGGTTACTTTAACTAAAAGCGATGTTATAAACACTCAATTTAAAGGGTTGGATCTAGAGAACATAACCGCATCAGATAAGAAGAAATTCAGAGTTAGTTACGGAGTAAAAATCAAAGAAATTGATAATGATAAATTGAGTACCTACGTAAATGAACTTAAAGGCGGTATAATATTGAGTATTGGAAATGTTAAAGCAATTGATGTGGAAACAGTTTCAAAAGCACTTTCGAACTTAGATGAAAACCAAGCTGTTCAAATTGAAATGATAACCGCAAACGGACAAGTGATCCGCTTAATTTTATAGAACACCATTTTACTTTAATTTTTTAAAAGTCGATTTTTATTAATCGGCTTTTTTTATTTATCAAAAAATAAATTTAACACTAAAATAAGTTACGAAATCGATTGAAATGGGTACTTTTGCAAAAATTATTCCATATATCAATCAAAATTTAGCTTAGTTATTATGACAATATCCTATGAAAAAGAAGTTGCATTTCAAGCCAATCGAAGAAAAGCTGGCGTAGAATTTATTAAAACAATCAGCGATTTATGGTACGACAAATCCATAGAAATGGTACTTTTTAGAAATCAATTAATTGATAAAAATGTAAGTGAAATTATCAATCTTCATGCATATGCTGGCGAATTTGTAGGTAAACCAATTTCAATATTTGATTCATTAGAAATTGTAAAAGCTATATTAACATTGGATTTACCTCCTTCAAAATTAGACATTGGAAAACTTACCTTCGAATACCATTCAAAAGACAACAAACATAATAATGCCAAAGCATTTGTAATAGACAAATTAAAAAATATCAAAAATACCGAAGAAATTAGTTCAAAAGATGTTGTTCTTTATGGATTTGGGAGAATCGGAAGATTATTAGCTCGAGAATTAATGTCGAAAATGGGAAAAGGAGAACAATTGCGATTGAGAGCTATTGTAACTCGTGATAAAAACGATGCTGTTTCATTAGAAAAAAGAGCTTCTTTATTGCGTTACGATTCAATTCACGGAGACTTTATGGGATCGGTAGTAGCCGATGTGAAAAACAAAGCATTAATTATCAATGGAACTACAGTTCATGTAATTACGGCAAATGGACCCGAAGAAATTGATTATACTCAATTTGGAATAAACGAAGCTTTAGTGATTGACAATACTGGTGCGTTTACAACTGAAGAGGCTTTAAGACGCCATTTGTCTTCAAAAGGAGCTCGAAAAGTGCTACTTACAGCGCCTGGAAAAAGAGTTCCAAATATTGTTCACGGAGTAAATCAAAATGAATATAATCCAGATGAAATTGATATTTTTTCCGCTGCTTCTTGCACTACCAATGCGATAACCCCAATTTTGAAAGTAGTTGAAGAAACTTTAGGCGTTATAAAAGGGCATATTGAAACCATTCATGCCTATACCAACGATCAGAATTTAGTGGATAATATGCACAAAAAATACCGACGTGGTAGAGCGGCGGCATTAAATATGGTAATAACTGAAACCGGAGCGGGAAGTGCTGTTTCAAAAGCGCTCCCAAGTCTTGCTGGAAAATTAACCTCCAATGCTATTCGGGTTCCAGTTCCAAATGGTTCATTAGTAATATTAAATTTAGAAATCAAGAAAGCTACCTCTATTGCTAAAATTAATGCTATTATGAAAAAATACGCATTAGAGGGGGAATTGGTAGAACAAATAAAATACTCACTAAATAACGAATTGGTTTCTTCGGATATTGTAGGAACATCAGCGCCGTCAATTTATGATAGTAATGCAACAATTGTTTCAGAAGACGGAAAAAATATTGTACTTTATATTTGGTACGATAATGAATACGGCTATAGCCACCAAGTAATTCGCTTGGCAAAATACATTTCAAAAGTAAGACGTTTTGCTTATTATTAATGATTGATGGACACAAAAAATCCGTTTCAGTGATGAAACGGATTTTTTTCTTATTCCTACAATCTTAATCTCTAAACTTTTTCTTTATTCATCAAATAATAAATCGGTATTCCAATTACCATAATCAAAACTCCCCAACCGCAAGTACTGGTTTTGGTAACTAATAAAGCGGCGCAAATAGCAGTTGCAATTAGGATATATAAAAAAGGCAAAAATGGATAGCCAAAAGCTTTATAAGGTCTATCGGCATCTGGCATTTTCTTACGAAGAATAAATATTCCGTAGATAGTTAAGATATAAAATATTAGAACGATTATTACTACAAAATCTAAAAGATCACCGTATTTCCCTGTTAAACACAAAGCTGAGGCCCAAAAACATTGTGCCCATAAAGACCAAGAAGGCACACTTGACTCGTTTAATATAGCCGCTTTTTTAAAGAATAAACCGTCTTTTGCCATGGTATAATAAACTCTTGCTCCAGCCATAATCAAACCATTATTACAAGCAAATGTAGAAATCATTATCATCAATGCAATTATCACCGTTCCGGAAGCTCCAAAAATATTTTGCGAAGCAACTACGGCAACTCTATCCGATTCTGCGGTTGCAATTCCTTGAAGTGGAACTACTGCCAGATACATTAAGTTGGCTAATATGTAAATCACACTAACGATTAGCGTTCCTAAAAACAAACTCAATCCTACATTTCTCTTAGGGTTTTTAATTTCTCCAGCAATAAATGTAACGCCATTCCATGCATCGCTAGAAAAAACAGAACCTACTAAAGCCGCTGAAACTGCCGCAATTAATGCCATTCCACCTATTGGTAACCAAGAGGTTGTATCTACTACATACGATTTTACTTCCCAAGCATCAGCCCAATTGGCATTCCAAATTTCAGTTTTTGCGCCTAAAGCAAATCCAAAAACTATCAAACCTAAAAGGGAAGCAATTTTTACAATTGTTAAAATAGTTTGCAAGATTTTACTATTTTTTACTCCACGACTGTTGATATAAGTCAATATAACAATCATGATTATAGAGACTATTTGAGCTGCATGGAGTTGAAAATTCCCCACTTCAAAAATGATATTTTTTTCACTTAGGGGCGGATACAAATAAGCTGCAAATTTTGAAAATGCCACCCCAACAGCGGCAATTGTACCCGTTTGAATTACCGTAAAGAAACTCCAACCGTATAAAAAACCGATAAGCTTTCCATAAGCTTCTTTCAGGTAAACATATTGACCACCTGCTTTAGGAAACATGGCGCTCAATTCTCCGTAACTCACAGCTGCAACAATTGTAAGCAAAGCCGTAAGTACCCATATGGCAATTAGCCATCCTGCAGAACCTACTTGACGAACCATATCAGAACTTACAATAAATATTCCTGAGCCTATCATGGAACCCACAACAAGCATTGTTCCATCTAATAATCCTAATTCTCTTTTGAAATCTTCGGGGTTGTTCTCTTGCATATTTTTTTTTGGTTTGGTTAAAGATAGGATTTTTAACGAAGTGAACAAAAAATCTTTAAATCAGTTACGATTGTTTTACACCAAGAAACAAAAACGCGCTGTTTTCACAGCGCGTTTTTAATAGTATAATAAATTAATTTATGCTTTTCCAGCAGCAATTAAGTTCAAAGCTGAACCTGCCACAAACCAACCAATTTGGCCTTCATTATAAGTATGGTTGGCCAAGATACTATCTTTGGAACCATCACCATGAACGAATTCTAAGGTTAATGGTTTTCCTGGTGCGAAATCAATCAAATCAACGAAGTTAATCGTGTCATCTTCTTGAATTTTATCATAATCGGCTTCGTTAGCAAACGTTAAACCCAACATCCCTTGTTTTTTCAAGTTGGTTTCGTGAATACGAGCAAACGATTTTACCAAAACTGCTTTTACACCCAAGAAACGAGGCTCCATTGCAGCGTGTTCCCTTGAAGAACCTTCGCCATAATTGTGATCTCCCACTACAATCGAAGGAATTCCAGCCGCTTTATAAGCACGTGCCACAGCAGGAACCGCATCATATTGTCCTGTCAATTGGTTTTTTACTGTATTTGGTTTTTGGTTGAAAGCATTAATTGCGCCAATCAACATATTATTAGAAATCGCATCCAAATGACCCCGGAAACGCAACCAAGGTCCTGCCATAGAAATATGATCCGTTGTACATTTTCCAAAAGCTTTGATCAATAATTTAACACCTGTAATGTTTTTTCCATCCCAAGCCTCGAACGGCGCAAGCAATTGCAAACGCTCTGAGGTGTCGCTTACCAAGATTTGAACTCCTGATCCGTCTTCGGCTGGCGCTTGAAAACCTGGGTCTTCAGCATCAAAACCCTTTGGAGGCAATTCATTTCCTGTTGGTTCGTCTAACATTACTTCTTCACCGTCTTCGTTAATTAATTTATCTGTCAACGGATTGAAACCTAAATCACCCGCTATGGCCAAAGCTGTTACCAATTCTGGCGAACCAACGAAAGCCAATGTATTTGGATTTCCGTCAGCACGTTTGGAGAAATTACGGTTGAACGAGTGAACAATCGTGTTGCGTTCTTCTTTCTCTGCTCCTTCTCTGTCCCACATTCCAATACATGGTCCACATGCATTCGCAAAAACAGTGGCACCAATTTTATCAAAAGCAGCAATAAATCCGTCGCGTTCAATCGTATATCGCACTACTTCAGAACCTGGAGTAATTGTAAATTGTGCTTTTGTTTTTAGATTTTTATCCGACACTTGTTTGGCCAATGAAGCCGCACGAGCAATATCTTCGTAGGAAGAATTGGTACAAGAACCGATCAAACCTACTTCTATTTTCAATGGCCAGTTATTTTTAATCGCTTCTTCTTTCATTTTAGAAATTGGAGTTGATAAATCTGGCGTATAAGGTCCGTTTAAATGTGGCTCTAATTCACTTAAATTGATTTCAATTACTTGATCGAAATACTGCTCTGGATTTGCATATACTTCTGCATCACCAGTTAAGTAAGAAGCTACTTTATCGGCAGCATCGGCAACATCAGCTCGGTTTGTAGAACGTAAATAACGACTCATTGAATCGTCATATCCAAAAGTAGAGGTAGTAGCTCCTATTTCAGCACCCATATTACAAATGGTTCCTTTTCCAGTACAAGACATTGCAGTTGCGCCTTCTCCAAAATATTCAACGATGGCACCAGTTCCTCCTTTTACAGTTAAGATTCCAGCCACTTTCAAAATAACATCTTTAGGTGCTGTCCAGCCGGATAATTTACCGGTTAACTTTACTCCAATTAGTTTAGGAAATTTCAATTCCCAAGCCATTCCTGACATTACATCTACAGCATCTGCACCACCAACACCAATTGCTAACATTCCTAATCCACCTGCATTTACTGTATGCGAATCGGTTCCAATCATCATTCCACCAGGAAATGCATAATTTTCTAAAACTACTTGGTGAATAATCCCTGCTCCTGGTTTCCAGAAACCTATTCCATATTTATTTGATACTGAAGATAGAAAATCAAAAACTTCGCTGCTTTGAGATTTAGCACGAGCTAAATCGGTTACTGCATCTACTTTTGCTTGAATCAAGTGATCGCAATGCACAGTAGTAGGAACTGCAACTTTAGGTTTTCCAGCGTGCATAAATTGCAATAAAGCCATTTGTGCAGTAGCATCTTGACACGCTACACGGTCCGGTGCGAAGTCAACATAGTCAACTCCTTTTTTAAATGCTTTTGAAGGCGTTCCTTCCCAAAGATGCGTATATAAAATTTTCTCTGTTAATGTTAAGGGTCTTCCAACAATTTCTCTTGCTTTATCCACACGAGAGGGCATATTGTGGTAAACCTTTTTTATCATTTCTATATCAAAAGCCATAGTAATCTAAATTAGTTTATTAGATTACAAATTTAAACAATAACATTTAATATTAAAGATATTTTAATAAAACTCCATTTTGAACTAATTATTATTTAAAAAATAGCAATAATACCGTAAATTATTATTAAAAAAACAAAATAGTATTAAAATATTAACTAATTGATAAAAATTTGAGTAATTTTTATGAAATTCGAAATCAACAGTTAACGAAAAAACCTCAAATCTTCAGGAAAATTTGAGGTTTTTTATAAAAATATTAATCTTATAATAGAGAATCTATAATTTTTTCAATTGAAATTCCTTCGGCGTCTGCTTTGTAATTTTTTACTACTCGGTGTCTTAAAATTCCAATTGCAACCGCTTTTACATCTTCAATGTCTGGAGAAAATTTTCCGTTGAATGCAGCATTTGCTTTAGCTGCTAATATTAAATTCTGAGAGGCTCTAGGCCCAGCTCCCCAATCAATATAATTTTTTACAAAATCATTCGAAAGTGAATTGTCGGGTCTTGTTTTACTAACCAAAGTTACTGCGTATTCAACAACATTGTCGGCAACGGGAATTCTACGAATCAACTGCTGAAAATCGATAATTTCTTGAGAATTAAACAATGGATTTACTGCAACATCTGAATTTGAAGTCGTATTTTTTACCACTTGAACTTCTTCTTCAAAAGTTGGATAATCTAATTTTATGGAGAACATAAAACGGTCTAATTGTGCCTCTGGTAAAGGATAAGTTCCTTCTTGCTCAATTGGATTTTGGGTTGCCAAAACAAAATAAGGTAAATCTAATTTATAGTTATGACCTGCAATAGTTACAGCTCTTTCTTGCATTGCTTCTAATAAAGCAGCTTGGGTTTTTGGTGGGGTTCTATTGATCTCGTCAGCTAAAATAATATTTGAAAAAATGGGTCCTTTTAAGAATTTAAACTGACGATTTTCATCTAAAATTTCACTTCCTAAAATATCCGAAGGCATTAAATCCGGTGTAAATTGAATGCGTTTGAAATCCAGTCCTAATGCTTGAGAAATGGTATTTACCATTAATGTTTTTGCCAAGCCTGGAACGCCTACTAATAGTGCGTGGCCACCAGAGAAAATACTCAAAACTATTTGATCAACAACTTCTTCTTGACCAACGATTATTTTTGCAATTTCTTTTTTAAGTTCAATTCTTTTATGAACTAATTTATTTATTTCGGCTACATCAGACATTATAGATTATTTTGAATTTAGATTAGAAATATAAATTATAATTGGATATGATTTTATTTTTTTAACCAGTTATTCGTGAAAACACAATCTCTGTATTCACCATTAATTTTAATAAAAGTTTCTTTTATTTTTTCTTCAAACCATTTCCCGATTGCCTTAATTTGTTTTTCTTTTAAAGCAAGATTTTTAATTTTTATATAATCTTGGCCATAATCTGCAGAATGCTCATTAATTCGATTAGTAACCGTTAATAACTTAAACTTCTTTTTACCCGTTTGATCTTCCTCTCCTAATGGAGTTGTGACCTCACCTTCTTTTAAATTCGAAACATTTGAATACAATGTAGGATCCATTTTAGTCAATTCAAAACGAGTATCTTGTGTTTTAGGGTTAATTAAAACCCCTCCGTTTGCTCTAGTTTCTTTTTCATCAGATAATGTTCTTGCTGCTTCTGCAAATGTGATTTCTTTGTCTTCAATTCTCTTTTTAATCAAAACGATTTTCTCTCTTGCTGCTTTTAAAGATTCATCTGAAACCTTAGGGGTTAATAAAATATGACGCAAATCAATTTCTTGACCTCTAATTTTTTCCACATAAATAATATGAAAACCAAATTCAGTTTCAAAAGGGTCCGATATTTCTCCCTCACCAAGACTAAAAGCTACGTCTTTAAACTCTTTTACAAATGGTGTTTTACGTGTCATTTTATAAAAACCTCCCGACGATCTTGAACCCGGATCTTCAGAATACAAAACTGCTTTACTGAAAAAACTTGCCCCAGCTTGAATTTCATTTTTAAATCCTTTCAATTTATCTATTACTTTCTGTTTTTCTTCTTCTGTAATTTTAGGGGTGACTACAATTTGCGAGACTTCCATTTCGGATCCAAAAATAGGCAAATCAGTAAATGGAATTTTCTTAAAAAAAGTACGGACTTCTTCAGGAGTTACTTCAACAGCATCGATTATCTTCTTTTGCATGTCCTCAGACAATTTGTTTTCTTTAAGAATATCGAAGAAATAAGTTTTAAATTCTTCTTCAGTATTTTTCTTGTAGTATTGAATCACCTTATCCATAGTACCAATTTGTTCCACCATATAGTTGATTCTATCTTCCATCATTTTTTTTACTTCATCGTCTCTAACTACAATACTATCTTGAATAGCTTGATGTGAGTACAATTTATCTTCCAATAATTTACCCAACATTTGACATCTTGTAATGTCTTTAATTGAATTTCCTTGGCTTGAAATTTCAAGATAAGCTTTGTCAATATCAGAATCTAAAACCATATAATCACCCACTGTAGCAATAATTCCATCTACTTTTTGGCGAGATTGAGGTAATTTTACTTTGATCGAATCAGTTGGTTTTTCTTTAATAATTTCTTGAGCATCAACTGTAAAAGCGAACACTATAAAAAGCACTATTAAAGCAGTTTTTGTATTTAAAAATCTTCTATTTATTGAATTTATTGTCATCATCCTGTAATTCTATTCGCTTTTGTTATTTTATTTTAAATACTATTTTACCCTCGGGTATGGTAATTAAGGTTTCAGTTGTTTTTTTACGCTTTCAAAAACAGTTTGATTTACTTCAACTTTAAATTCGTTTTTAAGGTCTTTAACCCAATTTTCTTCTAGATATTGTTGGTAGTCGTTAATCACTTTTCCTTTGCATTCTTCAAGTTTTTTTGGACCTGCAGGTAAAGTTGCATTTACTTTGGTTACAAAATAATACTCACCCTCTTTAATTATATCAGAAATTCCAGTTTCAAATTTTAAATTTTTTGGCAATACATCGTTTCCTTCTTCAAAAACACCCACTTTTGACATTATATTAACTGCGCCGTCTTTAACATTTAATTTCTCTTTAATAAAATCAATGGTTTTATCATTTTTCAAATATTTCGAAGCTTTCTTAATAAACTCTTCTTTAGTTGACGATAGAACAGTCACATCCATTCTATTTTTCCATTGGTAGTTTTTTAAGTTTTTATCATAAAATGATTTCAACCCCAAGGTATCTGTTTTTGATTTGTTCCAAATTTCTTTTTCCATTAAATCAAAAAGTAATAATCCATCTCTATATTCATCCATTACCGCTGAAAAATCTGGAAATTCTTTCTCTAAATTGTCATCATAATATTGAGACAATTCTTGATCTAAATAATTATCATAGAATTTATTAATCAATTTAGATAGTGGCTTCAGGGTATTTTTGGTTTTTTGCTGCTCTTTTAAATACGTTAAAAAGGAAGCCGCTGTAATTGATTTTTCGGCATTAATAATTGCTAAATTTTTATTGTATATTTTTAAATCTACAGGGGTTTCCCATTTTCCTTCGTACAAATCATCGGTAACCAATTTAGAAACTACAGCATATAATTTATCATCTCTTTTAATGCTGTATTTTTTTCTTAATTTCTCATTCATTGAAGCAGTAATCAATCTAGAACGATCGTCTTTGCTTACTTTAGATTCTAAGTCAGAACGCATTTCGTCAATTGTTTTGACAGAAAATTTATCAATTAACTTAACGATATGCCATCCGTATTGACTTTTAAATGGTTCAGAAACCGGATTTTCTTTTGATAAATTAAATGCTACATTTTCAAACTCATCGGAACTTAACTGACCTGAACCAAATCTATTTAAAACTCCACCTTTAGAAGAAGAGGATTTGTCTTCTGAAAATTGTTTTGCAAGATCTTCAAATTTTTCTCCTTGTTGTAATTTCTTATAGATATCTTGAATTGTATTTTTTTCTTTATCGGCTTCCTCTTTGTTCTCCGAAGTGGCAGTAGGATTCATGATCATAATATGGGCTACAATTACATCGCCTCTATTATCACGAACGTCGTCTACTTTGATCAAATGATACCCAAAACGAGTACGAATTGGATTTGAAATACTTCCTTTTGGTGTCTTGTAAGCGCCAGTTTCAAAAGCATAAACCATTCTGAAAGCCGTAAAATATCCTAAATCTCCTTTGTTGTCTTTAGCAGAAGGATCTTGAGAAAATTCAATGGCTAGTTTGCCAAAATCTTCACCCGCCATAGCTCTTTTACGAACATCCAAGGCTTGTTTGTATACTTTTAAAGTATCTTCTGGAGCAGCATTTTCATCAACCGAAAATAATATATGAGCGGCTTTTATTTCTTTTAAAAACCTTTTGTAACCTTCTTCTACGAGTTCCTTAGTGACTTTTGAATCGGAAGTGTAGTTTTTTGATAATTGGCCTCTATACGATTTCAACTCATTTTGATAAGCAGAACCGTCTTGAAGTCCTAATTTATAGGCTTTGTTTATTTTTAATTTATAACCTACAAATAATTCAAGGTATTGATTAAGATCTTTTTGAGATTCATCTTTAACAAGATCTAGATTTTTCTTGTAAACTCTAGAGAATTCATCAGTATAATAGGGTTTATTGTCAATAGTAAATAAAACTTCTTTCGTGCTATTTTGAGCAAATCCGATAAAATTTAGAGAGACTAAAAGTCCAAAAAATAATTGTTTCATTTTCATTTAAAATAATATTTAACTTAATATTTTATTAGTAGTAACTAGTTACAAATTGCAACTCACAAAAATAACAATTCAATTACATTATACAACTATCACGGGTACTATTAACATAAATTTATTAACATAAATCCCATAAATAATATAGTCTTTATCGTGATATAGAAATATTTGTTGAATAAATAGTATTTTTGCAATCCATTTACAAAACATATGAGCTTTTTAAAAGAAATAGAAAGAAGAAGAACTTTCGGAATTATATCACACCCTGATGCAGGAAAAACGACTTTAACTGAAAAATTATTGCTTTTTGGTGGTGCGATTCAGGAAGCTGGAGCCGTTAAAAATAATAAAATTAAGAAAGGAGCCACTTCCGATTTTATGGAAATTGAACGACAAAGAGGAATTTCGGTATCTACTTCTGTATTGGCATTTAATTATAATGATAAAAAAATTAATATTCTTGATACTCCCGGACATAAGGATTTTGCTGAAGATACATTTAGGACTTTAACTGCTGTTGATAGCGTTATTGTGGTTATTGACGTTGCAAAAGGGGTTGAAGAACAAACAGAGAAATTAGTTTCTGTGTGTAGAATGCGAAATATTCCAATTATAGTTTTTATAAATAAATTAGATAGAGAAGGAAAAGACGCTTTCGATTTAATGGACGAAGTGGAACAAAAATTAGGATTGTCAGTTACACCATTAAGTTTTCCTATTGGAATGGGTTATGATTTTCAAGGAATTTATAATCTTTGGGAACAAAATATTAATCTTTTTAGTGGGGATAGCAGAAAAAATATTGAGGAAACAATTGCTTTTTCAGATGTTACCAATCCAGAATTAGAAAAAATTATTGGTCAAAAACCGGCGGACCGACTTCGGGAGGAATTAGAACTTATAGATGAAGTGTATCCGAAATTCAATCGGGAAGATTATTTAAATGGAAAATTACAACCTGTTTTTTTCGGTTCGGCATTAAATAATTTTGGGGTTCGTGAACTTTTAGATTGTTTCGTGGAAATTGCTCCATCCCCAAGACCTAAAGATTCTGAAACCAGATTAGTAGATCCAAAAGAAGAAAAAATGACAGGATTTGTTTTTAAAATTCATGCCAATATGGATCCTAAACACCGCGATAGATTGGCATTTATAAAGATTGTATCAGGAACATTTGAAAGAAACAAACCCTATTATCATGTTCGCCAAAAGAAAAATTTAAAATTCTCCAGTCCAAATGCTTTTTTTGCTGAGAAAAAAGAAATAGTAGATATTTCCTATCCTGGAGATATTGTAGGACTACATGATACCGGTAATTTTAAAATTGGGGACACTTTAACTGAAGGAGAAATTATGAGTTTCAAAGGAATTCCTAGTTTCTCACCGGAGCATTTTAGATACATTAATAATGCCGATCCAATGAAAGCCAAACAATTGGACAAAGGTGTTGACCAATTAATGGACGAAGGTGTAGCGCAGTTATTTACTCTTGAAATGAACAATAGAAAGATTATTGGAACTGTGGGTGCGTTACAATATGAAGTAATTCAATACCGATTAGAACATGAATACGGAGCCAAATGTACTTATGAAAATTTCCCGGTGCACAAAGCGTGTTGGGTAAAACCAAATGATCCAAAGAGCGAGGAGTTTAAAGAATTTAGACGTATAAAACAGAAGTACTTAGCTCATGATAAATACAACCAATTGGTGTTCCTAGCTGATTCTGATTTTACCATTCAAATGACACAGAATAAATACCCAAACGTTCAATTATTTTTCACTTCTGAATTTGAATAAAAATTTTTAAACTATTATAAATAAAAAAACCCATTCACAATGTGAATGGGTTTTTTAGTATTTAGATTTAGAATTATTTCTTAATTACTCTAACCGTTTTCATTGCATTTTCAGTAGTTACTTGAATAAAGTAAGCACCATTTGCATATCTAGACATATCAATTTGAGTAGTATTAGCATTTATAACTTTACTCATTAATTGTTGACCAACCATATTAAATACTTTCACGCTTGTCATGTCTTGAGAATAAGAAATATTCAACAAGTCGATCACAGGGTTTGGATAGTACGTAAATTGAGTCATATCGAAATCTTGATTTGCTAAAGTAGTAATAGTTACTGCTAAGCTTGCTGTACTTCTACATCCATTAATTGTTTGAGTTGCATAATACGTTGTATTCGCTATCAATTGAGTGGATGAAAGTGGACTAGTTCCAGAAGCAGCATTTGCAGCTGAAGTATACCAAGTAATATTAGAACCTGTAACTACAATATCACCCAAAGTTAATAAAGAGGATAACGATTGTGTTGCAGCACCTGTTGGAGCTGGTACAGCATTAACAGTTACAGAAACGGCTGTTCTTGGGCTTTCACAACCACCAGAAGTTTGAGATACATAGTAAGTACCTGTAGCCAAAGCATCAGTTGAAGCTAATGCTGTACCACCAGTTGCAGCTACATACCATTGTATAGCAGTGCCGTTAGCTGATAAATTAGCTACAGTTGCGCTATTACAGAATTGTTGAGACGGACTACTAGAAGGAGCAGCAGTTGCATTAGAAATTGCAAATACTAAGAATCTAGTTGGACTTTCGCAACCATTTAATGTTTGAGATGCCCAGAAATAACCTTGAGTTAAAGGTGTTGTTGGAGACAATGCAGTTCCACCTGAAGAAACTGAATACCATTTAATGCTAGTTCCGTTAACAACAGGAGTCATACTTGTTACTGTAGCGCCACCCGTAGGGCAGAATTGATAGAATTGTAATCCAGTTGGTGCAGCGGTTTGGTAAACAGTAACTGGTACCGTAGCTACTCTTGTACATCCTGCTACAGACGTAGCTGTCGCAGTGTAGTTAACAACTGAAGCTGCCGAAGTTGATTTAAAGTAAACTGTAGTTGCGCTTGTTCCTGTAGTATAAGGAGTAGTTGCTGCCGCATCGGTATATAAGTTAGTAATAGGTAACCAAGTAGTAGCTACTTGTCCTAATACTGAGATTCTTAAATTAGGTCTAGTAGTAGAACCAAACGGAGCAGTAGCATTAGAGCAAACATCAACCGTATTGTCTTGAGATCTATAAATATTCAAGCCAGTTGCAACTGTAGATGATTGAACAGATAAAGAGTTTGTAAAACCACCTCCACCATCATTGTTATTAAAACAAGTTTCTACTAATAAATTAGAAACTCCATCCCATACGATAGGAGTAGTTAAAGTATAATCAATGTTACCGGAACCTGTAGAAGGAGTAAATGCAACATTATTCAATACTATATTTGTAGCTCCTGCAATAAAAGCAGTACCCAAGGTAGCGTCTGAAACAAATCCAACGCTTACAGAATAGTTATTCATTAATAAAGGAACCCCAGACAGAATTACATGTCCAATACTTGCAATTGAACTTCCTCCTATTAATCCTAAAGAAGATAATTCAGCAGCAGTGTACAACGCTTGTGTTTTAGACCCTCCCCAGAAAACTTTGTAAGGAGTTGTAGTTGTATTAGTTAAAACACCTGTTCCAATTTGAACAGCTCCTGTTGAACCAACAGTTCCACCTGATGTAACTAAAGGTAAAATAGTATCCGCACAAGTAGAAGATGTTGCCGGAGCAATAGTCAACACACTAGGGGTGGGATTAACAGTTACTGTTATGTTTGCAGTTGTAGCACATGGAGTTACTCCTGTAGATTGAGAAGCAGTTAATGTATACGTAGTTGTTGTTAATGGATTAAATACCCATCCAACTATTGAATTTCCAGTTACAGTGGTAGGAGACCAAGCATAAGTGT
This sequence comes from Flavobacterium sp., assembly GCA_029866065.1. GTDB lineage: Bacteria > Bacteroidota > Bacteroidia > Flavobacteriales > Flavobacteriaceae > Flavobacterium. The sequence continues at coordinate 24,286 of JARXAC010000007.1, forward strand.
CATAGTTAGAAACACCAGTTGCTACCGTTACGGCAGTAGAATTAGATTCTGCACAAATAGTAGCAGGGTTACCACTTAAAGTAATTGAAGGCGGAGTAGTTACCGTAACTAGTACTGGTACTCTAGGTGAAGAACAAACTACTTGACCGTTAACTGTAAATCTAGGTCTGAAAGTAGTAGTTGCATCTGCAGTAGCTGAAGCCAACATAGCTGCTGGATCCAAGTTATCCGCTAAATCATAAGCAGTAGACACGAATCCAACATTATCCACTTTCATGGTTGTTGCTGTTGATGTAAACGCACCAGGTACAGAGGTTCTAGAGATAGAAACTAAGATATTAGAACTACCATCCCAATTGAATGTAGAAGCAGAACCGGTACCCGTTCCAAAAGCTAAATTATTTACTGTATTTGCAACAGGAGTAAATCCAGCATCTGCAAGTGTCCCTGAGTATACCTGAGTCAAACCAGCTGAGATAAAAGTAGTAGTCATTACATCGGCAGTAACAGGAGCTAACGAAACAGAGAAACCTTGATACGTTTGACCAGAATCCGTAGGCTCAAAACCTAAACTGGTAATGTTACCAGCGCCAATTCCAGCAGCTAATAATTCACTAGCTTTGATTATATATTGTGTTTTCGATCCTCCCCAGCCACCTGAAAAGAAGGATTGACCAGAATTTGAAGAGTTAGTTCCTCCTGCACCTACTGGTAAAGCACCTACCACATACGTCTCAGCACCTGCATAATACGTTGTAGTTGCAGTAATTGAAGGAGATGTAAAAGTAGTCCCTGTTCCAAGAGCAGCACCCCCTGAAGCATTCGCATACCATTTAATTGTAGTACCAGTAGATCCAGTTGCACCTGCTGTTGCTGTTCCAGTTCCACAACGTAAACCTGGAGTGGTAGAAACGATAGAATTAGAGAACCCAATAGTAGCAGTACTTGTGTATCCCGGAACGCCGTTACACGCTACTAATTTACAACGGTACTGTGATGCAGCTGTAGGAATAGTTGAATAAGTTAAAGCATTAGCAGTAGCGATATCATTCCATATAGTTCCACCGTCAGTAGAATTTTGCCATTGGAAAACCATTCCATCAGTAATTCCAGTAAAGCTGGTACTAAAGTTAACCGTTTGACCAGTACAAATTGTAGTTGCACTAGCGTTAGTTGTTAAGCCAGCAGGAATTGTATTTCCAAGTACTGCCATTAAAACTTCAGCTGAACCAGCTGGATTAGCACAACCTGTTGTTTGATTTGTATAAGTTATAGAATAAGTAGTAGTAGCTGAAGGAGCAACAGGAATACTAAATACATTAGTTCCAGGATTAGTATATCCTACTACCGGAGGAGTAGCTGTTGGGTTTGCCGTTACTGAAGGCATTGCCACACCATTAGCATACCAAGTCGTATTGTAGTTTGAAGGTGGTGAAAAACGCCATGCTTTTGGTGCTGCAGCATCAATAATAGCAGTTTGACCATTCCAGTAATTATTTACAACTGGAGTTACATCACAATTAGGGGCAGTTGCACCAATAGTTCTTGTAGCGTCTTGTAAACCTATATATTTTGCATTTGCAAAAGATGCTTCAAATACACGAATATCAATAGTTCCTAACGTTTCATAGAATACCGCTTCTGCAGTTTGTCTACCACCACCTGAATAGGTATTACCATTTAAAAATTGAACTACAAAACGACGGTTTGGAGCAATCCCTTCTGTCCAATACGTAATTTTTCCAGCTCCAGCAGTACCCCAGTGTAAATCTCGAGCGACAACTGCAACAGTACTTGCAGGATTTCCGGTATTAGGGAAACCACCTGTAAATGTATATTGAGTAGAACCCGCAGTACCTAGATTGATGGTTCCATTAGATCCAATAAAAACGTTTGTAACTGTATTTCCAAAGAAATTAAAATTAAATCCAACTGGAATCCCTCCCCAAAAATTATCATCTAAACTAGTACCACTTGCGGTAACTCCAGCAGGATAAGGTAAAATTAATGCTAAGCCACCAACAAGTGCAACAGCACCAACGGGTGGAATTGATGCAGCGGTAGGTGCAGGTAAACAAGTTACAGTGAAGTTTCCAGCACTTAAACCAGAACCAATTGTAGCACTCGTTCCAGGGCAAACTCCTTGAGCTGTAGTAGTAACGGTAGCAGATGGTAATGGATAAACCCCAATTGATTTATAAACTGTAGCTGTACAAGTTCCATTGGTCGCAACTAAACTAAAATCGGAGGTTTGAGTTAAAGTTGAAGTTACTGTACTAGCACCTACCGATTGCGATAAAGTTGTTGAAGGAGTTATAGAGTTCCATGTATAAGTAATCGAAGCGTCAGCAGGAGAAGCTGTTAGGGTAACCGCACTTCCTACACCACAAAACGTATTCACAGAAGATACAATTGCAGTTGGAGCAATTGTAACCGTAACCATTGTTCTTAAACCTTCACAAGAACCATTGTATTCAGAAACCCAAAGATTTCCAGAACAAACAGGTGCGCTAAAAGTAGCGCCCGTGAATAATAAAGTACCTGCATTGGCATTATCGTACCATCTAAAAACACCTGTACCACCTGAAGCAGTAACGGTAACCGTTCCACCTAAGTTAATACTTGCAGCAGAAGTAGAAACAGTTGGTGCACTTGGTGATGGTGTAATAGTAATATTTTCAATTCCTGTAACTGTTAAACCATTTTTAGTAACAGAAATAGTTCCAGTAGTGCCAGGACCGGCAAATCCAGTAATTATTGTATCACTCACTACGGTAAAAGACAATACTGCAGTACCACCAATATTTACGGAAGTAACTCCTGAAAAATTAGTACCTGTAATAGAGAAAGCTCCTGAGTTAGCACAAAGAGTTGTAGGAATTACCCCGGCAATTGTTGGCGAACCAGTACCCCATGCATAAAAGTTACCACTATTAAGTAAAACTGCCGTTGGAGCAATAGCCCCTGTTGTTAGTCCACCTGTGGCAGCTAGAGGACCGGAAGCACCAAAAACAAGACTTCGAACATTCCAAGAGCCATTTAAAGAAGTGGCATCAAGAACGAATGTTTGAGGTTGAGTAGTTGTTAATCCGTCTTGTTCATTGTAATTTAATCTTACCGTTGGAAGAGTTCCTCCAAATAAAGAAGATGAAGAAGTAGCACTACCTAAAGTAGAAGCGGTTTCCACTTTAAAAGCTCGGTTTCCTAAAGCAATACCCGTTCCACCAGCAACAGTGTTTCCTGGAGCACCTACTTCAGTTACTTTAACTGTTAAAGCATCGGTACCTCCAGTAACTGCAGTAGAAGTATTTCCACCGGTAAAAACAGTAACTGCTCCGCTAAATGGAAAGTTAAAAGTAGAACCTGTAGTTCCTCCACCTCTACCAGTTAAAGTCATAGAACCGTTTGTGATATAGGCTTTAGTAGCTCCATAAGTGGTAGTAGTTCCAGCATAATCCCTCCAAGTGAATACTAAATTATTGCCTCCTAAATTCAATACGTTACCAGGTGCATTAGCACTAGCCGTTAATGTTAAAGGAGCTGTGCCAAAAAGCACTAAATTATTCGATAAATTTAATCCAATTCCTGCACTAGATAATGACAAGTTGTTCATTTTTCTATTGGCAGGAATAGCATCATCATCAGAAGCTACAACTGCAACTGTAGAAGGAGCAGTAAGGTTTAATGTTAAGTTGTATAATGCAATACGAGCCGAAGGGGCTGAAGCAGCTGTAGTAAAAGTACCACCTGCAGTAGTTGCAGAAGTTATACCTACCCCAACAGTAGGAGCGGCTGCATATCCAAAACCAGCATTCGTCATGGTAAAACTTGTAATTTGTCCGTTGCTACCTATATTAGCATTAGCAGCCGGCCAACACCCTGCAGGGAATGCTAAAGTTGCATTTCCTGTTGAAAAAGATAATGTTGGAGGAACAGAATAGGTAGCCGTAGTAGCAGTATTTAAATATACAGAAACTACTTTTCCTTGGTTCATTGTTACTATAAAGTTAGTTGTAGCTAAAGCTGTTCCAGAGACTAATGTACCACCTGTTACTACAACAGTTGGTGCAGCAAGATATCCTGAACCTGCATTGGTAACTAAGTTAAGTGTCGGAGGTCCAGCAAAACCTACTAAAGGAGCCACTGTATAATTAAGCCCACCATTTGTAGTTGAAATAGCACCAACACCTGAAGACGCTTGCACATTCGTAGAAGCTATGCTTGCTCCTTGATCACTATTAATAGTTAATCCACCTGTAATTGAGGCACCACCACTTTTTTGAACTATACTATTTGCAAGACCGGCAATTTGTTGGAAATATACTGCGGTTGCAGCAGCGCTTACTCCTGTAATATCTCCTAAACCTCTGCTAATAGCCACGGCAGGAGCAGTTGAAAATCCAGAACCTGTTTGAGTTAAATTTAAACTTCTAACGGTACCGGTTACAGAATCAAAATTAACCGATGCTTTAGCTACAGTCCCTAAATAACGGAAACCACCCACTGTTCCAGAAGTATGAACAGGCATTGTAGTGGTAGCTGTAGTTGCAATGGCTTGATAAACATTATCACCATAAAAATACTGTGTTGTAATTGATAAAGTACCATTATAAGGAACGTTGGTACCAAGTGTACCTAATGTTCCTATCCAAATCAAAGTAGGACCACTAGTAGTAAATGTTGTAGCGGAAGTAGAAGTTGGAGGAGTAGCATTAAATGTTCCTGCTGTAGTACATAAGTAAACATTGTTTCCATTGAAATATCTTGTTCCTAAAAAGGCTGCTAATGCATTTGCGTATGGCACAACTGCAGTACCAAAAACTACTGGAGCTACTGTATAAAGAGACCCCATATTCGTTACTGCAACATTGGCAACTTGTAAGTTTAATGCTTGACCATATATTTGAGCGGTATTGTCTATTTTAATTTTACCGTTGGTATTTAAAGAACCCCCATAATGATTTAAACCTGAAATTAGAGTTAAATTCTGTGAGGTTGCAATTGAATTACTTCCTAAATTTGAAAAAGTCAATGTTCGAATGATTCCTCGTGTACCGTCACCTTCAAAAACACCCGTTCCACTTAAAGTAGAACCAGTTCCATTAAAGTTAATTAATGTAGAAGCTGCTGCTAAATTCGCATAGCCATTATTTTGAAAATTTCCTCCTATATTTACTGTAACTCCAGTACCTGCTGTTGAATACGGTAAGAATCGTCCACCTGAATTTATAGTTAAGTTACCACTTAATGTCATTGCGTTTATAGTTCCATTCCATTGAAGGACTCCATTAACGTCTATATTTCTATAAGATGTAACTTGATCAACAGTTACAATTGATCCGGCAGGAATTGTAATGTCATTACCAGCTCCAGGAGTTACCCCTCCTACCCAAGTAGCAGGAGAAGACCAAAGTCCTCCATTAGCAGTAGCGGTAAAAGTTGAAATTGGATTAGCAACAAGATTAATATCATCTACAGCTGCTGGCGGATTAGCAATTGTTGATGAATCTGATTTCCAACTCAACACTAATCTATAAGTAGTTCCTGGCGTTCCAGAAAAAGAAATAGTTTCTGAATTGTAAGCTGCACTATTTATTTTATACATACCTGACGTAGCTCCAGGACCTGAAACTTGATAGGCAGCACCGAGGGCAGTATTAGCAACTGGCACACCAATATTTGTAACCGTACCCCAAAATACTTTAAGGTTATCCCAATCAGATGTTCCGGAACCTTCTCCTTGAGCTTTCCATTTAAATGTCATGGTTACAATTGGCTGTCCAGCAGGAATTGTAACGTCATAATACATGTGCTGAATAACCGATAATTGAGAATAAGTCCAAGTAGCATTAGTAGCTGATGTTGAGGTAATATAGGCACATCTAGCTCCATTTGAAACTACTGGTGCTGTTCCTAAAAACCAACTGTCCGTAGAAGAATTGACTACTGTCCAGTTGTTAGCAGCAAAAGTAGCGCCACTTTCAAATCCACCATCACCAGTAGGACTTAATAAAACTGTTTGCCCTTTAGCAGAAAAATTTGCAAAAAATGCAAATACTATTAACAGCAAAAAGCTTTTAAAAGAACTGGATCTTTTAGTAGCTAAATCTTGATTTTTACCGTTCATTACTTGGGAAAACAAGGCCTGAACAAAATTGTAGTTTTGATTCATAATAAATATTATAGGTTAATAAATTATATTTTAAAAAGTAATCAGGCGATAAATATAAGTAAATTTAATAAAACCAAAATGTTAAATTTTAATTTTTTTTATAAAAACTTGATTTTTTGTGAAAGATTAAAATAAAGCTATTGAAAATTGCAAGATTAATAGATCCATAATAATTATCTATATCATCCAATTTGGCAAATTAAAATAGGTTTTGTAGAATAAAAAAGCCCCTTCGTTTTGAAGAGGCTTTTTAATTTATGCTTGGCCAGCGGTACCAAAATTAAGTGGTATTGCGGGTTGCTCTGTGTCTTTTATTTCACCATGAGCGACTTCAAATCGGTGAACATTTTCTGCTAATGCTTTGACAAGTCTTTTGGCATGTTGCGGCGTCAAAACTATTCTTGACTTCACTTTTGCTTTAGGAACACCTGGCATAATGCACACAAAATCTAAAACAAATTCTGATGCCGAATGATTGATAATAGCTAGGTTAGAATAAATTCCTTCCGCTATATTTTCGTCCAATTCAATATTTATTTGTCCTTCTTGCTCGCTCATAATTAAAATAGTTGAAAAAGTGAAAGAGCTAAAAAAATTAAATCTTTCACTTTTGAATTAATAATTGTATTCTTCTTTAGTCGTCATCATTTCATTGAATTCTTCTTTTGAACCTACAATGGTGTGATCGTATTCTCTCATACCGGTTCCTGCTGGAATTCTATGTCCTACAATAACATTTTCTTTCAATCCTTCTAAGTTGTCCACTTTACCAGCTACTGCTGCTTCGTTTAATACCTTAGTTGTTTCTTGGAATGATGCTGCAGATATAAATGATTTCGTTTGTAACGATGCTCTCGTAATACCTTGAAGTACTGGAGTTGCAGTGGCAGTGATTACATCACGAGCTACCACTAAATTCTGATCGTTACGTTTTAATAGTGAATTTTCATCACGTAATTGACGCGGAGAAACAATTTGTCCTGGTTTCAAGTTTTGAGAATCCCCAGCATCTTCAACTACTTTCATACCGTATAGTTTATCATTTTCAACGATAAAATCTTTGGTGTGAATTAATTGATCTTCTAAGAATAACGTATCTCCTGGATCTTGAACTAATACTTTACGCATCATTTGACGGATCACCACTTCAAAGTGCTTATCGTTAATTTTTACCCCTTGTAAACGGTATACTTCTTGAATTTCATTTACTAGATACTGTTGAACAGCAGCTGGTCCTTTAATTCTTAAGATATCGTCTGGTGTAATTGCTCCATCAGATAATGGAACTCCTGCACGTACAAAGTCATTTTCTTGAACTAAGATTTGGCTTGAAAGTTTTACTAAGTATTTCTTAACCTCACCAAATTTAGATTCTATGATAATTTCACGGTTACCTCTTTTTACTTTACCGAAAGTTACTACCCCGTCTATTTCTGAGACTACCGCTGGGTTAGATGGATTACGAGCTTCTAACAACTCTGTAATTCTTGGTAAACCTCCTGTGATATCTCCAGATTTTGAAGATCTTCGTGGAATTTTTACTAAAATCTTACCTGCTTTAATTTTCTCGCCATTGTCAACCATTAAGTGGGCTCCAACTGGTAAGTTATACGAACGGATTAACTCATTGTCTTTACCGTAAATCAATAAAGTAGGAATTAATTTTTTGTTTCTTCCTTCAGAGATTACTTTTTCTTGGAATCCTGTTTGCTCATCAATTTCAACCATAAATGATTGTCCTTGCTCTAAATCTTCGTAAGCAATTTTACCAGTAAATTCAGAAATAATAACTCCATTGTAAGGATCCCATTTGCAAATAACATCTCCTTTGGTAACTACTTGACCGTCTTTAACATAAATGCTAGATCCGTAAGGAATATTATTGGTAGCTAATAGAATACCCGTTTTAACGTCTATTAATTTCAATTCTGTTGAACGAGAGATTACAATATCAACTGCTTGACCTTCTAAATCTTCTCCTTTTACTGTTTTTAAATCTTCTAATTCTAAACGACCATTGAATTTAGCTAAGATACTTGATTCTTCAGAAATTCCACCCGCAACCCCACCTACGTGAAAGGTACGTAATGTTAACTGAGTACCTGGCTCTCCAATTGACTGTGCAGCAATTACACCTACAGCCTCACCTCTTTGAGTCATTTTTCCAGTAGCTAAGTTTCTTCCGTAACATTTAGCACAAATACCTTTAGTAGCTTCACAAACTAGTGGCGAACGAACTTCCACTTTCTCGATTGGAGAAGCTTCAATTAAACGCATAGTAGCTTCTATAATTTGCTCTCCTCCTTTTACTAATACTTCATTAGTCATCGGATTAATAACGTCTTGTAATGCTACACGACCTAAGATTCTTTCTCCTAAAGTTTCAACAATTTCTTCATTCTTTTTTAATGCAGAAACTTCCACACCTCTAAGAGTTCCACAGTCGTCAATGTTTACAATTACGTCTTGAGAAACGTCATGTAACCTTCTTGTTAAGTAACCCGCATCGGCAGTTTTTAACGCTGTATCCGCAAGTCCTTTACGAGCACCGTGAGTAGAAATGAAATATTCTAAAATCGAAAGTCCTTCTTTAAAGTTAGAAAGAATTGGGTTTTCAATAATTTCTCCACCACCGGCAGTAGATTTTTTAGGCTTAGCCATCAAACCACGCATACCTGTTAACTGACGGATTTGCTCTTTAGATCCCCTTGCTCCAGAGTCAAGCATCATATACACTGAGTTGAAACCTTGTTGGTCTTCTCTAATGTTTTTCATTGCTAATTCTGTAAGTTGGGCATTCGCTGAAGTCCACACGTCAATAACTTGGTTGTAACGTTCGTTATTGGTAATAAGTCCCATATTATAATTTGCAGAAATACCGTCAACTTGTTCTCTAGCGTCTGCAATTAATTTTGTTTTTTGTTCTGGAATTCTAATATCCCCAAGAGAGAATGACAATCCACCACTGAAGGCAAATTTATAACCCATATCTTTCATGTTGTCAAGGAACGCAGCTGTTGTAGGCACATTCGTAACACTTAATACATGTCCGATAATATCTCTAAGGTTTTTCTTAGTTAATACATCATTAATATATCCGGCTTCTTCAGGAACAACTTCGTTGAAAAGTACACGTCCAGCAGTAGTTTGGATAATTTTATATACTAATTCTCCATTTTCATTAAAATCTTTCGCACGGATTTTCACACGAGCGTTCAATTCTAACTTGCCTTCATTCAGGGCAATATTTACTTCTTCAGCAGAATAAAAAGTTAAGTCTTGACCTAAAATTAGGTGTTCTGGAGTCGAAATACGTTCTTTGGTCATATAATAAAGACCCAATACCATGTCTTGAGAAGGTACTGTAATCGGAGCACCATTTGCAGGATTCAAGATATTGTGAGAAGCCAACATTAATAATTGTGCTTCCAAAATAGCTTCTGGCCCTAACGGTAAGTGAACCGCCATTTGATCCCCATCAAAATCCGCATTGAACGCAGTACAAACTAAAGGGTGCAATTGGATCGCTTTTCCTTCAATTAATTTTGGTTGGAATGCTTGAATACCCAATCGGTGCAAAGTAGGAGCACGATTCAATAAGATTGGGTGTCCTTTAATTACATTTTCAAGGATATCCCAAACTACAGGTTCTTTTTTGTCAATTATTTTCTTAGCCGATTTAACTGTTTTTACAATTCCTCTTTCTATCAATTTACGGATAACGAAAGGTTTGTATAACTCAGCTGCCATATCTTTAGGGATACCGCATTCGAATAATTTCAATTCAGGTCCAACAACAATTACCGAACGAGCAGAATAATCCACGCGTTTTCCTAATAAGTTTTGACGGAAACGTCCTTGTTTTCCTTTTAACGAATCGGATAAAGATTTTAAAGGTCGGTTAGATTCTGTTTTTACTGCAGATGCTTTTCTTGTATTATCGAAAAGGGAATCTACCGATTCTTGCAACATACGCTTTTCGTTTCTCAAGATTACTTCTGGAGCTTTGATCTCCATTAATCTTTTCAAACGGTTGTTACGTATAATTACACGACGGTACAAATCATTTAAATCTGAAGTAGCAAAACGACCACCATCAAGAGGTACAAGAGGACGTAATTCTGGCGGAATAACTGGAACTACTTTCATAATCATCCACTCCGGACGATTTTCACGGTTCAAGTTAGACTCACGGAAGGATTCTACCACTTGTAGTCTTTTTAACGCTTCTGTTTTACGTTGTTTAGACGTTTCATTATTCGCTTTATGTCTTAAATCATAAGACAATTCATCTAAATCGATGCGCGCTAACAAGTCCATAATACACTCTGCTCCCATTTTGGCAACAAATTTATTAGGATCAAAATCGTCTAAATATTGATTGTCAGCAGGCAACGTATCTAAAATATTTAAATATTCTTCCTCTGTCAAAAAGTCTAGTCTTTCTATTGATTCTCCTTCAGCATTTTTAGCAATACCCGCTTGGATTACTACGTATCTTTCATAGTAAATAATCATATCTAATTTCTTAGATGGTAATCCAAGGATGTATCCAATTTTGTTTGGAAGAGAACGGAAATACCAAATGTGAGCAATTGGCACAACTAAATTGATGTGTCCGACTCTATCTCTACGTACTTTTTTCTCAGTTACTTCAACTCCACAACGGTCACAAACAATTCCTTTGTAACGAATTCTTTTATATTTTCCACAAGCACATTCGAAATCCTTTACAGGTCCAAATATTCTTTCGCAGAAAAGTCCGTCACGTTCTGGTTTGTGTGTTCTATAGTTGATCGTTTCTGGTTTCAAAACCTCACCTCTTGACTCAGCCAAGATCGATTCTGGAGAAGCCAATCCAATAGTAATTTTGTTAAACTTAACTACTGGGTTTTTATCTTTATTGTTGTTTCTATTATTCATCATAGTTGAAAACTTGAATTGATAATTGATAATGGATAATTGACAATTGTCAACTGTTAATTGTTTTATTCTTCTAAACGGATATCTAAACCTAGACCTTTCAATTCGTGCATTAATACATTGAATGATTCTGGAAGACCTGGTTCTGGCATAGCTTCTCCTTTCACGATTGCTTCGTAAGTTTTAGCTCTACCAATAACATCATCAGATTTAACTGTCAAGATTTCTCTTAAGGTGCTTGATGCTCCATAGGCTTCCAATGCCCAAACTTCCATCTCTCCAAAACGCTGACCTCCAAATTGAGCTTTACCTCCTAATGGTTGTTGCGTAATTAATGAGTACGGTCCGATTGAACGGGCGTGCATCTTATCATCAACCATGTGTCCTAGTTTCAACATATAGATAACTCCTACAGTTGCCGCTTGGTGGAAACGTTCTCCAGTACCTCCATCATAAAGGTAAGTGTGACCGAAACGTGGAATTCCAGCTTCGTCAGTCAATTCATTAATTTGGTCTAGAGTAGCACCGTCAAAAATTGGGGTAGCATATTTTCTACCTAATTTCTGTCCAGCCCATCCTAAAACAGTTTCATAAATTTGACCAATGTTCATACGTGAAGGTACCCCAAGTGGGTTCAACACGATATCAACAGGAGTTCCATCTTCTAAGAAAGGCATGTCTTCATGACGAACAATACGAGCAACAATACCTTTGTTACCGTGACGTCCCGCCATTTTATCCCCAACTTTCAATTTACGTTTTTTGGCGATATAAACTTTAGCTAATTTCAAGATTCCTGCTGGTAATTCATCACCAACAGTAATAGTGAATTTTTCTCTTCTTAAGCTACCTTGTAAATCGTTCAACTTAATTTTATAGTTATGGATCAAATCATTTACCATTTTATTGGTATCGTCATCTGAAACCCATTGCCCTTTTGTTAAGTGAGCAAAATCTTCCACAGAGTTTAACATTTTTTGAGTGTATTTTTTACCTTTTGGTAAAACTTCTTCTCCTAAATCGTTCATTACTCCTTGTGAAGTTTTTCCATTAACGATATTGAAAAGTTTGTCAATTAACTTGTCTTTTAATTCAACAAATTTAGTTTCGAATTCCATTTCCAAAGCCGTTAAGGCATCTTTATCTTGGGTACGCTTGCGCTTGTCTTTTACCGCTCTTGCGAATAATTTTTTATCTAACACCACTCCATGTAAAGAAGGTGACGCTTTTAATGAAGCATCTTTTACATCTCCTGCTTTATCACCAAAGATCGCACGAAGCAATTTCTCTTCAGGGGTAGGATCTGATTCTCCTTTAGGGGTAATTTTACCAATAAGAATATCGCCAGGTTTAACTTCGGCACCAATTCTAATCATACCATTTTCATCTAAATCTTTAGTAGCTTCTTCACTAACGTTTGGAATATCATTCGTTAATTCTTCGTTACCTAATTTAGTATCTCTCACCTCTAATGAATAATCATCGATGTGAATTGAGGTAAAAATATCGTCACGAACTACTTTTTCAGAAATTACAATCGCATCCTCGAAGTTGTACCCTTTCCATGGCATAAAAGCTACTTTTAGGTTTCTACCTAAAGCTAATTCTCCATTTTGAGTGGCATAACCTTCCGATAATACTTGTCCAAGAACCACTCTATCTCCTTTTCTTACGATCGGTTTAAGGTTGATACTTGAACTTTGATTTGTTTTTCTGAATTTAATTAAATTGTATGATTTCTCATCTTCTTCAAAACTAACCATACGTTCTGCATCAGAGCGGTCGTATTTAATAGTGATGATATTGGCATCTACATAAGTCACAGTTCCATTGCCTTCAGCATTGATTAATACTCTAGAATCAGAGGCCACTTGGCGCTCTAAACCGGTACCAACAATTGGTGCTTCTGGACGTAATAATGGAACTGCTTGACGCATCATGTTCGATCCCATCAAGGCTCTATTCGCATCATCGTGTTCCAAGAATGGAATTAATGAAGCTGAAATTGAAGCAATTTGATTTGGTGCAACATCGGTATAATCTACTTTTGATGGCTGAATTACTGGGAAGTCACCTTCCTGACGAGCAATTACATTATCGGCCGTGATTTTACCTGAAGCATCCATTTGGATATTTGCTTGAGCAATCATTTTACCTTCTTCTTCTTCAGCACTTAAATAAACAGGAGTCGCGTTCAGATCAATTTTTCCATCTTTAACAACACGGTAAGGTGTTTCAATGAATCCCATTCCGTTTACTTTAGCGTAAACTCCAAGGGAAGAAATCAAACCAATGTTTGGTCCCTCAGGAGTTTCAATAGGACATAAACGTCCGTAGTGCGTATAATGAACGT
>JARXAC010000021.1:0-70550 GCA_029866065.1 Flavobacterium sp.
AGTGAACCAAAAGCCCCGAAGTTTAAAAAACTTAGTTTTAAAGGGGAAAAAGAGCGACTGAAAAAAGCTCCTTTTTAACCTTGATAAAACTCGTTTTTTTAACAAGGGCTTGACGGGGAAAGCCGGAAAAAGCTTCGAAAAAAAAGCTGCAATAGATGCAGCTCAGTTTAGAATTGAATTGTTATTCTTTTTCGTATCGTTCCATTTCCCGATCATAAAATTCATTAGCTTGAACGATTAAACCTTCCATTTCGGCATTGAGTTCTGCTTCGTCAAGATCTTCGGCTTCTTCTATGAATTCAACCTCATCGTCATTTAGATTGATGATGAATCGAGGATATTCAAGGTGAATAACGAAAATATCGTCTGGAAAATCGGTATTGTCGCCAAGTAAAAATTTAGGTAATTCCATGTTTATTGTTGATTTGGTTATTGGTTAATTTGGTTAAAGCCAAACTAACTTTAAAAAACTATTTGTCTGATAAAATGACTGGAGTATTTTTTCCATTCATAAAAATAATCTTGGTATTTGGTGAAGCGGCCAATTCTTTTTGGGCTTTTATTTGCTCGTATTGCAATTGTTTGTCTGTTAATCCCATCGATATAATTCTTTGATAGTCGGCTATACCTTGTGCTTCCACTCTTTTACGTTCGGCTTCTTGTTTTTCTTTTTGAAGTACGAAAGTCATTTTTTGCGCATCTTGTTCGGCATTAATTTTACTTTCGATAGACAGTTTTACAGAAGCTGGAAGATTGATATTTCTAATTAACAATTGCTCTAAAACAAGTCCTCTTTTTTTGAAATCTTCTTCAATACTTTTATAAATTCGTTGTTGGAATTCGTTTCTTTTGGTAGAGTACAATGCTACTGCATCATAATAAACAGCGTTGTCACGAATACGGGTTCTAGTTACAGGACGAACAATTTTATCAATATAATCGACACCAATTTGCTTGTAGATTTTTGGGGATTCAGATGGAGAAACACGGTACAAAACGGTTAAATCTATTACTACTTCTAAACCGTCGTTTGACAACACTCGGATGGCATCGTCTCCTTCTTGAGCTCCTTCTCCGTGGATTGCTGACATGGTATAATTTTGAGTTTGTATGTCAAAATCGGTGATGTCCAAAAGTGGATTTATGACATGCAAACCGCTTTCTAAAATATCGGGTTGAACGTTTCCGTAAAGCGATTGAACGCCTACTTTGCCGGCATCAATTTGCTTGAACATAGAAGACATTAATCCAATAGCTATAGCAATGAAAGCTCCAATTTTGAATGGGCGTGCAAATTTAGAAAGTGATTGGTTATTTGAAAATGAAGTTCCTATTAAAAATAAAATAACTCCAATAATTACTGTAAATAGTACCATTTTGTATGAATTTAATTAATTGATTTTAAAAGTTGTTGTTTTGTCAACTTGTGAAAGCGAATATACAAAAATATTGCTGCAGTTGATAATCCTGCTAAAAGTCCTATCCATACCCCTACCGATTTTAATTCGGTGTATTTTCCGAGGAAAAAAGAAATTGGAAATCCAACGACCCAATAGGCCACGAAGGTAATATACATAGGGACTTTCACATCTTGTAAACCTCTTAAAGCACCAAGAACTACAACTTGAATTCCATCAGAAATTTGGAAAACCGCAGCTACTAAAAGCAGTTTTGAGGCAATTATTATTACTTCTTTATTTTCTACAGCTTGATTTACATTCTCCATATTTAAGAACAAATGCGGCAAAAAGTTGTGTAATATAACAAATAAGAGTCCGAAAAATGTTTCTAATATAATTGCAAGAATAAAAACCGATCTTGCTACGATGATCAAATTTTTATAATCCATTAAACCTTTATTGTTTCCAACTCGAATGGTTGCTGCAACACTTAACCCCATTGCAAACATAAAAGTGGTTGTAGCTAAGGTTAGCGCAATTTGATTTGCAGCTTGACTTGTTTTGCCAATAGAACCGCAAAGCCATATTGCTGCAGTGAAAAGTGCTACTTCAAATAGCATTTGCATCGCGGAAGGAATTCCAAGGCTTGCAATTTTTTTGAGCATTGTTTTTTTAATTTCTCGGAAACTAAAATTCTTAAAATAAGGATTCAATTGGGCATTATTTTTCATAATATAATGCATGAATACTACCATCAATATTCTAGAGATTACTGTTCCAAGAGCAGCACCGATAATTCCCAATTTTGGAAAAATCCAAACTCCATAAATCAGCACGTAATTTATAAAAATATGGATTATATTGGCCATAAAAATTGCGTACATTGAATATTTAGTTCTTGATAAACCGTCAGCAAATTGCTTGTACCCTTGAAAAATAATTACAGGAATTAGTGAAAATGCAACCCAATCAATATAAGGACTAGCTAAATCGATCACTTCTTTTGGCTGGTGCATGATATACATTATTGGCTTAGCCAAAACAATTAAGATGAAAACA
Organism: Flavobacterium sp.; assembly: GCA_029866065.1. Classification (GTDB taxonomy): domain Bacteria; phylum Bacteroidota; class Bacteroidia; order Flavobacteriales; family Flavobacteriaceae; genus Flavobacterium. The sequence goes on from JARXAC010000021.1 coordinate 2,460, forward strand.
CACACCCCTAAAATCACACAAGATAGTAACCCATGATGAAAAACGGAACGTATTTTTTTTTCATCTTTTTCGGCATCCGCCATGGAAACTAGTGGGGTTATGGCAGTAGAAAAACCTATTCCTAAAGACATACCAATAAATACAAAACTGCCGCCTAGGGAAACTGCCGCCAATTCAGTAGAACCTAAATTACCTACCATTATATTATCTACAATTGAAATTAGGGTATGACCCAACATCCCTAAAATTACAGGATAGGCCAATTTAATATTGTAAGAAAATTCCTTTGTATATTGCGATAAATTCAATTTATTTTGTTTTTAGCAAAAGTAATTATATAATCTCTAATTTATAATGTGATTCTTTTAAATTAATGATTAATTAAAATGGGTTTGGGATAAATTCTACTTAAGATGGACTTGTAATGATAAAAAAAATCATATTATTTTTCGATTTCTCGCAACGATTCCATTTTTTTATGGGCTAAGAAACCCGCAATATCTTCAAAATGCTCTTTCACCCGTTTATTTCCAAATTCAAAAACTTTGGTTGCTAAACCATCAAGGAAATCTCTATCGTGAGAAACTAGAATTAAAGTCCCGTCAAAATCGCGTAAAGCGTCTTTAATGATGTCTTTCGTTTTAATATCCAAATGATTAGAAGGTTCATCAAGAATCAAAATATTCACAGGCTCTAGCAATAATTTAATCATCGCTAAACGCGTTTTTTCACCTCCTGAAAGTACTTTTACTTTTTTGGTCACATCGTCACCATGAAACATAAAAGCGCCAAGAATATCTTTGATTTTTGTTCGCACATCACCCACAGCAATATCATCAATAGTTTCAAAAATAGTAGCATTTTCATCTAATAAAGCAGCTTGATTTTGAGCAAAATAACCTATTTGTGCATTATGACCAATCTCAACGCTCCCGCTATTTATTTCAATTTGCTTCATAATGGCTTTAATCATAGTTGATTTACCTTCGCCATTTTTTCCTACAAATGCTACTTTTTGTCCACGTTCAATAACCATATTGGCATTTTCAAAAACCACATGATCACCATAGGATTTTGATAATTCTTTAATGATAACCGGATATTGACCAGAGCGGGCAGCAGGTGGAAATTTTAATTTTAATGCCGAAGTATCCACTTCATCCACTTGAACGATTACTAGTTTTTCCAACATTTTTACACGCGATTGAACCGCATCTGTTTTTGAAAACGTACCTTTAAATCGGTCGATAAAAGTTCTATTATCAGCAATCATTCTTTGTTGCTCATCATAGGCTTTTTGCTGGTGCATTCGGCGGTCTTTTCTAAGTTCTAGATAATGAGAATATTTTGCTTTGTAGTCATAAATTCTCCCCATAGTAACCTCAATGGTTCTATTGGTTATAGTATCAATAAAGGCTCTATCGTGAGAAATTACTACAACCGCTTTCGCAGAATTTATCAAGAAATCCTCTAACCATTGAATACTTTCTATATCCATGTGATTGGTAGGTTCATCCAATAAAATAAGATCTGGTTTTCTTAAAAGGATTTTTGCCAATTCAATTCTCATTCTCCAACCACCTGAAAATTCGGATGTTTGGCGTGTAAAATCTTCCCGAACGAATCCTAATCCGAATAAGATTTTTTCAACCTCCGCTTCGTAATTTACTTCTTCAATAGCGTAGAATTTTTCACTAAGATCAGAAACTCTTTCAATTAGTTTCATGTAATCGTCACTTTCATAATCGGTTCGGATCGTTAACTGCTCGTTAATTTCATCTATTTCTGATTTCATTGAAAAGATTTCACCGAAGGCTTTGGACGCTTCTTCAACTACAGTTGCTCCGTCAGTGGTAAGTAAATGCTGGGGCAAATAGGCAATAATAGCTTCTTTTGGAGCAGAGATATTTCCAGTTGAAGGTTTGCTTTGACCTGAAATTATCTTTAGAAGGGTAGATTTTCCTGCTCCATTTTTACCCATAAGGGCAATTTTATCATTTTCATTTATTGAGAAAGTGACGTCGCTAAAAAGGGTAGTTCCGCCAAATTGAACAGAAATATCATTGACTGTAATCATTTTATTTTTTTAGATTTTAAAGGCGCAAAGATAGATTAAAAACAGAAATAGGCAATTGAAAAATAGCCGTCAAATTTAAATACTCATTCTGAATTCTTCTATAATAGGACTTGCTTTTCCAAAATCGACTTCTTGGATAAATAGCTCCACTGCCAAATCTGAATTGCCGAAACCTGCTAATCTTGCTGATTGTATGTTGTCTTTTTTAACCGTTGTAACCCCTATTGCTTCAATTTTTTCTTGAAGAACTAAAGCTAAAACTTCACTTCCTGAAAATATTTTTATTAGTCCCATTTAATAATTTATAAGTTGTTGTTTATTAGAACAACAGGTATTGTTTTGATTTGTTTTTCCAACCAGCTTGATTTTCATATTCAACGAAGTAAATTTTCAATTCGGCTTGGTTTTCATATCTCACGAAGTACAATTTCTTTTTGGCTTGATTTTCATATTTTGTAAAAAACCATTTACCATTATTTTTACCAGCTTGATTTTCATAGTTTACTTTATAAACTAATAAATCAGCTTGGTTTTCATAATCTACAGCGATAACTTTAACAGCAGCTTGATTTTCATATTCAGTAACAAAAACTTTTTGAGCATTGCAAAATGAAATGGAACAAAAAATTAAAACTAATGACCAAAATAAATTCTTCATAAAAAATAAAATTTAAGAGTTAATAAATTCAAATGTACAAATTAATATTTACTAAAATCGAATAGAAATTCTTTATCCTTTTTGAACCACAATTGCCCATTTGAAACTTCCAATTGACAATCAAAATTATTAGTAAATAACGCACCTGTTCCGAGTCCTTGAGGCATTCTATTTTGCTTTAAATAGGTCCATTGTGCGATTGCATTCAAACCAATATTACTTTCTAAAGCAGACGTAATCCACCAATTAATATGGTGTTTTTCAGCCAATAAAATCCACTCATTAGTACCTCGAAAACCACCCACAAAACTGGGTTTTAAAACGATGTATTGGGGCTTAATTTTTACTAATAATTGTTCCTTTTCTTCAAATGAAAACACACCAATTAACTCTTCGTCTAATGCAATTGGAATTGGACTCATTTTACACAACTCTGACATACTGTCAGTATTGTTTTTTTGAATAGGCTGTTCGATACTATGTAATTTAAATTCAGTTAATTGATTTAATTTATTTAAAGCTTCACTTTTATTAAAAGCACCGTTGGCATCTACCCTAATCTCAACTTGTTCCGGGGTAAAATTTTGTCTAATATGACCCAATAATTTCAATTCTTCCTCAAAATCAATTGCTGCAATTTTGAGTTTTAAACAATGAAAACCGTCGGCTAATTTTACCTCGATTTGTTGCTTCATAAAATCTTTATTTCCCATCCAAATTAATCCGTTAATTGGAATTGATTTTAAACTATTTGTAAAGGCGGATGGAAAGAGTAAAAAAGGGTTTTCACTAGTCAAGGATAGGAACGCCATTTCGACTCCAAATTGTATAGATGGAAACTCACTTAATGCTTCCCAAAGTTGGTCCTTTCCTAGTTGGATATTGGCACAAGTCCATGCTAATTTTTCTTCATAATCAGGTCGGTCATCACAGCTCAAACCACGAAGAATTCCACACTCTCCAATCCCTTTTTTTTGATCGTTTTCAATGATTATAAACCACGTTTCTTTATGAGTCATCACCCCCCGAGAGGTTCCCGAGGGCTGTTTAAAATCTAATATGTATTTGCGGTAAGTAGCTTTCAAATTTTTAAATTAAATTACAATTCTATACTTTCACCTATATTTAAGAGCATTAAATCTTTGCCTTTATCGAAAAATTGCTTGATTGATTGCTCTTTATTTATTTCAATATAACCGAAAGTATCATAATGATATCCTAGAATTTTATCGCATTCTACAAAATCAGAGGCTATAATCGCATCTTCAATATCCATGGTGAAGTTATTTCCTATAGGTAGAATCGCTAAATCCAATTTTGTTCGCATTGGAATCAGTTTCATGTCCATGGTTAGAGCGGTATCACCAGCTATATAGATGTTTTTTCTTTCCCCTTCAATCACAAAACCTCCAGGATTTCCACCATAAGTGCCATCGGGAAAAGAACTTGAATGAATTGCATTTACAAATTTTAAATTTCCAAATTCAAAATTCCAACTTCCGCCATGATTCATAGGATGTGATTGGAACCCTTTTTTGCTGTAATAGGTAGCGATTTCTGCATTGGAAACAATTACAGCATTCGTTCTTTTTGCAATAGCTTCTACATCTAAAATATGATCTTGATGGGCATGAGTTAGCAAAATATAATCGGCTTCCAATGTAGTAATATCAATAGATGCAGCCTTTGGATTAGCCGAAATAAATGGATCAACGATGATGTTAATATCAGCAATGGTAATTCCTAAAGAGGCATGTCCGTAAAAAGTAATTTTCATTTTATTTAAAATTAATTAACCTAATTATCTTCCCCCTAAAAATAAATTTACAAATAAATCTTGTAAAAAGTAAATCAAAGTAAGTGAGAATAAGACTGACAAAGCAAATGTGCTTAAAGCCACTTTTTTTAATTCAGGATCTAATTCTTTAGGATTTTTATTGGTATAAACCGTTTTTAAATGTTTTAAAAGCGGAAAAAAAGCAATCACATATAAGTATTGATCAAAAGTAAAATCTTTAAAATAGGAGAATTCTAGAATCAAAATCATTGCTGAAACAATTAGAAAGTAATGATAAACTTTCGCATTACTTGCGCCTATTTTTACCACAATAGTATTTTTATTTGACTTTCTATCCGATTCTTCGTCCCTCATGTTATTTAAATTCAAGACGGCAACGCTCAAAAATCCTATCGAAGTTGCTGGCAATAGTAACGACCAATCCATTTCTTTGGCAAACATAAAATAGATGCCTAAAGTACTAACTAGGCCAAAGAAAATAAATACAAATAAATCACCTAAACCACGGTATCCGTATGCTGAATTGCCCACCGTATATTTAATTGCAGAACCAATAGCTATAATTCCAAGGAGTAAATAAATAAACGAAAAGAGCAGATTATGTTCTTTAAATGCAACATAAATTAGCGCGATTGCAGAAAGCAGGGTTACTATAGAAGTGATTACTAAAGCCTTTTTCATTTGCATAGGCGAAATTACGCCGCTTTGAATGGCACGTTTTGGCCCAACTCGATCATCATTATCAGTTCCTTTAATTCCGTCACCGTAATCGTTAGCAAAGTTAGATAGTATTTGGAATCCTAATGTGGTTAATAACGCCAAAATAACTATACTCCAATTGAACATCGATTGCGACATGGCGTAAAAACTCCCTACAATTATTCCAGATACTGATAATGGCAATGTTCTTAATCGTGCTGCTTGAATCCAGTGTTTCATTATAATTTTAGAGTTTAGAATATAGAGTTTAGAATAATAGATTGTAGCGTTTAGATTCCGTAGTTCCGATTTCAAAAATCTAAAATCAGAAATCTAAAATTCTCCTTTATGGTAGCCATTTTTTCTCAAAATTAGGTTTGCGTTTTTCTAGGAAAGCGTTTCTACCTTCTTTAGCTTCTTCAGTCATATAGGCCAATCTGGTCGCTTCACCGGCGAATACTTGCTGACCAACCATTCCATCATCGGTAAGATTCATCGCAAATTTTAGCATTTTTATGGATGTTGGTGATTTTTGAAGAATTTCCTGCGCCCAATCATATGCTGTAGCTTCTAATTCATCGTGAGGAATTACGGCATTTACCATTCCCATGTCCATTGCTTCTTGAGCGGAATAATTTCGTCCTAAAAAGAAAATTTCACGTGCTTTTTTCTGACCCACCATTTTAGCCAAATAAGCCGATCCGTAACCCCCATCAAAACTAGTTACATCGGCATCTGTTTGTTTGAAAATAGCGTGTTCTTTACTTGCTAGAGTCAAATCGCAAACCACATGCAAACTGTGACCGCCACCCACTGCCCATCCCGGAACAACAGCAATTACTACTTTTGGCATAAAACGAATCAGCCTTTGTACTTCTAAAATATTTAATCGGTGTTGGCCATCATCACCCACGTATCCTTGATGTCCCCGAGCATTTTGATCGCCACCGCTACAAAAAGAATAAACGCCGTCTTTACTCGAAGGTCCTTCAGCAGAAAGTAAAACTACACCAATTGAGGTGTCTTCCTGAGCATCGTAAAATGCTTGGTATAATTCAGAGGTAGTTTTTGGTCGGAATGCATTTCTAACCTCAGGACGATTGAAAGCAATTCTAGCTACCCCATTGCATTTTTTATACGTTATATCCTCAAATTCTTTAACTATTTTCCAGTCTATATTATTCATGATTGAAAGTATTTTGTGTAAAATTAAGGCATTTTTTACTTTTTATTGCATGTAGAATAAATAATAATTTAAAGCCCTAATTTATTAAAAAAAAAAAAAAAAGAGGCTAAAAAGCCTCTTTTATATTTTGAATAGTACTAATTATTCAACTTCAAAAGCTTGAGCATCAGTAGATGAAGCATCTCTTGAATTTAAAGCTTTACCCGTTGAATCAACAACAAATGCAGCAAAATGAATATTTGACGCTTGTGTTCCTGCTGGAATAGTATAAGTAAATGATTTGGTGAAAACTCCGTTAGTAGTTGTTGCACCAGTGATATCGTCACCTAAAATACTCGTAGTTAAAAATGCTCTTAATACATCTTTGTGATTAAAACCTACAATTGGGTTAACCCCTCCATAAAAACTTGTAGCGTTGATTTGATTGTAAAATAAATTATCTTCAAGGGCATATACCACTAATTTTAAACCTGAAAAAAATTTTCCAAATTTTACGTTAACTTGAACATTAGCAGTACTTCCTGCAACTGAATTAGTCATTGCCAAGCCGATTCTAGGGTTAGTTCCTGAAGTTAAATTAACTGCTTGAGTTACATTATTGTTTTCTGGATAATTCCAATTTGTTTTTCTATTAAGCATTCCTGTTGGATATCCTGTAAGCCCAATCATTGTTTCTAATGTAGAAGCTGCTGCAAAATTATAAGGATCGCTACCTCTGTGAATAGCTACTACCACTGCATCAGAAGTTTGTAAACGAACTTGGCTAATTGCGTAGGATACACGTGGACAATATTGACACCATGTACCTGTATAATCTTCAATTAGCACTCTTTTATTAAAACTAATTCCTTGTGTAACTGGTATTTGAATTGTAGGAGAAGTTAGAGAAACGGTGCTAGAAACTTGATACACGGCATAAACTGAAAGTATTCCTGCCGCAGTTGGCGTGAAGAAATTAGAAACAAGCGGAGAAGTATTTACATAAATTACTGCAGAGGTAGAAAGATCAGCATTGTTATTTCCTTTTACAGTAAATTGAATGTTATCACCTGTATAGGCATCGGTTGTATTTGCAGTTATTGTAATTGACTGAAGTGCAGCGCTTCCATCTCCGCCATTATTGTTATCTTTACTACAAGAAATAAATAATCCGAAAGTTAACAAGGCGAAAAATAAATGTAATTTTTTCATATTTTGGAGTTTAAAATAATTAATGCTACAAATAAACTATTTTTTTTTAAATAAATGCAATTTTTATTCTTTATTTGCAAAGATATAATTACTAATAAGCCCAAATCATGAAAAAAACACTTTTAATTCTATTAACTTTTATCAACTTAGTAGTTTATTCACAACACCAACTTCCGAATGTTAAACTCAAAAACCTCAAAGGAGAATTAGTAAACACCAATACCGATTTTCAAAAAAAGGATATTCTTTATGTTTATTCATTTTGGGCTACCTGGTGCGCTCCTTGCGTTCAAGAATTAGATGCGATTAGTGATGTTTATGGTGATTGGAAACAAAAATTAAATGTAGAAATAATAGCCGTTTCGGTTGATGATTCTAGAACAGAAAAACGAGTAAAACCAATGATAAATGGCAAAGGCTGGGAATACACCGTTTTATTGGATACCAATCAAGAATTCAAAAGAAGTTTATCAATTGCAAATGTTCCTTATACAGTAGTAGTAAAAAACAATGAAATTGTATTCGTTCAAAACGGACATTCTCCGGGTGGTGAAAGTGAATTTTTTGATAAATTAAAGAGTTTGTAATATGAAAAAGTGTCTTTTATTAATTGCTATCTGCAGTTCAATTTCAATATTTTCTCAAACATCTCCTGAAGAAGAAAAAACCAAAGGAAGATTATTTGGCGGTTTTGAATCCAATTCCCAATGGTATTTAAACGATGTTGAAAGAGGAATCAATCATCCTGATCAACCTATTCGATCTAATAATTATTTATTGGTCAATTACAATTATGGAAAATGGACTGCAGGAATTCAAGGAGAATCTTATGCTCCAAAATCACTTTTAAATTTTAATCCTAAATATGAAAAAACTAACTTAGGCACTTATTATCTAAATTATAAAACGAAGAAAGTAGACGTCACCGCAGGTTATTTTTACGAACAATTTGGCAGTGGATTGTTATTAAGAAGCTGGGAAGATCGATCTTTAGGAATTAATAATGCTATTAGTGGAGGGAAAATTGTTTTGCGTCCTAACGAAAATTTATCGTTTACTGGTTTATACGGAAACCAAAGAACCGGATTTGATGTTGTTAAAGGAACCATATACGGATTTAATTCTGACATTAATCTATCGGGGATTTTAAAAATGGAAAAATCTGATTTTTCTGTAGGATTTTCTTATGTTGGTAGAGAAGAAAAAACAACAATTGCCAATCCTAATTTTAAAGAGCTTACCAATTCATTTGCCGGCAGATTTAATTATAGCCACGATGCTTTTTATCTAAATTCCGAGTACAATTATAAGTCGGAGGATGCCATTTTATATCCTATAACCGTTAGCAATACGTTTGTAAAACCAGGAAGTGCTTTGCTTGCCAATTTTGGATATTCCAAAAAAGGAGTTGGTTTTGATGTATCACTTAGACGAATTGAAAATATGAATTTTTTATCCGAAAGAAATCCAGAGGTATTTTCTCCGGAACAAACCAGTTTGGCTTTTAATGACAGAATGATGAATTTTGTCCCAAGTTTAACCAAGCAACATCATTCTAATTTAGCAAATATTTATGTATTTCAAGCGCAAAAAAGCGTGAGTATTGTTTCAGATAACGGAATTGCTAAAGCTGGAGAAATTGGCGGGCAAATTGATTTTTTCTACGAATTCAAGAAAGGCTCCTCTCTTGGAGGTAAATATGGAACAAAAATAGCATTAAATGCATCCAATTGGTTTAACTTAAAAGGAGATTACACTTTATATCCTCCAGACTATAAAACAGATTTTTTTGGAACTGGTGAAAAATATTTTTCAGATTACAATCTTGAAATTTCAAAAAAATTCAACTCTAATTTACAGGGAAGTGTAGTATTTATTAATCAATATTACAACCACCAATTGATAGCTGCTTCATTGAATATTCAAGTAAATTCATTTATTATTGCTCCAGAAATATCCTATAAATTATCTCCAACAAAATCTGTGAAAGTTAGTGCAGAACATATGTGGGCTGATTCTGATAGAAAAAATTGGGCTGCTTTAATGGTAGAATACAATCATAATATAAACTGGTCGTTTTTCGTTTCCGACATGTACAATTATGGATTTGATAAAAACTCTGATCTAATTGATGATGTTAGTGATCATTTTAAAATACATTTTTACAATTTAGGGACTGCATACACCAAAGGAAGTTCAAGAATTGGTTTGAGTTATGGAAGACAACGTGGTGGATTAGTTTGCGCCGGAGGAATCTGCCGATTTGTTCCTCCAAGCAGCGGAGTTACTTTAACTTTAACAAAATCTTTCTAATTGAAACGTTTTCTTTAATTTTATTCTTTTACTAAGTAAATTCCGTCTTCCTTAATTTCGATAAGTTTCTCTCTATAAAGAGCGCCTATTGCTTTTTTGAATGTTTTTTTACTCATTTTTAAAACCGTTTTAATATCCTCAGGGTGAGAATTATCGGTCAATCTCAAAAATCCACGACTGGCTTTCAATTCTTCCAAGATTAAATCGGCATTGGGCTCAATACTTTGATAACCTTGTATTTGCAAAGCCACATCAATTTTATTGTCGGGACGAATTGTTTTTATGTAACCACGCATTCTGTCGCCTGTTCGAATCGCATCGTCATAAACCTCATCTTTATAAACCAAGCCTTTGTGCTGTTCGTTGATGATAACATTGATTCCAATTTCGGTGATATGAGAAACAATTAGATCTACTTCTTCTCCTTTTTCAACTGTTAAATGATCGTTGTTCAAAAACTGATTTGTTTTGCTTGAAGCCACCAAACGATTGGTTCTTTCATCCATGTAAAGATAAACCAAATAGCGTTTTCCTTTTTCCATAGGCCGGGCTTGCTCTTTGAATGGAACTAGTATGTCTTTTTCCATTCCCCAATCCATGAAAGCACCAATTTGATTGACATAATTCACCCTTAAAAGTGCAAATTCATTTAAAATAATGTACGGTTCAAGGGTGGTGGAAACTGGTCGTTCTTCATGGTCTAAATAAACAAAAACGGTTAATTCATCACCTATATCAAATTTATTGGGAACATATTTATTGGGTAAAAGAATATCGTTTATTCCTTCTGGGTCTTCAACTGGGTTGCCTAAAAACAAACCAACTTTAGTATCCCTTAATATGGTGAGCGTATTGTATTTTCCTATTTCAATCATTATTCAACTTTTCTATAGCGCAAAGGTACAAAATTGAATGTTTGCAATTGAACTTATACCAACTCTTTAAAGAATTGTAATAGTACTTTATCGTTTTCACGAGTTGGTGTAAAAACTTCTAGAATAAATGGCTTGTTATTATTAGAATAAAGATTCTTTATTCCAACTTCTAAGCTAGACCCATCACTTGCTATTGCATAATCAAAATCGTACATGTTTGCTAGTTTTTCAGCCGTTAAACAATGTGAAGTTTCAAAAAAGGTATTGAAAACCGGAGTTTCATCATGTCCGGGTAAAATTCTAAAAATTCCCCCTCCTCCGTTATTAATTAAAATAATCTTGAAGTTCTTAGGGATATAATTATTCCACAATCCATTAGAATCGTATAAAAAACTAATATCTCCAGTAATCAAAATGGTTGGTTTATTATTAGCTACTGCAGCACCAATTGCTGTAGATGTACTTCCGTCAATTCCGCTTGTCCCCCTATTGCAAAAGACTTCAATTGAAGGATGAATATCTATTAATTGAGCATAACGGATTGCAGAACTGTTCCCAATTTGTAAATGAGAATTTATTGGTAAACGCTGAATTATTTTATCAAAGACTTTAAAATCTGAAAAGGGTATTTTCGATAAATAAGTAGCTGTCTTTTCTTTTCGAAGTTGGTTTATGGCATCAAAATGAGAAAAATAGTCGCTTTCAATGGGTTTTAATAAAGGAATAAAATGATTAAAAAAATCATTGGGATTGACTTGGAAATGCTCTGTTAAACATCCATAAGTATTATAAGCTCTAAGTGAATCTATGTGCCAATGGTGTTTAGGTTGGTAGTTGCGTAAAGCCGCTTTTATTCTTTTTGAAACCACCATTCCTCCAAAAGTAAGGAGTATTTCTGGTTGGAAAATCTCAAAATCGGATGGTGAAAATGGAGAAATTATTGTGTCAATGTTATTTATAAAACTAGAATGATTTAAATTGGATGTTGTTTCGGTCATCACCACAACTGAAGGGTCATTTGCCAGAAACTCAACGATTGAAGTATCAATAGTATTAGGATCATTAACTCCAACGAGAACTAATTTCTTTTTTGATGAGTTCCAAATTGTGGCAAATTCAGTATCGATTGACAATTCAACGACTGGAGTAGCATTTGCAATAGCGGAAGTAGTAACCTTAATAGAAAGCTCATTTAGGGTCTCATACAATGGTTCTTCAAAAGGGGCGTTTATATGTACAGGACCTTTATTTATTGTAGAATGATGAATTGCTTCGGTGATTTTTTGATCGTTATCAATTGAAGCTCCCTGAACTAAATTGGCATTATATAAAGAATGATTTTGAAATACATTTTCTTGACGAATCGTTTGGCCGTCGCCAATATCAATTTTATCTGAAGGACGGTCGGCACTTATTACCACCAAAGGGATTTGACTATAAAAAGCTTCTGCAAAAGCAGGATAATAATTTAACAATGCAGAACCTGAAGTACATACTAACACGACTGGTTTTTTAGTTTGTTGTGCAATTCCTAATGCAAAAAAAGCAGCACTTCGCTCATCTGCAATGCTATAACAAGTAAATTTTGGATTGTTTACAAAACCTATTGTTAAAGGTGCGTTTCTTGAACCTGGAGAAATCACGATATGAGTTACTCCTTGAGCGAGACAAATTTCAATTATGCTTTGTGCTAAGGGTATTTTTGGATAAATCATTATTCGGTTCAAATTTGAATACAAAGGTACAAAGTTGTAAAGGTTTATACTAGAAACTACAAATAGATTTACTATTTTTGAGAAACTATTTTACCTAATGAAAGTTCAAATTAGATCGTTCGAAATTAAAGATACCCAGGCAATATTAGATATTATCAATTATAATATTCTAAATTCGACGGCATTATACGATTATAAAACTCGGGATTTTGAAGATCAAAAAAGGATGTTGGAAGAAAAAATCAAAAAAGGATTTCCGGTAATCGTTGCAGAATACGATGGTAAGTTGGTTGGTTTTGGGATGTATAGTGAGTTTCGATTTCGGGAGGCTTATAAATTTACCGTTGAACATTCGGTTTATGTTTCTCCGAATGAAATGGGTAAAGGCATTGGAAAATTGATACTAACTGAATTGATTGCTTTAGCAAAAGCACATGGCTTGCATACAATGATAGGTGTTATTGATTCCGAAAACAAGAGTAGTATTTCTTTTCACGAGCAATTTGGTTTTAAAACCGCTGGAATAATTAAGGAATCAGGATATAAATTTGACCGCTGGTTGGATTCTGTATTTATGCAATTACTTTTGAAATAATTACTTTTGTATCCAGTTAATTATTTTCTCATCATTGGGTTTCACTCCAGACATATAAACTTGTTCCAACTGTCCTTTCTCGTTGACTAAGTATTTTTGAAAATTCCATTCTACTTTAGAATCTAGAACTCCATTTAATTTCTTTTGAGTTAGAAATTGATATAGAGGATGCATGTCCTTTCCTTTTACGGATATTTTTGCCATCATTGGAAAAGTTACCCCATATTTACTTTGGCAAAAAGTGGCAATTTCAGCATTGGTTCCTGGTTCTTGCCACATAAAATTATTGGCGGGAAAACCTATGATTACTAAATTTTGGTTTTTATATTTTTTATAAATCGCTTCTAATTGCTCGTATTGAGGTGTATAACCACACTTAGAGGCGGTATTTACAATTAAGATTTTCTTTCCTTTTAACGAAGCAAAATCAAAAGTTGCACCTGATAAATCTTCTACTTTAAATTGGTAAATTGAAGTGTTTGTTTGTGCTTTTACAGTAAATGAGGTTACAATTAAAAGTACGAATAATAATATTGAATTTTTCATATTGCAAATTTAATTAAAATTGATGCAGAAATTGTTTTTTTTAAAAAAAAAGAGGTAAAAAAGAAATCTTTTTTACCTCATATTATTAATTAATATTAACTCCTAATGTAACTAAATATATATTTTTAGTTATTGCATGTCACCACTAGTAATAAAATAATTACTAGAAATTGAAACGATAGTTGCAACAGCATTTTGTCCAGCAGTCATTGTTCTAGAAAGTCTATTAGCTGTTGTTACTCCTGTTGCTGAAACAAATGTTACAGCTCCAGCACCTTTTTGAACGATTGTACAATTAAATCCTACAGGCAAACCTGATGGCACAGTTAAAGTAATTGCTGAGGCATTGTTCATAGTTAAAACTTTACCGCTATCGGATGATTGTAAAGTATAAGCTATTCCAATTTGATCGTTTAAATTTGCAAAATCAACATAATCTTTTACCGCTTTTACAGTTGGATATTTTGTATTGGAAGTTCCATCACTAGAAACATTAGTAGATTTATTTGATGAATTTTCCTTGGTAGCTTCTGCAGCTGTAGCTCTAATTAATTCTTGTAATAAATTATTGGTTAACGTATTGTCTAAAGCTGTAGCTCTTGTTACTTCTGCAGCTATATTAGTTGTAAGGGTGTTGTCTGCTGCTATTCTTGCTGCTGTTTCTGCATTTAAGTTGGTGGTTAAATTTAAATCGCTGGCGTCAACATACGATTTGATTGCTCTAACAGACGGATATTTTATGTTTGATGCTCCGTCGGTGGTAACGTTGGTAGATTTATTTACTAAATCTTCTTTTAATAAATCGGCATTGGCTAAAGCTACATCGGCAGCAGCTCTAATATTTGCCTCATTAGTTAAAGCTGATCCTCCTGCGTTGATACTAACATCTACGTAATCTTTTACCGCTTTTACTGATGGATATTTTATGTTTGATCCTCCGTCGGTGGTAACGTTGGTAGATTTATTTACTAAATCTTCTTTTAATAAATCGACATTGGCTAAAGCTACATCTGCCGCAGCTCTAATATTCGCCTCATTGATTAAAGCCGCATTTTGTGCCGTTGATCCTGCGTCTACATAATCTTTTACCGCTTTAACTGATGGGTATTTTGTATTGGAAGTGCCGTCTGTGGTAACGTTGTTAGATTTATTGGCTAAGTCTTCTTTTAAGTTCAATGCCGATTGGGTAGCAATACTTATTGGCTTATTGATATCTCGGGTGTTGTCTACGTTCTCTAATCCTAAATTTGTTTTTGCTCCTAGAACCGTCGTAGCTCCTGTACCTCCATGTAATATTGGAACTACTCCCGTTACATTCTCCGCGCTATTGGCGGCAAATGCGTAAGGTACTGAAGTGAAAAATTGGTTGCTGATTTCAAGAAAGTTTGTACAAAGTCCAAACTTATCCAATCCTACTTTCAAACTTTTTGAAGGCAAGCTCCAATTCACATTAGCAAATGAAGTAGCATAACCTCCGGTTTGAATACCCGTTCCTATTACCGTGTTTACCATACCGTATTGATCGGTAGTAACCGTGATTTTCTCTTGGTATTCTGTTAGCGAAGCACTATCAATGATTGTAAATTGTAAACAAATGTTCTTATTTGCCAATGGAGAATTGGTATTGTTATAACCTGGTATTACTTCTCCATTTTGATTGTAAATAATAGCCTGATAGCTAATACCAGTAGATTGAGCATAAAATGCTGTGGAAACAAATAATAATAAAAGTAATGTTATCTTTTTCATGGTGCTAATTATTTATTGATATTGAAGTGAATACCAAATTGTATTTGTGAATTATTGAATATAACTTTTTCTTGGGTGCTATTGGCCGTGTTTAGTCCATTGCTGTAAGCGTAACCAAAACTTAAATAACCCGAATCGTTTAATTTATAGTTGGCACTTGCTCCTGCGAAATAAGAAAAATAAAGCCCTGAAAATTCTTTTTGATCTAATAGATCTAAAATTTCACCATCCAGATTTTGTTTACCATAAACAATTTTTGATAGGCTCAATCCGGCTCTTAAACCTAATTTGAATCTTTTGGTTACTTTATGTAAATAGTTTAAAGACATTTGTGCTCCAGCATATTTTGTCTGCCAGCTATAAGAAGAAGCTGGAGAACCTGCAAGGGCATTATACTCGTTCAAAGTTACTGCTGCAGAATAAGAAAAAGCATCACTATTTAATGAAAAATCGTATCCTACCTCATAAAATGAACCGGTTCCTGCTTGAAGAGGGGTAACCATTGGTTCTCCTTGACTATTGAAATTGTATTTTGTAATGTTGCTTCCCGTTAAGAAATAAACTTCTTGTGAATAAGATTTAGTTAATGCCAATAAAACGATTAGTAATAGGTAGAATTTTCTCATTGTGTTTTTAATAAATTAGTGGAATAATTGTAGTTTTTTGCGGATAATTTAACAAAGTATTCTCCCTCGGCTAGAGAAAGTTCTGAAATGGTTAAAATAGTATCGGTAGCTAGTTTCTCCTGAGAAGCAACCAATCTGCCCATAACATCATATAAGGTGAATTTAATCGGACCTGAAATTACAGACGAAAATTCAAAATTGATGTGATCGATAAAGGGATTGGGATAAGTTGTCGTAACCACTGAAATAACTGGCACTTTTACTGATTTCATCAAACGGCTTTGCTGAAAGCCTTGACCAACTATTACATCGGTGCCTCGGTAATTGCCAATAACACTTTGCTGGCCAATAGTCTGGGATATTTTTAATCCTCCAACACTGGTAGAAGTGCCTTGTGAAGAAAACATCTGATGATGCAATGTTTGTGAAAATCCAGAAATGGTAATAAATAAAAATAAAATTATCTTCAAAGCAAGTTTATTTAGTATGATTAATTCACAAATATAAAAATTAAAATTAAAAAACTAAATTATTAGTTAAATATTTTTAATTTATTATTAATAACGGCATACTTTATTCATAAAAAAAGTGTATTTGATTAATAAAAACCGATACTAAAGAATAAATATTGAAATAAAAGAAGAGCTTTGACTATAAAAATTTAGATTTATTTTACTTATAATACTTTTTATATTTAGGATAGGTTACCAAACCTATTAATGAAATTGTCAATAAAGATTGCCAAATCCAATCTAGTGAAGTTGCCTCGCCACTAGCATAAGAATGCAATCCTACCAAGTGGAAATTTACTCCATAATAAGTAAATAAAATAGAGATAAAGGCAAACATGCTCATCAAATTGAAAACCCATTTTCCTCTAAACAAAGGAACAAAACGAGAGTGAATTACAAAGGCATATATCATTATGCTAATTAAGGCCCAAGTTTCTTTTGGGTCCCAACCCCAATAGCGTCCCCAACTTTCATTGGCCCACTGACCTCCTAAAAAGTTTCCTATGGTTAACATAATTAATCCAATAGTCAACGCCATTTCATTGATATAGGTAATCTCTTTTATATTTAAAGCCATTACTTCTTTATTCTTTTCATTCGTAAAGAAAATAAGCAATAACGACACAAATCCTAAAATCATTCCCAATGCAAAAGGGCCGTAACTCGCCACAATAACAGCCACGTGGATCATCAACCAATAAGAATTTAATACTGGCTGTAAATTGGCAATATCAGGATCTATCCAATTCATATAAGCAGCCATCAAAATCATTGAAGCCACAAATGCAGAAGATGCAACTGTTAATTTAGATTTTCTGTCGAATGCCAATCCAAAAAACATGGTAGCCCAAGCTACATATATTATAGATTCATAGGCATTACTCCACGGCGCATGCCCTGAAATATACCATCTTGCAATTAATCCTAATGTGTGTAAACCGAATAAAAATGCAATTAAAACATGCATTACATTTACAGAAATACGGGTCAACTTATTGTCTTTGAATATTTTAATGATGGTAAATAGCAACATTAAAACTCCAGCCATCATATACAAGTAAAATAATTTTTTGAAAATATCATACTTATTATAGATAATTTCAGCGGTGATTTTTTCTTCGGAAGGCATGACTTGTACTCCAAATTTTCTTTGATATTTTTTAACCCCATTCAAATAAAAATCAACGTCTTTATAGTTATTTGAAATAGCTGCGTTTTGTAAGGAATTTATATATAAAGGAACAATTTGAGAGGCAAAAATAGAATCCATTCCCTTCAAACCAGCATGACTTAATTCTAAATGAGAAACCCATTTATTGTTTTCATCCTTTGGAATTGGGAAAATTCTTAGGATACTTCCTGAAGTTGCTTGGTTTAATAAATTGACTTTTTTATCTGTTTCAACAAAATCTTTTTCAAAATTATTTGGATTGGCAGATTTATAAGCTCCATCTAAATAAGGAGACAATTTATAATTTCCAGTTTTATCAAAAAACGCAATAAAAGGAGCGTATTTTGCGGTTTTTTCGATGCCAATAATTTTACGAATACTGTCATTTCCTGCTTTTATATAAATCAATGGGACTTCATACCAAGCAGTTGGAAATTGCGTCATTGATAGAAATACTTGATCAGAATTCATTCCGTTATACGTATCTTTATGACTCACTTTCCGCAATAATTCTGATGAGAATGTATTTAAAGGTTTCATTCTACCGCCAGCATCTTGAATCACTAATCTTCCAAATTTTGCAGCATGTTCCTCTGAAACCTTGAATTTAAGAATCAAAGAATCAATTTGTTTTACAGATATTTTTTCCTCTTTATGTTGTGAGAAAACACTACAACTCAATAATAACAATATAATCGTGATTAATTTAGACTTTTTCAATTTTACCACTTCCAATTTTCTCTTTATATCCGCAAAACGAGAATGTTTTGTAAATAGAATTGCCATTAATCCAAAATACAATAATATATAACCAATATAAGTAATCAAAGTTCCCCAATAATCGTGATTAACAGAAAGAATAGTTCCTTTTTCATCTGGATCAAATGAAGATTGGAAAAAACGATACCCTTTATAATCTAATATATTATTCATAAAAATTTTAGCATCAAATTTTGATTTACCATCTTGAACAGTTACATCACTTTCAAAAGCGGAATAACTTTTCTCTGTTCCAGGATATTTTAGCGCTTTAAAATCATTCAGTTTTATATTAAAAGGCAGGATATAGGCTTTGCTACCAAAGAAAAATGTATATTCTAAATTCCCGATTTTAACCACTTGTGACTCCCCTACCGAACCTTTAGTGCCTAATAAAGTAACTTCTTTATTTTGACCTTCAGCATTTAAATTTATAACTATAGCATCTTCATGCGTTTTAGCCTTATAGTCATTTTTTGCAATGTAGGTTATGGAACCTTTGGTTGCTGGATCTGGAAAAACAAATTGCGCTCCGCCCACATTATATAAAGAACGCATCATTAACGGTTGAACTAAATCTTTTGCAACTGACCCTTTAAATTGATCTGCCATTCTCATAAATTGTCCGTCAAATGGCGTTTGAATGGTCGATGAATTTTCAGTTATAGTAATATTGGTTGCCCCTTTTACAAATTTATTTAAGGAGAAAAGCATGTTGTGAATATTCTGAACTTCGCCTTCTTTCAAATAATGTTCGTGACGGGTACCGTCTCCCGATTCTACCATTTTAAAATACAATTCTCCTTTTGGATCTGGTTTAATTGTTTTGGTGGCATCCAATAAATAATCTTTATAGGTAACCTCAAATTGAGTATCGGCAAAATTATTTGAAATAGAAAAATTGTTATTGGTAACTGGTGAAAGCAACAACGATTTTTCAAAAACGCGCCTTCTCATTTGACCTTGATAATCACCATCTACAAAAACAGTTAAAAACATTTTATCAGAATAAAATTTATTTTCTGAGGCACCTTCACGAATTGGCATTACCCCTTCATAGCTAATGTAACGGGTTATAAATGCTCCTGAAAGAGTAAAAATAAAAGAAATATGAAGTAGTAAAGTTGCCCATTTTTCTTTTCGTAAAAGTTGGTATCTTTTTATGTTTCCAGCAAAATTTATTAGGAAAAATCCCATAATTGCTTCAAACCACCAGGCATTATAAATCCAAATTCTAGCAGTATCGGTATTGTATTTACTTTCGATAAAAGTACCGCATATCATTGCTATTGCAAATGACAAAAATAAAAAAGCCATTAATCGCGTAGAAAACAAAAAAGAAAGTATTTTTTTATCCATTATAGAGATGGTATTATTTCAAAAGTGGTACAAAAGTAATTCAAATTTGTTAAATTCTTAGCTTTGAACTCGTATTTAAGAATTTTTTAAGTGATGTTTTTTAAATAACGAAATTAGAATTAGTTTAAAAAAAATCAATAATTTAGCAAAATGATAAAAATAGGCATAATTGGATCTGGAAATGTAGCTCAACATTTAATTGTAGCTTTTCAGAAATCTATTATCGAAGGTGCTGAAATTGAAATTACAACTGTATTTTCAAGAAAAAATAATGCACTTTCAAATCTATTGAATTCCAATATAATTTGTTCTGATTGGAACAGTTTAAAAGAAGCCGACATCTACCTAATTGCAGTTTCAGATAATGCTGTAGCTGAAGTTTCAGAGAAAATACCGTTTAAAAATAAATTGGTTGTTCATACCTCGGGTGCGGTTTCATTAGAAGTTATCAATTCAAATAATAGAAAAGGTGTTTTTTATCCCTTACAAACATTTTCAAAGAATGTAGCAGTCGATTTTAAATCAATTCCCATTTGCATAGAAAGTGAAAACGTTACTGATTTAGAATTATTAAAAAAAGTGGCAAATTCAATTTCTAAATCGGTTTACGAAATTAATTCTGAACAAAGAAAAGCAGTGCATGTGGCGGCGGTATTTGTGAATAATTTTACTAATAATCTTTACCAAATTGGAAAAGATATTTGCATGGAAAATAAAATCCCATTTGAAATCTTATTCCCTTTAATCAAAGAAACAGCAGAAAAAATAAATCGATTATCGCCTTTTGAAGCTCAGACAGGACCCGCAAAAAGAAATGATGAAGAAACTATAAATTCCCATTTAGCGTTCTTAACTGATGAAAATCAAAAAAATATTTATAAAATATTAACCCAATCTATTCAAAATAATGGCAAAAAGTTATAAAGAAATAATGAATGATATTACCACATTCGTTTTCGACGTAGATGGCGTACTTACTGATGGTTCCGTAAATATATCCCCAACGGGTGAAATGCTTCGTAAAATGAATATTCGAGATGGATATGCGATGAAAGCTGCAATTGAAAGTGGCTATAAGGTGTGTATTATTTCTGGCGGTAGCAATGAAGGTGTTCGCATCCGATTGAGAAATCTTGGTATTACCGATATTTATTTGGGCTCTCCAGACAAAGTAGAAACTTTTAAAGAATATTGCGAATTGTATTCCATTTCTCCTGAAAAAGTGCTTTATATGGGTGACGATATTCCCGATTTTCATGTGATGAAACTGGTTGGATTACCAACATGCCCTCAAGATTCGGCTCCTGAAATTAAGTTGATTTCCAATTATATTTCTCATGTAAATGGCGGAAAAGGCGCTGTTCGCGATGTGATTGAACAAGTCATGAAAGTTCAAGGAAAATGGCATCTTTACTATAATGGAAAACACGATTAAACCTATTAAAATTCAATGATAAATTACTTAAAACTAATACGTTACCGGCATTTATTACTTATTGCTTTCATGCAATTAATTTTTAGATACGGTTTTCTAAAACTTCAAAATATTCCCTTGTCACTCGCCGATTGGCAATACATTTTACTAGTATTTTCAACCATTTGTTTAGCTGCAGGAGGAGCAATAATTAACGCTATTTTTCAACAAGATTCCGATTCAGAAAACAAACCAAAATTTCAAGTAGTCGGTAAATTTGTATCTGAAAATTTAGCCTACAATTTGTACATAGCATTTACATTTATAGGGGTTTCTATTGGTTTTTATTTATCAAATGTAATTCAGAAACCTAATTTTGCCATTCTATTTATTTTAATTGCTTCAACACTCTATTTTTATGCCTCAAGTATGAAAAATAGTATTTTGGTTGGCAATATTATTATTGCATTTGTGAGTTCAATTTACCTATTAATTATTGGTCTTTTCGATTTATTACCAGCAACATTCGATGTAAATCAAACAGTAATGGGAATTAATTTTAGCATATTAATTGATTACGCTATTTTTACATTTATAATTTCATTATTGATTGAATTGGTTTCTGATATTGAAAATATCGAAGGTGATAAAAGTCAAGGATTAAACACATTAGCGATTGCATTAGGAAGTAATAAAGCGAAGAAAGTAGTTTTTATTCTAAGTTTAATTCCGATATTTTGCGTGTTTTATTATCTTAAAGTTTACCTATTTGATACAAAATTACTTTACAGTTTAATTTATGGGATACTATTTACTATACTCCCTTTAATCTATTTTTCGATAAAACTATTTAAGGCAAATGAGTCCAAAGAATTTCATCGTTTGAATATGATTTTAAAATGGATCTTATTTTTTGCTTATCTATCAATAGTTGTAATTAATATAAATATTCGTTACAATGCTTAAGGAAAAATTAAAAAATTACAAGATAATTTTAGCTTCAGGATCTCCGAGACGACAACAATTTTTCAAAGATTTAGATTTAGATTTCGAAATAAGATTAAAAGAAATCGAAGAAATTTATCCAGAACATTTAAAAGCCAGTGAAATCACCAATTATTTAGCTGTGCTTAAAGCAAATGCATTCGACGGAGAATTAAAAGAAAATGAAATTTTAGTAACCAGCGACACCATTGTTTGGCACAATAACAAAGCCTTGGGGAAACCAAAAGACTACGATGACGCTTTTCAAATATTAAAAACCTTATCCAACGAAACGCATGAAGTTATCACTTCAGTATGTTTCAAAACAACAAAAAACAGTACCATTTTTCATGAAATCACGAAAGTTACTTTTTCAACATTAAGTGACGAAAGCCTTCACTATTATTTGAAAAATTATAAGCCATTCGATAAAGCTGGCGCCTACGGAATTCAAGAATGGATTGGTTTTATTGGCGTTTCAAGAATTGAAGGTTCCTATGCAAATGTAATGGGAATGCCTACTGACAAAGTATTTAATTATTTACTAAACCTAAATAAAATATAGTATTTATTTAGGAAGTTCTATCAAGTATTTTTTTCTAGTCTTATTTTCTAATTTGCTGTCTCTCAACCAAGGATTATACAATTTCAATATCTTGTAATTTACACCTTGACGTATCGCAAAATCGGCCAGATTAGTAATAGTGGTATCAATTTCCATTTTACGCGTAGGATACAATTCATATAAATCTTGTTTAGTAATTTCAAAACCAAATTTCTCTGGCGCCTTCATAATTTCTTTCAAAGCTAAAATTCTAAACACATATCTTGAGGTTTCATCATTCAATAATAAATCATAATAATTGGCTACTTTTTGAAGGTCAATTTGCTTGTTAACGCCTGTAATTCCAACATTATAAGATGCAGCTGCTAAAGTCCAAGAGCCAAATTTTGCTTTAGCTGCCAAAAGAAATTTACAGGCAGCTTCGGTCGATTTTTCTAAATGGTATCTTTCGTCGACACAATCATTAACTTCCATCCCGATTTCCTTCGCGGTAGCTGGCATAAATTGCCAAACCCCTTTTGCTCCGGCTGGGGAAACAGCGTTAATTAAAGAACTTTCAATTACTGCTAAATATTTAAAATCATTTGGAACACCATTTTTTTCTAATATCGGTTCGATTATCTTAAAAGCTCTATTGGCTCTTTTTATAATCAAAATTGTAGAGGCATGTAAGTTGGCATTAACCAACAATTCTCTATCAAAACGCTCTCTTACATCGGGTAGTTCCAAAGGCATATTTTCACCTGCAAAATCAACCTCGGTTGGAAAATAATAAGTCGTTCCTTCGTGAGTAATTTTATTTTTATTTTCATTCGAAATGGCAAAAATAAATAGGCCACACAAGGAAATTATAAGAACTAATACTGCCACCATTTTAAACCAATTTCTTTTCATATTTAATTTTTATTAATCTTTAAATTTAATTAAAATCTTTTATTTATCAATAATAATTTTACACAAATTAGCATTAAACCATTTGTAATTAGTTAAAATCATAAGGTGAGTTCCTCCTTTTATCTCAATACAATTTTTGATGTATTTTATTGGAAAAACCTCATCAGCGTCTCCATGAATATGAATTACATTTGGATCCACTTTTTTTCTATCCCATAAAATTATCTTTTCAATTGACCAATCAAGGTATTTTTTATCTCGAACAGTCAGAAACATCTGGTATAATTTTAAGCGTTTGATCACTTTTTCACCAAAAGTAAATTGAGCTAAATTATAAACATTGTCAATTAAACTTGTGGGTATTAATTTATAAGCTTTAGTTTGTTTGGCCAATTTAAAAGTGGTTGGAAATTCCACATTACTCTTAACACTTGAAATGATAATAATTTTCTTAGGTTTCAAAAATTGAGCCATTTCTTGAACTAAAATTCCACCAAATGAAACTCCTACTAATACCGGATTTTTATGAGTTACTTTACCAGAAATTCGTTGTGCATATTCACTCAAAGTCTCCTCATCAAAAGGAATTTCCCATTCCATAAAATAAGTATCAAATTGATCCTCAGGAAGTAAAATTCTTTCAAATATAGATGCATTTGCAGCTAAACCTGGCATAAAATAAACCGAGATTTTTTCCATGATGAATGTTTTATTGCTATTATAAGAATTAAAAGAAAATTATCCCGAAATTTGCATAAATTTATACCTTTTTATTGAAATTAATATTCTTTTCCCAATAATAAATTTTATAAAGTTATGAGTACTCAATTATTTAAAGCTTCTGAACGTGGAACTGCTAATTTTGGTTGGTTAAACGCCAATTATTCTTTCTCCTTTGCTAATTATTATAACCCTCAAAGAATTCAATTTGGAATGCTTCGAGTGTTAAACGATGATACAATTGCACCGGCAATGGGTTTCGGAATGCATCCTCACGAAAATATGGAAATAATTACAATTCCGTTAGAGGGCGCTTTGAAACACATTGATAGTATGGGAAATGAAGGCACAATTACTTATTGCGAAGTGCAAGTAATGAGCGCTGGAACTGGAGTACAACATTCAGAAGTTAACGCTAGTAAAACCGAATATCTAAAATTATTGCAACTTTGGATTTTCCCTGATACCGAAAATGTTACTCCGAGATACGACCAAAAAGCCTTTGATTTAGAAAAAAATATAAATTCTTTTGTGAATATCGTTTCTCCAAAAGATTCAAATGATGGCAATGCTCTTTGGGTTCACCAAAAAACATTTTTTAATTTAGGAGTTTTTGAAACTGGAAAAACTTTCTATAAAAATAACTTTACCGATAATAGCGTATATTTGTTTCTAATTGAAGGTAAAATACTGGTAGACAATCAAATATTATATTCAAAAGATGCCATTGGAATTTCAAATTTAAATGAATTTAATATTGAAATTTTAGAAAAAGCAAAGATTCTAATCATTGAAATACCAACCAAATAAACTAACTTAATGGAAATTAAAGACAATGCCTTTTCAAGACAATTTGAAACTATTTTAGACGGTAAAATGATTTCCTTAGAATATTCTTTTCAAGAGAAAAAGATATTTCTAACCAAAATTCACACTCCTGATCGTTTCAATAACGAAGAATTTTTAAATGATTTCCTGAAAAAAATTATGGAAATTGCCTACGAAAGAAAACTCAAAGTAGTGCCAATTTTACCAAAAATAGCCACCTTTTTTAGGAAAAATTCTATCTATAAAGATTTACTGCCTCCGGGAATTAAACTGTAATTTTACTTTTTAAAAATTCCATTCTCACACTACCCTCTTCATCTATTTTAGTTAGGTTTATAGAATGCAAAGTATTCACTAATTCCGGATTCCAAGGGGTTTTAACTTTTACATAATTTTCCGTAAACCCGTGAATGTAACCTTCTTTATTTTCACTTTCAAACAATACAATTCTGTCAGTTCCCAATTGACTTTCATAAAACGCACGTCGTTTTTTAACTGATAACCCTCGTAACATCTTACTTCTTTTCGCTCGAACAGCAGCAGGAACAACTCCTTCCATATCAGCAGCTTCGGTATTGTCCCGTTCTGAATACGTAAACACATGTAAGTAAGAAATGTCCATTTCATTCAAAAAATGATACGTTTCCAAAAAATGTTCGTCGGTTTCACCAGGAAAACCAACTATTACGTCCACGCCAATACATGCGTGCGGCATCACTTCTCGGATTTTATTCACTCGCTCCGTATAAACTTCTCTCAAATAACGACGCTTCATTAATTTTAAAATTTCATTACTCCCCGATTGCAGTGGAATATGAAAATGAGGAACAAATGTGCGACTTTTAGAAACAAATTCTATCGTTTCATTTTTCAATAAATTAGGCTCAATCGACGAAATTCGCAAACGCTCAATTCCTTCAATTTTATCCAATTCCTGAACCAATTCTAAAAAAGTATGCTCGTGTTTTTTATTTCCAAATTCCCCTTTTCCGTAATCACCAATATTAACCCCTGTCAACACAATTTCCTTTATATTTTGGGCTGAAATTTCCTTCGCATTTTTCAATACATTTTCTAAAGCATCACTTCTCGAAATTCCTCGTGCCAATGGAATTGTACAATACGTACATTTATAATCGCAACCGTCTTGAACCTTTAAAAAAGCTCTTGTTCTATCGCCTATGGAGTAACTTCCAACGTAAAAATCAGCTTCAGAAATCTCACAAGAATGCACCTCGCTTCGATCATTTTTAGACAAATCGTTAATATAATCGGTGATTTTAAACTTTTCGGTCGCGCCCAAAACCAAATCCACACCATCCACATTGGCCAATTCTTCAGGCTTCAATTGTGCATAACAACCTACCGCCGCAACAAATGCTTTATCATTCATTTTCATTGCTTTTCGCACCACCTGCTTGAATTGTTTATCGGCATTTTCAGTCACCGAACACGTATTTATTACATAAATATCGGCAACTTCTTCAAAATCGACACGATCAAAACCCTCCTCCGTGAAATTTCTAGCAATAGTAGAAGTTTCCGAAAAATTGAGCTTGCAACCCAAGGTGTAAAAAGCAACTTTTTTTCTATCAGTCATATTTGTTTATTTGGGCGAATCCCTCCGGGTCGGGCTATCCGCTGTATCCACGCTAAAAAGCGCGGGATGCCGCTACTATCCCTTTCGCAAACACGGGACAAATTTACACACAATATTCGTTATTATGAAATTCTTATTGGTATCAAAAAAGCCACAACCGAAAAAATCAATTGTGGCTTTAAAATATCTTTAAATATAACTATTCATTTCTCCACTTTTTCGATAGTTCAAAAACGTGTTCTAAAATCGCTTTATCTTGATCGGTAAATTCAACGTGTCTTCTGTCCATTACGATTTTTGCAACTTCAAAAGCTTTGTTTGTTAAATAAGTTACAAATCCAGACGCCCCGCCCCATGAAAAACTCGGAACAAAATTTCTAGGAAATCCACTGCCAAAAATATTAGCGCTTACGCCCACAACGGTTCCAGTATTAAACATGGTATTAATTCCACATTTACTGTGATCTCCCATCATTAACCCACAAAACTGAAGTCCTGTTTTAGCAAAACTCTCCGTTTCGAAACTCCATAATTTAACTTCTTCGTAATTGTTCTTTAAATTGGAATTATTAGAATCAGCTCCTATATTACACCATTCTCCCAAAACCGAATTCCCTAAAAATCCGTCGTGACCTTTATTGGAATAACCAAATAAAACCGAATTATTTATTTCACCACCTATTCTACAATGCGGACCAACAGTGGTTGCGCCATAAACTTTTGTGGCTAATTTTACTTGCGCTTCTTCACACAATGCAAACGGGCCACGAATTACAGAACCTTCCATTATTTCGGTATTTCTACCAATATATATAGGGCCCGTAGAAGCATTTAATGTAACAAATTCCATTTTTGCACCTTCTTCAACAAATATAGTTGAAGGGGAAATTACATTAACACTTTTCGGAATGGGTTGAGAGGATCTACCTTCGGTTAAAAGAACAAAATCCTCTCTAATCGCAGCGTCATTTTTAGCAAAAATATCCCACGTATGTTCCACAGTTAAACAATCACCGTTGAACTCAATTATTTCATATTGATCGAAATCAACTTCTTCCTGAGAATCATTGGTAAAAAAAGCAATCACCGCATCGCCTTTAAAAACCGCTTGGTTGGTTTTCAAGTTTGAAATAATTTCCACTAAATTTTCATTTGGCAAATAGGAAGCATTAATCATCACATTCTCCTCTAATTCTACCATTGGATATTTATCCGACAAATATTCTTCCGTTAAAGTGGTAGTAGTTGAACCCAAATATTTTTCCCATTTTTCACGAATTGTCAAAATTCCGATTCTAATATCGGCAACGGGACGCGTATAAGTAAAAGGCAAAAGTGCCGTTCTAGCTGGTCCGTCAAAAAGGATATAATTCATAAAGTTGGTTATTTGGTTATTTGGTTATTTGGTTATTTGTTTGTTCGATAAAGAAAAAGAAAAAAACCATTTAAAAACTATAAAAATCAAAGTTACAAAGATAAATAAGAAAATAGAAAAGTTTTAGCCCTAAAAAAACCCCGCGAATTGCGAGGTTTTATATAATTTGAACAGCGGTAATAATTATTTGGCGTGTTTAGCGTATTTAGTTTTGAATTTATCGATACGACCTGCAGTATCAATAAGTTTCGATTTACCTGTATAAAAAGGGTGAGAAGTTCTTGAAATCTCCAATTTAACAACTGGATATTCAACACCTTCGTGAACGATTGTATCTTTTGTTTCAGCAGTAGATTTGGTAATAAAAACGTCTTCGTTTGACATATCTTTAAAAGCAACTAATCTGTAATTTTCTGGGTGTACACCTTTTTTCATCTTAAATCTTTTTTATTTGTTTGAATTATAATTTGTTGCGAAGCTTTTCATTTCTCGGAAAAGGTATCAACTCATTATAACTTTTGTTGTAACTTTATTATTTTGAGTCTGCAAATTTACACTTATTTTTCAATAAACAAACCTATTACTTCTTTTTTTTTATTTGTAAGGAAATTGAAAATAGTAACATAGGTAATTCGGGAATTGTTATATTTGTACATTAATTTAAAACAACAGTATTATGGAAAAGAAAGTATCGCCTTCAAAATCAGCATTACAATATGGTGCTTTATTTGGAATTTTAATGGTTTTAGAATTTGTATTGTTATATGTTATGGATGTAGATCCAATTACAAATCCTACAACAGGAATTATAATCAATACTTTCAATTACCTGATTTTTCCTGTAAGTATAATTACAATTGGTTGTATGAATTTCAAGAAAAACCTAAATAATGGTTTTGTGTCTTTTGGAGAATGTTTAAAAATTGGCGTTACTATTTGTTTGATAGCCGGATTAATCTACGGTATTTTTAGTGCTGTTTTTAACATGATTTTTCCTGAATTTGTTGAAGATATTATGAGAAAAACTAGACAAGTAATGTTACAACAAAATCCAAATATGACTTCCGATCAAGCAAACATGGCAATTTCTATGTCGAAAAAATTCATGAATCCTGCAATTGTAATTCCTGCAACTGTTGCAATGTTTTCATTTATGGGTTTAATTTTTTCATTAATAATTGGTGCATTTGTAAAAAATGAAAACCCTCATAGCGCATAATTAAATGAATCTATCCATTGTTATTCCACTTCTTAACGAAGAAGAATCATTACAAGAGCTCCACAATTGGATTGTTTCTGTGATGAAATCTAATAATTATTCCTACGAATTTATTTTCATAGACGACGGTAGCACCGATAAATCATGGGATATTATCGAGCAATTGTCATCAGAAAATCCGAATAGTAAAGGGATTCGTTTTTTAAGAAATTATGGAAAATCACAAGCGCTTCATGCTGGTTTTAAAAAAGCGCAAGGCGATATCGTGATTACAATGGACGCTGATTTACAAGACAGTCCCGAAGAAATTCCAGGGTTAATTGATATGATTACCAATCAAGAATTTGATTTAGTATCAGGTTGGAAAAAGAAAAGATACGATTCCGTTTTTGCAAAAAATTTGCCCTCAAAATTATTCAATTGGGCAGCAAGAAAAACATCAGGTGTAAAACTAAATGATTTTAATTGCGGATTGAAAGCCTATAAAAACATAGTGGTAAAAAACATCGAAGTTTCAGGAGAAATGCACCGTTACATTCCAGTTTTGGCAAAGAATGCTGGTTTTGGAAAAATTGGTGAAAAAGTGGTTTTGCACCAAGCTCGAAAATACGGTGAAACTAAATTTGGAATAGAACGATTTATCAATGGATTTTTAGACTTGATTACCATATGGTTTCTTTCCCGTTTTGGAAAAAGACCAATGCACTTATTTGGGGCTTTAGGTTCAATTATGTTTCTAATTGGGTTCTTATCGGCTGGATTTATTGGGTTCTTAAAGTTATACAAACTATATCACGGAATGCCATACGAATTAGTGACTAATAATCCTTGGTTTTATATATCATTAACCACCATGATTATTGGAACACAATTATTTTTGGCTGGATTTTTAGGAGAAATCATTTTAAGAACAAAGAATAACGAAGAACGATATAAAATTTCAAAAGAATTGAGTTAATAAGTACAAGCAGATAAATTTATAATATATATAAGCCAAGTTATGGAATTAGACGTTATTCAAAATAAAATATTTGAAATTCGAGGGTTTAAGGTGATGCTTGATTTTGATTTAGCGCTGCTTTATAACATTGAAAATAAAAGACTTAAAGAAGCAGTCCGAAGAAATATAAATCGTTTTCCAAATGATTTTATGTTTGAGTTAGTCGAAATTGAATTTAATAGTTTGAGGACGCAAATTGCGACCTCAAACCGTGGCGGTTTAAGATACATGCCTTTTGCCTTTACAGAACAAGGCATCGCAATGCTCTCAAGTGTTCTAAACAGTGAAAAAGCGATTGAGGTAAACATAGCTATAATTAGAGCTTTTGTAACTTTTAGACAGTTTTCTTTAACTTACAGCGAATTAAAAGATAGAATTTCATTAATTGAAAATCAGTTTCCAGATATTTATAAAGCGCTGAATTATTTGGTAGAAAAAGATAATGTAGAAGAAAATAACAATAAAAGAAATAAAATTGGTTACAAAAAATAACATAAATAATTAAATGGAAATACCTACAAAAATATTAACTGCCGTAAACGAATGGCTAACTCCTATTTTCGATAAAGAAACTCACGATGAAATCAAAGAAATGATGACGTCATCACCTAAAAATTTAGAGGAGAGTTTTTACAAAAATTTAGAGTTTGGAACTGGTGGAATGCGCGGAATTATGGGCGTTGGAACCAACAGAATCAATAAATATACCTTAGGGAAAAACACGCAAGGACTTTCAAATTACATGCGAAAAGTGTTCCCAAACAAAGATTTAAAAGTTGCAATTGCATTCGATTGTCGTCATAACAGCCAATCCTTGGCAAAAGTGGTTGCTGATGTTTTTTCTGCAAATGGAATAAAAGTCTATTTATTCTCCGACTTGCGACCAACACCAGAATTGAGTTTTGCACTAAAATATTTAGGTTGTCAAGCCGGTATTGTATTAACTGCATCGCACAATCCGCCGGAATACAACGGTTATAAAGTGTATTGGGAAGATGGCGGACAACTAGTTCCACCGCAAGATGCTGAAATAATTAATGTAATTGAAGAACTGGAATACGATGAAATTAGGTTTGCCGCAAACGAAAATTTAATTGAGTACATCGATTCAGAAATTGATGCCGCTTTTATAAAATCATCCATTGAAAACGCAAGTTTTAATACACCCGGTGCTGCAAAAAGTAATTTAAACATTGTTTTCACTTCATTACACGGGACCTCAATAATGTCGGTTCCTGAAACTTTGGCACAAGCGGGTTATACCAATGTGAATTTGGTTCCCGAACAATCAAAGCCCAATGGTGATTTTCCAACGGTTAAATCTCCAAATCCTGAAGAGCCTGAAGCGTTGAAAATGGCACTAGAATTAGCCGATAAAATTCAAGCCGATATTGTTATTGGAACAGATCCAGACTGCGATAGATTGGGAGTTGCTGTAAGAAATAACGAAGGTGAAATGATGCTTTTAAACGGAAATCAAACGATGGTTTTGATGACTGGATTTTTATTGGAAAAATGGCAAAAAGCAGGGAAAATTACCGGAAAACAATTTGTTGGAACTACAATTGTTTCAACTCCAATGATGATGGAATTAGCGACAGCTTTCGATGTAGAATGTAAAGTTGGCTTAACAGGCTTTAAATGGATTGCAAAAATGATTAACGATTTTCCTGAACTAGAATTCATCGGTGGTGGTGAAGAAAGTTTTGGATTTATGGTTGGAGATGCCGTTCGCGATAAAGATGCCGTGGCTTCTACACTACTAATTTGTGAAATTGCTGCAATCGCTAAAGCAAATGGAAGTTCGGTATATCAAGAATTATTAAATTTATACGTAGATTTCGGATTTTATAAAGAATTTTTGGTTTCAATTACTAAAAAAGGAATTGAAGGTTTAGAAGAAATCAAGCAAATGATGGTTGAGATGAGAACCAATCCAATTAAGGAAATTAATGGCGAACGCATTATT
The DNA here is from genome assembly GCA_029866065.1 of Flavobacterium sp. GTDB lineage: Bacteria > Bacteroidota > Bacteroidia > Flavobacteriales > Flavobacteriaceae > Flavobacterium. Next base: position 34,857 of record JARXAC010000021.1, read on the forward strand.
ATGATGGAAGACTATCAAACTTCTGTAGCAACCAATTTATTGACGGGAGAAAAAGAAACGATGTCAATTCCTAAATCAGATGTTTTAATTTATTATACCGATGAAGGTTCAAAAATTGCGGCTAGACCAAGTGGAACAGAACCTAAAATAAAATTTTATGTAAGTGTCAATGCTACTTTAGAAACCGTAAATGATTTTAAAATAGTAAACGCACAATTAGACACTAAAATCAAAAGGATTTTAGAGGATTTAAAGATTGATTAATGAGTAACTTTAAAAAAATATTACCCTTTGTACTTCCCTACAAAAAGTACGCCTATTTAAACATTTTTTTTAATGTTTTATACGCTCTTTTTGGAACACTTTCCTTCATATCATTAATGCCAATGATGGATGTATTGTTTGGTCAAACGAAGAAAATTTACATTGTGCCATCGTATACGGGAATTTGGGAATTGAAAAAATACCTTTCTGATTATTCAAGTTACAATTTAACCAATATGACCGACACTTATGGAATTGGTTTTACATTAGGGGTTTTGGTAGCGGGAATTATCACCGTATTTTTATTAAAAAATCTTTCTGATTATTTGGCCTTGTTTTTCATCACTTTTCTTAGAAATGGTATTCTTAAAGACATTCGAAATGCTATGTATAAGAAAATACTTGATTTGCCTTTGGCTTTCTTTTCAGAAAAACGAAAAGGAGATACCATTTCAAGAATTGCAGGAGATGTAAATGAAGTTCAAAGTTCCTTTTTATCGATATTGGAATTAATTGTAAAAGAGCCACTTACTATTCTCTTTACAATAATTGCTATGTTTACAATCAGCGTGAAACTGACGATTTTTGTATTTATTTTCATTCCAATCTCAGGAACTATAATTTCACTTATTGGAAAAAAATTAAAGAAACAATCTACCAAAGCCCAAGAAGAACAAGGAATTTTTCTTTCAATTATTGAAGAAACTCTTGGAGGATTGAAAGTGGTTAAAGGCTATAATTCAGAAAAATACTTTGGTAAAGTATTTCAAAATTCAACAGACAAATTTTTTAGTTTGTCTAATACCATTGGCAACCGACAAAATCTAGCTTCGCCATTGAGCGAGTTTATGGGAATTATGGTCATTGCCGTATTATTATGGTTTGGCGGTCATATGGTTTTAATTGAACATACCTTAAATGGCGCTGCTTTTATTACCTATATGGGATTGGCCTACAATATCTTAACTCCTGCAAAATCTATCTCAAAAGCTTCCTATAATATCAAAAGAGGAAATGCGGCTGCTGAACGAATTTTAGAAATATTAGAACAAGTAAATCCTATTGTAAATAAAGAAAATGCTATTGAAAAAGAAACATTTGAATCTGAAATAAGCATCAAAAATATCAATTTTAAATACGAAGACGAATACGTTTTAAAAGACTTTTCATTGGAAGTGAAAAAAGGACAAACTCTAGCCTTAGTGGGTCAATCGGGAAGTGGAAAAAGTACTATAGCCAATTTATTGACTCGTTTTTATGATGTAAATGAGGGTGAAATCGAAATAGATTCTGTTGCAATTAAAGACATGAATTTGCAATCATTACGAGGTTTAATGGGATTGGTTACACAAGATAGTATTTTGTTTAATGATACCATAAAAGCAAATATTTCATTAGGAAAATTAGATGCCACCGATGAAGAAATTATAGAAGCTTTGAAAATTGCGAATGCCTATGAATTTGTAAAAGAGTTGCCAAACGGTATTTATACCAATATCGGCGACAGCGGAAACAAACTTTCAGGCGGTCAAAAACAACGATTGTCAATTGCTCGAGCAGTTTTGAAAAACCCACCCATTATGATTTTAGATGAAGCGACCTCAGCATTGGATACAGAAAGTGAAAAGTTTGTGCAAGTTGCTTTAGAAAATATGATGCAAAATAGGACTTCAATTGTAATTGCACACCGACTATCTACCATTCAAAAAGCAGATAAAATAGTAGTTTTACAAAAAGGAAAAATTGTAGAGCAAGGAAATCATGACGAGTTAATTGCTTTAAATGGTACCTACAATAAACTGGTTTCAATGCAAAGTTTTGAGTAAATAACAATTTATAATTCTATAAATGTTTATAACCGACAAAAACATTAAGATTCCCGAAGATCCAGACACTATTGTTTGGAAGTACTTGGACTTGTCAAAATTTGTTGATTTACTGCTATATAAAAAACTATTTCTTTCGCGTTCTGACAAATTTGAAGATCAATATGAAGGGACTTTTAGCGAACCTACATTTGAAGAAATTCGGAAATTATCAGTCAATAATCCTGATTTTTTAGATTATTATAAATCACACCGCGAAAATGTAGTAATTAGTAGTTGGCATATTAATGAATATGAATCATTTGCGATGTGGCAAATTTTCACTCAAAAAAGCGAGGGATTGGCCATTCAATCTACCGTTGGGAGAATTCAAGAGGCTTTGCATTTGGATAAAACCTATGAACAACATATTGGCGAAGTTAACTATATCGATTATAAAAAAGAATACATTCCTTTTGACAATACATTTTTTCCCTTTTTGTTTAAACGTAAGAGTTTTCAATACGAAAGAGAAATTCGTATTATTACAGATGTTACTTCATTTGATTTAAAAATTGATAACGGATTAAAAATCGATGTCGACATCAACCAATTGATTGAGAAAATTTACATCCATCCAAAATCAGAGAACTGGTATAAAAATTTAGTAATTGAACTGGTTCAGCGATTGGGATTTGATTTCAAAATTGAAAAATCTGACCTTGAAAGTGATATTTTAATTTAGAATTTTGCGGTTAACTTAAAGTTAAAAACCCTAGTAGTCATGTAATTAGGGATTCCATATTGATTTTTTGTATAAACGTCCCGCACCCAAGTATTGGTAATTGCATTTAAATTATTAAACAAATTGAATATTTCCATTCCCGCGGATAAATCCTTGAATTTTTTTAGCCAATGACCATTTGGTAAATTCTTATTATTATCGGTAAATACTTTAAAAAAACCTACATCCGCACGACGGTAATCTCGCATTTTATTTTGGTATAAATAAGGATCCGCATAAGATGGAGAACCGCCTGGTAGACCAGTATTATAAACCAAATTCATGTATAATTTAACACTCGGAAGGTTCGGCATGTAATCTTGGAATAAGATTCCAAATTTTAAAGTTTGGTCGGTAGGTCGTGATATATAACCTCTGTTATCAATATTTTCTTCTGTTTTCAAATACCCAAAACTAAACCAAGATTCGGTTCCAGGTACAAATTCACCGTTCAACCGAAGATCCAAACCTTGAGCATAAGCAACCGCATTATTATCTGCAGCATATCGAATTCGTACATTATCTAAAGTGTAAGGATTTACATCTTTTAATATTTTATAATAGGCCTCTGAAACTAATTTGAAAGGACGATTCCACATCTTAAAACTATAATCACTACTCAATACAAAATGGATTGATTTCTGAGCTTTTACATCGGGAATTACTGATCCATTCGAATCCCTTAGTTCTCGATACGAAGGAGGTTGTACATATAAACCAGTTGAAAATCGGAAAACCATGTCTTTTTCCCAATCGGGTTTGATTGCAAATTGCGCTCGTGGACTGAATTCCAATTGGCTATTACCAACTTGATTCGAACCATTAACTTTCCAATGGTGTATTCTTGCGCCAACATTGAACCAAACATCGTGAATTCCAAACTTCGTCTTTCTATTTAACTGCGCATAACCGGATAACCTGTCAACTGTAGCAAAATTCAAAGCCCTAACATTTTGAAAAGGTACTAAAGGACCAATATAAGGATTATAAGGTTGGTCATTTATTGGTAAATTCAAATTCGGTGGATTGATTGAAAATCCTGCGGAATCAATCACTTCCCACTCCACTATTCGATCTCGAATATCTTCACGAGTATATTTGAAGCCCCATTCCACTTGAGTTTTTTTTATATCGTGAAAACCCTTAACTTCCGCATTTACAATTAAAGCATCCAAATCGTTTCGAGCGTGATTTAATTGGGTTCCAATGGCGCGACTAAAAGTAACACCACCAAAAGTTTCAGAACCAATATTAGTATCTACTTCCCCTAAATAATATCCTGCAAAAATGTCAAAATATTCTTGTTCTAAAGTATGATAGGCAGAGGTGATAAATTTCAGTGTAAAATTATCTGAAGGTTTGTAAGTCGTTTTAAAAGCACCAAAATAGGTATCGTATTTATCTTTTTCTTGGCCTTCATAGTAAACTTGCAACGCAATTGGTTCATTAATTGTACCAAAATTAGTTTGTCTAGACAGGGGCTGATAGTTGTATTTATTTTGAGAAATGTTCCCTAAAAAACTCCATTGCCATTTGGTTGAAGCATTATAAATGATATTCGTTTGCAAATCGGCAAAAGTAGGTCTGAAATTAGTTTCTGTTTGTTGGCTATTGACCAATAAACTATTGTCTCTGTAACGAACACCTGTAATTGCTGACCATTTTTGGTTTTTCGAAACAGCATCTATAGCTAAACTACCCCCTAAAAGACTTGCTTCTGTTGAAACACCAAATTTTGTTGGTCGGCGATAAGTAATATCTAAAACGGAAGATAATTTATCTCCGTATTTGGATTGAAAACCACCGGCAGAAAAATCAACATTTTGAACTAAATCGGTGTTGGTAAAACTCAAACCTTCTTGCTGACCAGAACGAACTAAAAACGGACGATAAACTTCTACTTCATTAACATAAACTAAGTTTTCATCATAATTCCCACCACGAACAGCATATTGCGTACTCAATTCGTTATTGGAATAAACTCCTGGTAAAGTTTTCAAAATATTTTCTACACCAGCATTAGCACCAGGGATTTTCCGAATCATTTCAGGTTCAATTGTTGTAATTCCTTGAATTCGTTTTCTGTTTTTTGCAGTAACAATAACCTCACCCATTTGTTCGGCATTATCATTCATGGTGACATTAAATTCAAAATCTTCGTTGGTTTTTAATTGTAATGTTGCCGTGGTTTTTTTGAGTGAAATATGAGTAAAAAGAAGCGTAATTTTTTTATTTGCTGGAACTGTCAAAGAATAAAACCCGTTGGCGTTGGTAATCGTAGATTTCGTTTGGTAGGAAATATTTACATTTTCTACGGGGTTATTATTTTCATCTAAAATAATACCTTTTACCCTAGCAAATTGAGCAAAAACAAAATTTCCTATGAATAATAATGCTATTGTAAAAAGAAGATTTTTGAGTTTCAAGAAAAATTATTTTATTATTTGACTTCGAAAAAATTGTGTTTCAAAGATAGATGAATTTCCAACATTATCTGTAACAACTACTTTTAAATTATTTTGTCCTTCGGCGACAATTCCATCATTGAAATAGTGAACTATTTTTTTGGTTTTATAATCATATTCAAATAAAATCCAATTTCCATTTAAATAGCCATCATACGATTTTATACCTGATAATGCATCGGATATTGAAAATTCAATTGACTTTTTATCGCTAATCCACTTACCTTCAATGCTTTTGGCTATTTTAATTGTTGGCGGAACGGTATCTTTAATCAATGAAAATTTACCCCAATTCTTGGTATAAGTAGAAAACGTATTGTCTTTTAATTTTGTATAATTGAAATTTATTTTTTTGTCTTCAATAGAACCAATAAACATTTTTTCTTTGTCTTCTTTAGTAGAAATCGTATCAATAACAGTTACTAAAAAATTAGTATGAACAGGAATGTATTCGTTTTCTAACCATAATGAATTTTGTTTTTCATCAAAATTTAAATAAAAATCATAGTAAAAAGTGCCTTTTGGAACATAAAAAGACCAATTTCCTTTTTCAAAATTATATTCTTTATCTGATTTTATTAAATACTTCGTTTTTTTAACTTTTAAAGTATCGGTGGCTTCGTCATTTGAAAATTCTATTGGAATTGAAATAGTAGTTTTATTGGTATTAAAATCAGAAACTTCAATTCGGTAATTTAAGTTGGTACTTTGAGAAATGTCTACTTTTCCATTTTCTTCATAATTATTTATGATACTTAATGGAAAAGGGGGGGTCATGAATAATTTTTGAACTCTTTGACCGGTTTTCTTATATCTTTCAAAATCAATAAGGGCGTTAACATACCGCATTTGATCAAACGCATATTTATCAAATTGATAGCCATAAATCGTTTTACCATTTAAAAAAGTTTCCACTTTAAATACTCCGTTTCTATCCCAAGATAAATCAGACAAATCGTAGGTAGTTATTCCAAATCCAATAGGTCCTTTTGCTAAAATTTTATCACAATTATAATTTCCATCTTTTTGTAAAGACAAATTAATCATAAAAGAATTTTTGGATTTATTTACAACAGAATTTTCATCCAAAGGGTATACAATCAAATTCGTAATGGCAGGTTTTTGGGTGTCTTTAATATCATTATCAAGTCCAAAAAAAATGGGGTTAATAATTTGTTCTGTTTGGGAATCTCGAATTTCAAAATGCAAATGCGGGCCATCAGAACCTCCAGTATTTCCTGACAAAGCAACAATTTCATTTTTGGAAATAAGAATATCTGTAGGTTTTAAATACAAATCGACTTCATAGGATTTCAATTTGTAGTGTTCCGCTTTCAAATAAGCATCTATTTTAGGACTTAACGAACTTAAATGCCCATAAACTGTTGTAAAACCATTAGGATGAGTGATATAAATTGCTTTTCCGTAACCAAAAGTGGAAATTTTTATTCTGGAAATATACCCTTCGGCAGCGGCATGGACATTTAATCCCTCTTTCTTTTGGGTTTTGTAATCAAATCCTGCATGAAAATGGTTTGGTCTTAATTCCCCAAAATTTCCTGATAATTGAGTTGGAATTTCTAAAGGACATGAAAAATAATCTTTTGGGTAGTTGTTTTGAGAAAAAACTGTGGCAGATAGAAGAGAAAATAAGATACTATATTTCATTAAAAAGGTTTCTGCTAAATTAAAAAAAGTTTCACATCAAAAAAAGAAAAAAGACATATAAACTAGTAAATTTGAAATTATTAAAAAATAATACTCTTGTTGGTAAAAAAAATTGGCAAAAGTAGCCGATTAATTAAATAGGAATACTAACTTTGTAAATTAAGTAATGATTTAGTTTCAGAATGAGTGAATTTGCAGAAATAATTAAAACTCTAGAAAGTAATATTGAAAAACTCTTTAGTAAAATAGCTACTTTAGAGAAAAATAATACTGTTTTAATAGAAGAATTAAAGGATTCTGCACAGACAATAAAAAAACAATCTACAGAGATTGAGCTTTTAAAATCGCAATACAATTCAATCAAAATGGCAAATTCGTTACTAGGCAGTGAAGAAAACAAAAGAGATACAAAGCTAAAAATAAATTCATTAATCCGTGAAATTGATTACTGTATTGCACAGTTATCTGATTAGTAAAAATTATGGATGAGAAGCTTAAAATTAAATTATCAATAGCAGACAGAGTATATCCGTTAACGGTAGATATGTCTCAAGAAGAAGGACTTAGAAGTGCTTCTAAAAAAATTGATATTATGATTAAGCAATTTGAAGAAAATTATGCCGTTCGAGATAAGCAAGATGTATTGGCAATGTGTGCCTTGCAATTTGCCTCACAATTAGAACAAAAGCAAATTGATAAGTCAGTCGATAACATAGAAACTAACGACAGACTTAAAAAAATCAATGAATTATTAGCCAATTATCTCGACAAATAAATACGTTCTTAACAATAACTAAGATACTGCCTACATTAGTTCCTATTTGGTAAACTCAACACTAACAATTTAGAATGAGCGAATCTTCATTACTATAGCATGTCACCTCTGCGTGAAAGCTTGAACAATGAGTTAGCTCAAAACTTGTATTTCCGAGTTTATTCAAGCAATCTAATGTAGGTTTTTTTTATATATAAATTTTACACAAACATGGACAGTACATTAATTATAATTATTTCGGGAATAGTTGGGGTTGCAGGGGGGTTTATCCTTGCAAAAGTGATGGAAAAAAGCAGTGTTTCTAGTTTAGTTCAAAATGCTAAAAAAGAAGCCGCTTCAATTTTAAAAGACGCAAATTTAGAAGGAGAAAATATCAAAAAAGATAAAATTCTTCAAGCAAAAGAACGATTTATAGAACTCAAATCGGAACACGAAGAAGTAATTCTAGGAAGAGAAAGAAAGGTAGCCGAAGTTGAAAAAAGAATTCGCGATAAAGAATCTCAAATTTCAAATGAATTGGCGAAAGCAAAAAAAATCAATGACGATTTTGAGGCAAAAACAGTTGAATACACTTCAAAAATTGAAATTCTTGACAAGAAGCAAGTTGAAGTCGAGAAAATGCATAAAAGCCAGTTGAATCAACTAGAAGTAATCTCAGGTTTATCAGCTGAAGAAGCAAGCAACCAGTTAATTGAAGGTTTAAAAGCGGAGGCTAAAACCAAAGCGATGGCTCAAATTCAAGATACCATTGAAGAAGCGAAGCTAACTGCGCAACAAGAAGCAAAGAAAATCATCATCAATACCATACAAAGAGTGGGTACGGAAGAGGCGGTAGAAAATTGCGTTTCCGTTTTCAACATTGAATCTGACGATGTAAAAGGAAGAATTATTGGTCGTGAAGGACGAAATATTAGAGCTTTAGAAGCGGCAACTGGAGTAGAAATTATTGTTGATGACACTCCAGAAGCTATTATTTTATCTTGTTTTGACCCTGTGAGAAGAGAGATTGCACGTTTAGCACTTCATAAATTAGTTACCGACGGTCGAATTCACCCTGCAAGAATTGAAGAAGTAGTTGCAAAAACGGCTAAACAAATTGACGATGAGATTATTGAAGTTGGAAAACGAACGGTAATCGATTTAGGAATACACGGATTGCACCCAGAATTGATTAAAGTGGTTGGTAGAATGAAATACCGTTCTTCTTATGGTCAAAATTTATTACAACACTCAAGAGAAGTTTCTAAGCTTTGTGGTATCATGGCAGCAGAATTAGGATTGAATGTAAAACTAGCAAAAAGAGCCGGTTTATTACACGATATCGGAAAAGTTCCTGATGCTGAAAGTGATTTGCCACACGCATTATTAGGGATGCAATGGGCTGAGAAATACGGTGAAAAAGAAGAAGTTTGCAATGCAATTGGAGCGCACCACGATGAGATTGAAATGAAATCTTTATTATCCCCAATTATCCAAGTATGTGATGCTATTTCTGGTGCACGTCCTGGAGCGAGAAGACAAGTTTTAGATTCTTACATTCAGCGTTTGAAAGACCTAGAAGAAGTTGCTTTCGGATTCAATGGAGTTAAAAATGCATATGCCATTCAAGCCGGTAGAGAGTTACGTGTAATCGTAGAAAGCGAAAAAGTTTCTGACGATAATGCAGCCACCTTATCCTTTGAAATATCACAAAAAATTCAAACAGAAATGACCTATCCTGGTCAAGTGAAAGTAACTGTAATTAGAGAAACTAGAGCGGTTAATATTGCCAAATAGTTTTGATTTTAAATATTAAAGGCTTATTAAATTTATTAATAAGCCTTTTTTTAATGCTTTCTCTAAAATCTTATATTATTTTCTTGGGCGTGCCCTCGTCTAGGTCGTTGCAAGGTAAAAAAGCAATCTTTCGATAAACTCGGTCGGGTGTTCCACTACAAGTCCTCGCCAAGTTCCGCTTTCGCTTCACTTTTCTGTGGGCTTTTCACTTCACCCCCTCACGCATGAGAATTAATTTGGTATTTGGTTATTCGTTTAATCGCATAAATTGTTGATTTGGGTAAACCAAATTAGTGTTTTGTCAATCTGAATTTATTTCAGATTCTATTTTTACGTTTTCTCAGATGCTGAAACAAGTTCAGCAAGACATAATTATCTTTTGTGGAATTCTAAAATCTTAAATCTTAAATTATTTTCTGGGGTGAAACGTATTCATGATTTCCGACAAGTGCTTTCTATCTAAATGCACGTAAATCTCGGTAGTCGTAATTGATTCGTGTCCTAACATTAATTGGATAGAGCGTAAATCGGCACCATTTTCTAATAAGTGCGTTGCAAATGAATGACGGAAGGTATGTGGACTAATGGTTTTGTTCAAATCGATTTTTACGGCTAAATCTTTAATTATTGTAAAAATCATGGCTCGGGTTAATTGGCGTCCTCTCCTATTTAAAAACAAAGTGTCTTCATGGCCTTTTTGAATGTTTAAATGAGATCTAACCTTGTCTTTATAGATTTCAATGTATTTCTGAGTATAAAAGCCAATTGGTACAAAACGTTGCTTGTTCCCTTTTCCTGTAATTTTTATAAATCCTTCCTCAAAGAAAAGATCAGATATTTTTAGCGTAACCAATTCAGATACTCGAAGTCCACAACCGTAAAGTGTTTCAAGCATGGCTCTGTTCCGTTCCCCTTCATTGGAACTCAAATCAATAGCTGCTATGAGTCGGTCAATATCTATTATAGATAAAGTATCAGGGAGTTTTCGGCCAATTCTAGGAGTTTCAATTAATTCTAGAGGATTGTCGGGTCGATAATCTTCAAAAATCATGTAAGAAAAAAAACTTTTTAAGCCTGAAATTATTCTTGCTTGCGATCTTGCGTTCAACTGTTTTGCAATGTGGTAAATAAATTGTTGAATGGTTTCCTCGCTAATTGTAATTGGAGAAACCGAAATTGAATTTTCATCAAGAAAAAGGCACAAGCGATCAATATCGAAAGAATAATTGTCTATAGTATTTTTCGACATTCCTCTTTCAATTCTCAAATACGATTGATAGCTTTTTATATATGTAGTCCAATTCATTGTTACAAAGGAAAACTATTTTTATAAAAAAACCACGCAGATAGCGTGGTTTTAATTGTAATTTAAATTCTAATTAGAATTTGTATCCTACCTTAAATGAAATATTGTTTGTATTGAAACCTAAAGAAGTAGTTTCTACTTCTGGTCCCACTTTAGGTGAAACAATATGATGTGTCAATCCAGCTAGTGTAGCACCTAAGAATAAATGATTAGAAACGAAATAGTTAATTCCGTAAATTACATCCACATTGGTAGTAGAGTAATCTTCTACACCGTTTTTCACAGATCCAAAATCTAAATTCAAACCCAATTGAGAAGAGAATTGTTTTCCAGCGTTAAAATGATAAGCAGTACCAATACCAAAACCTTTACTGGATAATGGACCTGTTTTTTCATTTGTATATCTAGCCGATACAGAAATATTATCAGTTGTAAAATAAACAAAACTTGGAGAAATTAAAGCAGTAGAATTTCCACCCCAGCTTCTAGATACAAAACTTACTTCCCCAGAAACTAATAAATTTCCTTTTGAGAAACCTTGCACAGCGACTTTATTATCTTGAGCATTTGAAAATGCGAATAAAAAAAGAGCCACAGTAGTTAAAATAATTTTTTTCATTTTTGTTAAGTTAAAATTAATATTTAGTAGATTTTATAAATACATCCATTGTATTTAAAATTTATGCAAATTTAATAAAAAAAATTAATTTAAAGCTATGTTGTCAACATTATTATAAACAATACTTGATTTTATTGCTATTTACAAGTATTAATTGCCGAAAAAAAGTTAATAAGTTGATAATAACATTAAAATAAAAAAAACCACGCTAATAGCGTGGTTTTAAATTTCTAAACAAAAATATTAGAAATGTAAAGCAAATCCTACGTTAAATTGAAAAACACCTTTATCAGTAAAATTTTCATTTAAACTATGATTGTAACGAAAACCTGGTTCAATAGAAACGTTATCACCTAAAAAGATAGCATATCCTCCACCAATTCCTAACCACATAGGGTTTTCAACCGCATCCTTAATTGATGCACCTGTAAAATCTAAAGTCAATGGAATATTACCCATAGCATAGTATTTTGCACCTAATCGATATGAAAGTGTATTAGAATCTGTAGCACTATCAGCTCCATAACCTAATCCAGCTTTTAATGCTAAATTATCCATAACAAAATAACCACCATCTAAACCGATATTATAAGATGATTCACCATCAAACGAGGTAAAATATAATCCGGTATTACCTAACATAGCATTTCCTGTGTTAGCTTCAATTAATAATTTACCTTTTGATGTTTGATTACCAGAAGATCCTTTTTTGTCTTGAGCATTAGCAAAGCTAAATGCGAATACTGCAGCAGCAGTTAAAATAATTTTTTTCATTTTAGTTTAGTTTAAAATTAATAACTGTAAAAATAGCGATAATAAGAAATTAAAATTAATATGGTAAGAATAGAGTTGTTAACAAACTTATTAACTACACTATATTTCAATCGATATAGTAACTTATAGTTATTAACAAATTAGCGTATTGGCATTTGACAACTAACTATATTTTACAAATTTTAAATAGTTTTAACAGTATTAAAACTATTATAATCTATAAGATTTATTATTTTTACTAAAAAAATGAAAATTATAATTATAAATGGGCCGAATTTAAATCTCTTAGGCAAAAGAGAACCTGAAATTTATGGCCATCAAACATTTGAAGATTACTTTTCTGTTTTGAAAACAGACTATCCAACTGTTGAATTGGACTATTTTCAGAGCAATATAGAAGGTGAATTAATATCGAAAATTCAAGAAGTTGGGTTTTCCTATGATGGAATCATATTAAATGCTGCTGCCTATACCCACACCTCAATTGGAATTGGCGATGCGATAAAAGCAATTTCTACTCCCGTAATTGAAGTTCATATTTCAAATACATTCTCTAGAGAAACATTTCGTCATCAATCCTATATCTCTCCAAATGCCAAAGGAGTAATAATAGGATTCGGATTAAAAAGTTACGTCATGGCTCTACAGTCCTTTATCTAATCTGATTAACTCTTATGATGTAAAATAATTCAGTAACAATTATACTATTTATTCGTTATACAATAAACTAAATAAATTATGAAAAAAATAACCGGCTTATTATTAATAGCTTGTATTTCAAGTTTTGCTCAAGTAAAAGGAATCGTATCAGATGAAAAGGGAATTCCATTGCCATTTGTAACCATATTTTCAGCAAATACTTACAATGGAACAACATCAAATGATAATGGTGCATACGAATTAAACATCAAAACGCTAGGAAAACACACCATAGTATTTCAATACTTAGGCTACAAAGCCCAAAAAATAGCAATTGATATAGAAAAATTACCCTTTCTATTAAATGTAAAAATGATTGAAGAAAATTTCACTTTAAATGAAGTGGTGATCAATCAAAAAGAAAATCCAGCCAATGCAATTATAAGGAGTGCTATTGCTAACAAAAAAGAGAACTCGGACAAAACTGGAAAGTTCAAAGCCGATTTTTATTCCAGAGGAATATTTAAAGTGAAAGATCTTCCAAAGAAATTATTTGGGCAAAAAATTGATCTTGGCGAACAAATGGGCGCTAATATTGACTCGACAGGTAGTGGAATTATGTATTTATCCGAAACGGTTTCTAAAATATCTTATGAAAAGCCAAATAACCTAAAAGAGAAAATTATCGCATCAAAAATAAGCGGTAATAATAACGGATTTAGTTACAATACTGCAGAATCTTCACTATATGACTTTTATAATAATACTATTGATTTCAATAATAGTATGATTTCTCCTATAGCAAACAATGCTTTCAATTATTATAAATACAAATTGGAAGGTACTTTCTTCGATGAAAACCGACAGCAAATTTGTAAAATTAAAGTCATTCCAAAAAGAGATAAAGAACCCGTTTTTGAAGGATACATCTATATTGTAGATGATAGTTGGGCTATCTATGCGATTGATTTAGATATTAAAGGCTATAGAATGAAGAATGAATTTTTAGAAGTAATGAATTTAAAACAAAACTACAGTTACAATTCTAAAAATAAAATTTGGGCAAAAAATTCTCAAAGCTTGTCATTTAGTGCCGGAATATTCGGAATTAAATTCAACGGAAAATTTAATTATGTGTTTAGCAACTACGAATTTCTAAATTCATTTGAGAAGAAAACTTTTGGAAACGAAGTACTCAGTTTTGAAGAAAACGCGAACAAAAAAGACACTATATATTGGAATAAAAACCGACCTATTCCCTTGACTGAAGAAGAGTCAACTGATTATCAAAAAAAAGACAGTATTTATTTGATTAGAAGTTCAAAAACCTATTTAGATTCAATTGATAAAAAAAATAATAAATTCAAACTTAGTAATCTTGTATTTGGATATACTTTTAAAAACTCATTCAAAAAAATGAGCTTCAATTATGCTGGATTAATGGACATCAGTTCGCTAAGTTTTAACACGGTACAGGGTTATTCTATGTCAACAGGTTTTAGTTATTATAAACGAAAGGAAGAAAATGGGAAAAGAACAGAAGTTAGAACATACATAAACTACGGATTTTCTGATAACAGATTACGAGCAACTGGTCGATTCTTTCGTCAATTTAACAATCAAAACTATGCTAATATAACTATTTATGGAGGCGCAAAAGTGGAACAATTTAATAGCAACGAACCTATTAGCTCCTTTATAAATTCTACAAGTACCCTTTTCTTTAAAAGCAATTATATGAAGTTGTATAATTTAGAATTTGCTCGAATTAATTACGGTCAAGATATTGCTAATGGAATTAATCTTAATGGTAAAGTGGAATATGTACAAAGAAAACCGCTGTTTAATTCCACGGATTTTACCATTTTAAAAAGTGATATACCCTACTCTTCCAATAATCCATTAAATGAAATTGACTACGTAAACCCTGGATTTGAAGAGCACCATTTAGTTAAAATAGGATTAAATGCACGTATTAATTTTGAAAATAAATATTTTTCACGTCCTGACGGGAAATTCAATTTTAGAAATGGAAAATACCCTACCCTATTCTTAGGTTTTGAAAAAGCAGTAGCAGGAAGTGAGAGAAAATATGAATTTGAACGCTTAAGTACTCGGATTTTATATAATTTGAATATTGGAAATAAAGGAAATCTAGCAATGAATTTAAAAGGCGGAAAATTATTTAACGCAAGTGCTATTTCTTTTATGGATTACAGTCATTTTAATGGAAATCAAACCCATATTGGTGGTACAGATCGTTATTTAAATGTATTTAATTTTATGCCTTATTACACAAATAGTACTAATGACAGCTATTTCGAAGCGCATTTAGAACATAATGATGAAGGATTTATTATGAATAAAATTCCATTATTAAACAAATTAAAATCAACATTAATACTTGGATTCCATCAATTAGCTGTTCCAAGTAGAAAGCCATATTCCGAATATACTATTGGACTTGACAATTTAGGTTTTGGGAAATTCAAACTATTTAGACTAGATTATATTAGATCTTATCAAAATGGGTATATTGGCGATGGCATTATTTTTGGATTAAAAATCCTTAATGCTTTAGACTAATTAATTTTAAAACATAAAAAAAAGCGGGTAAATAACCCGCTTTTTTATTAAATATACTTCTTTAATTGGGCTCAATATGAATCAATACGTTACCTAATTCTATAATATTTTCTCTTAAAGTATCTTTCAATAAATGAGAAATATCATGTCCTTCTTTTACTGAAATAGTTCCATCAACAACAGCGTGTAAATCGACGTTAAACTTCATTCCCGATTTACGAATGAAACATTTTTCAGTAGCAATAACGCCATCCACACTTACGGCTATTTTTCTGATTTTAGCTTCTAAATCTTCATATAAATGTTCGTCCATAATTTCACCTAAAGCAGGTCTGAAAATAAGATAACTATTATATAAAATAAATGCTGACGCAAAAAGTGCCGCCCAATCATCTGCTGATTCATATCCTTTCCCTAAAAATAAGGCAATTGAAATTCCTATAAATGCAGCTACAGAGGTAATTGCGTCACTTCTATGGTGCCATGCATCTGCTTTAAGTGAAGAACTATTGGTTTGAATTCCTCTTTTCATTACCAATCGAAAAGAAAATTCTTTCCAAATAATAATAGCGCCTAAAACAATTAAAGTCCAGGGTTTTGGTAATTCATGAGGGGTTCTAATATTAATAACGCTTTCATAGGCAATTATGGTAGCGGAAGTAATTAAAAACCCAACCACTAAAAAAGTAATTAGAGGTTCAACTCGACCATGACCATAAGGATGATTTGCATCGGCAGGGCGATTTGAATATTTTATTCCAAATAACACTAAAAAGGAAGCGAAAATATCAGTAGTAGATTCAATAGCATCGGCTATTAAAGCATAAGAGTTGCCAAAAACACCCGCTATACCTTTTATAATTGCTAAACAAGTGTTCCCAACAATGCTAAAGTAAGTTGCTTTTACAGCTGTTTGTTCACTTGTTTTCATTATGTATATTAGGTTGTTAATACCTAAATTGATTTTTAGGCTCTAACGATATTTGCACCTATTGCTCTCAATCTCTCATCAATTCTTTCGTATCCACGGTCAATTTGTTCAATATTTTGAATAGTACTCGTTCCTTTTGCAGAAAGTGCGGCAATTAATAGTGAAATTCCAGCTCGAATATCTGGCGATGACATAGTTGTCGCTTTCAATTGAGATTGGAAATTATGGCCCATAACCACCGCTCTGTGTGGATCACAAAGCATGATTTTAGCACCCATATCGATCAATTTATCAACGAAAAATAATCGGCTTTCAAACATTTTTTGATGAATTAAGACATCTCCTTTTGCTTGTGTAGCAACCACTAAAACAATACTCAATAAATCAGGTGTAAATCCTGGCCAAGGGGCATCGGCAATAGTTAGAATGGATCCGTCAATATCTGTTTTTATTTCGTAACCGTCGTTATGAGCAGGAATATAAATATCGTCTCCTCTTCTTTCAAGGGTAATTCCCAATTTTCTGAAGGTATTTGGAATTATTCCAAGATTATCCCAACTCACGTTTTTTATAGTAATTTCACTTCTTGTCATGGCAGCTAGTCCAATCCAAGAACCTATTTCAATCATATCTGGCAGAATGGTATGTTCGCAACCACCAAGACTTTCAACTCCTTCAATCGTCAATAAATTAGAGCCTACTCCTGAAATATTAGCTCCCATGGAATTCAACATTTTACTTAGCTGTTGCAAATAAGGTTCACAAGCTGCATTATAAACGGTTGTTTTCCCTTTGGCTAAAACGGCAGCCATTAAAATATTTGCTGTTCCAGTTACCGATGCTTCGTCTAATAACATATTAGTTCCTGTCAATCCATCTGGAGCCTCAACACCATAAAAATGATCTTCTCTATTGTAACGAAATTTAGCGCCTAAATTTATAAAACCTTCAAAGTGGGTGTCTAATCTTCTTCTACCTATTTTATCTCCACCTGGCTTTGGGATATATCCTTTTCCAAAACGTGATAAAAGCGGTCCAACAATCATAATAGAACCTCTTAATGAGCCTCCTTCTTTTTTAAAAGCCTCTGTTTCAAGGTAACCTACATTTACCTCATCAGCTTGAAAAGTGATAGAACTAGGCGAATTTCTTTGAATCTTAACCCCTAAATTCCCGAGTAAAGTAATTAATTTATTGACATCGATAATATCAGGGATATTGTTGATAGTGACTTTTTCTGGAGTTAAAAGTACCGCACATAATATTTGTAATGCTTCATTTTTTGCTCCTTGTGGAGTGATATCCCCTTTTAGTCGAATGCCACCTTCAATTTTAAATGTTCCCATATTTTATTATAATAAATTTTGAAATAGTTTAATCCTTATAAAATGCATCTATTTTACAATGGTTTTCTGATATTATTTTTATGATTTTGATTGTTTAATTTACCTGTTTTTGAAATTTTGGGCTTAATTATAGGACCAGCTGGATTTGTTTTATTCGAGATTTTTTTATTCGTTCTCATCAAATCTGACGTGTTTAAAAGTATTTCTGAACTTTGAAGCATATTGATTTTACCTCCTGAAAGCTCATATAGATGTTCGAAAATAACGTCGTCTTTTACGGTATCTTTATTCCAACTCAAATATGATTTTTTCATGTGGTTGGCGATCACTTTTACTAAAGCTGATTTCATATCTCCTTCTTCCCATTTATTAGCAACATCAATCATGTATTTTATATTATTACCATAAAAACGATATTTAGGAAAGTTTTGAGGATAATTTAATACATCAGGTTTCAGTTGCAATACTTCTCGCGTTGGAATAGGATAAGGAGATTCAACATTCAATTTAAAATCGGACATAATAAATAATTGATCCCATAATTTATGTTGAAAATCCAAAACATCACGAAGATGAGGATTCAAACTTCCCATTACTTGGATAATATATTTTGCCGCTTTATTTCTTACTATTGGATCTTCAATGACGGTTGCTTGATCAATCAATTTTTGTAAATGACGGCCGTATTCAGGGATAATAAGATGCGTTCTCTCTGAATTGTATTCTAAATTAAATACAACATCATTAGCTACTTCTTTTTGATATTTTGGTTCCATAATTATAGGGAAATTATACCTTCTACAGTTGATAATTCAAGGTATTTGTCTATTATATTTTGTGCATCTTGCATTTGAACGTGAATAGAAATACTTGTGTATTTACCTGTTTTTGACAGTTTAGTATCTATTACAGCGCCCATATTATTGAATGTATTTTCAACTTTATCAATTTTAAATTGTTCATTTGGAACTATAAATTTAAACAAATATTTGGAAGGCCAAGAAGTGTTGTTATTCAATTCCAAACGCAATCTTTCATAAAATTCAGTAGTCTTTCTGTCCATTTAAAAAATAAATATAGCAAATATAAGGTAAATATTATGAAATATAAAGTGGTTAAAATAATAAATGACTGTTTGAAAAATATCTTTTTAAATACCAATTTCTTTAAGTAAGTTTGTAATCAATTTTTTAATGGTGCAAAAGAAAATTAAAGTAATTATTGGCGGACCTGGTACTGGAAAAACATCAATTATCGATGGCCTTAAAGCCCGAGGATATTGTTGTTATCCTGAAATTTCTCGCGAGGTAACTATGGAGGCCAAAAAACAAGGAATTGACCAACTATTCCTTGAACAACCATTGCTTTTCAGCGAATTACTATTAGAAGGTAGAAAAAAACAATATTTAAATGCGCAAAATGAGTCTCAAGATTTAGTTTTTATCGACCGCGGAATTCCTGATGTTTTAGCCTATATGCATTATATCGGTGATTCCTACCCCTCTTTTTTCGATGCTGCCTGTCGTGAAAACATCTATTCCGAAGTATTTATTCTTCCTCCTTGGAAAGAAATTTATGTTGGTGACGAAGCTCGATATGAAAACTACGAACAGTCTGAATTAATTCACAACCATTTAGTAGAAACCTACACAAGGTATGGCTACAATTTAATTGAAGTTCCAAAAGATAGCTTAGATAACAGAATTCTTTTTATCTTAGATAAAATTTAGTTCAGCAATACTATTAACAACTGGAATATTTAAGCCAAAACAAATGCCAAAAGCGTTAGAAATCCTTAAAAAATATTGGAAACACGATCACTTTAGATCACTTCAAAAGGAAATTATCGATTCTGTTTTGAGTGGTCAAGATACGTTTGCCTTATTACCAACAGGAGGAGGAAAATCGATATGTTTTCAGGTTCCTGCTTTAATGAAAGAAGGTATTTGCTTGGTAATTTCGCCATTGGTAGCTTTAATAAAAGATCAAGTTCAAAATTTACAAAGTCGCGATATTAAAGCTATAGCATTAACTGGCGGATTAAAATCGGATGAAATTTCTGTACTTTTAGACAATTGCCAATATGGAAATTACAAATTTATCTACCTTTCACCAGAGCGTTTACAAACGGAATGGATTTTAGATCGAATAAAACAATTGCCCATTTCTATGATTGCAATTGATGAGGCACATTGTGTGTCTCAGTGGGGACATGATTTCCGACCTTCTTACTTAAAAATATCAAAATTAAAACCGCATTTTTCAAAAATACCATTCATTGCTTTAACCGCTTCTGCTACAAAAAGAG
This sequence comes from Flavobacterium sp., assembly GCA_029866065.1. Classification (GTDB taxonomy): domain Bacteria; phylum Bacteroidota; class Bacteroidia; order Flavobacteriales; family Flavobacteriaceae; genus Flavobacterium. Next base: position 54,903 of record JARXAC010000021.1, read on the forward strand.
TGCAAGAAGATGTTATTTTACAATTAGGATTAAAAGATACAGCAATCTTTCAAAAATCTTTTAAAAGAGAAAATATTGCCTATTTTGTTACTGAAGCCGAAGACAAACTTTTCAAAATGGAACAAATTTTGAAAAAAAATCCAGAACCTTCTATAATCTATGTTCGCAACAGAAAGTCATGCTTGGATATTTCATCCCAATTGCAATCCATGGGATTTCGGGCAACCTATTATCATGGAGGTTTATCTGCTAAGGAAAAAGAAAAAAATATGGCTCTTTGGATGTCGGAAGAAGCCCAAGTAATAGTTGCCACAAATGCATTTGGAATGGGAATTGACAAAGCAAATGTTAAAACTGTAATCCACATTCAACTTCCTGAAAATTTAGAAAATTATTATCAAGAAGCAGGGCGAGCTGGAAGAAACGAAGAAAAAGCTTATGCCGTTTTATTGACCAGTTCCTATGATAAATTGAATGCTGAAAATCAATTTATTTCTGTTTTACCAGACAAAGAGTTCTTAAATAGTATGTATATTAAATTGTGTAATTATTTTCAAATTGCTTATGGTGAAGGAATTGAGGAGCAATTTACATTCAATTTAAATCAGTTTTGTAGCAAATACCAATTTCCAATAATTAAAACCTACAATGCATTACAGTTTTTAGACCGTCAAGGAATAGTTACATTATCGCAAGAATTTTCAGAAAAAGTAACGGTAAAATTCATTATACCCTCAAAAGAAGTTATTCGATACATGAGTTTGAATACCAAAGAAGAACCTATACTTTTAGCATTACTTCGCACTTATCCGGGAATTCATGAGGTGCCTGCAGCAATAAATTTAACTTTAATTGCTAAAAAAGCGGAAACTACAGAAAATAATGTAAGTTCGTTATTATTACAATTAATGGAAAAAGGAATCATCGAATATCACGCAAAAAGTAATGACACAAGAATTATTTTTAATGTAATTCGGGAAGATGAACGAACCATTAATAGTATTTCAAAACATTTAGAAATTCAGAATAAGTTAAAAAGAGAGCAATTAAATTCGGTCATGGAATATGTAAATGATGAATCCAATTGTAAAAGCAAACTGATTTTAAATTATTTTGATGAACAAACAAATGAAAATTGTGGCATTTGCTCCTATTGTATATCAACTACAAATAACGATATTGGTACTGAAGATTTGAGAAACCAGATTATAATATTATTGAAAATAAAAGCACTAAATTCGAGAGAAATTCAAATTCATATTGATAAGTCATCCGATGCAATTATCTTTGCACTTCAGCACTTATTAGAAAGTGGAAAAATAATTATTACCCCCAACAACAGATACACCTTAAAATAAAAATGGATAAATTGAAAATTGTTTTCATGGGAACCCCAGAATTTGCTGTTGGCATTTTGGATACTATTATAAAGAACAACTTTGATGTTGTAGGAGTTATTACAGCTGCCGACAAACCTGCGGGACGTGGTCAAAAGATAAAATATTCTGCAGTTAAAGAATATGCATTAGAAAACAACCTTACGCTTTTACAACCAACCAATTTAAAAGATTTAGATTTTCTTGAAGAATTAAATGCATTGAATGCCAATTTACAGATAATTGTCGCATTTAGAATGTTACCAAAAGTAGTTTGGGAAATGCCTAAATATGGAACATTTAATTTGCATGCTTCATTGCTTCCAAACTATCGTGGAGCAGCGCCAATCAATTGGGCAATAATTAATGGAGAATCACAAACTGGGGTTACTACCTTTTATATAGACGATAAAATTGATACTGGGGCAATGATTTTAAGTGCTGAAATAGCAATAGATTCAGATGAAAATGCAGGACAACTTCACGATAGATTAATGGTTTTAGGAAGCCAAACTGTTATTGAAACTATAAAATTGATTGAAACTGGGCAAGTAAACCCTACAATTCAAGAAGAACATTCAGAAATTAAAACGGCCTATAAATTAGATAAAGACAATTGCAAAATAGATTGGAGTAAATCGGGGATAGAAATTCACAATCAAATACGAGGACTTTCACCTTATCCAGTCGGTTGGTGTTTTATTAATGACAACAATCAAGATTGGAATGTGAAAATTTATGAATCAAAAATTAGTGTTGAAAATCATAACTTTCCTATCGGTAAAATTCTAAATACTAAAAGAGAAATAAAAGTGGCTGTTTCGGATGGATTTATTCAAATAATGAGTTTGCAATTTCCCGGAAAGAAAAAAATGACAGCTTCCGAACTTTTAAATGGAATGACTTTTACGGATAAAGCCTTGGTTTTATAGGGTGTTAAGGGGTTGAATGTATTAAAAAAAGTCAAAATTTAGTGTCTTTATCAACAAAAGCGATAAGTTATCAACAAAAGCGACAGATTTTTTAAAAAACGCTTGCACAGTAATGTATTCCTACTAATTTTGTTACTGTAATGAAATTTTAACCAACATTTAATATCTATTATTATGAACAAATCAGAATTAATTGACGCAATCGCTGCTGACGCAGGAATTACTAAAGCAGCTGCAAAATCAGCTTTAGAATCATTTTTAGGAAATGTAAGTGGTACTTTGAAAAAAGGTGGAAGAGTATCTTTAGTAGGATTCGGATCTTGGTCAGTATCTGCAAGAGCAGCTAGAGATGGAAGAAACCCACAAACTGGAGCAACAATTAAAATTGCTGCTAAAAAAGTTGTTAAATTTAAGGCAGGAGCAGATTTAGAATCAGCTGTAAACTAATTATTTACCAAAATAAATTAAAGCCACGCAATGCGTGGCTTTTTTTTTGAATACTTTTGTAGTATTAATAGTCTGAAATGTCTTCAATTAAAATAAATAAAGGAAATTTATTAATCGCTGAACCAACTTCGGAATTCGATCAGCCATTCAATAGATCTATCGTTCTGATAACAGAATACAATGAAGAAGGAACGGTAGGATTTGTAATTAACAAACCTCTCGACTATTCTATCAATGATTTAATTCCTACAATAACTGCAGAATTTTCAGTTTTTTATGGCGGACCTGTAAGCACAGAAAACATTTACTTTATTCATAACGTTCCTGAAATCATAAGTAATGGAATTGAAATAGCTCCAGGTATATATTGGGGTGGTGATTTTGAAAATACCATTACTGAAATCAACAATGGAAACGTTAAGAAACACAATATTCGGTTTTTTCTAGGATATTCAGGTTGGGAAATTGATCAATTAGAAAACGAGATTGGCTCTAAATATTGGGTTGTTGTTGAAAATAATTACAAAAACGATATTATAAGTAAAGAAGTAAGTAATTTTTGGAAAGAGAAAATGCAAGAATTAGGAGGTGATTATTTACTTTGGGCTAACGCACCTGAAAACCCTTTTTGGAATTAAGTCAATCTAATTTGCGCATTCAAAAGAGTAACTAACTTGGTAGCCAAGGTATTTCCAAACTCTTTTTTACGGTATTTCGATATTGGCTGAATGCCTTTTATCACATTTGAAATAAATAGTTCGTCGGCTTTTTGAAGATCAAATGGAGAAATTTCACCTTCCTCCACTTCTAAATTATCCATTTTTGATGCTAGATTTAGAATTTGCTTGCGCATAACTCCGTTCAAACAACCTTCTGATAAAGCTGGAGTAATCAATTTTCCATTTAAAACCATAAAAATATTTCCCTGCAAAGCCTCTGCCACATTTTTACTTTCATTTAATAGTAGGCAATTGTCAAGGCCATTTTCATCAGCATAAATACTTGCGGTTACATTAAGAATTTTGTTGGTTGTTTTTAATGTAGAAAGCAATTGTTTGGTGATATAGAAATCTTTGTATAAATCAACCTCGTAGGGTTTTGAATCTATAAAATACAACTTGTTTTCTAGAGGACTGCAATTAATTAAATAGGAAACTGATCTTTGAAGTGGTAAATAGTTGCCGCCTTCATTTCTATAAACTGTAATTCTAACTCTTGCAGAATCGCAACAATCATTGGCTTTTGCCAAACTTAGAATTTGATCTTCAAAAAATTCCATGGTAAAATTCATGGGGATTTCCATTCTCACAATTCTCATAGAAGCCATTAATCTAAAATAATGATCTTCAAGAAATAGTATTTTTTGATCTACCATTTTCATAGATTCAAAAACCCCATCTGCATACAGAAAGGCGCGGTTATTAACCAATAAATTGGTTTCTGAGGCAGTAATTGTACCGTTAAAATTTATCATAAAAAAAGTCACGTTTTGAGCGTGACAAATATAAGTTATAAATAGGTAAAATCTAAACAGAACCTATGACATGTTTTAAATCGGAAATTTGAGATTCCCAAAGTAATTTTACCTCTTCAAGATCTTCTTCAAAAGTAAAATCAGTTATCATAAGCGAAACGTCTTTGGTAATTTCATCCTCAAGAATTCGTAATTCAAAAAAATAATCGGTGTCTTTATTGTCTTCATCTATCCAACGAAATTTAACTTTTTCATCCGATTTTCTTGCGGTTAATCTGGCTTTTTCTTCGGATCCATCCCAAATAAAAGTAAAAAACTCACCACGCGAATTTACATTGTCAGCAAACCATTCAGAAAGTCCTGATGGAGTTGATATGTATTGATACAATAATTGGGGTGAAGAATTCAATTGAAATTCTAATTCGTATTTTACTTTTGTATTCATGACTTGCTTAAAAATTTTGTGAAATATATAGATTAAATAACGAATAAAAAAGCAAATTAAAATATATTTTATTTTCTTCAATATATATTTGCAACATCTGATTTATGTTTTATATTTGCACCCGCGTTGATAGATGCAAATAACCGCAAAAATGGCGAGGTAGCTCAGTCGGTTAGAGCGCAGGATTCATAACCCTGAGGTCGAGAGTTCAAATCTCTCTCTCGCTACAAATTAACCCCTTAATATTAAGGTATTAAGGGGTTTTTATTGTGTTTGAATTAAAGGGTATAAATTTGCTCAAGTTAGGAATTTGAAGTGCATGAGGACTTCAAGCCTTGTTACCACAACAAAAAAGGATATTTTTTCAAGTGAGGAAGATGTATGGCAATAAACTTTTAAAAAAAAGTCTGTGTTAGATTGACAACAGGAAATTTAACTAACTAAAAATAGTATTATCTACTAAAATTCTTTTTCCCCAATTTCACTTGTAGGCATTTTATTTTTATTTGATATTTTATTAAAATTATAACTGAAATTCAACAGTAAAACGTTTGTTTCATATATGTAATTCGTTGTGGTATAAAAATCAGCCCCGAATGTTGTAATTCGTTGTTGGTTAGAACCCATATTGCCAAAATTGATATTTTGCCATTGCATTCCAATGGTTCCGTTTCCATTTAAAATGGTTTTCTTTATTGATAAATTAGGAGTTATAAAGCGAGAATCTTCGCCTTGAGCTGTTGGTTTTGCAGATGTGTAATTTAAATTAGTAGTTATATTCCAGTTTTTTTCTAAATTAAAAGTGCTGTTAACATTATATGAATAAGCCCAATTGGAATTATTTACAATTGAGGTTGTTCCTAAAACATTCAATTTGCCTGTGATTTTATAATTATAAAAATTACCTCCAACAAAAATCGAGAACCATTTAACAGGTTTAAAATTTGATCCAAATTCTAGCCCAACGAGACTTGCCTTTTCAGCATTTGTAAAAACTCTATTCAAAATGGTATCGGCATAAACACTATTAACTCTTTGTATAGGGTTATTGATATTCTGATAATATAAAGTTGTAAATAAATTTCCTTTTTTAAAAATATGGTTCATACCCAATTCTAGTAAATCTACAAATTGTGGCTTTAAATCAGGGTCGCCTTGTTCTAAAGTTTCTGAATGTTCTCTTTCTGGTATTGGATTTAGCTCAAAATTATTATTACGTTGTACTCTTTTGCTATAACCTAATTTGGCATTCCACGATGAATTGAAAGTATACAATAAATTTGCCGATGGAAATAAATTACTCAAGTTTAATAGATGAGGATTGGTATCTGTGGACAATATAACTTCTCTGGCTGAATATTCATATCGCATTCCTGCAACATAATTCAATTTATTTACTTTGCCACTAAATTGGGAATATAATCCATTACTATGATTTAAAGATTTTGCTGTTCCTCGAAAATTAGCAGCGTCAGGTTGAGCAGATATTGGGGTAACGAAATAATCGAATTTTCCATTTTGTTTATCGTATCGATATTGATATCCGCTTTCTAATTTTCCAGCACCAATTTCAATTACATAATCTAATTTAAATCGGAAACCATCAATTGGATTGGTGTAGGGATTATTTACTTCTTGCAAAACAATTGATTTTGTTATTAAATCTAAATTTTTATTGATTGTATTGCCATATAAATCAGCATTTTCATACAATAACGAAGTGGTTAAATTAGATTTGTTTGCAAAAGTGTGTGTGTAATCAAGATTGGTTAAAGTGAAAGTTCCTTCTTTCGTTTGTACATTCGAATTAAAATAAGCATTTTGACTTAATAAAGCATCAGTGGTCAAATTGGAAGTTGAATTATTATATATAATATCTGCACGTCGGGCTTGAAATTTTTTACCAATAAAAAACCCAAAGTTAAATACATCATTTTTATTTGCTGTATAAGAAATTGCAGTTTTTGTTCCGTAGTTGTACTTATCAAAACTTCGCTCTCCTTTTGACGGAAATCTTGTAATGGTGTTGTTTGTAAAGTCTTTAGTAAATACATCCCCTTCCCGCGAACCATTAACATCATTTCGAAGGTAGTTTGCACTAATTGTGATGTCTAATTTTTTGATTTTATAATTGAAAGTTATATCTCCACCAAACCGCTTAGGCTCTTCTAAATTATTATAATTTTCAATACTTGGCAAACCACCTGTTAGATTTGTAGAAAAAGCGATTCCGTCTGTAGTACCTTTTTTAGTAATAATATTTATGATTCCACCTTTTCCATCAGGATCATATTTTGCTGAAGGTGCAGTAATTAATTCAATATTTTCAATTGTATTAGCTGGTAATTGACTCAATACCGTTTGCGCATCGGTTAAAACGGGTTTTCCATTTAATAAAACCATAAAACCATTAGAGCCACGAAGGCTAATTTCACCTTGTCCATTAACTGTAACTGAGGGAAGATTCTTTATGATATCAATTGCAGTCCCTCCCTTTGATGTTTCAAATTGGTCTGATTTGTATTGTTGTTTGTCAATTTTATTATAAGAATTTGATTTTTCTTTGGTTATTATTACTTCTTCAAGTGATTGGCTACTTCGTTGTAATTTTACAGTATCCAAATTCAAAATTTGGTTTTCTTCTACAAGAATATTTTCGACATAATAATTGGCATATCCTACAAAGTAAATTTTGATTTTGTAAATACCCTTTTGAACTTTATTAAACGAAAAAGTTCCATTTTTTTTTGCTAACTCCCCTGCAATAACTGAATTGTCATTTTGATTTAATAAAACAATACTAGCATATTCAACTGGTTGAGAATTTAAATTATCGAAAACAACACCATTTATCGTACTTTTTTGAGCAAAAGTTGAAGAAATGAATAGCAATATAATAAAAGACAACACTTTTTTTAAAAAAAACATATTAAAAAATTATAGTTAAACTCTTTTAAATTTTATGATTTATTATATAAAAGAATAATTTTATGACTTTTACAGCTTTATCAATTTTCTTTTTTAGGCAATAAATTATAACCGTAAAGGATTACAAATTTAACATATGTTTTTTTAACAAGTGCTTTATAAAAATTATTTATTTATGTAACTAATTAATCTAAAAAATCAAATATTTTAAAGTTAATTAAAGAGTTAATATTATTAAAAAAAATATTAATTAATTCCTCAAAAGCAATTTGATATATTATTTCTATAAAATAATTGATTTAATTGGGCAATTAGAAATAAAAAACCAAGTGAGGAATTTAAGTGAGGAAATGATAGGTTTTTCAATTTATATTTTAAAAACTCCTTTTTTTAAAGGGATTTACGGCTCAAAAAAATATTAAAAATATTTTATAACCCTGAGGTCGGGAGTTCAAATCTCTCTCTAGATACTAAAAAAACCCTTAACAATAGTTAGGGGTTTTTAATTTATTATTTTTTTCTAAAAATATATCTCGTAACAAAAACAACACATTAATCAAGTAAAACGGAAACTCTTCTAGCAATTTGAAGTGCTGTTTTAGTGTTTGAATTTATTGTATTATCCTCCCCATTACCAATTATTTTAATCCTAGTTTCTGAAATTCCTGCTAAAATTAATAAATTATATAAATTTTTAACTCGACGTTCAGAAAGATTAATATTAGCTTTTTCACTTCCACTATTATCTGAAAATCCTTCCAATCGAATATTTACGTTTTTATTTCTCTTTAATAATGAAATTAATCCATAGATACTATTTGCAGAACTTCGGTTGGGCTCGGCTTCATTTACATCATAAAAAACATTTATCAATCCATTTTCCAACAATGATTTAAATGCATTTGCTTCCGATTGTTGCTCCTGAATTTCTAAATTTTGATTTTTAAAATCCTCAATTACTTTAGGTTCAAATTCATCTGGAGTTCCATTTCGATTCGTGTCAAGATAACGACCTTTTGAATCCACAAACACTCCACTTGGAGTATTGTTTTGAAAATCCACATAATCAAGAACACCATCTTTGTCGGTATCATTCATTCGCGTTTCAATTTCATCTAGACGTCTATTTACCTCAGGATCAACCTGAGCAACAACTTTTGGAACATCCCAATCCGAATGTTTAGCTTCCTTGCCTATATAAAAAACCAATCCTATTGATGTACTATATAACAAACCTGTCAAATTATTTTCTTGGGCTGAATTACTTCCGTCCCAATTAAGGTGTTGTCTTACATTGGAGAGTGCAGTAAAATCTAAAGTTAAGATTGTTTTATCAGAAAGCTTTATTAGCGGAGTTAATCCAATTAAAAAACCACCATTATTTTCAATTAACGCTTCTTGATTTGTTACTTCTGACTTTGATTTAAATTGAGAAAATTGAATTCCACCATGGGCTAAAAGCCCAATTGAATTTGAAAAGGTGTTAAATTCAAAAACCTTCCCTAAATCAAAAACCCCTTGAATTCCAAATCTACTTTGCATTGATTGGAAGGGTAAAGAACCACTTCCATCTTTATTTGAAACAACATCAAACGCAAAATCCGATTTTATTCCGAATTTAGAATTTATCATATAACGAAAACCAAAATCAAAATGATTTATGCTTGGTAAACTAAAAAAATCATTCTCACTAGAGCTATATCCAGTTCCAAAAGGGCGAACTGCGGTATTTGAACCTATTGAAAATTCAATTGACCATTTATTAACTTCTGTATTCGAATCAAATTTTGTAGAATCTATAACTGAATTAGTAATAATAGAATCCAATGCAATTTTAGGCACTATTTCTTGAGAAAATAGAGTATTTGATCCAAAACAAAAAAGGAAAATTATTTTGCTAATTCTTGATTTGATTATTTGTTTCATTTTTTGTATTTAAAATAATTATTATTTATTATTGTCATTTTCAGTCAAAATTTTATGGTGTTGTAAAACTCACTTCATTACCATAAGTAGTTCCGGAATTATTGGTTGTATAGGCTCTAACATAATACGTTGTTCCAGAACTCAATCCTGTAATAGCACTCGAAAGATTTCCTAGTGTTCCTGTCTCTGTAGATTTACTATTTTCAATAGTTGGATTTGTAGCGGTGTTCCAACAAAATCCTCGAGTAGTAATGCTAGATCCACCATCAGAAATAATTGTTCCTGAGACTGTTGCTGATGAAGTAGTTAAATTTGAAACACTTAGTGTATTAATTTCAGATGAAGTGGAAGCTATAACAATTTCCCCTTTACGGTTCAATCCTTTTTTTCTAGATAAGGCACCTGATCTATTAACATATTTTATGTTTGTGGTAGAAATACTTCCACTTCTAGTTGCTACAGATACTCCAATTACAGTTAATGTTGCACTTATAGAATCACTTTGATACACACCATCTGTTGCTTGTGTTGAAGTTATTGTTGTAGTTCCGGGACTTACAAAAGTAACTGTTCTTCCATTTATTGTGGCTACCGCTGTATTACTACTGGCGTAAGTAAAGGTTCCTGTACTAAAACTAGTTGGCTGGATTAGTGTAATGGAACGATCATGAAAGTTCTTTGTTAATGAATTGAAATTACTCAAATTTGGACTATTAAGTATGTTAATACTTCCCGAAGCACTTTCAACTCCACAACCGCCTGTTAAACTAACGGTATAATTAAAAACTCCTGAAACAGTAGGAGTTCCTGAAATAGTTACCAAATTAGAATTAAAACTTCCAGATACTCCAGTTGGCAACCCCGTAAATGTTGCTCCTGTTGCGCTTACAGTTGAATAAGTTATAGTTGAAATACTATTGGTAATATTAAGCGTTTGAGAATTAGTTCCTGCTGCAGACGAAAGTGTTGCTGAATTATTTGGCGTAAGCGTCACAAGAAACCCATTAGTAATTACCTGAGAACATGGCCCACTAGCTACAACTACTCTAAAATAAGTAGTGGCAGGCATCGAAGAAATTATTAAACTAGTTGTTGTATTAGATATGTCGGTAACTGCCGAAGAAAAATCACTTGTGGTAGACGATTGCCATTTTAAAACTGTTCCAGTATTTCCTGATAAAGTTAAAGTAGTTGTTCCACCAATACAAACAGATGAAGCTCCAGAAATAGTTCCTGCTACTGAAGTTGGACTTACAGTTGTAGTAGTTGATGAAGTTGCTGTTGGCGAAGCACAACTGTTTGAATTGGTATAATTGATGGTTACTGTTTTAGTTCCTGTAGTTAACCATTTTAAGACAACAGAATTATCAGCAGTAGTTCCACCCGAAGTTATCGAATAATCCACACCCACTGTTCCAGGAATTGTCCAAACATAATTTGATTGTCCAGATTCTGTGGTATAAGTAACATCACTATTTCTACAGGCTGTAGCACCTGGTTGAGCAGTGAAAGTTGGTGTTGGCGATTGTTTTACCGTTATCGTTCCAATGATAGAAGGTGCGCCAGTGCAGCTTCCATTAGTAATAAAAGCACGATAATAGGTTGTACTTGTTAAATTTACAGGAGTATAAATTGCGCTTGTTGCTCCATTTATACTGGAATAAGTTGTGTTGTCTGGAGAAGATTGCCATTGAACACTTCCTAAATAATCGTTTACCGTTAGCGAATTGTTATTATTTCCCGAACAAACGGTAGCAGAACCACTAACAAATCCAGATGCAAACTCTTGGTTTATTGTAACAGTACCGATACTGCTATACACAAAACCACAACTTCCATTTGTAACTTTTACTCTGTATTTAGTAGTTCTTGAAATTCCTGAATACGAATAAGAAGTCGTTGTACTAGCCACATCACTCCAAACCAAACCGTATCCGTCAGTGGATACTTGCCATTGGTAACTTGTTCCTGTTGAACCTGTTAAAGTCAATGTTCCTGAATTACTTCCACCACAATGAGTAGCATTATTTACAGAACCACCAACTGGTGCAGTACCTGAAATTACAGTAACAGGATAGCTGTCTGAATAAACAGTGCTTCCCGCTGGACAATTGCTATTTAAAACCACTGCTCTAAAATAATACGTTCCCGTTACACTTCCAACGGGCTGAATGATAGTGTTATCCGAAACATTTATGTCATTTACATTGGAAGTAAAATCACTAACTGTAGAAAGTTGCCATTTTAAAATGTTACCACTATTTCCATTTAATGTTAGTGTTGCATTTCCACCAGTACAAATAGAACTATTTGCAGCGGTAATAGTTCCTGAATTGGTTGAAGCTACATAAATTAATGCAGTTGAACTACTAATATTGGTACAACCACTAGTTGTTATTACAGCCCGATAATATCTAGAAATGGTTAGGTTATCGACTGAAATAGTATTTGATGAAGAATTGGTATCTACAATTCCACGCGTTGAAAAATTGTCAACAGAGTATTCCCATCTTTGTAAAGCTCCGCTTCCATTATAAGTAAGCATGGTACTATTAGTTCCTGAACAAACTGTAGTTGCTCCGGTTACAGAACCTATTGGAGAACCAAGAATAATAATATCTCTAGTAAACGAAATATTTGAGGTAACATTATCATCAGCCATACCACCATATTCTACAATACTTGTTTGGGATCTGTTTGGAAAGTCATTCCATTTTCCAGACCCCGTGTACATGTGTCCATAATCTTCTTCTCCAGGTGATGATCCCCAAACATCATTGGGTTCATTGTTAGAAAAATTAGTAGTTGCATTCCAGTTTTGATAAACTCCTGCAATTGGCGAACCTGATTGTGAAGCAGTACTTGCGTTTCCTGTCCTAATTTGAATTCCTTTTTCTGGACCAGTAACCCAATGCCATTTTCCCTCCCCTGCTGAAGCTGAACCGTATTTATTATAACCGACTGCAGCATTTATTTGAGTATAATTATCTGATGCACCAATCCAAGAATTGGCGGCAATTAGGGTATTAATGTAACTGTTTTCTGCTTCTGATGAAATGGTAACCAAATAACCCTGCAAACCATAATAATTTTTGGCTTCAGCGGCTGCTTTAGCCGCAGTCCATGTCATTCCCGAACTTACATACTCGTAATAATGACCATTGAAATAATTGAAGAATTTAGCACTCGGTAAAAAACTAACTTTTCTATTGGTTGGAAAACAATTTGACGTTGATTTTAAAGTAACCGTTCTTAATAAAGTTTGCCAAATTGATGCCGAGGTAGTTCCGGTGAAAGTTAAACTTCTGGAAGTGGTATTAAAAGGAGCAACTGTAATTCCGCTAGGTAATGCTCCAGTGTAACCAAGAATGTCCCCATCGGTATAGTCACTAGTAATTGTTACTGTAAAACCGGTAATCATTCCATTCGAAGTTACTAGCAAAGAATCATCAACAACAGTTGCTGTATTATTATTGATTGTGTTAGGATTAATATTTCCAGTCACTCCAAAAGCGGTTGAATCAGATAATACAGAGATTGACGCACCAGAGGAAGTTACAGGCGCACAACCACCACTAGTTACCACAACTTTATAGAATGTGGTACTGGTTAAATTTACTGCCGTATAAGTAGCTGAAGTGGCACTTGGAATATTGGTATAGGTGGAATTATTATTGGAAGATTGCCATTGTATTGATCCAGAATATCCATTAAGTGTTAATACCGTAGAATTCGTTCCAGAGGTAACTGTTGTGGAACCACTTATTGTTCCTGAAACAGAACCTACAGATACAGAAATTGGTTGTGTGGCATTTCCTGTTCCATTAGTTACTGTCATGACACCCGAATAAGTACCGATTGGAAGATTGGCAGGAATTATTATCCCTGTTGCAGTTCCGCCAGTAGTTACAAAAGTGTAACTGGTAGCCGCTTGATCCAGCAAACCAGCCGTATTAGCTGTAGCATCCCAATCTATAGTATAAGAATTGGGAGGTCCGGAAGCCGCAGTATACGCTAATGTAGTTGTTTGAGCACTTGCACTAAAACAAACTTGAGCTACAATTCCGGTAGAAGTTATAGGAGTTGAAGTAATCGTAATTTTTACCACATTACTAGTTACAGCAGAACAATTTCCACTGGTTACTAAGGCACGATAAAAAGTGGTAGTTGTTATTGACTTGGAATAATTAGCCGTATTGGAACCTGTTCCACCAATTACAGATGCCCAACCTGTTATACCGTCTGTGGATTGTTGCCATTGGATGCTTCCCGTACTTCCCGATAAAGTTAAATTAGCAGTACCACCACTTCCTAAAAATAAAGTCGAAGAACTAGCCGTTCCTGAAACAGAATCTGGGGAAACAGTAATTGCACCAGTAACAGTACTTTTGGATGAACAACCATTGGAATTGATTACTTCACAGTAATAGTATTTTGTTCCCAATTCAGAAGTTGATGGAGAATAAATATTAGGTACTATATTATTCACGATTGTGGAAACAACAGTACCACCAGTAGTACTACTAGTAGGATTACTGTACCATTTAAATTTCACAATATCGCCCGATCCAGCATTGGCATAAAGCGATAAATCATTAAAACTTCCGCCAGTTACACAAATTGATTGTGCTGATGATCCAGGTCCGCTCAAAATAGATGGTAAATCAAAAACAGTTATTGCTCCAGAAACATCACTCGTTGCATATTGTCCGCTATTCGTGGTAACCGTGACATAATAATAGAAGGTTCCCGCAGATAAAGTACTCAAAACATTTGTAGTAGCTGTTGTTGTAATTGTTCTAACCGATGTCCCATTAGTGTTTACAGGAGTAGTGCTTTTAAACCACTGGTATTGTTTGACAGTATCTCCACCAGCATCAACTTCAACACTTAAAGCTGCTGTTCCATTACATAATGATTGTGCCGCGGTAGAAGGATTTAAAATAATTGAAGGAGGTAAATATACCTTTATAGCACCCGGTGAAATTGTTTTTTCACAACCGCCTGTTAATGTGATAGAATAATTGTAAATCACACTCCCCGTTTCTAATGCAGACCCACTAATAGTAATAGCATTGTTAGACCAACTTCCAGAAACACCATTTGGCAAACCACTAAAGGTCGCGCCTGTTGCATAAGCAGTAGAATAGGTTATTGGAGTAATATAAATTGCTGGAGTATTAATATAATTTGTTTGATTGACTGTTCCAGAAGCAGATGTTAATGTTGCTGCATTGGTATTACCAACAGTAACCGTTGCTGTGATGGTACAATTATTTGAATTCTTGTAGGTAATTGTTGTAGTTCCTGTAGTTATTCCAGTAACTAAACCCGAGCTGTTAACTGTTGCTACAGCTGGAGCACTAGAAACCCAAGGAGAAACTCCAGCAGCTGTTGCTGAGCCTGTAAGCTGCGTTGTTGCTCCTATACAAGTAGTTAATGTACCAGTAATTGTTGGTAACGGATTCACTGTTACTGTAGCCACATCAGAATTTGCAGCAGCACAAGTTCCATTCGTTAATACAGCTCTATAATAAGCTGTGGCTGTTAAATTTGTCGCGGTATAAGTTGCGGCAGTTGCTCCACCTATATCTGAAAATCCAGAGGTAGTGCTAGTTGTTGAAGATTGCCATTGGATAGTTCCGGTATAACCAGATAAAGTTAATAGCGGACTATTGGTACCTGAACAAACGGATGTACTTCCAGAAATAGTTCCACCTACTGATGTTTGATATACGTTTACGGTTCCAATACCACTATTAATTGATCCACAACCACTGTTAGTAACTACAGCACGGAATTTAGTAGTACTTGAAATACCCGAAAAACCATAAGTAGAGGCGGTTGAACTAGGAATATCAGTCCATTGTACTCCACCATCAACTGATTTTTGCCATTTAGTTATAGTTCCAGTATATCCTGAAAGTGTAAGTGTACCAGAGTTAGTCCCTGAACAAAAATTTGCATCGGCGATTGTTCCTCCAACCGGTGGCGTACCTGCAGTACAAGTTATAGTTCCCGTACTGGAATATATTGTAGAACCACAATTGGAAATAACTGCTCTAAAATAATACGTTCCCGTAGCTGTTAATTGATACGAAAGCGAGGTAGTAGTATTGG
>JARXAC010000035.1:0-62168 GCA_029866065.1 Flavobacterium sp.
TGGATTCCTGGCTACCCAGTTCCTATTGCTGAAACTAGAATTCAAACTCCTCCACCAGGACAAGGAAGTGTTACCAGTTCATCAACTTTTAGAACTCCATTAGTTCCATTGAGTACATATCCAACTGGAACAGTGCATTGTGACCCAGCTAACATAACGGCCATTGTAGATGTTACCAACCCAGCCACAGGTAAAACTTGGATGGACCGCAACCTCGGAGCCAGTCAAGTAGCTACTTCCAGTAGCGATGCCCTGGCCTTCGGAGACCTCTACCAATGGGGACGAAGAGCCGACGGGCACCAATGCCGTACCTCGCCAACTACATCAACGTTAAGTTCAGTAGATCAACCTGCGCATGGTAGTTTTATTTATAATACAGTTTCTCCATACGATTGGCGAAGCCCACAAAACACTAATTTATGGCAAGGGGTGAATGGGGTAAACAATCCTTGCCCAAGTGGGTACCGTATTCCAACAGAAGTAGAGCTAAATGCAGAACGCATAAGTTGGAGCACAAATAATGCAACAGGCGCTTTTGCCTCTTCCCTTAAATTGCCCATGGCGGGTGACCGAAGTCACTTTAATGGTGCGCTCTTTTCAGGTAACTTCGGCGGCTGTTGGAGCAGTACGGTTAGCGGCTCCCTAGTGATCAATTTCCATGTATATAGCTCGGGTTCAGAATTATTTACTGATCCCCGAGGATTCGGAAAGTCTGTGCGCTGCATTAAGGAAAGTTCACTTTCTAGTACAACATTCAATACAATTGGTTTAAAACTATATCCTAATCCCGTTGTTAGTATTTTAAATGTAAGTATTGATTCCAATCTTATCAATCAGCCGTATACTATAATTGATGGTTTAGGAAAAGTGGTTTTAAAAGGAAAGCTCAACGAAGTTCAAAGCACTATCAATGTAGAGCAATTATCGAAAGGTATTTATTATCTAAAAATAGACGGTAACAGCTCCAGCAAGTTTATAAAACAGTAAACCTAATTAAAGCCATTATGAAAGTAGTGGCTTTTTTTACTAAATTATACCCCCTATTGATATTTCTGTTTAATTTTGACAGGAAATTAATACGTTTTAAATTATTTATTTATTGTTCAAGAGAGCTATGAGACTTATGTTATTTGTTCTGTGTGTGTGTGTTTTCCAGGGAATGTTTGCTCAATCCATTTCTGGTAATTTTTCAAATTTCAATTTTCAAAAAATAAAACTTGAAGGATTTAATGGTTTGAAAACTTATACTATTTCAGAAGCTATAACAGATGAGAAAGGTTTTTTTAAACTAAATTTTACCAAATCGAATTATGGAGTAGGATGTTTGCTAACTTCGGACAACAAACCTCTTTTTGTGATTTTAAGTAGTGAGAACATTGAAATACTAGGAGAAGTATTAAGCGTCCCTGAAACTATTAAAATTAGGAAAGGACAAGAGAATTTATATTATGAACAATATGCTAAAGAACAACCTCGTAGAGAACAAGCATTAAGTGCATGGGGCTATTTAGAGAAAATGTATACAACAGATTCGTTGTTTTCAATTCAAAAAACACCTATACAAGCTATACAAGAAGAAAAACAACGAATAAAAAAGGAAAATATAGTTTTTTTATCTTCGCTACCAAATGAAAGCTATGTGAAATGGTTTTTACCAATCCGTAAATTAGTGAGTTCAGTGTCTATTATTGCACAATATCGTCCAGAAGAAATTCCTGAAACTATTGAAGCTTTCCGCAATTTAGATTATACGGATCAAAGGTTGTATAAAAGTGGTTTGTATAAAGACGCAATTGAAAACCATTTTTGGTTGTTAGAAAATAGTGGTAAACCATTGGATAACGTTTTTGAAGAAATGAAACTATCCATTGATGCGATGTTTATAAAATTAGCAACCAATGAGAAACTATTTAATGAAGTAACCGATTATTTGTTTGACTTATTAGAAAAGCACAGTTTGTTTCAAGCATCTGAATATTTAGCTTTAAAAGTATTGAATGAAGGAAGTTGTGCTATTAATAGCGATTTATCCAATCAGTTAGAAACCTACCGTGCAATGAAAAAAGGCAATATTGCGCCTGAGATTATCTTTAATAATTCATTTTTTGCGAACCTAAACAAATCAGTAACTAAACTATCTGATATGAAAAACAACTATACTTTTGTTGTATTTGGTGCAAGTTGGTGCCCAAAATGTAAGGGTGAGTTAACTGAAATAGTTAAATCTTATGACAAATGGAAATCCAAAGGTGTTGAAGTGGTTTTTATAGCATTAGAAGATAATAAAAATACATTTATAGATTTTGCAAATGCATTTCCTTTTCCGTCCTATTCCGACTTGAATAAATGGGAGAGTAAAATCGTAAAAGAGTATTATGTTTTTTCTACACCAACCATTTTTCTTCTTGATAACAAAAGAGAAATTATTTTAAGACCTAATTCTTCAGAACAAATGGATTCTTGGGTTGATTGGTATTTAAAGTAAAAATAATTTAAGGGCAATCAAAAAAAGGTTGTGTAAATGAATTTCCATATTATCTACAAACCTATCTATTTGTATTTCTGATAGTTAAATAAATTACCATCGCATTAAAATTGTAACTTTCTCCAATAGGGGGAGCAAAAGTCCAGCAGCAATGTTGGACTTTTTATTTTTAATAAAATTCCTAGTGTTTATTCTTTAATAAACTTGGCTGCGTTTTTACCTGATACCTTTACATAATAAATACCTTTTGATAATTGCTCAACACTGATAGATGTGTCGCCTTCGTTAAGTTTCCCATTTAAAACCATTCTTCCTAAACCATCAATTATTGTGTAAGGTTGGTTGATGAGATTGTAGTTAGAATTTATATTTAAAATACTTACAACTGGGTTAGGATATAAGCTTACACTACTATTATCAATAACTTCCGTGGCTAAATCACTACAATTACCCGCTAGCCCTGCATCTGTTATAGTCCAAGAATAGGTATTAAGTATAGAAGTTCTTGCTGTTTCGCCATTGCAATAATTAGAATTGCCTCCTGAAAAAACAACATTTGGTTCTAAAGGATTCTCACTTGGTGCTATTGTAGACCAACCTATTAATAGGGTATCATAGTTAGCTATAGAAAGTTGTACTCCTGCAAACATAGACGACATATTAGTCACATTACCAACATTCCATGAACCAATAGGTTGGTTAAAAGAGGAAGTGCCAAAAAACATAGAATCCATATTGGTTACACTACTCACATTCCAAGAGTTAATAGGCTGGTTAAAGGCGGTGTCGCTTTTAAACATATAACTCATATTGGTAACACTACTCACATTCCAAGAGTCAATAGGTTGGTTAAAGGCGGTAGCGGTATTAAACATACCAGACATATTAGTCACATTCCCAACATTCCAAGAACCAATAGGTAGGTTAAAATTAATTGCAGAACTAAACATATTAGACATATTAGTCACATTACTCACATTCCAAGCACTAATGTTTTGGTTAAAACTCGTTGCAACATAAAACATACTGTTCATATCGGTAACACTACTCACATTCCAAGAACCAATAGGTTGGTTAAAAGAGGAGGCTCCAGAAAACATGCTGTTCATATCGTTAACATTACTAACGCTCCAAGAGCCAATAGGCTGGTTAAAGGCGGGGGCGCTTTTAAACATATTAGACATATTAGTTACATTACTCACATTCCATGACCCTATAGGTTGGTTGAATGAGGAAGCACCGTAAAACATATAAGACATATTATTATTAGACACGTTATTCACATTCCAAGATCCAACAGGTTGATTAAAAGAGGACGCATAAAAAAACATATAAGCCATATTAGTCACGGAACTCACATTCCAAGACCCAATATTTTGGTTAAAGGCAAAAGCGTTAAAAAATAGTCTAAACATATTAGTCACATTACCAACATTCCAAGAACTAATAGATTGATTAAAGGCATTAGCGTTGTCAAACATAGAACTCATATCGGTTACATTAGTCACGTTCCAAGACCCAATAGGTTGGTTGAAAGTTACTGCTTGGTTAAACATAGAGCTCATATTGGTTACATTATTAACATCCCAAGACCCTATAGGTTGGTTGAAAGTTACTGCTTGGTTAAACAAATTGTTCGTAGCAGTTACAAGAGTCGTTACAATATTATCAAAAGGAATTGGTGCTGTACTGTTTGGAGGTGTAAAATAAGTTATGCCAGAAGGAATATTTTTAGCATAATTAGTTATATTGCTTTTAGTTGTATTATCTACAATGGCAAACCATTCTATCCCTGTCCCTCTAGGGTTTGCTTGAATAAAGTATGGACTAGGAAGTGTTGTGCCCGTCCATTTAATGGTAATTAAGTTTGTGTCTAATACAACTTGTGCATTGATTGTTTGAACGGCTAAAAATAATGAAATAATTAGGAGTATAATTTTTTTCATAATTATTTTGTTTAATTTATTTAATTGTAAATATATTAAAAATAAAATTAATAGTATCTATGTCCTTGATTTTCTAATGATTGAGTACATAATCATCGCATCAAAATTGCAACTTTCTCCAATAGGGGGAGCAAAAGTCCAGCAGAAATGTTGGACTTTTTTAGTTTATACAATCCCAAACCTATAAAAAAAAATTCTCGTGAATAAATAATGATTTTTTACCTGTGGACTTGTATAATTGTTTATTCCTGTTTTAAATACTAGTTTAAGGCATCAATATACATATAATTATTTGAAATTCAATGTTTTAATTTATAGAACTTCCCTTTAATATTTATACAGTTATATCAATTGGATTTAAAATTTGTTACCCCTAATTATGAATTATTTTTATTTTATTGAAAAACTAAGTCAATGTTTGGAATTCCATAGTTTGGAACTGGTCCTCCAGTGCCATAAAAATTGGAGGAATAAATGGTTAATGCTCCAGAATTTACAGGATATGGAACTGTACCAGAATTAAATCGACAAATGCTACCTATTGTGTTACCAAAATTTCCTAAATAATTAGATGCAATTCTTCTTACAGTATAGCTATTACCTGCAACAAGAGCAGTCGGTGTAATAGTTTGATAATCTATTGCGGCCGAATTAAAAACATGATTTCCTGAGTAAACCAATGTGCTGGTAGTGTTGTTGGAAATTTCAATGGTGTACGGAATATTTGCTGCGAAAAGATTTGCGTTTCCTTTGTATCCAACAGTACAAACTGTTTTGTTTACATTTACATCAAATGTGTATTCGTGTGTAACTAAATCCATATTGGTGTAGTTGTCAAACAATACATTACTTGCTAAAGTAGTGGAATATAGATTTTGAAAATCGGTTCCAACAGTATTACATGTTGCCAATGGTGCAGGACTAGGAGAGCTACAACCCGCAAAAAGCATTGATAAAAAAAACAAAATACCTACTTTTCTTAAATTTGTTTTCATAATTATTTGATTGTTAAAGATTAATAAATTTACATATTTTAATTTTTTAACTTTATATTATTATTCAAATTGGCGCCCTAAAATTGAATTTGTATGTCTTCAAACTAAAGTGGACTTTTCCTAATCATATTTTATTTTTTTAGTTCCTATTTACCAGTTTCGCGAGTCCAAAATGAAGCATAACTTCCCGATAGGGATAACTTGTTTTAGGCTGTGTACCTACTTTAGCTTAAAGTCGGGAGTCTTTGCACAGCTAATTTAACTAAATGATTAAAGCTGTTTTCAGTTAATTGGATATAAAAAACAGGTTACCTAAATCGTCGTGAATTATAGATTTTCCTATTAATCTATAGTCTTGTAGTGCAAGATAATGAACTATTTCCGAATCCAAATCCTCTTTTAAAGGAATATCCGATTCGATAATTATAATTTTTGGTCTGTATTTTTTCCAATCATTGGTTTTAAGCACTTCTAAATCAAATCCTTCCACATCGACATCAAAAAAATCTAAACGATCATTTTCATTTAAATTTTTATCTAAAACTTCCTTTAACGAAACAAGCGGGATTTTAACTTTTTTTATCAACGGGGAATGTATTTTATACTTTTCGTAAAAATCTTCACTAAAAGTGTTCATTGAACTTTCTTTAAACATAAAATAGTCTAAAGACTCGTCCGATGCACCAATCCCAGCATTTATAAAATGGTCGTTTGGACGAAATTTTTTATATAATTTGATTAATTCTGGATTTGGATCAATGCAAATGCCTTTCCAATTTCTTAAATAGAAAAAATAGGTGTTTGATGCTTGTTTTGGATGCCAACAACCTACATCTACATATGTGCCGGGTGTTTTCTCGTTTAGTAACATCATTAGTTGAATATCGTCGCCCGATTTAGCAAAACTTATATTGGGTTTTTTTGCGAGATATCTTTTTAATTTATTTATCATTTAGTAATTTAATTATTTAGGTAATCATTTTTTTAATTTACGGCACATCTTTAATGCCTCAATTTATAGTATTTGATTTTATAAATCTCCTTTACCAAAATTGCTTTAATTAAAATTGAATATTATTTTTTTAAATTTAAATTAACGTTAATTAATTGATTTGAATTAGTACAATTTAATATTTTTCCTATAACTTTCTTTTAATTTTTGTAGCTTAACTCGACAAACTCCATGAAAGGGACTTTTTTGGTCTAACTACCTCAGATATCCTACAGACATGAGGTAACGGATTATAGCGGTTTGACAAAATTTGAAGTTTAACCCTTTAATTTACTGATAGTCACATACTCAATCATAGCATTAAATTGATAACGATCCCCAACAGGGGGAGCAAAACAAACCCGATACGAAAGTGTCGGTTTTTTTGTGGACATTCTTGAGCGAGTAGTTTATCCCGAAGTAACTAAGTGAAATCGGGAGAATAAAAAAATTGTCGACATTAGCATTTGAAACATCCTCCTCACCAAGATTCAAAGCGATATTTTTATGTCGGTCCTTATTCCTTAAGTTAGTCCAACTGTTTAATAACGAAATAGATACGTTAAATTATTTCGGCTTTTTATCTACAAAAATGTTAATTCTATTATATAGTTTATTACATTTGTGAAGTTTTAATATAATTCATATCAAATGAAACATCTAACGTGGATTACATTAGTTATTACATTAAGTGCATTTAGTCAAGCACCAGGAAATGGAGTGACTGATATTGATGGAAATCAATATAATACGGTTATTATTGGAACTCAAGAGTGGATGAAAGAAAATTTGAAGGTTTCTAAATATTCAGATGGTACTCCAATCCCGCAAGTAACTGATCCATTAGCATGGTCAAATTTAACCACTGGTGCCTGGTGTTATTATAATAATGATTCCTCAGTTGGAAGCACTTACGGAAAAATGTATAATTGGTATGCTGTTGCAGGCATATGGCAGGCAGAATCAAACCCTCCAACACTTGCGCAAATTGCAAGTAGAAAGTCATTAGCTCCATCAGATTGGAATGTACCAAGTGTTGCTGATTGGTCTTTATTATTTAATTATTTAGGAGGCATTAGTATAGCTGGAGGCAAAATGAAAGAAGCAGGTTTAAATCATTGGTTAGACCCCAACACAGACGCTACTAATTTCAGTGGTTTTACAGGTCTTCCAGGGGGATATCGAGGTAATACTAGTTTAGGACAGAACCTAACGGGCACTGGACATTGGTGGTGTTCAGATTATGTAGCTCCATTTGCAGCTGCTTTTTTCCAACTTTCTTGGACTAGTGGTGCTGTCGTTAATTCTACCTTTGATAATAGAACTGGTATTTCTGTGCGGTGGGTGAAAAATTCAATAATGGGAAATGACATATTTATTAACCAGTTATTTAACATCTACCCAAACCCAGCTAAAGATCAATTAACTATTGATTTTAAAAACAATTTAAATATAGTTGGTTGGTATTATAAAATAGTAAATACATTAGGGCAAGAAGTTCTATATGGTGAGTTAAATTCACAACAAAACATCGTTAAACTGAATAAAATTGCAGAACAAGGCGTCTATTTTGTAAAAGTTTATGACCAAAAAAATAACTTGATAGAAACTAAGAAAATTATTATTAAATAATCAAAGGACGAATAATTTCCTTTGAAAAATTGAAATGCATTTATTATGTTATTAAGATAAAAAATAAATTATCTCGCATTAAAATTTCTACTTTTTATTGAACTTATTTTTTTTACATAGTAAATAAAAATATTAAAATTATGATTGTAAATTTTCTTAAAAAATATAAACGAGAAGTAACAGTTGGAATTATAGTTTTTCTATTTTTTTTATTTAGAGATCTATTTAAATCTATAATTTAAGCGATTAATTAGTCGGTTAATTAGAATAAATGAAAAAAATATTTATTACGCTACTCTTAAGTTTGTTCCCCGCAATCACAAAGGCACAAAACATTTCCATGACTTTCCACAATGGGTCTTTTAGATCAATTCCGCTAATTATTCCAGGGGTAATGAATCCTAATTTAAGCCCTAAATCAAATAGTAATGTTAGTTTATAGGTGGGCCAAAAAGTTTATTTTTTACCCAACGGCAAAAGAAATAGTAAAGCATTATTATTTATTGTGGACACTACTTTTAAAAAAGACACCGTGCTCCAAATTGATGAAATAATCGAAAGACGAAAACTTGAATTACAAAAAGAGTGATTTTTTAAATTTATTAATCAAACCCGATATAAAAATGCCGGGTTTTTTGTTTTTAGAAACCTTGTAAATTTTAATCCCTTTAATTATTTTTGATACTCAAAACATAGCACTATGAAAACCCCTTTTAACAAATTTCTATATCTTGGATTTTTACTTCTCGGCTTGTTTCAAGCTTTTTTTTCTAAAGATTATATGCAAGCTACAGCTTCATTAGGTATTGGATTGGCATTTGACCCATTCGACCAAGAACAAAAGTGGAATGACAGACCAACTTGGCAAAAAGCCGTCTTAATCATTCATCTAGGATTAGTAGCCGCTATGTTTGGTTTCGGAATTGGATTAAATGATAAATAATTTTGCCAAATCCTTCAAAAGTCAATTATTTAAATTCCTTAACAATTCCATACTGTTTTTTTAATACCCAATATAACCTCCTTAAAATAAATTTACTAAATTTGATTTTATTAGCTAAATTCTAACCAAAAAACATCCAAAATGAAAAAATCAATTCTAGTTATTGCAATGTCGAGCCTACTATTTGTAGCTTGTAAAAACGAAAGTGCTGAAAGAGAAAAAGTGGCTCAAGCCAACATCGATTCCTATTCAAAAACTTGGGAATTAGTTGTAAATGAAGGTAAAGTAGACGTGCTTGACTCTGCTTATGCTCCAGAAATTGTTCTGCACACCGTGCCAGAAATTAAAGGAATAGCTGCCGCAAAAGCGTATTATGCAAATTTCGTAACTGGATTCTCTAACAGAGAATTCATTGTTAAAGATATGTTTGCTAGTGGCGACAAACTCACAAAATACTGGGTATTTAAAGGAACCCACACGGGTGATTTTATGGGAATTCCTGCAACTGGAAAAACGATTGCCGTAGAAGGTTGTACTATTGCTAGAATGGTAAACGGTAAAATTGTGGAAGAAAGAGATTTCATGGACAACATGGATTTCATGAAACAATTAGGGTTAATGAAATAATTTAAATTTATTTCATAGAAAGGGTTTTAGTTCACACTAAAACCCTTTTTTATTTTATTAAATAACGTATTTTTGTAAAATAATATAACAATTCTTAACTATATAGTTACAATGATAACAATTGCAAATCAATTCGGAATGAAAGAAGCATTAGCGCAATTAGGTGTAAAAGCGATAAATGAAGGCACTTCTACAGGAGTAAATAATTTTTCAAATGGACCCACTTTAGAAAGTTTTTCTCCAGTTGACGGACAATTAATTGGTGCTGTAAAATGCACTTCCGAAGCAGATTACGAAAAAGTGATGCAAGCTGCTACTGCGGCATTTCAAACATTTAGAGTAATGCCGGCACCTCAACGAGGTGAAATTGTTAGACAATTTGGGGAAAAGCTAAGAAAAAACAAAGAAGCTCTTGGTAAATTAGTTTCCTATGAAATGGGGAAATCACTTCAAGAAGGTTATGGTGAAGTTCAAGAAATGATCGATATCTGCGATTTCGCAGTAGGACTTTCTCGTCAATTGCATGGTTTGACAATGCACTCTGAAAGACCTGGTCATAGAATGTACGAACAATACCACCCAATGGGCGTAGTAGGAATTATCTCTGCATTTAATTTTCCTGTTGCGGTTTGGGCTTGGAATACTGCTTTGGCTTGGATATGCGGTGATGTATGTGTTTGGAAGCCTTCTGAGAAAACACCTCTTTGCGGAATTGCTTGTCAGAATATTATTGCTGAAGTGATTAAAGAAAATAACCTTCCTGAAGGAATTTCGTGCTTAATTAATGGCGATTATAAAGTTGGTGAATTCATGACTAATGATCGTAGAATCCCATTAATATCAGCTACTGGGTCTACACGAATGGGTAAAATAGTTGCGCAAGCCGTTGCTGGTCGTCTTGGAAAATCATTATTAGAATTAGGTGGAAACAATGCTATTATCGTTACGCCAGATGCCGATATTAAAATGACTGTAATCGGTGCCGTTTTTGGAGCTGTAGGAACCGCAGGACAACGCTGTACCTCAACCAGAAGATTGATTATTCACGAAAGTATTTATGAAAAAGTAACAGAAGCAATCGTTTCTGCATACAAGCAATTGAGAATTGGAAATCCATTGGATCAAAACAATCACGTTGGACCCTTAATTGATACTTTAGCAGTTGAAATGTACAAAAATGCTTTGGAAAAAGTGGTTGCCGAAGGAGGCAAAATTCTTGTGGAAGGCGGCGTACTATCTGGCGAAGGTTATGAAAGTGGCTGCTACGTTAAACCAGCAATCGCTGAAGCTGACAACTCATTTGAAATTGTGCAACACGAAACTTTTGCCCCTGTTTTATACCTTTTAAAATATTCTGGCGATGTTCATGATGCTATCGCAATTCAAAACGGAGTAGCACAAGGTTTATCATCTGCAATTATGACTAATAATTTGCGTGAAGCAGAACTTTTCCTTTCTGTAGCTGGTTCCGATTGTGGAATTGCAAACGTAAATATCGGTACTTCAGGCGCAGAAATTGGCGGTGCTTTTGGTGGTGAAAAAGAAACTGGTGGCGGTCGTGAATCGGGTTCTGATGCCTGGAAAGTATACATGAGAAGACAAACCAATACTATCAATTATACTACAAGTTTGCCTTTAGCACAAGGAATAAAATTTGATTTGTAATATAAATTAGGGTTAATTTCTCCCTTTTTCATCAGGATATAATTGTGGTAAAGAATCACTTTGCCAATATTCTTTTGTGTCAATATCTAAAATTGTTAACGGCCCTAAAAATGCCGCCCCAGTGTCGATATTCCAAACATTGGCCATTTGTAAAGGGATTGTTTTATTGATTTTAGTAACAGGAGTGTGTCCTATATAAATTTCACTATATAATTTTAACCTTTTTGGATACAAAATAGCATCAGAACTCATTGATTTATCCAATGCAACTGCAAGTTCCCAAAGCGTTCGTTCCCAATAAAACATTTTTGGAAAATATTCGTGGGTCACGCCATTCAAATTGGTAAATCCAGCATGAACAAACAATCGGTTGCTTGAATCCAGATAATAATTGACTAAATTCTTTAAAAAATCGATGTGTTTTTGTTTAGTAACATCGTCAACATTGGCATAAGCCAAAACGGTGGCTTGTCCCCCATGCTCGAACCACAACGGATTGTCACGGTTGGATTGCAACCAATCTAACAATAATTCATCGTGATTTCCTCTAATAAAAATACAGGTTTGCTTTTGGCTCAAACCAATTAAAAAATCAATAACCTGTGGCGATTCACTCCAGCCATCTACATAATCTCCTAGAAAAATTAAGGTGTCATTTTGAGTAACATTGGACTTTTCTAAAACTTGATTGAGAGCTCTCAAACCTCCGTGAATGTCACCTATTACAAATGTTCTCATTTAGTAAAATCAATTTATAAAAGTGTAAAATTAAGTGAAAATTGATAAATATTGTTTAAAAAGGGCTAACAAAAAATAATTTGGATGGCATAATAGGTTTTGCAAAAAATTAATGAAAGTTATTATTGCTTAAAGTTTACTAAAAATGGATGTTGTAAAGTAGAATGCTACAACTAGCAACTTAAATTTTTTAAAAATTAAATTTCATTACATTCAAATTAGTTCCTCTAAAATTATTAATTTTATAGTCTTATCAATTAACAAGGCTGATTTATGAAAACTGATACCATTTGTATTGTGCTAATAGGTTTAATAATTTGTTTTTCATGCAGTAATTTATCTCAATTAAAAAAAGCTAAAAACACTATTGACAAGCAAGGACATCGAGGTTGTCGGGGTTTAATGCCAGAAAATACTATTCCTGCCTTTATAAAAGCAGTTGATTTAGGGGTAAATACTTTAGAAATGGATCTTGTTATTACAAAAGACAATAAAGTTTTGGTAAGTCATGAGCCTTTTTTTAACCATGAAATAACTACTTTGCCAAATGGCGAATGGGTCTTGGAATCGAATGAAAAAGAGTTGAACATTTATAAAATGCCCTATTCAGAAGTCATAAAATATGATGTTGGTTTAAAAATACACCCTAGATTTCCAAACCAATTTAAAATCAAAGTACACAAACCATTGCTTTCAGAGGTGATTGATTCGGTAGAAATTTATGCAATAGAAAATCGCAAATCCCCTCTTTATTATAATATAGAAACTAAAACAACTCCTCAAACGGACGGTATATTTCATCCTGAACCCAAAGAATTTGTTGATTTAATGATGCGTGTAATTTACGAAAAAAAGATCGAGAATAGAGTAATTATTCAGTCGTTCGACATTCGAACATTACACTATTTACATCAACAACACCCTGAAATAAAAACAGCTTTGCTTGTTGAAGATTTCGATAAAAAAGAATTCTTGAAACAAATTGAAGATTTAGGATTTAATCCGACAATTTACAGTCCAGCTCAAAATTTAGTAACACCTAAATTAGTAAAAGAATGCAAATCTAAAGGGGTGAAATTGATTCCCTGGACAGTAAATGACCTAAAAAGCATTATTAGCCTTACAAAAATGGGTGTGGACGGAATTATTTCAGATTATCCTAATTTATTTTAGAAAAATAAAAAGCCTGTTATTGTACATCATATTTCATCTTTCGCAATATTCGTAAAGCTTCTTTGAAGGACAAATAAATGTCGGAATACGGCTTCAAAATTAATTTAGAATCAATTAATTTCTGCTTCGCTTCCTCAAATCCGTTTAGGTAACAAATCATAAAGGTGGAAGGTAGATTTTCTAAATCTTTAAACTCATTACCAGATAGTTTTATGTTGCTTTCTAATTTTTTCAACAAAGAAAGGTTGGAATTATAAACATGAAAAAGTACTTTTTTATTAAATTCAGGAGGCTCAAATAGCATTTCACGATCAATTTTATAATAACCATTATCAAAAAAATGCAGGGTTTGTTTTTCTAAAGGATAATACCTTATTTTATCATTTAGCCCCAAAGGAACGTACTCGGTAATAGTAAATGTAGTGTCGTCAAAGCTAATAGTTACTACATCTTGCGCCGAATAAAACAATTTTATTTGCTCGTTGATCAGTGCGATATCCACTCTGGAAAGAAAAATATTGTCCCCTACTTTTTTGTAATTTCCCGCCCAACAAATCACGAATAATTCCTTAAATACTTTATACTTTGGAGAAATGTCTTTATGACTTAAATTCATAAATGCAATCACCCCGTCCAAAGTATATTCAATGCTGTTTCTGGAATTATTTTCTATTCCATGAACAGTTGCCGAATTCTGATAATTTTTTTCTACTTCGCCTTCAATAGGAATGGTATTACTTCCGCGCCTAATAAAAACGCTATTTATGGGAATGGTATAAATGCCTTTTTTGAAAAATGAAGATTTCTTTTTTGGCTTTATCGTTACCAATCCGATCACTTTGTCTTTTGGTAAATTGGGAAAAGGCACGTTTTCATATTGAATTTTTGGAGGGTTTTCCAAATAAGCATTTACCAAATTTTGGATGCGACTGTCGTCAAAGAAATCATCGCCTACAATTTCGTTATCGTGGTCTTCCACGCCAACAACAATATAGGAATTATTGGACGGATTTGAATTTGACAAGGCGCAAATATGCTTCAAAAACTTTGCTTTTCCTTCGCGAGTATGCAAATTCAACTGTCGCTTTTTATCATAAAAACTTGACTCATCGTGATGTGCCAATAGATTTTTAATAAGAAGTCGCTTGTTAATCATATTGTTGCCTTTTCGGCGATTTATTTAGGAATTTCGCTTTACAATACTCACCATCGCTTGTGCAGTAGGCATTACCACCAAATCGGCAATATTCACATGGTAGGGTCTAGATACTACAAAATGAATAATATCCGCTAAATCTTCGGCTTGCAAAGGCGAGAATCCTTTATAAACATTCGCTGCTTTCTCCTTATCGCCTTTGAAACGAACGGTGCTAAATTCAGTGTCAACCATCCCTGGATGAATGGCGCCAACACGAATACCATAAGGATTCAAATCAATTCTCATCGCTTGGTTTAAGGAATCTACTGCGTGTTTTGTGGCACAATAAACATTCCCGTTTGGGTAAACTTCTTTTGCGGCAGTGGAGCCAATATTAATAATATGACCCGATTCACGAGCAACCATATTGGGGATTATAGCTCTAGAAACATATAATAGTCCTTTTAAATTGATGTCAATCATCGCATCCCAATCGTCTAAATCGCCAGTTTGAATTGGGTCTAATCCATGTGCATTACCCGCATTATTAATTAAAACATCAATAGTTGAAAACGATTCTGGAAGTGACGCAATACTATCAAAAACCGCTTTTTTATCTCGAACATCAAACAATAAAGAATGCACTTCTGTAACTTCCGACAATTCTTTTTGGAGTTCTAAAATACGATCTTCACGACGTCCACAAAGCACAATTTTATAATTATTTTTAGCTAAAACTCTTGCGGTTGCTCTTCCTATTCCGCTTGTCGCGCCTGTAATTAATGCTGTTTTCAATTTATTTGTTTTATTATTTATTATTTAAGGGACTTTATTTCCCCTGCTTTCGGTCCAAATGGCGAACCAATCTTCTTTTTCTAATTCCAATTCGGTTGCTTTCATTAACAATTGGATTCTAGCCACATTTACGGTTCCAGCCACCGGAATTACTTTTGCAGGATGCTTTAAAATCCAAGCTAATAATAGTGTGTCTGAGCCAAAATGATATTTTAAAACTAACGAAGCTAGTAATTTTTTAATCTTCTGGTTTGCTCAGTATCCTCTCTAAAAACGGTTCCAAGCGGATTCCATGACATTGGTTGGATGTTGTGAATTTGCATATAATCGAAACTTCCGTCAACCATTGGTTCGTAATTTGTTGCCGAAAAAGGTACCTGATTGTAACTAATTTCTGTTTTTTGACGGATTAATTCCGTTTGTGATGCCGTAAAATTAGAAACTCCAAAATCAATTATTTTACCTTCCGATTTTAATTTAGTTACCGCCTCAGCAATTTCATCAGCTTGCATTAACGGACTTGGTCGGTGCAATAAAAGCACGTCTAAATAATCAGTTTGAAGGTTTTTTAATGAATTTTCCACCGACCAAATGAGGTAATCCTTAGAATAATCATAGTGTTTAATTTTATTATTTCGATTTTCTGAAACATGTTGAATGCCACATTTTGAAATAAATTCTAGCGATTCTCTATCAATTTTGCTTGAAGCAAATGCCTTTCCAAATGCCGCTTCAGTGGTATAGCCCCCATAAATATCTGCATGATCAAAAGTGGTGATTTTATTTTCTATACAACTATTTATTGTGCTTTCCATTTCAGAAGTGCTGAGGTTTTTATCCCAAATGCCCCAATTCATCGTTCCTGCAATAATAGGCGATAACTTATTTTTTTTCAAGGTTATAGTATTAAAATGTTAAATTGATTGGAAAGGTTTTTAGGTGATTTTCATAAAGTTCTTAAAATTATGAAAAGAAAATCACAATTCAGCCTTAAATGCAATTGTTTTATAGAAGTTTTAACCATTTTTTAACATCGTACTTCTAAAAAAAAATTCAATTTGCACTCTCAAATTTAAATGTTAAAATTTACACTATTAAAATCATTAAAATGGAAGAAAATACTTCGACTTTAGACATCAGAGCAATAAATGAAAAAATTGAAAAAGAAAGTGCTTTTATAGACCTTCTTACTATGGAAATGAACAAAGTAATTGTGGGTCAGAAGCACATGATTGAACGATTATTAATAGGACTTCTTGGACAAGGACACATTTTATTAGAAGGAGTTCCGGGATTGGCAAAAACTTTAGCGATTAATACTTTATCTCAAGCCGTCCAAGGTTCTTTCAGTAGAATTCAATTTACACCCGATTTATTGCCTGCGGATGTTGTAGGAACAATGATTTATAACATTAAACAAAATGAATTTTCAATAAAAAAAGGACCCATTTTCGCTAATTTCGTCTTGGCAGATGAGATCAATCGTGCGCCTGCAAAGGTACAATCGGCATTACTAGAAGCGATGCAGGAAAAGCAAGTAACTATTGGTGATACCACATTTAAATTGGAAAGACCGTTTTTAGTATTGGCTACTCAAAACCCAATTGAGCAAGAAGGAACGTACCAGCTTCCAGAAGCGCAAGTAGATCGTTTTATGCTTAAAACGGTTATCGATTATCCAAAAATGGAAGACGAAAGACTGGTAATTCGTCAAAATTTGAAAGGAGCCTACGAAAAAGTAAATGCGGTAGTATCTGTAGAACAAATATTGCGAGCTCAAGAAGCAGTTCGTGAAGTGTATATGGATGAAAAAATAGAAAAATATATCCTAGACATTGTTTTTGCAACTCGTTTCCCTGAGCAATATAAATTAGCTGATTTAAAACCCCTAATCAGTTTTGGATCTTCCCCTCGTGGCAGTATCAACCTAGCAAATGCTGCTAAATGTTATGCTTTTATTAAACGTAGAGGTTATGTAATTCCTGAAGATGTTCGCGCCGTTGTTCATGATGTATTACGCCATAGAATTGGAATTACTTATGAGGCAGAAGCTGAAAATATCACCTCTGTTGACATCATCAACAAAATCGTAAACGAGATTGAAGTACCTTAATCGGCTTTAAGCTATAAGCAGTAGGCATTCAGAAAAATCTGATGGCTGAAAACTAATGGCTATTTGCTGAAAGCTAAAATAAATGGATACCAAAGAACTATTAAAAAAAGTACGTAAAATAGAAATTAAAACCCGAAGATTGAGCGATCATATCTTTTCGGGAGAATACCACACGTCATTTAAAGGGCGCGGAATGACATTTTCTGAGGTTCGTCAATATCAATATGGGGACGATATTCGTGCTATAGATTGGAATGTAACCGCAAGATATAATGAAGCTCACGTTAAAGTTTTTGAAGAAGAACGCGAGTTAACCATGATGTTAATGGTTGATATTTCTGGGTCGGAAAGTTTTGGTTCTAAAACCCAATTTAAAAAAGATATTGTTACAGAAATTGCGGCCACAATGGCTTTTTCAGCAACACAAAATAATGATAAAATAGGTTTGATTTTATTTTCAGATCAAATTGAATTGTATATCCCTCCAAAAAAAGGAAAATCACACGTATTGAGAATTATTCGTGAATTGATTGAATTTCATCCAAAAAGCCATAAAACCGATGTTTCACAAGCCTTAAAATTTTTATCGGGAACGCAAAAAAAGAAGGCAATTGTATTTTTAATTTCTGATTTTATGTCTGATGAATACGAAAGCACCTTGAAGATTGCTTCTAAAAAACATGATATTACTGGAATTCGAGTATTTGATATTCGCGAAGAAAAATTGCCAAATCTAGGGATGGTTCCAATGTTAGATGCAGAAACTGGCGAAACACAATTAGTGAATACGGGGTCTAAAGCAATTCGGTTAGCATATGAAAAAGAATACCAAAACAAAGTTGATTATTTTATTGAAACTTTTAGAAAATCAGGTTCCGGAGTTGTAAATACACGGGTTGATGAAAGTTACGTAACCAAATTATTAAGTTATTTTAAGTCGCGATAAATACAATGAGAGTTAAATATTATATACTTTTCTTATTAATTTCAGTTTCACTATTTGCTCAAAAGCAAGTGGAAACTAAAATAGACGTAACCAAAAATAAAATCGGGGCGCAATTCAATTTGACCTATAAAACAACAGTTGATACGGCATCAAAAGTAGTTTTTCCAACTTTAAAAAACTTTGGAAAAATGGAAGTGATCCGATCCTATGTGGTGGATACCATTAAAAATGGCGCTAGATACGAACTTATAAAAAAATATGGGGTAACCCAATTTGACTCTGGGAAATATGTAATTCCGAGTTTGAAAATTCTAATAGATAATAAAGCCTTTGCTACCGATTCTATTTTAGTGGAAGTTTCTGATGTAAAAGTGGATACCCTAAAACAAAAATTATTTGATATCAAACCAATTGCCGAATCGGAATTTCAATTGAGTAATTTTTGGACCTATTTCTTAATCATATTATCAATTTTAGGAATTGGTGCTTTTGTTTATTGGTTAGTAAAAAAATACAAACTAAAAAAAGTGGAAGCAATTGAAGAGCTAAAAAGCCCTATTGAAAGAGCAACTATTTTACTTAAAAAATTAGAAAAAAAGGAACTTTGGCAAAAAGGTGCTGTAAAAGAATATTACAGTGAATTGACAGATATTGCAAGGAATTATATTGAGGAAGCGATCGAAATTCCAGCTATGGAAAGCACTACTTCAGAACTGATTATTGCCCTTAGAGCCGCTTCTATCAAAAAGAAAATGACGGTTTCTGCTGAAACTCTTGAGAATTTAGAGCGCGTTTTAATGCAAGCCGATTTAGTGAAATTTGCTAAATCACGACCCGTAGATTTTGAAATTGCCGAAGACAAAAATAAGATCGAAAAAGCAATTCTAACATTGGATAAATCCATACCAATAGAACTTGAACCGGAAGTTGACACAACGGAATGGGACGAAATGCGTCGCTTAGAAAAAGTGAAAAAAGAGAAAAGAAAACGAATATTAACTGCTGTAGGATTCGTTGTTGGTGCAATAGCAGCTCTATTGATTTTCATGGTTGCAACCAAGGGATTTGAATATGTAAAAGACACTATTATTGGAAGCGCTACCAAAGATTTAGTCGAAGGACAATGGGTTTCAAGCGAATATGGTAATCCTAAAGTGTATATTGAAACTCCAAAAGTCCTCACTAGAATTGATGCTTCTAAACAATTTCCAAAAGAAGTAGTTAAAATGCTAAAAGAAGGAAGTGTTTTTACATATGGCAGTTTGCAAAGCAATTTTTACATCGCATTGGCAACAGCAACACCAAAACAAGAATTGGATTATGACCTTCAAAAAGGATTAGAAGGAACTATAAATGGATTTGGAGGACAAAATGTAGTTTTAAAACAAGAAGAATTCCAAACCAAAATGGGGGTTTCTGGTTTAAAGGGATTTGGAACAATGGTATTGCTTGATCCTGTTTCAAAAAGCAGTGTTAAGTTGTATTTTGAAGTAATCTTATTTAAAGAAAATGGAGGCTACCAGCAAGTAATTTTATTACATGAAGAAGGCGATAAATACGCGGAGCAAATTTCGGAAAGAGTGATCAATTCTGTTGAATTTAAAAAAGGCGAAAACAATGAATAAGGTGACTTTTCTAAATCCCGAATTTTTCTGGCTTTTCCTTTTAATTCCAGTTGTTATAGCATGGCAAATATGGAAAAAAAAGGAACAAACTGCCACTTTAAAAATAAGTTCGTTAAAGGGTTTTAAGAATTCAAAATCTGTTTTGGCCAAATTAAAACCAATGCTGTTTGTGTTTCGAATATTGGCATTAAGCTCTTTAATTATTGCAATGGCGCGCCCGAGAACTGTGGATGTGAGTAGCAAAACCAAAACCACAAAAGGGATTGACATTGTAATGTCTGTGGACGTTTCTGGAAGTATGTTGGCCAAAGATTTCAAGCCAAATAGAATGGAAGCCTTAAAAGTGGTTGCCGAAAATTTTGTGAAAGAAAGACCAAATGACCGAATAGGATTGGTAGTTTATGCATCTGAAGCGTATACCAAATCGCCGGTAACAAGTGATAAAGCGGTGGTAATGGATGCCATTAGAAGTATTAAATATGATAATGTTCTTAAAGATGGAACTGGAATTGGAATGGGTTTAACCACAGCAATTAACCGATTAAAAGACAGCAAGGCTAAAAGTAAAATTGTGATTTTAATGACTGACGGGGTGAATAATGCCGGTTTTATTGAGCCACAAACGGCATCTGATATAGCACAACAATACGGAATTAAAGTCTATACGATTGGGATTGGATCTAATGGAATGGCCGATTTTCCTTACGCAATTGCACCAAACGGGCAGTTTCTATTTAGAATGATGAAAGTTGAAATTGACGAAGCATTACTTCGATCGATAGCAAAAAAAACAGGTGGAAAATATTTCCGAGCTTATAGCAATCAAAAATTAGAATCGATTTATAATGAGATTAACAAATTAGAAACAACTGAAATACAAGAGTTAAAATTCTATGATTACGATGAAAAATTTAGACTTTTTGCGCTTTTTGCAGGGGTATTATTATTGTTGGAATTAGGATTACGAAACACCCTTTTTAGAAGTTTTATATAATTTCGAAATCGTAAAAAAATTGGTATTTAAGAAAAATATATGTACGAATTAGACGAAAAAAAATATTTGCCTTTATTATTTATCATCCCAATTTTGGTTCTGGTATTTCTATTCAATTTGTATTGGAAAAGAAAAAAACAACAAGAATTTGGGGATTTAGAAATGATAAAAAAATTGAGCCCTGAAAGTTCAGGATTTAAAACGGGGCTTAAATTTGTTGTTTTGACACTTGCTTTTGCTTGTTTAGTTATTGGATTAGTTAATCCAAAAATAGGCACAAAATCAGAGACTATAAAGCGAGAAGGAATAGATATTGTATTTGCAGTCGACGTATCTAAAAGTATGCTTTGCGAAGATGTTGCGCCAAGTAGATTAGAAAAAAGCAAACAAATAGTTTCGCAAATCGTCAATCAATTAGTGGGTGATAGAATTGGAATTGTAGCCTATGCAGGAAGCGCATTCCCCGTTTTGCCGATTACTACCGATTATGGAGTGGCAAAAATGTTTTTACAAAGTATGAATCCTAACATGGTTTCTTCTCAAGGAACTTCATTAGATGACGCTATAAAATTATCTTCGACTTATTTTGATGATGATAAAAAAACCAGCAAGTTATTAATATTAATTTCTGATGGAGAAGACCATTCCGAAGGCGCAAGTGATGCAGCTGAAGAAGCAAATAAATTAGGATTAAAAATAATCACAATTGGATTGGGAACCCCAAAAGGCGGCCCAATTCCGTTAAAAGAAAATGGCAGAGTACTGAGCTTTAAAAGAGATCAAAATAATGAGGTTGTAGTCACAAAATTGAATGAAGAAAGCTTAAAAATAATTGCGAAGAATACTAAAGGGGGTTATATTAACGGAAATAACACCAAGGAAGTTTTAGAATATATTAAAAAAGCATTGGATAATATTGAAAAAAACGAATTTGAAGCACAGCAATTCACTGATTATAATTCGCAATTCCAGTGGTTTTTAGGAATGGCATTTTTCCTATTATTTATAGATGTTTTCTTTTTGGAAAGAAAAACAGAATGGTTGAAAAAGTTGAATTTATTTAATGAAAAACAATAATGAAGAATTTATTTTTATCTAGTTTTATCTTACTTTCTTTTGCGATTTTCGCTCAAGAAAAAGATTTTCATTTGCCTAAAGCAAATAATGAATTCGCAGATAAAAAATATGCAGATGCAGAAGCGGAATACCGAATATCCCTTTCTAATAACCCAAAAAAATCTATTTCAGCTTATAATTTAGGAAACGCTATTTACAAACAAAATAATAATTCAGAAGCGCTATTTTCGTATGAAAATGCTATAAAAAATGCTACAGCAAGGCCACAAAAACACACGGCTTTTCACAATTCAGGGAATATTTACATGAAAGAAAAGAACTATTCAGCAGCTGTTGAAGCTTATAAAAATGCGTTAAGAAATAATCCAAATGATGAAGAAACCAGATATAATTTTGCTTTAGCAAAAAAAATGCTGGAAAATAATCCTCCAAAGAAAGACGATAAAAAAGACAAGAAGGATAAGAAGAAAGACGACAAAAAGAAAGACGACAAAAAAGACAAAAAGAACGATAAGAAAGAAGAGAAGAAAAAAGACGATAAAAAGGACGGGGATCAAAAAGATAAAAACGACCAAAAGAACAATCAGGATGGGCAGCCAAAACCGAAGCCTGGAGGAATACAAAAAGAACGCGTTCAAAATTTATTAGACGCCGTAAACAATGAAGAAAAGAAAGTTCAAGATAAAGTAAATGCCAAAAAAGTGAAGGGCAAACCAATTCAAACAGAGAAAGATTGGTAATATTAAGTGAAGGTGTTTATTCGTTTATTTGTTTAATCGAAACATAGATTAAGCAAATAAACAATTCAACGATTAAAAAGATCAAACGATTAAAAAGTAATGAAAAGATATTTAATTCTATTGTTATTAAGTTTTCAAGCGATTATAGCCCAGGTACAATTTGAGGCTAAAGTCAGCAAGCAAACTCTTGGATTAAACGAAAGGCTTCGTATTGATTTCACAATGAATGACGACGGCGACAACTTTACCCCTCCGAATTTTGAAGGGTTTAAAATTGTTGCTGGACCTAGCCAACAAGTGAGCCAATCATGGATAAATGGCAAGAGTTCATTTAATAAAACCTACTCTTATTTCTTATTGCCTATGCAAAAAGGAGTGTTAGTAATTCGTCAAGCTTCCATTGATATTCGAGGGCAAATTTATAAAACATCTCCAATTAGAATTTCGGTAACTGCAGCGGTGGAACAACCTAGAGATCCAAATGACACGCAAGTAAATGCTGACCAATCTTTGCATTTGGTTGCGGAGATTTCAAAAACAAATCCTTACTTAAATGAGCCAATTACGGTAGTTTATAAAATCTATTTCAGTTACAATATTGGAATTACCAATTGGAGAGAATTAGACAAACCAAAATACAACGATTTTTGGAGTCAGAATATTGATATAAAACAATTAGTTGCTGAAGAAGGAAAATATAACGGGGAGAAATACCGTTTTGTAACACTCAGAAAAACCGTTTTGTACCCCCAAAAATCTGGAAAATTGGTAATTGAACCGCTATCATTGGATGTAGATGTTCAGTTGCCCTCCAACCGAAGAAATATTTTTGGGCAAGTACTTTTGGTGGAAGACCACAAACGCGTTTCTGCGGGTGCAAAAACGATTAATGTAAAAGCACTTCCAGAAGCAGGAAAACCTGCAGATTTTTCAGGAGCTGTGGGACGATTTACATTTAAAGTTACCCCTTCAAAAACAAACTTAAAATCGGGAGAAAGCCTAGATTTGGAGGTGAGCGTCAATGGAACAGGAAATTTGAAATTGTTTTCATTACCAAAACCAATCGTTCCAACCGCTTTAGAAATGTATGATCCAGTTCACAACGAACAAGTTTCTACGCCACTTTCTGGAATGACAGGAAAAATCTCTGATAAATACGCTATTATTCCACAATATAAAGGGAAATATCCAATCAAATCGATGGTTTTTACCTATTTTGATTTGGGTTCTAGTAGTTACAAAACCATCTCTTCCCCCGAAATTATGGTCAATGTTTTGGAAGGTCCAAACGCATCTGATAATACCATTGCAACAACATCCGAAAGAAAAAAGGCAGTTTTAAGTTCGTCTCAATTTAAATTTATAAAATTGAAAACGGAATTGACTTCGATAAAACAAAGCGATTTTTATGAATCTATGTTGTTTTACATCTTATCGGTTTTACCGTTTTTATGCATTCCAGTAATTGTACTTTTCAAAAAGAAAAAAGAAGCGATTGACGGTGATGTTGCGGGAAATAAAATCAAATTATCAAACAAATTAGCTAAGAAATATTTGTCGGAAGCACAAAAAGAAATTGGAAACAAAGAGCCGTTTTATATTGCTTTAGAAAAAGCGATGCACAATTTCTTGAAAGCCAAAATCAATATTGAAACTTCTGAAATGAGTAAGGAGAAAATCAGTGAAATTTTATTGGAACGAAAAGCAAATCCTGATGCGATTACATCATTTATAAATCTAACAGAAAACTGTGAATTTGCAAGATATGCGCCTTCATCAAGTGCAGCAATTCAACAAGATTATGACAAAGCGGTAGCAATTATTTCAGAATTAGAAAAGCAGATAGTTTAAAATTTAACCACAAAAGGTACAAAGATTTCAAAAGGGACACAAAGATTTTTTAAAAAAATTAGATACGAATTACACTAATTGGCACTAATTTTTTATACTAATTTGGAGATTATAAAATAGTTACAAGAGCAGTATAACAAAGATAAAATGAAAAATTTACTTTATATTTTATTACTTACAACGCAAGTTTTCTTTGCTCAAAAGGGCTTTGAAAATGGAAATGCATTGTATCAAAAAGGAAAATACCAAGAAGCAATTACTGCTTATGAAACCGAATTGTCTGCTAAAAAACAATCATCGGAATTGTATTTTAATATTGGGAATTGCTATTATAAATTGAATAAAGTAGCGCCTTCGATTTACAATTACGAAAAAGCATTATTGCTAAATCCTGACGATACTGAAATTCAAAACAACCTAAAATTTGCTCAAAAACTACAAATTGACGATATAAAAACTGTAGAAAAAGTTGGGTTTAGTAAAGTAATTCAAGATTTTACGAACACGTTTCATTACAATACTTGGGGTGGAATAACGGTTGGTTTATCAATTGTGTTTTTATTTTTTTTTGTGGGTTATTATTTTTCACAAATTACGGTTTCCAAAAGATTGTTTTTCCTGGGAATGTTTGTGGTAATGTTACTCTTGTTGGTAAGTATTTCTTCCGCTATTTTCGAAAAAAATCAATTCAATAACGACCAGCCTGCTATTGTATTCTCAGAAGTGGTTTCGGTGAAAAGCGAACCTAAAGTTGGCGCATCTGATGCTTTCTTATTGCATGAAGGAACTAAGGTTTATATTTTGGAAACTATAGACAATTGGGATAAAATCCAACTTACCGATGGCAACGAAGGTTGGATTGAAAACAGTGCAATTAAGAGATTGAAGTAGGAATTATTTGATAGATTTTACCTTAATTTCCTTATACCATTCTTCAATTGAAGGGTAAATTATTTCGGCGGTTTTCTGTATCGGATTGAAAAAATAGGAATTATCAATCGTAGATTTATTTGCAAAAGTATAATCAAAATTGATTTTTTGAAATAAACTTAAAAGTATGCTTAGCATTAAAATCATTTTTAAAAGTCCAAAAACACTTCCCATTACTTTATTTACAATCCCCAAGCTCGCCAAATTGGCCATTTTGGTTAGGAATTTTGCCAAAAACGATATTCCAATGACTACCAAAATAAAGGTGATGATAAAAGCTGCCATTTGAATGGTTTTAGGATTCCAAGAAACATGACCTCCCAAAATTGATTTCATTATATACGAGAATTTTATTGCAACATAAATTCCAACTAATAGCGAAACGAAAGAAGCCAATTCAATGAAAAAACCATTCCAAAAACCACGAACAAATCCGTAAATTAATAATCCGCCCAGAAAAATGTCTAAATAACTCATGTAAAAAGTTTAAAGAGCAAAGATAAAAGAATTATCCATTAACGTTTGTGCGTTCTCAAATTCCAACTTACTATCTTTGTCGAAATAAATTTAGAATTTATAATTTATAACTCACAATTAATTTTAAATGTCAAGAGATCTTCAACTCAAAGAGCGCTGGGAAAATTTGGTGACCCTACTTTCAGATCAATTTTCACAAGGTGAAAATTTAGATTTAGATGCCATAATCTACTTAATCGGGGTTCAAGAGCTTGGGAAAATTCACGAAGCCTATAAAAAAGACGAGAAATTAAACCTGATGCACATTGCCATTTGTCGATTATTAGAACCATACGGTTTTTATGAATTTGATTATGTAGATGCAGAAGGTTGGCCACATTATACCGTTAAAGAAGAATTACCTCCGCTAAAAGCAGGGGAGCAATCGGTTTTAATGAAGGAAGCGATTGTGAATTATTTTCTCGAAAAAGAATATATTGATTAATTTGCAATAGCCCAAACGATGCAACCTCTAAATTCAAAACGAAAACTTTAAACTTTAAACCTTAAACTTGAAACAAATTTGTTAAATTTGCACTTCAACTATTGAACGGAAATGACAGATAAGATCAAAGAATATATAGGCGAAGCACGGGCTTTTCAAACTCAAGACGCTGCGGAACTAGAAGCTTTTCGCATCAAATTCTTAGGTAAAAAAGGACTTTTAAATGACTTTTTTGCCGAATTTAAATTGGTGCCAAACGATCAGAAAAAAGAGTTTGGTCAAGTAATCAATTTACTGAAAACTACTGTCGAAGAAAAGATAAAATCAATTCAAGAAGCGCTAGAAAGCAAAGTTGAAATTAAAGGCGTTTATGGCGATTTAACTCGTCCTGCAGAGCCTTTGATTATTGGCTCTCGTCACCCTATTTCAATAGTGAAAAATCAAATTATCGATATCTTTTCTACCATCGGTTTCAACGTTTCCGAAGGACCAGAAATTGAAGACGATTGGCATAATTTTACTGCATTAAACTTGCCAGAATACCACCCGGCTCGTGACATGCAAGACACTTTTTTTATACAAACTAACCCCGATATTTTACTACGAACGCATACCTCATCCGTGCAAGTTCGTTACATGGAAAACAACCAACCGCCTATTCGAACTATTTCTCCAGGTAGAGTTTTTAGAAATG
This sequence comes from Flavobacterium sp., assembly GCA_029866065.1. Classification (GTDB taxonomy): domain Bacteria; phylum Bacteroidota; class Bacteroidia; order Flavobacteriales; family Flavobacteriaceae; genus Flavobacterium. The sequence goes on from JARXAC010000035.1 coordinate 27,060, forward strand.
AAGCGGTTTCGTCGCGTTCTCACTGCATTTTTCACCAAGTGGAAGGCCTTTATATTGATAAAGAAGTTTCGTTTGCCGATTTAAAACAAACGTTGCTGTATTTTACCAAAGAAATGTTCGGAAAATCTAAAATCCGCTTGCGTCCGTCCTATTTTCCTTTTACAGAACCTAGTGCTGAAATTGATATTTATTGGGGGTTGAAAACCGAAACCGATTACCGAATTACAAAGGGAACTGGTTGGTTAGAAATTGGAGGTTGCGGAATGGTTGATCCAAACGTACTTAAAAATTGTGGCATCGATACCGATGAATACAATGGTTTTGCTTTTGGAATGGGAGTGGAGAGAATCGCAATGTTGCTTTACCAAATTGGCGATATCAGAATGTTCTACGAAAATGACGTTCGTTTCTTAGAGCAATTTAAGGCGTCAATTTAATTTTTTTTGGAGCTATTTCCAGCTATACGTTTCAATCCACGCTAAAAAGCGTGGGATTTCCACTACTATCTGGGCTATGGCATTTGATTTTATAACTCAATTTCGATAAATAATAAATCACGGAATGAAATACGAGATTGCTTCGTTCCTAACAATGACATGAAAAAAGACATTACAATTCCCGAAGTAGAAAATGTATTCGTTGCCGCCGTTCAAGAATGGAGCGACGATTTTATGGAAAAAGTGTGGTTTATCCATTTAGTAAACGACAGCGACTTTAACATTGAAAGTGTAATGGTAGTTTCGAAAGCCTTTGGAACTGTGGATGGCGAAATTAAAAAAACCTCTTTATTGCGTCACGCATTTATCGAAATTCCTGCTGTTTCAGTGGTAAAAGTGGAAATGCTAGAAAAAAGCGTAACCACACTCAACAACGAATTCATGGTGACTTTTTTCATTGGAAATACCCTTTACGACAAAAAATTCACTTTTGTCGCGAATTCCATTTCAGAAGATAATGTAGAAGAAGTGCCTATTTTATTTGTTGATGGCGTAATTGTGAGATAAGTTTTAGGCTAGCTTGATTTTTAATTTAGTATCCAATTATCCAACTAATCTAATTTTTCGGTAAGCTTTTTGAAGACTTTTTTAGCATCTTTCCCTTCGTATAAAATTTCGTAAACGGCATCGATAATTGGTGTTTTAGCTCCATAAGATTGGTTCAATTGCCAGGTGCTTTTAGTAGCATAATACCCTTCAGAAACCATGCTCATTTCCATCATTGCTGATTTTACTGTGTAGCCTTTTCCAATCATATTTCCAAACATTCTATTTCTGGAAAATACGGAATATCCAGTAACTAATAAATCTCCTAAATAAGCAGAGTCGTTAATATTTCGTTTCATTTTGTGGACTTTTCGAATAAATTTCTTCATTTCGCGGATTCCATTACTCATCAAAACCGATTGAAAATTATCTCCATATCCTAATCCGTGTGCCATACCCGCAGCAATTGCGTAAATATTTTTTAGCATCGCCGCATATTCAGTCCCTATAATATCATCGCTTATTTTGGTTTTGATATAATCGCAACTTAGATATTTAGCAACTACCTTGGCTTTTTTAGAATCGCCACAAGCAATTGTCAAATAAGATAATCTTTCAAGAGCCACTTCTTCTGCGTGACAAGGACCGGTGATTACACCAATATTATCAAAAGGGATATCAAAGGCTTTATTAAAATGTTCGCCTACAATTAAACTTGATTCAGGTACAATTCCTTTAATAGCTGAGAATATTATTTTGCCTTCTAAACTTTCGGTTAAATTTTTTAATTCGTCATTTAAAAACGCAGATGGGATTGCAAAAATGATATAATCAGCATAGGCAACGGCTTCATTAATATCGTGTGTTAATCGTAATTTTTCGATATGAAATTCTACGGAACTTAAATAGTTTGGGTTGTGAAAATGTGTTTTAATATGCTCAATTGCATCTTCATTTCTCATGTACCAAGCTATTTCTAGCAAATTTACACACAGCATTTTTGCTATTGCGGTAGCCCAGCTTCCTCCTCCTATTACTGCAAATTTTGGTTTATCTGTCATTTTTTATTTTTTTTAGCACCATTAGTAGCGGTATCCCATGCTTTTTAGAGTGGATGTAGCGAATGGGGGAAACCTGCCTGCCGGCAGGCAGCTTCTAAAAATTATATTCCAAAAGTACTGAAATTTGATTTAATATAGCCAAAATATGATTTATCGCAATTTCTAAATAAATCACTCTAAAATTAATTTAACGTATAATTATGATTTTCAATACAATAGCGAGAAGTATTTTGCGTTATTTTGATATAAATCAAATGTGCAGTTGATTCATATTGTTTAAATTAGTTAAAAATTTTTGGTTGTTTTTTAATAAAAAGGCGTTCTAAATGTAAATTAAGAACGCCTTTTTTATTACTATAAATAATGTATTAATAACTCATTTCCACAATTTTACGGACTTTTTCAATGGTGATATTTTGTTTCTCACCCAAACCAACCCATCCTCTTTCTTGAAATCTGTTGCCGATGAAGTCGGCAGTTTTATTATAATCATCTGTGCATTCTGACAATTTGGTTTTCATTCCCATAGTATGAAAAAATTCCGTGGTTTTGTCAATCGCTTTTGCGGAAATTTCATCGTCTGAACCAGTTAAACCAAAAATTCTTTTTCCGTATTGTGCTAATTTTTGTTTCTTGGTTTCAAACATCACTTTATACAAATTTGGGGCAATAATTGCTAAAGTTCGTGCATGATCGATATTGTATAAAGCGGTCAATTCGTGACCTATCATGTGTGTGGCCCAATCCGATGGAACGCCTTTTTGAATTAATCCGTTTAGCGCCATGGTGCAACTCCACATATAATTAGAAGCTAGCGAATAATCTGACGGATTTTGAACCACTTTAGGGCCAATTTCAATTAGCGTTTGTAAAATTCCTTCCGCAATTCTGTCCTGTAAATAACCGTCATGTGGATAGGTTAAATATTGCTCCATTACGTGAGTAAATGCATCGATAATGCCGTTTTGAATTTGTCTTTCCGGTAAAGATGTAATAACGGTTGGGTCGCAAATAGAGAATTTTGGAAACAAGGCGCTACCTCCAAAAGCTAGTTTTTCTTGAGTTGAATTTATGGTAACTACAGATCCCGAGTTCATTTCACTTCCAGTTGCCGGCAAGGTTAAAACGGTTCCAAATGGTATCACTTTTGAACCTTCTTTTATTAGGATTCTCTTTTTTAGGATTTCCATAGGATCTCCTTCATAATGAGTTGCGCCTGAAATAAATTTCACTCCATCAATTACTGATCCGCCACCTACGGCAAGAATAAAATCGATGTTTTTTTCTTTTACAATTTCGATTGCTTTCATTAAAGTTTCAAAATGCGGATTGGGTTCGATTCCGCCAAATTCAACAATTTCAAAACCATTTAAGGCGGCTTTCACTTGGTCGTAAACTCCATTTTTAAAAATGCTACCTCCGCCATAAGCCAATAAAATTTTTGAGTTTTTAGGAACTAATGATCCTAATTTTTCGATTTGTCCTTTCCCAAAAATAAGATTGGTAGGATTGTATAATTCAAAGTTTAGCATAGTCTATTTTTTATACAAATTTATAGTAAGATATTGGATACCTCTTAAAATTTATGTTAAAGATTTATTTAACCGATTATTATTTCTGGAATTAATATTCCGTAAAAAAAAGTATCTTTAACATTCAAAAATTAAACTATGTCTTTTTCAAATATAAAAATCCTTCACATCGACAGCAACCATCCTTTATTATGGGAACAATTGCAGGAATTAGGATTCACAAACCACCAAGATTTCACTTCTTCAAAGCAAGAAATTGAAGATAAAATACAGGATTATCAAGGAATTGTAATTCGCAGCAGATTTAAAATTGACAGATCATTTCTTGATAAAGCAACTAATTTAAAATTTATAGCTAGAGTTGGTGCTGGTTTAGAAAGCATCGATTGCGACTATGCCATTTCAAAAAATATTTCATTAATAGCTGCTCCCGAAGGAAATAAAAATGCCGTTGGTGAACAGGCATTAGGAATGTTATTGTCAATTTTCAATAACCTCAACCAAGCCGATTCTGAAATAAAAAACGGACATTGGAACCGAGAAGGAAATCGAGGGCATGAATTGGATGGAAAAACTGTTGGAATAATTGGCTACGGAAATATGGGTAAAACTTTTGCTAAGAAGCTTCGTGGTTTTGATGTAGAAGTCCTTTTTTATGATGTCCTTGAAAATGTAGGTGACGCCAATGCTAAAGCAGTTTCAATGGCAGAATTAAAAGAAAAATCGGATGTTATAAGTTTGCACACGCCTTGGAACTCAACCACAGACAAAATGATAAATTCGAAATTTATAAACTCTTGCGCAAAACCATTTTGGTTTATCAATACCGCAAGAGGAAATTCTGTGGTGACAACTGATTTAGTGGAAGGATTGCAATCAGGGAAAATTTTAGGCGCCGCATTAGACGTTTTGGAATATGAAAAATTATCGTTCGAAAACTTGTTTTTGGACTCAGAAAAGCCTGTAGCATTTGACTATTTGCTTCAAGCAAAGAATGTCCTTTTAACGCCCCACATTGCGGGATGGACCTATGAAAGTCATGAAAAATTAGCACTTGTAATAGTTAATAAAATAAAATCCCTTTATACCGAGCCAAAAATTGTAGCCGAAAAATACCAACGCGTAACTGGAATAGGCGGCATCTTTTTTAAATCTAAAAATTCAAAAAAATTGATAAGTTGGTATGCTAATCATTTGGGTTTTGACACCACTGATTATGGCTGTAGTTTTGTTTGGAAAGATGAAAATGGAAATGATTGTATTACACAATGGTCTCCTTTTCAAGAAGATACAAAATATTTTGATCCAAGTAAAAAGGAATTCATGCAAAACTTTAGAGTTAACAATCTTGAAAAGTTAATGATTGATTTAAAAAAAGAAGGGGTAACCATTGTTGGTGAAATGCAAACCTTCAGTTATGGAAAATTTGCTTGGATTTTAGACCCCGAAGAAAATAAAATAGAACTTTGGGAACCAATTGACAAAGTGTTATTATAAATTAATATATTAGCAAACTAATAACCTGTTTAAAGTAAATTTATGGAAGCGCAAAAAGTGGACTTATTTATGATTATGAATGCTAAATATTTTGAAAGCTATCAGTTAACGGCGATTAGAGAGAAATTAATTCAAATGGATGATTCAAAATGGGTTGTCGTTCAATCGTTGCAATTAAAAGATCCAACAACTAGTTTAATCATCTCAATCGTAGGTGGCGGTGCATTAGGAATTGACCGTTTTTACATTGGTGATACTGGAATGGGAATTGGAAAACTATTGACTTGCGGTGGGTTTGGAATCTGGACAATTATTGATTGGTTCCTAATTATGGGAGCCACTCGTGAAAAAAACATGCAAATATTTCAAAGATCGGTTTATTAATAAATGTCTAAAAACAAGTTATATTTAATAGTATTAATAGCTTGTTTTTCAGGATATCTCTATTTGTTTTTAACTAGCAATTATTTTGAAGGCGATCAAATATCTGTTTGTATGATTAAAAATGCGACTGGTTATCCTTGTCCGTCTTGCGGAACAACTAGGGCGATTCAATCGCTGTTTAAAGGGGATTTTACAGGCTCATTAGTATATAACCCCTTCGGAATAATTTTGAGTTTTGGCCTTTTCATTTTGCCTTTTTGGATTAGTTTTGATTTAGCTACTAAACGAAAATCATTTTATGAGGCCTATAATAAAATAGAGCCCGTTTTAAAACAAAAAAAAATAGCAATTCCACTAATAATTCTGGTTATTATCAACTGGATTTGGAACATTTATAAAGAATTATGACAAAAGAAAACCACTTCGCATATCAACCCACAGAACACGAAAACGAAAAGGCATCTAATAGTTATTTAATGTCTTTAGTAGCCGTAATTGTTGGGCTTCCATTGCCTATAATTAATTTATTGGCCACCTTTTTTTTCTATTTAGCCAACCGAAAAAGCACTTACTTTGTGAGATGGCATTGCACTCAAGCCTTGCTTTCGCAAATGGTGCTCCTCTTTGCAAATAGTTATAGCTTTTGGTGGACCGTTTCCATCCTTTTTACAGATGAAAAAGCTACAAACCATTATTTTGCGTATTTATTTACGGTAATTGTTTTTAATGTTTTGGAAATTATATCAACCATTTATTGTGCCATGCAAACAAGAAAAGGGGAGCATGTTGAAGTTTTCTTTTTTGGGAATTTGACTAATTTAATCTGTAGATCATAATGGCAAAGAAAATCATACTCCAGGGACTTATAATAATTATCGCTTTCTTTGGGCTTTTTTATGGGCTTTCACAAATTGATTGGGTTAATGAATTTCATGTAAAACAAATTCGAAGTTCATCAGAAAATAAAATTGGAGAATTAATTTGGGATGAAATTTCATCAACAGAAAAAGTAAATACCAATGATTCTATTAGTAAAACTTTGGATAAATTACTAGAGCCTATTTGTAAAAACAATAAAATTGAAAGAGATTCTTTGAAAGTTCATATTGTTGAAAAAGACGAAATCAATGCTTTTGCACTTCCAAATAATCATTTAGTAGTTTACACCGGTTTAATAACCGAATGTAAAAATCAAGAAGCTTTACAAGGTGTTTTAGGTCATGAAATTGCTCACATTGCCAATAATCATGTAATGAAAAAACTATCAAAAGAAATTGGCTTATCTGTATTGCTTTCTGCGAGTACTAGTGGAAAAGGAGGTGCTTTGATTAAAGAAATTTTAAAGTCTCTTTCTTCTTCTGCCTACGATAGAACTTTGGAAAAAGAGGCCGATATGGCAAGTGTTGATTATTTACTAAAAGCGAATATTAACCCGGAACCTTTTGCCGATTTTATGTTTGAATTGTCACAAAAAAAAGACCTATCCGATAGTTTGTATTGGATTTCTTCACACCCAGAATCGGAAGAACGTGCTAAATATATTTTGGACTATTTGAAAGGTAAGAAATATAAAAAGCAAACTACCATTTCCAAAACTGAATGGGAAAATTATAAGACCCTAATAAAATTAAAAACCGATAAATAAAATAAACACTATTCAAATGAAAAAAATTGTCTTGCTACTCCCGTTACTTTTTATTACAAAAAATTTCTCACAAACGAAAAATTTTATAGACTTGCCCTACATCGAAACTTCTGCAAAAGTAGATACCCTTGTAACGCCAGATCGGATTTTTCTAACTATTTTGATTACGGAAAAAGACACTAAAAACAAAACTTCTGTTGAGGAATTAGAAAGTAAAATGAATCTTAAATTAAAATCACTTGGAATAATTACCGAAAAGCAATTGACCTTAAATGATTTAACTAGTAATTACAAAAAATACTTTTTAAAGCAACAAGATATTCTCAAAACTAAAAGTTATTCGTTAGTTGTTTATGACGCAAAAACGGCTTCTAAAGTAATTGCAGCTCTAGAAGAAGAAGAAATTTCAAATGTTTCTTTAGAAAAAACAGAGTATTCAAAAACTGAACAATTGCTATTATTATTAAAAGGAAAAGCCATTGTTAAAGCTAAAAATACGGCTGTTGCATTAACAAAACCATTGAATCAGAAAGTTGGAAACACCATTTATATTTCCGACAGTAATTCTTCGGTTAGCAATATGCTAAGTGGAAGGGTTCCAGGAGTACAAATTCGAGGGTTTGCCAATATGAATGCCGAAAGTGATTATGATCCCATTGATGTTGCCTTCGATAAAATTAAAATTGAAACGCAGATAAATGTTAATTTTAAATTAGAATAAATTACATTTTTTGTAATAAAAAAGCGACAAATATGTCGCTTTTTTTGGGTCTTATAAATCTCCTTTTTCGGATAACTTTCGTTCTAATTCCGCTTGAAACTCTTCCATAACGGGTTTTACTGTACTGTCAGGAATATCAGAAATTCTGATGTACATTAAGCCATCAATAGCATTGTTGAATAACGGATCAACGTTAAATGCTACTACTCTGGCGTTTTGCTTGATGTATTTCTTTATCAAAACCGGAAGTCTTAAAGTTCCCGGTTCTAATTCATCAATAATTTTGTCAAACTTATTTAAATCGGATTCCGCTTCATTAAAAACAAAGTCTTTATCGGCATCTTTTAGTTTAACTTTAAACTCTTTTTTAGGGTGAATATATTGCGCAATGTAAGGATCATAGAAATTAGATTTCATGAATTCTATCATCAGCGATTTAGAAAATTCTGAAAACTGGTTGCTTATACTTACGCCTCCCAGTAAAAATTTGTGCTCTGGAAATCGCAATGTAGTATGAATAATTCCTTTCCAAAGTAGGAAAAGAGGCATTGGTTTTTGTTGGTATTCTTTAATTATAAAGGCACGTCCCATTTCGATAGATTTTGACATCATATCGTGTAATTCAGGTTCAAAACGGAAAAGTTCATTTAAATAAAAACCATCCATTCCGTATTTCGGATAGATTTCAGACCCTAATCCCATTCTATAAGCTCCCGCAACTTTTTTAGCCTCCTCGTCCCACAAAAACATGTGATGGTAATATTTATCAAATTTGTCTATATCGGTTGATTCGTTTGTTCCTTCGCCCACTTCTCGAAAAGTGATTTCTCGTAAACGTCCCAATTCATGTAAAACATTTGGGATTTTATCTGCCTGAGCAAAAAACACCTCGTAGTTTTTACTTTGCAGCAAACGGCAATCTGCCGCTCTTAATGCATTAACTTCTAAAATCATATTTTCAACCGAAGCGCCTGTAACAATAGTTTTAGGTCCTTTTTTAGGAAGATTAATTTTGGGTGTCGATAAGAATGGCTTTTCTTTCACAAATGCTTTGGAAAGCATGTAGGTTTTTTTACGCAAGAACTTTGAATATTCATCAATGGTTTCATATTCATTTTGCTCTTTTACAGAAATTGGTTTTCCAATTCTAACTTTTATTACTCTTTCTTTTTGAGAAAATACTTCCGATGGTAATTTCGCTGTGCGTAAAGTGTCTCCAATTTTTGATAAAAAGTAGAACAACTGACTATTTTTTGCATGAAAGTAAATTGGAACTACCGGTACTTGCGCTTTTCGAATTACTTTTATTGCGCCTAATTCCCATGGTTTGTCAACTACTAATTTTCCATCTTTATAAGTTGAAACTTCTCCAGCTGGAAACATGCCAAGTGGTTTTCCTTCACTTAAATGCATCAAAGTTTCCTTAATTCCAATGATACTGGACTTGGCATCTTTGTGATTTTCAAAAGGATTTACAGGCATTATATACTTTTTCATAGGAGCTATTCTATGTAAAAGAAAATTAGCTATTATTTTAAAATTAGGTTCTCTTTCAATCATTAATTTCAATAATAGAGCGCCATCAATTCCTCCTAATGGGTGGTTTGAAATGGTAATGTAAGCTCCGTCTTTTGGTAAACGTTTAAAATCATCTTCCGGAATTTCAAATTTAATCTCTAAATCATCTAAAATAGCATTTAGAAATGCTACATCTTCCAAATGCTTATTTTTATCGTAGAACTTATTAAGAGTAGATATTTTTAAAACTTTCATCAGTAACCATCCTGAAAAAGTTCCCAAAAAACCATATTTATCGGCTTTTATTGCTTTTGCTACTTCTTTAGCGGTAACTAAACCCATTGTTTTTTCTTTTTAAAACCTAAAAACAAAGATAGAAAAAAAGTTAAGTATCCAATGGAATTTAGAGTCCAATTTCTTTAAATTTTCTGCTATAATCGTTAAGTTTTTTATTACTTTTGGAAATATTAATATTGAATTATTTTAATGAGAATCATTTCTTATAATGTAAATGGAATTCGAGCAGCCATTTCGAAAGGGTTTATCGAATGGTTACAACATGCTAATCCAGACGTTATTTGCCTTCAGGAGATAAAAGCTACCGAAGATCAGGTGCCCTCTTTGGATATTGAAATGGCGGGTTATCCTTACCAATATTATTTTCCAGCAACTAAAAAAGGATATAGTGGCGTAGCAATTTTATCAAAAATTAAACCCAATGCTATCGTTTTTGGAACTGGAATTGAACACATGGATTTTGAAGGAAGAAATTTACGTGTCGATTTTGATGAGTTATCTGTTATGAGTTTGTATTTGCCTTCCGGAACAAATATTGATCGATTGAGTCATAAATTCATGTTCATGGATGATTTTCAAAATTACATAAATGAGCTGAAAAAGGAAATTCCAAATTTGGTGATTTGTGGTGATTATAACATTTGCCATAAGGCGATAGATATTCATGATCCTGTTAGAAATGCCAATGTATCGGGATTTTTACCCCAAGAACGGAATTGGTTGGACCAGTTTATGAAAAATGGATTTATCGATAGCTTTCGTTTTTTCAACGACCATCCTGACAATTATAGTTGGTGGAGCTATAGAGCAGGCGCTCGCGAAAATAACAAAGGCTGGCGAATTGACTACTGCCTTGTGAGTGAAGTATTAAAAGAAAAATTAAAAAGGGCCTATATTTTACCAGAAGCAAAACATTCTGACCATTGTCCCGTTGTAGTAGAAATAGAATAATTTAACCCTCGTAAAATTAATTAAAATGATAAAAAAAATTTCAATAGGATTAGTCCTTATCGCTTTATCAAGCTCTTGCGTTTCGAAAAAAGTTTTTAATGAGCTAGAAACTAAATTTGCCGATTTAAAGAAAGAAAATAGAAAAACTCTAGATTTATATGATAGTATTTCGAAATCTGAAAGCAAGCTTGATATAGATTATTCTACGCTTAAAAAGGACTATGAAAAAACAAAAGCCGAAAGAGATAAACTAGCAATTAACTTTGCTGCAGCAGATAAAAATCTGAAAACCTTACAGGCTTCCTATAATGCATTAGAAAAAAATAGCGATGAATCTTTAAAGGAAAACATGGCTAAAAACCGAGAATTATTGGCGCAGTTAGAAGCCAAAGAAAAAGCACTCGCCGCTGAAAAAGAAAGGCTTAACAAATTGAGTGCTGATTTGAAAAAAGGAACCGATCGAGTGAACGAATTAGAAAGTATTATGGCAGCTAAAGAAGCAGCGATGAAAAAACTAAAAGACGCGCTTTCAAAATCTCTAAAAGCATTTGAAGGAAAAGGATTAACTGTAAATCAAAGAGATGGTAAAGTTTATGTTTCTATGGAAAACAAATTGCTTTTTGAATCAGGAAGTTGGGCTGTTGGCCCAGAAGGTAAAAAAGCAGTTGTATTAGTAGGTTCCGTTTTAGCTCAAAACCCTGATATTTCCGTGTTAATTGAAGGACATACAGATAACGATAAATTTGCAGGTGCTGTTGGACAAATTGAAAACAACTGGGATCTTTCTACTAAAAGAGCGACTGCAATTGTAACTATTTTATCTGAAAATAAAGGCGTTAAAAAAGACAATCTTACAGCTGCAGGAAGAGGGGAGTTTGCCCCGTTAATGAGTAATGATACTCCTGAAGGAAAAGCAAAAAATAGAAGAATTGAAATTATTTTGACACCAAAATTAGATGAAATATCTAAAATGTTGAACGAATTGTAAAAAGGTTCAAAGTAAAAAGGTTCAAAGGTTCAGAGTTCTACTTTGGGCCTTTTTTACTTTACTAAATTATAACTATACATTTAACTATGAAATACAGTAATTTACCAAATACCTCTACTGAAATCAGTAAAATCGGCCTTGGAACCATGACTTTCGGAGAGCAAAACACCGAAGCTGAAGGTCATGCCCAAATGGATTATGCACTAGAAAACGGGGTTAATTTTTTTGATACGGCGGAAATGTATTCGATACCAGCAAAAAAAGAAACCTATGGGAGTACTGAAAAAATAATAGGAAACTGGTTTAAAAAAACAGGAAATCGTGAAAATGTTATTCTAGCAACTAAAATTGCCGGACCCAACAGAAACCTAAACTACCTGCGGGAAGAAAATGACTTTTCCCCAGCAAGTCTATCCTATGCGCTAGATCAAAGTTTGAAAAGACTACAAACAGATTACATCGATTTATACCAATTGCATTGGCCCGAAAGAAAATCAAATATGTTTGGGGTACTCGGATTTAAAGTTCAGGAAGACCCTTGGGAAGATAATTTCCAATCGGTTTTAGAATGTTTGCAAGGATTTATCAATCAAGGGAAAATTAGAAATATTGGAGTTTCAAATGAAACACCCTGGGGATTAATGCATTTTCTTGAAGAAAGCAAAAAACACAATTTGCCTAGAATGGCAACCATTCAAAACCCCTATTCATTAGTAAATAGAAGTTTTGAAGTGGGACTTTCTGAAGTTTGTCATCGGGAAAATGTTGGCCTACTTGCTTATTCGCCATTGGCGTTTGGAGTATTGTCTGGAAAATTCCTAAACGGTACAAATCATCCAAACGCAAGAATTAATTTATTCCCACAATTTGCACGTTACAATAGCGAAAACACACGAGAAGCAACCCGAAAATACAACGAAATTGCCAGCGATTTTGGACTCACTTTAACCGAATTGTCATTGGCATTTGTTACGCAACAACCGTTTTTGTCAAGTACCATTATTGGAGCTACAACATTGGAACAATTAAAAGAAAATATCAATACAATTAAGGTAACTTTAGATGAAAATGTAGTAGCAGAAATAGATAAAATTCAAAGTATTTTTCCAAACCCCGCGCCTTAAAACTTTTGTAAAATGAAAAAAATAACTTCCAGTTTGTTTCTAATTATCATCCTACATTTATTTTCGTGCAACGCATCAAAAGAGCCATTTTATGCTTCCCCTCCACAAGAAATAAAATCTATTACGTTTGAAAATTGGACTGGCGGAAGAATGGAAAGCGGCAGCGGGACTGTATTTGTGATTGAGTTAGAAAAGCCCCTTCGAAAAAATATCCTACTAATAAAAATTTATTATCAAAATCTAGAAACCCAATTAGTTCAAGTTAATGAAACTAAATTTAGAGCCAATTTTCACTATAACACCATCTATCAAAATCCCCAAACCTCAGCAATTGCTGATAAAGAATTCCATTTAAAAGCAAACGAAGCCGTAATAGAATATGAAAAAGATGGGGTAAAACAATGGTATAAATGCCCCCAAATAAAAGAAATTACACCAATACTATTTCCCTAGAAAATGTGCTAAAAATTACTTATTTTTGTTAAGTACAAATTACAATCAGCAATTTTGAGTTTATATAAAAATCTTTTCAAACAAACTGCAATTTACGGACTGGCAACAGTTTTACCGCGTATGTTCAGTTTTTTATTAGTCCCATTATATACCGATTTGCTCCCTAAAGCAGCCTACGGAAAAGTGACCATCGTATTTGCATGGATGATTTTCTTCAATGTGATTTTGGCCTACGGAATGGAAACCACTTTTTTCAGATTCTATAATAACGAACCAAATAAAAAAGCGGTAATAGAAACTACCACTATTTCCTTGTTTTGGTCAACGCTGCTTTTTCTTTGTTCCGCGTTATTATTGAAAAATCAACTCGCCGATTGGTCTGGAATCGACGTGCAATATATCATCTATACCATTTGGATTCTCGTATTAGATGCCCTGGTAATTGTGCCGTTTTCAAAACTTCGAGCCTACCAAAGACCTATGGTTTATGCCATAACTAAGATCGGAAATGTAGTAGTGAACTTGTCTTTAAACGTTTTCTTCCTAATTTATTTGCCGAAAATCGCTCAAGGAAATCCAGATAGTTTCTTAGGCTCTTTATATACCGAAAATTTTGAAATAGGCTATATTTTTGTTTCCAATATCATTGCTAGTTTTTTAACGTTTATAGCATTATCGCCAAACTATTTTCACGTCAATTGGGAGTTTGACTTTGCGCTTTGGAAGCGAATGATGCGCTACGGATTACCAATTATGGTGGCCGGAATAGCCTTTGCAATCAACGAACAATTTGACAAAATCCTATTAGGAAAATTACTTCCTGCCAATATTGCCGAAGCCGAAGTAGGTGTATATTCTGCTTGCTACAAACTCGGATTATTCATGGTTTTATTTCGAACCGCCTATACCTTGGGAATTGAGCCCTTCTTTTTCAGTCATGCTAAAAATGAAAATGCGCCACAAACCTATGCGACAATTACCAAATATTTCGTCATTTTTGGGTCGTTTATTTTACTTTCTGTAATCGTTTTTGCCGATGTTTTAAAATACATAATGCTTCGTGATCCCTCCTACTGGGAAGCCATGAAAGTGGTTCCGCTAATTATTTTAGCTAACTTTTTCCTTGGAATATACACCAATTTATCGGTGTGGTACAAACTAATTGACAAAACCTATATCGGGGCCTATATTTCAATTTTTGGGGCATTGGTTACGTTAATTTTAAATTTCGCCTTAATCCCAATTATGGGTTATTATGGTTCGGCAATAGCTACCATTGCTGCCTATGGAAGCATGATGGCAATATCCTATGTTTTTGGAAATCGATATTATCCAATTCCATACGACTTCAAAAAAATTAGTGGTTACCTAGGATTATCGATTCTGTTTTCCATAATTTCTTTCTATTATTTCCGTGAAAATTATTTCGTCGGAGTGCCTTTATTATTAGTATTTATGTATTTTATATACCACAACGAAAAAGAAACATTAAACAAAATTTTAAATCGTAAAAATAATTAGAAGCCACTCCCGCTATCCGCTATATCCTCGCTAAAAAGCGAGGGATGCCGCTTCTATCGGGGCTAAAAACGCTTAAAGTAACAACACAATTTTTAGATTACAAAAATGAAAATAAACATCATTAATAAATCACAACACGAATTACCAAACTACGAAACCATCGCTTCAGCAGGAATGGATTTACGTGCTAATTTAACTGAATCTATAACGCTAAATCCATTGGAAAGAACCATCGTAAAAACAGGTCTTTTCATTGAATTGCCAATAGGTTATGAAGCACAAGTTCGCCCAAGAAGCGGATTGGCAGCCAAGAAAGGAATCACCGTTCTCAATTCCCCAGGAACTGTAGATGCTGATTATCGTGGAGAAATTGGTGTAATTTTAGTAAATTTATCCCCCGATCCTTTCGTTATCGAAAATGGAGAAAGAGTCGCGCAATTAATCATCGCAAAACACGAACGGGCCCAATGGATTGAAGTTCAAGAATTGTCAGAAACGGCAAGAGGCGAAGGCGGTTTTGGAAGCACCGGAGTGAAGTAGCCCCCAATCCCCCAAAGGGGGTTGAAAAGAAAAAAGAAAATAGTATAAATAATTAAATCCTACTTTCCCCAGTAGCAATTCCCCCTTCGGGGGTTTAGGGGGCTTATATGAAAATAATAGTGCCAATGGCGGGCCGTGGCTCCCGATTAAGACCACACACATTAACAGTTCCAAAACCGTTAATCCCGATTGCTGGTAAACCTATCGTTCACCGTTTAGTGGAGGATATCGCGTCGGTAATCAATCAAGAAATTGAGGAAATTGCCTTTATTATCCATAAAGACTTTGGAAAACAAGTAGAAGTGGAACTTATTGCAATAGCCGAAAAATTGGGTGCAAAAGGAACCATTTGCTATCAAAATGAAGCTTTAGGAACGGCTCACGCAATAATGTGTGCTAAAGAATCAATGAAAGGCCCAATTGTAGTTGCCTATGCCGACACCCTTTTTAGAGCCGATTTTTCTCTTGATACCTCAGCCGATAGTGTAATTTGGGTAAAACAAGTTGAAGATCCAAGTGCTTTTGGAGTAGTACAATTAAATGAAAACAATCAAATTGTTGACTTCGTAGAAAAACCAAAAGAGTTTGTTTCTGACCTTGCAATAATTGGGATTTACTATTTTAAATCTGGGGAAACTTTACGTGACGAATTACAATATTTATTAGATTATAATGTGGTAAAAGGAGGTGAATATCAATTGACAGATGCGCTTGAAAACATGAAAGTGAAAGGGCTAAAATTTGTCCCAGGAAAAGTAGACGAATGGATGGATTGCGGAAACAAAAATGTGACTGTAGAAACCAATTCAAGATTACTAGGTTTCCTTCATGCCGACGGTAAAAATCTAGTTGATTCCTCTGTTATTTGTGAAAACAGCACCATCATTCAGCCTTGTTTTATTGGTGAAAATGTAACGCTAGTAAATGCTACTGTTGGGCCAAATGTTTCTTTAGGAAATGGGTGTTTGGTGCAAAATGCAACTATAAAAAATAGTTTAGTTCAAAATCAATCTACCATAAAAAACGCCAATTTAGACAACGCAATGATAGGAAGTTTTGCCAGTTTTGATGGTAATTTTACGAGTATCAGTATTGGAGATTACTCCGTTTTAGAATAAATGAAACAACTAATTTTTATATTCCTTTTTACAGTTTTGCAATGCAATATGGTATCGCTATGGGCGCAAAATATGCCCGAAGATGTGGCTTTAGAAAAAGATGACTTTGAAGATTCGTTCTATGAATCATTAAAGCAAAAAGGAATTGAAAATTATGATAAAGCAATTATCGAATTAGAAAAATGTTTAAAAATTCAACCTAATAACGCTACCATTTATTTTGAACTGGGAAAGAACTATTTAGAACAAAAAGAGTACAAAAAAGCCTACGAATCATTTGAAAAAGCAACAAAAATAGATCCAAATAATCGCTGGTTTTGGGCTGGAATGTACGATGTATGTTATGAAAATAAAGAATTTGAAAAAGCAATTCCCATTGTTTTAAAACTAATTGAATTTAAAAAAGAATACAAAGAAGAATTGGTGTCGCTTTACATGAACACCGATCAATATGATAAAGCTTTGGAGCTTATTAACGAACTAAATGACCAGATTGGAAAATTAGAAATGCGAGAAAATTATAAAGCTGAAATTCTTCAAGATTCTAAATACCATAGCTCGGAACGAGTTAATTTATTGGAACAAATTAAAAAAAACCCAAAAGAGGAATCGAATTATATTGCTTTGATATTTTTATACAATAAGAACAATCAAGAAGAATTAGCGCAACAAATTGCAAAGAAATTAGAATTGGAAATTCCTAATTCAGATTGGGCAAAAGTGAGTTTGTTTAAATTGTATTTGAAAAATAATGATGGGGAAAATGCAGTTAAAGCAATGAATTTTGTTTTAGGGAGTCTAAAAATAGATCAAAAAATAAAACACAGAATGCTGAATGAATTTCTGCTATTTATTAAAGATAAACCACAATTTGATTTTGATTTAGAGAAAGCCGTTTCTTATTTTGATACTGATAAAACGGTTGAAGTTGCTAAAGAATTAGGCAAGTTTTATCATAATAAAAAGAACTGGGAAAAAGCAATTCGTTTTTATGAAATCCAATTGAAAAAAATACCCGACGAACTAGAAACGGCATTACTTTTGTTCGAATGTTATACTGAAAAAGGAAATTTTGACGTTATAGAAAAGAAAGTAGAAACGTTTATTCAAATTTATCCAACGCAACCTCAATTTTATTATTATTTAGGATTGGCTTATAACCAAAAAGAGGCTTACAAAAAAGCAAAAGACGTGCTAGAATCTGGTTTAGATTTTGTTGTTGATAATCCAAAACTTGAAATAAATTTCAATATTCAATTGGGTGAAGCCTATAATGGATTGGGAGATTTAAAGAAAAAAGAATACTATTTTTCGAAAGCCGAAAGTGCTTTAAAAAACAAAAATTAATGAAAAAATATATTGGTTTACTGTCATTTTGTATCCTTGTTTCCTGCTCAGCAAAAAAAGCAGTAATTGCTGAAACAGTAGCTAATGACAAACTAACGGCGGATAAAATTATTGATAATCATTATAAAAAAAAGTTGAATTTCAACACTTTATATATCAAATCCAATGTGAGTTATAAAGATCCTAACCAATCTCAAAATGTTACTGCGGAAATCAAAATAAAGAAAAACGAAATTATTTTAGTTAGTATTCGAATATTAGGAATTACGGTGGCTAAAGCCTTAATAACTCCTGAAAAAGTGCAATACTATGAAAAATTAAACAGCAGTTATTTTGACGGAAATTATTCGACTTTAAGCAAACTTTTAGGAACCGAATTGGACTTTCAAAAAGTTCAAAACTTACTTTTAGGAGAAGCATTTGATAATTTAAAAACGGGCAAATACAATTTCACTCTAGAAGACAATAAATACAAACTAGCCTCTGTTTCAAATTCAGGCATCAGCAAAACAATCTATTTATCTGGGGATAATTATTTAGTTAAAAAAGAAGAGATTTCCCAACCAGGATTAGAAAGAATGTTGCAAATAATTTATCCCGCACGTAAATCTGCTGAAGAATACAATTTGCCATCAGGAATTTCAATCGAAGCCAATCAAAAGTCAGAAAAAACGATAATTAATATCAATTATAATTCAATTTCTTTCAATGAGGAACTTTCTTTTCCATATTCTGTTCCAAATTCTTACGAGAGAGTTTTTATTAATTAAATTTGCAAAAATATAGCTTCAATATGTCAAAATTTATTTTTAGTTTTTTAATACTTTGCATTTCTTGTTCCGTTTTGGGTCAGGAAGATCAGCAAAAAAAATTGGAGGAGCGTAAAGCTCAAATCCAGAAAGAGATTCGTGAAACTGAAGAGCTGTTGCAAACAACTAAGAAAAAAGAAAAATCGGTTACAAAACTAATTTTGATTCAATCAAGTAAAATAAAACTAAAAGAAAAACTGATAAATACAACTGAAAAACAAACAAAATTGTTGAGTAATGACATGTATATTAATCAGTTAGAAATTAATCGTTTGCAAAAAGAATTAGAAATTTTGAAAAAGGACTACGCAGCAATGATTGTAAAATCATATAAAAGTCGTTCCGAACAAAGTCGAGCTATGTTTTTATTATCATCAGAAAATTTTCTACAAGCCTACAAAAGAGTTCAATATATGAAACAATATACTAGCTATAGAAAAACTCAAGGGATTGAAATTAAAGAAAAAACAACTGAGCTTAATAATTACAATCAGAAAATTGTAGTTCAAAAAAGCGCTAAACAAAAATTGATTGAAGAAAACGAAAAAGAACGTTTAGAACTTCAAAAGGAAAAACGAGAACAAGAAGTTTTAGCAAATTCAATTAAAAAAGACAAGAAAAAATATCTTGCTGAAATCAAGAAAAAACAACAAGAAACAAGAGCAATTGATCAAAAAATAGATCGATTGATTCGTGAGGCTATTGCTGAAGCAAATAGAAAAGCCGCTGAAGCAAATAGAAAAGCGGTAGAAGCAAGCAGAAAAGCAACTCCAAATAATACAAAAATTCCTACCAAAGAAGCCGTGGTTGCTGAAACAAAAGCAATAGAATCTTCTACTAAAATTGTATTAACTGCGGAAGGGAAAATTTTAGCTGATAATTTTAAAGCAAATAAAGGCCGTTTGCCTTGGCCAGTTGAAAAGATGGTGTCAATTTACTCAGCCTATGGAGAACATCCTCACCCAGAATTTAAATCTCTGGTAATTAAAAATAGCGGTGTAGATATTGAAACTGAAAAAGGCGCCAATGCAAGAGCTGTATTTGGGGGAGTGGTAACCAGTATTATGGTATTTTCTCCGGTGAATACTGCCGTTATGATTCAACATGGAGATTTTTTCACGGTATACCAAAATCTAAGTTCGGTTTCTGTAAACAAAGGAGATAAAGTTTCTATAAAACAAACCATTGGTAGAGTTAGAACTAGTGGTGATAATGGAAAAACTATTCTCAAATTCACCATTTCACAAAATACAACCTATTTTAATCCATCGAGTTGGTTGTATAAAATGTAAAAAAAGGGAGTCTAAATTGACTCCCTTTTTTATTAATCAAAAAGTGCTTTTAATTCTGTGGCTTCATTTGGTTTCATCTTTCCTGCCAAAACCAAACTCAATTGTTTTCTTCGTAATGCTGCGTCAAATCTTGATTTCTCTAAATCAGTTTCTGGAATTATCGCAGGCACTTCAACAGGACGACCTGAATCGTCAACAGCAACAAAAGTATAAATAGCCTCATTGGCCTTACTTCTCGTTCCCGTTTCTCTGTCTTCAATCCAAACATCTATAAAGATTTCCATGGAACTTTTGAAACTTCTGGAAACTTTTGCCTCTACCGTAACTACACTTCCTAAAGGTATCGCTCTATTGAAAGCAACATGATTTACAGATGCCGTAACTGCTACTCTACGGGAATGTCTTCTAGCTGAAATGCTTGCAGCTCTATCCATTCTAGCTAATAACTCCCCGCCAAAAAGATTGTTAAGAGGGTTGGTTTCACTTGGTAATACCAAATCAGTTAATACTGTTAAAGATTCTGAAGGATGTTTTGGGTGCATATTTTTTTTACAAAGGTAATTACACAACATAAAAAAATCCCGATATTAATGGGATTTTTTATTTAAAATTCTTCAATTAGAATCCAAACATTTGGATTTTCTGATTTTTGAATATCAGATTTTATTCTTTCCGCTTCTTGAAGGGTTAAAAAACTTCCGTAAAGAACTGGAAATAATCCATTTGCGTTAGGTGGTAATCTTTTTGCTTTATAGCCTTTTTTGGTTAATCTTTTGTACACTTTATCTGCATTTTTTTCAAGTCTAAAGGAACCTGCAACTATATGATACGGCATGTTTTCCTCTTTTACAGATAGCGTTACTGATGGCAATGGATTACTAATAACAAATGTTGCCTCTTGAATGGTACTTTGAACTTTTTGTTGTACTGCTTTTTCTACTATTAAGGTGTCTGAAGCTACTTTATCCTGGTATAATTTAATGCCCATTATTCCTGAACATGATAAAGAAAATACTATTAATGCAGCATATTTTAGATAAGTTCTACCGATATTTCTATCCGTAACTAGTTGAATTACCTCCTCTTCTTTAACATCTTCAAAGACATGTTCTATAACTTCTCTCTTTATTGAAGGAGCTATCAAATTTGATAACCCGAATGAACTTGCTAAATAATTAATTTGTTCGTAAGGCGTAAAAACGATGTTTTTATCCGCATTTAAATTAAATTCCCCAATGCTTTTGAAGGAAATTTTATTTGCAGATTGCAATTCAGTCTTCCATTTGGTAATTTCATTTTCTATAGACAATACAGCTGATTCATAAGAGATTTTCTCGTTTTGAGCTACGTGATTTGCCAACAAACCGTCATTATTTTTCAAAAACGAATTAAAGGAAATTAATTTCTTCGGAGGATAAAATCCATTGCTAGCTTCATGCCATTGAGCTGATTGAATATCAGTTAAAAAAGCGCCAAAACCAGGAATCGTTACACATTGATATCGATATAATAGCTGAGAGATGTAGTGTTGTAAATTCATAATAACAAAGTTATACAATCAAAATAGTTATCAAAATTTTATTCGCAAAATTTATTAACAATTTTCAAAAAAAATCTTATCTTACTTACATAAATATATGCCATGAATGAAACCGAATTGTATTATCTATTAGCGTTACAAAAAGTAGAAGGTGTGGGCGATATTGTTGCTAAAAAACTACTTTCCCATTGCGGAGAAGCGGCTGCAATTTTCACTACTAAATCATCCCAACTTGCCTCAATTGACGGAATTGGATCTGTTTTAATTTCAAAATTAAAAAATAAATCCATATTTGCTAAAGCAGAAGCAGAATTAAAATACATCGAAAATAACGGAATAACCGTTTCTTATTTTCAAGACAAAACCTATCCTGAACGACTAAAACATTGCATTGATGGACCATTGTTGCTTTTTTCTTCAGGCAATATTGACTTTAACAATAGGAAGATAATAAGTGTTGTGGGCACACGCAAAATCACCTCTTATGGAACTGAATTTTGCAAATCACTAATCACAGAATTAGCACCCTTAAATCCAATAATTGTTAGCGGTTTTGCTTACGGTGTCGATATTGTTGCTCGCCAAGCGGCAATGGAGAACGACTTACAAACAATTGGAATAATTGCACATGGAATGGATCAAATTTATCCAAGTTCCCACAAAAAATACGTTTCTAAAATGGAAAAAAACGGAGGTTTTATGACTGAATATTGGAGCGGAACCAATCCTGAAAAAGAGAATTTTGTAAAACGAAATCGGATTGTAGCCGGTATTTCTGAAGCTACAATTGTAATAGAATCTGCAATAAAAGGAGGCTCCTTAATAACTGCAAATTTAGCCAACGACTACAATCGGGATGTTTTTGCTGTGCCAGGCAGAACTTCTGATAAATTAAGTTTAGGATGTAATAATTTGATTAAAACTCAAAAAGCAAATTTGCTAACTAGCGCTGCCGATTTAGTTTATATTCTAAATTGGGATATTGAAAAAACTACACGTTCCGTTCAAAAAAAGTTATTTGTAACTTTAGAAAATGACGAACAAAAAATTTACGATTACCTATTAAAATCGGGTAAAGAAATCCTAGATATTATAGCATTGGAATGTGATATGCCGATTTACAAAATATCGGGAATTCTATTGAATATGGAATTAAAAGGCGTGGTTCGGCCATTACCGGGGAAACTATTTGAAGCAATTTAGAAACTAAATCCTAGTTTTTGACGAACCCTTTTTAAAACTCCATTGGCAATTGCAGCCGCTTTTTCAGCTCCACGAAATAATTGTTGGTCTATTTCACCAAGGTTATTCATATAATAATTGTACTTCTCCCGCTCGGTTTTGAATTTGTCAATTATCAATTCGAACAATTCTTGTTTGGCGTGACCGTAACCATAATCAGCATTAGC
This sequence comes from Flavobacterium sp., assembly GCA_029866065.1. GTDB lineage: Bacteria > Bacteroidota > Bacteroidia > Flavobacteriales > Flavobacteriaceae > Flavobacterium. The sequence continues at coordinate 49,790 of JARXAC010000035.1, forward strand.
ATTAGCATAATTTTCTCTCATTTTTTTAATTTGATTTTCATCAGCTAATAATTTATAAATCGAAAATATATTACAAGTTTCTGGATTTTTTGGGTCTTCAAGCGGCGTGCTATCGCTTTCAATTGACATAATCTGTTTGCGCAAGGCTTTATCATCCAAGAAAATATTAATGGTATTATTGGCTGATTTACTCATTTTTCCCCCATCGGTTCCGGGAACATATTTAGTGTCTTCCTGAATATACGATTCTGGCAAAACGAATGTTTCCCCCATTTGGTGGTTAAAACGAGCGGCAACATCACGAGTAATTTCAATGTGTTGTAATTGGTCTTTTCCAACAGGTACAAATTGCGCATCGTATAACAATATATCAGCAGCCATTAGCATTGGGTAAGAAAACAACCCTGCATTTACATCTTCTAATCGATCGGATTTATCTTTAAATGAATGGGCTAAAGTCAATCGTTGATAAGGAAAAAAACAGCTCAAATACCACGCTAATTCTGCCGTTTGAGTAACGTCAGATTGGCGGTAAAAAACCACTTTATTTACATTTAAACCACACGCCAACCAAGCAGCAGCAGTACTATAAGTGTTGGCTCTTAATGTTTCACCATCTTTAATCTGAGTGATAGAATGTAAATCGGCAATAAAAAGAAACGATTCGTTTTCTGGTTTATTAGACAGCTCAATTGCTGGAATAATTGCCCCTAACAAATTCCCTAAATGCGGGGTTCCTGTGCTTTGAATACCTGTTAAAATCTTTGACATTATTTCTTATTTATCGCAAAGTTAAACCTTTGTATTAAAAATAACAGAGAAATATGTATTTTTGATACCATGAAATTAATAAAAAATGTATTTTGGCTGCTTTGGCGAATTTGGTTTTACATTATGATGGGAATTCCTATAATTATAATGTTTCCTTTTTTAGTTTTTTCTATACTTAAAGAAAAATGGTATCCCTATTTTTTTATAATGGCTAGAATTTGGGCAAAAATGACGCTTTTTGGAACTGGTTTTTATTACAAAATTGAACGGGAACAAGAATTTGAAGCCAATAATAGTTATATGCTAATTGCCAATCACACTTCTATGACTGACATTATGTTGATGCTTGTAGTTTCAAAATATCCATTTGTATTTGTTGGAAAAAAAGAATTGTCGAATATTCCATTGTTTGGATTTTTTTACAAACGCAGCTGTATTTTAGTTGATAGAAGTAGTTCAAGAAGTCGGATGGAAGTTTTTGACCAGGCTCAAAAAAGAATAAAGCAAGGTTTAAGTATTTGTATTTTTCCAGAGGGTGGTGTGCCATCGGATGAATCTATTGTTTTGGATGATTTTAAAGACGGGGCTTTTCGATTGGCTATTGAACACCAAATTCCTATTGTTCCTATTTCATTTCCAGATAATAAAAAGAGAATGTCATATACCTTTTTTAGCGGAAGCATGGGTGTTATGAGAGCAAAAATTCACCCTTTTATATCATCAACAGGCAAAACAATTGAAAATAAAACGGATATTCGAGAATTAAAAACGGAATCTTGGAATTGTATTCACAAGCAACTTTTAGATTATAACGAATAAAAAAAATGCTCATTTTCATGAGCATTTTTTTTTAAGCATTAACTTCTTTAATATGTTCTTTAATTTTATGTTCTAATTCATCAGCCATTTCTGGGTTGTCTTTAATTAGCGCTTTTACCGCATCACGACCTTGACCTAATTTTGTTTCACCATAACTAAACCAAGAACCCGATTTTTTAATTATTTCAAATTCTACAGCTAAATCTAAAATTTCACCTGATTTAGAAACTCCTTCACCATACATAATATCAAATTCAGCAACTTTAAATGGTGGGGCAACTTTGTTTTTTACCACTTTCACTTTCGTTCTGTTTCCAATCACATTATCCCCGTCTTTAATTTGTGTAGAACGACGAATATCTAATCTTACTGAAGCGTAGAATTTTAATGCGTTTCCTCCTGTAGTTGTTTCTGGACTTCCAAACATAACTCCAATTTTCTCTCTCAACTGATTGATAAAGAAAACGGTGCAATTTGTTTTACTTATAGTTCCTGTTAATTTTCTTAATGCTTGAGACATTAAACGAGCATGTAATCCCATTTTAGAATCACCCATTTCGCCTTCAATTTCACTTTTTGGTGTTAAAGCGGCAACTGAGTCAATTACAACAATATCAATTGCCCCTGAACGAATTAAATTCTCAGCAATTTCTAGAGCTTGTTCTCCATTATCAGGTTGAGAAATGATTAAATTCTCAATATCAACACCTAATTTTTCTGCGTAAGTTCTATCAAAAGCATGTTCTGCATCTATAAAAGCAGCAATTCCTCCGGCCTTTTGAGCTTCGGCAATAGCATGTAAAGTTAAGGTTGTTTTCCCTGAAGATTCTGGGCCATATATTTCAATAACTCTCCCTCTCGGGTATCCATTTACACCTAAAGCTAAATCTAATCCTAATGATCCTGACGAGATTGTTTCTACTTCTTCAACGGCTTTGTCCCCCATTTTCATTACAGTTCCCTTACCATAAGTCTTGTCTAATTTGTCTAATGTAAGTTGGAGGGCTTTTAATTTGGCTTCTTTTTCTGAACTCATCTTTTCTTTCATTTAGTTTCTCTTATTTTTAGTAAAAATAGTTATTTTTTTTGAAGATACAAGTGGTGAATTAATAAAGAATTTAGAATCACAAAAAAACTACTGCAAAATAATAATTTCGTACTTTTGACCGCAATAATAAAGCAATGGAAAAAATAATATCCTACCCAATTTCTATAATTAGCCTACTTCTGTTTTTGCTAACCATAGTTATTTTTCATCCTATTCAATGGATTTGCTTTAATCTATTTGGCTACCAAGCTCATAAAAAAAGTGTTGATTACCTCAATTTTATTTTACTAAGAATTGCCCATTTGTTAGGAATTACATTCAAAATTGAAAATCGGGAGTTTATACCTAAAGGGGTTCCGATCATTTTTGTTGCCAATCATCAAAGTATGTACGATATTATCGGGATCATTTGGTTCTTGAGAAGATTTCATCCAAAATTTGTAAGCAAACAGGAATTAGGCAAAGGGATTCCAAGTATTTCCTATAATTTAAACCACGGCGGATCCGTGTTAATTGACAGGAATGATCCTAAACAAGCAATTGTAGAAATTAAAGAATTATCAAAATATATTGAAAAAACAAAGCGTTCGGCGGTAATTTTTCCTGAAGGAACGCGAACCAAAAACGGAAAACCTAAAGAATTTGCCAAAAGCGGTTTAAAAATCCTCTGTAAATACGCACCTTCAGCATTTGTTGTGCCAATTACTATCAATAATTCATGGAAATTCTTTAAATTTGGCTTTTTGCCCTTCGGCCTCGGGATTAAAATTATTTTTACTATTCACGAAGCAATTTCTGTTAAAAATTCAAACAGTGAGGAATTAACTATTATAACAGAAGACCTAATAACTAAAAGTATAATTACTTAATTTAATTTATAGACCTATATAATTGGCTGTAAATATAAAATAATTTAAATATGTCAATAAAAAACATGCGTCTAGAAGTGATGCAATTTCTTGAAAAAAATGTAGACACTTTTGTAGACAATTATCTTATTCCGGTTGAAACTATTTGGCAACCTACTGATTTTTTACCCAATTCACAAAGTGAAAATTTCTATGAAGAAGTAAGAGAATTAAGAGAAATCGCTAAAGATTTACCCTACGATTTCTGGGTTACTTTAGTTGGCGATACCATAACCGAAGAAGCGCTGCCAACCTATGAATCTTGGTTAATGGACGTGGAAGGAATTGACCAAGTGGAAGCTAACGGCTGGTCAAAATGGATTCGCCAATGGACTGGAGAAGAAAATCGTCACGGAGATTTGTTAAGTAAATACCTTTATTTATCGGGTCGTGTAAATATGCGTGAAGTTGAAATGACGACGCAACATTTAATAAATGATGGTTTTGATATTGGTACCGGAAGAGATCCCTACAAGAACTTTGTTTATACTAGTTTCCAAGAATTAGCTACTTATGTTTCTCATAACCGTGTGGCACAATTAGCAAAATCTTATGGTGATAATAAATTATCTAAAATTTGTAAAATGATTGCCGGTGATGAAATGCGTCACCACCATGCTTATAGTGAATTTGTAAATCGTATTTTCCAAGTGGATCCAAGCGAAATGATGCTTGCTTTTCAATATATGATGAAACAAAAAATCGTGATGCCGGCTCAATTTTTAAGAGAATCAGGCGAGAAAATAAGTTCCGCTTTTGAACATTTTTCTGATTCAGCTCAGAGAATTGGAGTTTATACCGCTAACGATTATGTGGATATAATGCAAAAATTAATAGATAAATGGGAAATTGATAAAATTTCAAATTTAACTGACGATGCCGAAAAAGCCCGTGATTATTTGATGAAACTTCCTTCAAGAATGGCTAAAATATCTGAAAGATTAGTTATTCCTCAAGAATCTCAAGTTTTTAAATGGGTGGAGCCAGCAAGAATTTAATAAAATAACGTAGCCTTTTAAATGTTGGATTTTGAAGTAACTCTTTAAGATTCAACATTTTTTTTTAAATATAATTTTATGACAACCCAAGATCTAATAAACTATACCATTGCATTTGTAAAAAAAGAGCTTGAAAATGCGGAAGGCGGTCACGATTGGTTTCATATACAACGCGTTTATAAAAATGCTTTGCTAATTGCAAATGGAGAAAATTGCGATATTTTAATAGTGCAATTGGGGGCTTTACTTCACGATATTGCCGATAGTAAATTTCATGATGGTGATGAAACTGTTGGCCCTAAAAAAGCTCGATTATTTTTAGAAAGTAAAAATGTCCCTGAAAATAAGATTGTTCCCGTTATCAATATTATTGAAAACATATCTTTCAAAGGCGGTCATGAAGCCAAAAAATTCAGTTCTTTAGAATTAGACATTGTTCAAGATGCAGATCGTTTAGATGCCATTGGAGCCATCGGGATTGCAAGAACTTTCAACTACGGAGGATTTAAAAATAGAGCTATTTACAACCCTGAAATAAACCCAAATCTCAACATGAGTAAAGAAGAATATAAAAATTCTGATGCGCCAACAATTAATCATTTCTATGAAAAATTGTTGCTTTTGAAAGATAAAATGAATACCAAAACAGGGAAAGAAATTGCAGCACAACGGCACGAGTTCATGGAGTTGTTTTTAAACCAATTTTATGATGAGTGGAACGGTGAAAAATAAATTATTCTCCTTTAAAATCAGGTTTTCTTTTTTCTAAAAAAGCAGTTGTTCCTTCTTTAAAATCTGCGGTTGCAAAACATTTTCCAAAAGCTTCAATTTCGGTTTTATACCCATTTACCCCTTCTTTATAATTGGCATTTATCGCTTTAATCGCTTGGCTTATTGCTACCGGTGAATTTCTTGCTATTTTTTGTCCAATGCCATTACAGAATTCTAAAAGTTCTGATTGTGGCACAACATAATTTACTAAACCGTAGGCTTTTGCTTCATCGGCCGTTAACATTCCTGCAGACATAATCATTTCCATTGCCTTTCCTTTTCCAACTAATTGTGGCAATCTTTGTGTGCCTCCGTACCCTGGAATTACCCCAAGTGAAACTTCTGGCAATCCCATTTTTGCGTTTTCAGAAGCCACTCTAAAATGACAAGACATAGCCAATTCTAATCCTCCGCCCAAGGCAAATCCATTGATTGCGGCTATTACGGGTGTTGATATATTTTCGATAAAATCAAATAAAACGGCTTGTCCTTGCTCTGCTAAATCAGCTCCTTCGGATTCAGAAAAATTAGCAAATTCTGAAATATCCGCACCCGCTACAAATGCTTTATCGCCACTTCCCGTTAGAATTATTACTCGAATTTCTTTATTATTTTCTAATGTTTTAAAGGCTTCGTGTAATTCTAAAATGGTTGCTTTATTTAATGCGTTCAACTTTGTAGGTCGATTGATAGTTACCTTTGCGATGTTTGTTTCTTGAAAAACAAAGATATTTTCGTAGTTCATTTTGCTGATTTTATGAATTAATTATTGGCAAAGAAACCGTAAATGTTGCTCCTTCACCCTGCTCTGTTTCAAATGTAATTGATCCTTTATAATTTTCAATAATATTCTTAATAATTCCTAATCCCAATCCCATTCCGCTATTTTTGGTGGTGAATTTAGGTTCAAATATTCGATCTATATTTTCGATTTCAATGCCAATTCCATTGTCTTTTACCAAAATAAGAACGTTGTTTTCTTCTTTTTTTACAGATACCAAAATAGTTTTGACCGCTTGATTTTCTGGCAGTGATTGGATCGCATTTTTAACTAAATTAGTAATCACACGTATCAATTGCGCGCGATCCATTTTAGAAATAATTTCCTTTTCTTCGCTTTCAAAAACGATATAATCTTCATTGAAAATATCCAATGTCAACTCAACCACATTCACCACATTTAAAGTTTCGTTTTGTTGCGCTGGCATCGATGCAAAATTAGAAAACGCTGATGCAACCGAACTCATGGTGTCAATTTGCTGAATTAATGTCTTCGAATAATCGTTTAATTTTTGTTTTAAATCTGGGTCGTTAGGATCAAATTTTCGTTGGAAACTTTGCACCGTTAATCGCATTGGCGTAAGCGGATTTTTAATTTCGTGCGCCACTTGTTTTGCCATCTCTTGCCACGCTTCTTCCCGCTCGCTTTGTGCTAATTTTAAGGCACTTTCTTCTAATTCATCGACCATTCCATTGTAAGCACGAATTAACAAATTGATTTCTTTGCTATTTGCTTCCAATACAATTTTCTCGTTTTTCTGATCCAAACTCGTGTCACGTAATTTGTCGGAAATTGTTTTTAATGACTTCGTAATATAGGTTGAAAGGAAATAGGCAACTCCAAAAGCGATAACCAACATAAACGCATAAACTTGTCCTAATTTTATCAAGAAATTTTGAAGTTCTGCTTCATAAAAACTATCGTCTTCCACATAAGGAATGTTTAAAATTCCAAGTGGTTTGAATTTTTCATCTTTAATAATGCTAAAGGAAGAACGGTTTTTAACTCCGTCGATATTTTTTATATCAACGTATCTTTTTTCAATGGAAGATTGAACCAATTTTAAAATGTAGTTCGGAATTGGAGGCGCTACGGGATCAACAGAAAAAGAAGCTTTTGAAGATTTTAATAATTTTCCATCCAGTCCAAAAATATTGATTTCTAAACCATGAATTTGTGATAATTCATGAATTTTATCTTTAAAAATCAAGTCTAAATTATTGGCTGAAAGCGGATAGGTTGTATTGGCGAGAACATAATTTATATGTTCGTTTATTGCCGTTTCCTTGCGTTCTAATCGCTCTTGATGGTAAACTTTGGATTCGTTTTTAAACTGAATAATCGAAATGGAAGCCATTAAAACCGACGCAATCAAAACCAATACAATCATCGATAGGAAAATCCTAGTTCGAAGCGATAGCATTGACATTTTGAAATTAGCTGCCATAATTTACGACTTGTTTTTCTCTCTAATTCGTTTGTACATTTTAAATCCTAACATAATTATTATTGAAAAAAGGAAGATTCCAACAACTCCGTAAATCCAGTTGAAAGCATTTTTTAGTATAACTAAAAAAACGACCGCAAACAAAATTATGGTTGCCCCTTCATTCCACAAACGCATAAAATTGGAACTGTGTTTTACTTCCCCTTTTTGCAATTGCAAATACATTTGATGGCACTTAATATGGTATAAATACAATAAAAATACAAATCCTAATTTCACGTGCATCCAGGGCATTAGCAACCACGCTTTTCCAATAGCCGTAAAAAACAGCATCCAATACGCAAAAATACTTGCTAAAATAGCGCTTGGCCAAGTGATTATGTACCACAACCGGTACGTCATTATTTTATATTGATTTTGCAATATTTCCTTTTCAGGTGATGGTTTGTCGTTGGCTTCAATTTGGTAAACAAAAAGACGAACAATATAAAAAAGTCCTGCAAACCAAGTGATTACAAAAATGAGATGAAGTGATTTTAGGTAGTTATAGTATTCCATTAATTTTTTGTTTAAAGTTTGGAGTTTAAGGTTTTAGCACGTTATACAACTTTAAACCTTAAACTTTAAACGTGTTTATTTTGCCCAATTCTCAATCCAATTTGCAACCGTTTGACACCATTCGTCGCCATCGTTCATACAAGGAATTGCCATAAAATTTTCGCCACCGTTTTCTTTGAATTCATGACCGGCTTCCATAGCAATTTCTTCTAAAGTTTCCAAGCAATCCGAAACAAATGCCGGAGTAACCACCGCCAAATTCTTAATTCCTTTTTTTGGCATTTTGTTCACTTCCACATCGGTGTAAGGTGTTAACCATTTGTCGCCCGCCAATCGAGATTGGAAGGTTTGGCTGTATTTCCCTTCTGGAATTCCTAAATATTTCACCACTTGTTTTGTCGTTTCATAACATTGATGACGATAGCAAAATTCGTGTGCTGGTGAAGGTGTGTTACAACAAGATCCATCAATTTTACAATGTGATTTTGTGATGTCCGTTTTACGAATATGACGCTCCGGGATTCCATGATACGAAAACAATAAATGATCGTATTCAAAGCCGTCCAAATGCTTTTTTATTGAATGTGATAAACTTGAAATGTAATCTGGTTTATTGTAAAACGCAGGGACAATTGTAAATTTCATCTCAGGAAAATACTTTTTTCTATGCTCTTCAGCCAATTCTAAAATGGTTGTTGTAGAAGCCATTGCGTGTTGCGGATACAAAGGAAATAACATTACTTCGTCAACGCCTTTATCTTTCAATTCTTGCAATCCTTTTAGTATAGACATTTTGCCATAACGCATTGCCAATCCAACGGGAATGGAAGATAGTTGCTGCACTTTTTTCTGCATTCTTTGAGAAATAACTACCAACGGCGAACCTTCTTCCCACCAAATTTTAGCATACGCAGCCGCTGATTTTTTTGGTCTAGTTTGTAAAATAATTCCTCGTACCAATAAAGCACGAAGCAAGAATGGCACATCAATTACATATTTATCCATTAAAAACTCATCCAAATAAGGCTTAACATCTTTTGGAGTAGGGCTTTCTGGAGAACCTAAATTGACTAATAATACACCTTTCATATCTTTATATTTATTTATAAAAGTAAATCAAACTTACTTTTCAATTATTATGATTAACTAATTTTATTTTGAATTATGTGTTGGGGTTGATTGCCATCAAATATTTTTTTGGCGTCGTTGCAAATTTCTTTTTGAAAGCCGCAATAAAATGACTTCCTGTGCTGTACCCAATTTTCAAACCTACTTCATTTACATTATAAGAACCGCTGTCCAACAATTTTCGCGCGCAATCCATTTTGTAATCAAAAAGGAAGCCATAAACGGTATCGCCATAAATTTGTTTGAAACCCATTTTTAATTTCTTCAAATTTAATCCTACTTGGTCTGCTAATTCTTGTAACCCTGGCGGTTCTGCCATATTTGCAATTACAATTTCCTTCGCTTTTTTAATTTTCATGACATTTTCTTCGTCAATTAAAAACGGACATTGTTCCGCATCTGGATCTTCGGAACGATTGAAATACAAACTCAATAATTCGTATCCTTTTCCTTTATAATAGAGGTTTTTAATATTTGGATGTAAATTATAATGGAACAATTGGCTCAATACAATTGCCATTGAAGGGCTTATATCACTTTCTTTATAATATTTTTTATCCTGATTTTCACCACTCAAAAAAGGAATATAACTGGCTTCAGTAGAAAATAAAGCATGGAATTTTTTGATAGAAATTATCACAGAAATCACCCAAGTTTGCGGTTCTAATATTAAATTTAATGGCAATTCCTTCTGAGGATTATAAAGCAAAAGCGCTTTTTCTTCCTTTAAATCCAAAGTATAATTTCCTTGATTAAAAATAAATTTTGCATTCCCTTTGATTCCAAAATGAAATTGAATAAGCCCTTGATTGATTTGCTTTTCAACTTGAAATGTTTCATTTCCATCGTTTTGAAAGCGAATTAAGATAAAATCATCTTCAATTTTTATTACTTCTTGAGAACCCATAGCGATATTTTTTTTATTTGAAAAATACAATTTTTAACTTATTTATTTAGAATGCATCTAAATAGATTGACTTTAAACATTATATACCAGTGCAAAAATAGAAATATAAATACAAAAATAACGATTTAAACTCAGAAATTCTCGTAGCGACACAAATAGTCCTTTAAGCGTTGTTTTTATAAATACTATAGCTATAATTTTGCTGAACTTTATGGAAAGTGCATTTATGAAAAACAATCAATCAAAACAGCTCTATTTTTATTCTGTAGGATTAAGCTACAAAAAAGCCGATGCCGAAATCAGAGGAAAATTTAGTTTGGATTCTGCAGCCAAAAAACGTTTGCTTGAACAAGCGAAATTGGAAGGTATTGAGAGTTTAATTGTGACTTCAACTTGCAATAGAACCGAAGTTTACGGTTTTGCTGAACACCCATTCCAACTGATAAAACTAATTTGCGAACACAGCCAAGGAACAGTTGAAGGATTTCAAGAATTTGGTTTTATTTACAAAGGACAAGAAGCTATAAATCATATTTTTCAAGTGGGAACTGGCTTAGACAGTCAAATTTTAGGTGATTTTGAAATCATAAGCCAATTAAAATTGAGCTTTGCCGAATCTAGAAAATTAGGATTAATTAATACCTATTTAGATCGATTGATAAATGCCGTAATTCAAGCAAGTAAGAAAATCAAAACCGATACCGAAATTAGCTCAGGAGCAACTTCCGTTTCATTTGCATCGGTTCAATATATTATCAAAAATGTAGAAGATATTGGAAACAAAAATATCTTGCTTTTTGGTACAGGAAAAATTGGTAGAAATACCTGTGAAAATTTGGTGAAACACACCAAAAACGAACAAATTACACTGATTAACAGAACTAAAGATAAGGCAGAAAAACTAGCTGGAAAATTGAATTTGATCGTTAAAGATTATGCCGAATTGCATTTGGAACTTCAAAAAGCCGATGTAGTGGTTGTGGCAACTGGCGCTCAAAATCCTACAATCGATAAAGCTATTTTGAATCTTAAAAAACCAATTTTAATTCTGGATTTATCGATTCCAAAAAACGTTCATGAAAATGTAACTGATTTAGAAGGGGTAACTTTAATTCATATGGATCATTTATCAGAAATGACCGATGATACTTTGGAAAGAAGAAAACAACATATTCCTGCCGCCGAAGCGATAATTGAAGATATCAAAATGGAATTTAATATTTGGATGAATGGCAGAAAACATGCGCCAACTATTCACGCTCTAAAAGCAAAATTGAATGATATCGTAGAAAACGAATTGACTTGCCAACGCAAGAAACTTCCTAATTTTGATGAAGAACAAGCCGAATTATTAAGCGCTAGAATTATTCAAAAAATCACCAACCATTTTGCAAGTCACCTAAAAGATGAAAACACATCGGTGGATGAAAGTATCGAATTCATTGAAAAAGTTTTCCAAATTGGGCATCAATTACCCGTTAAAAAAACTTCAGAAATAGAAGAAAAATATAAAATTACACTATCCTAAAATCTTTAAGTAAAGATTTCAAAACTACTTAATAATGGCTCAAAAAGTGATACGTATCGGAACTCGAGATAGTGAATTAGCACTTTGGCAAGCGCGCACAGTAGAAAAAAAATTAAACGATTTAGGTTATAAAACTGAAATTGTTGCGGTAAAATCTACAGGTGATATTATTTTAAACAAACCCTTATATGAATTAGGAATTACCGGGATTTTCACCAAAACCCTTGATATTGCTATGATCAATGGTCAAGTTGATATTGCCGTTCATTCCATGAAAGACGTTCCTACCGCATTACCTGAAGGAATTGTTCAAGCGGCAGTTTTGGAAAGAGCCAACGAAAAAGACCTTTTGCTTTATAAAACCAATTTAGATTTCCTGTCTCAAGAGGCGACAATTGCCTCCGGAAGTTTGCGTCGTCAAGCACAATGGTTGCACAAATATCCAAATCACAAAGTGGTTGATTTGCGCGGAAACGTAAATTTGCGAATGCAAAAACTAAATGATAGTGATTGGAACGGAGCTATATTTGCGGCAGCGGGATTAGAAAGAATTGGCCTCACCCCAACCCTCTCCAAAGGAGAGGGAGCAAAAATCGGATTAGATCACATTAATCTTGACTGGATGATTCCAGCACCCGCGCAAGGTGCAATGGTCGTTTTAGCAATGGCAAATAACGAATTTTGCTGGCAAGCAGTTTCCGAATTAAACGATATA
>JARXAC010000047.1:0-38728 GCA_029866065.1 Flavobacterium sp.
CTATGTTGTATAACGATTCCGGATTTCTTTTATAAATGGCTTTTTCTTGTATAAATGCTTTTCCAAATTCCTTTTGTTGAACATAAAACCAACTCAAATATTGATTCCAAAAAACCTCTTGGCTTTTTTGAATTCTGATTAAAAGTGCTTTACGAAGCGACTCCTTAAACTTTACATCGGCATTTTCAGTCATAAATCGGGTAAATTGATTTTGAACCAAAATCAGATTTTGAGGATTTGTATAGGACTCCTTTAAGAACATTTCAATCATTTGATCTGTTTGCCCATTTTGCCCATATAAAACTGCCATTTGAAAATTAAAATTCATTTTTGGATCAATTTCTAATGCAATTTGATAGGCTTGCAAAGCATAATTAATCAATACCTTCTTTTCAAAAACAGCCGCAATTCCGTAAACTTCTGAAGGATTTTTTTTGATTTTATCTAACGCTTGTTCGAAATATTTTTTGGCTTTACTTTCGTCTTTTTGTAATTGGTAGTTAGCCCCTAGTTCCACTAAAAGGGAACTTTGTTTGAATTTATTGAACCGTTCTAATATCTTTTTTTCAGCTATTTCATATTGTTTAAGTTGATGGTAGCATTCAATCGTTTGCTGAAAATAAAAACCATTTCCAGACTGAGCATTAAAAAGTTCTTGATAAGAAAGGAGTGCTTTTTCAAATTCTCCTTTGTCAAAATAGTTTTGCGCCAATTGGTCGTCTTGCGAGAAACCAATTAGGGAATAAAACAGAGAAAAAAGGAAAATTATTTTTTTCATTTCAAAAATGTATTAAAAAAACAATGTACTAAAGTAACACTTTTTGTGCCAAATTAGTACATTGTTTTTCAAAGATTAACGGTTTTAGTCAATCAAATCAAAACCAGTATATTTTCTTAAAACCTCTGGAATTACAATTCCTTCAGGCGTTTGATAGTTTTCTAATATTCCTGCCAAAACTCTTGGCAAAGCCAATGAACTTCCGTTTAAAGTGTGTGCCAATTGATTTTTACCGTCTTTATCTTTGAAACGTAATTTCAAACGATTGGCTTGAAAAGTCTCAAAATTCGATACAGATGAAATTTCCAACCAACGATCTTGTGCAGTAGAAAACACTTCAAAATCATAGGTTAATGCAGAAGTGAATCCCATATCGCCTCCGCAAAGACGTAAAATTCGATACGGCAATTTCAATTCTTGCAAAATCATTTTCACGTGTTCCACCATTCCTTCCAATGCTTCATACGATTTATCAGGGTGTTCAATTCGTACTATTTCTACTTTGTCAAATTGGTGCAAACGATTCAATCCACGAACGTGAGCGCCATAAGAACCTGCCTCTCTTCGGAAACATGGGGTGTAAGCGGTTGCTAAAACGGGCAATTCATTTTCGTTCAAAATCACATCACGAAACAAGTTGGTTACAGGAACTTCAGCCGTAGGAATTAAATATAAATTATCGGTGGCGTCGTGGTACATTTGTCCTTCTTTGTCTGGCAATTGCCCGGTTCCATAGGCCGAAGCTTCATTTACAAGATGAGGAACTTGGTATTCTTTATAACCAGCATCGGTATTTTTATCTAAAAAATAAGTGATTAAAGCGCGTTGTAATTTTGCACCTTTCCCTTTATAAACTGGGAAACCAGCTCCGGTGATTTTATTTCCTAATTCGAAATCGATAATGTCGTATTTTTTTACTAGCTCCCAATGCGGTTGTGCCCCTTCGTGCAAAACAGGAATTTCCCCTTCTTGAAAAACGGTTACATTTTCTTCAGGAGTTTTACCTGCAGGAACTAGATCTGCAGGAAGGTTGGGTAAAGTATATAATTTTTCTAAAAGATCCTGAGCCAAAGTATCTGCTTTTTCAGCTAATTCCTTGCTTTTTTCTTTTAGAAGTACGGTTTTTTCTTTTAATATTGCCGCTTTAGATTTTTCTCCAGCTTTCATTAAATCACCAATGTCTTTGGATAATTTATTAGATTCAGATAAAATGTTGTCCAATTCTACTTGCGTAGAACGACGTTTTTCATCCAATTGAACTACTTCATCAACTGTTGCTTTGGCGTCCATATTTCTTTTGGCCAATGCTTTGATTACTTTTTCCTGATTTTCTCTAATAAATGCTATTTGTAACATATTGTAATTTTTATAAATCTAAAATTTATTTCAAGATTAAGTGGCAAATTTAATCATTTGTTTCTAATGTTGCTATCATAAAATAAGGGTAATTTTTAAATAGTTAAAACAAAAAAGACTGCCCAATTGAACAGTCTTTTTACTATTTTAACATAAGTGGTATTATCCTTTCAAGCTTGCTGCTAAATATTCTCTGTTCATTTGAGCAATGTAATCAAGGGAAATTCCTTTTGGACATTCTACTTCACAAGCTCCAGTATTGGTACAATTACCAAAACCGTCGGCATCCATTTGGGCAACCATATTCATTACTCTGTCGGTAGCTTCCACTCTTCCTTGTGGTAACAAAGCGTATTGAGAAACTTTGGCAGCTACAAATAGCATCGCTGATGAGTTTTTACAAGTGGCCACACAAGCACCACAACCAATGCAAGTTGCAGCATCAAAAGCTCTGTCGGCATCTTTTTTTGGAATTGGAATGGTATTAGCGTCTACAGGATTTCCCGATGTATTTATAGACACGAAACCACCTGCTTGCTGAATTCTATCAAAAGAACTTCTATCGACAACAAGATCTTTAATGATAGGAAACGCTTTTGCTCTAAAAGGCTCAATATAAATTTCATCGCCGTCGTTGAACATTCGCATGTGCAATTGACAAGTTGGTATTCCTCTGTCTGGTCCGTGCGCTTCACCATTGATAAAAAGAGAACAACTTCCGCAAATTCCCTCGCGACAATCGTGGTCAAAAGCAACTGTATCTTGGCCTTTTTGAATTAAATCTTCGTTTAGAATATCTAACATTTCTAGAAAAGACATATCGCTTTCGATACCATCAACTAAATAGTCAACAATTTTTCCTTGAGATTTGGCATTTGGCTGACGCCATATTTTTAATTTCAGTTTCATATTTTTTAGTTTGAAAGTCTTAAAGTCAAATGACTTTAAGAAGTTTGACTTTGGACTAATTTCTATTTATAACTACGAGTAGCTAATTTAATATTTTCGTAAATCAATGGTTCTTTGTGTAAAACAGCATCACTAGGTTTGCCTTTGTATTCCCAAGCAGCAACATACGCAAAATTTTCGTCGTCACGTTGTGCTTCTCCATCTTCGGTTTGATATTCTTCACGGAAGTGTCCTCCACAAGATTCGTTACGATGTAGTGCGTCTTTTGCAAACAATTCACCTAATTCAAGGAAATCCGCTACTCGTCCCGCTTTTGCTAATTCTGGATTAAAACTATCTGCAGTTCCAGGCACTATAACTTCTTTATAAAACTCCTCACGTAAAGCAGCAATTTCTTCGATAGCTTCGGTAAGTCCCTTGGTATTTCGAGCCATACCCACATTATTCCACATTATTTTACCTAATTTCTTATGAAAATAGTCAACAGATTTGGTTCCTTTATTGTTTATAAATTGCTCAATTTGAGCTTTTACTTTATTCTCTGCTTCCACAAATTCAGGTAAATCGGTAGAAATTGGTCCTGTTTTTATTTCTGGAGCCAAATAATCTCCTATTGTATATGGCAACACAAAATAACCATCGGCTAAACCTTGCATCAAGGCTGAAGCACCTAATCTATTCGCTCCGTGATCAGAAAAATTAGACTCTCCTATAGAGAAACATCCTGGAATGGTGGTTTGTAAATTATAATCAACCCAAGTTCCTCCCATGGTGTAATGCACTGCTGGATAAATCATCATAGGAGAAGTGTATGGATCTTCGTCGACAATTTTTTCATACATCTGAAATAAGTTACCGTATTTACTGGCAACTACGGCTCTTCCGAGTTTTATAATTAAAGCTGCATCATTTGCATCTAACCCTTTTACAAAAGCTTGTTCTTTTCCATAACGCTGAATGGCATCTGCAAAATCCAAATAAACGGCTTCACCTGTTTTGTTAACTCCAAAACCGGCATCGCAGCGCTCTTTTGCAGCTCTCGACGCAATATCACGAGGCGCCAAATTTCCAAAAGAAGGGTATCTTCTTTCTAAATAATAATCTCTTTCTGATTCAGATAAATCTGTCGCTTTTTTCTTTCCTTCACGAATGGCCTTTGCATCTTCTAGTTTTGCAGGAACCCAAATCCGACCGTCATTACGCAAGGATTCTGACATTAAAGTCAATTTCGATTGGTGATCTCCTGAAACGGGAATGCATGTTGGGTGAATTTGTGTATAACACGGATTGGCAAAGAAAGCGCCTTTTTTGTGTATTTTCCAAGCAGCGGTAGCATTACTTCCCATGGCATAAGTCGAAAGGAAAAACACATTTCCGTAGCCTCCAGAAGCAATAACAACAGCATGCGCAGAGTGTCGCTCTATTTCTCCTGAAACCAAATCACGAGCAATAATTCCTCTTGCTTTTCCGTCAACAACTACTAAATCTAGCATTTCGTGACGGGCATGTGATCTTATTTTTCCACGACCTATTTGACGATTCATTGCTGAATAGGCTCCTAACAATAATTGCTGTCCTGTTTGACCTTTGGCATAAAATGTTCTTGCTACCAAAGTTCCTCCAAAAGAACGATTGTCTAATAATCCGCCATATTCTCTAGCCAATGGAACGCCTTGCATTACACATTGGTCGATAATATTAGTTGAAACTTCAGCTAAACGGTGCACGTTTGCTTCACGAGAACGATAATCGCCTCCTTTAATTGTATCATAAAACAATCGGAAAGTAGAATCTCCGTCGCCTTGATAATTCTTAGCAGCGTTGATTCCTCCTTGTGCAGCAATTGAGTGGGCGCGACGCGGTGAATCTTGAAAGCAAAATGTTTTAACATTATACCCTAATTCTGCCAAAGTTGCGGCTGCAGAACTACCTGCAAGTCCAGTTCCCACTACGATAATATCGATATTACGTTTGTTAGCTGGATTTACTAAATTGATGTGATTTTTATAATTTATCCATTTGTCCGCAATTGGACCGCTAGGAACTTTTGAATCTAATGCCATTATAATTAAATATTAAATATGATTAAAATGATGAAATAATGCAATAAAAATAAAGCCAAAAGGAACTACTATTGCAAAAGCATATCCTAATTTATGTAATGATTTTGAATATTTATTGTTAAACCCTACAGATTGAAACGAAGAATTGAAACCGTGCCACAAGTGCAATGACAACAGTACAAACGATAAAGAATACAAAGCAGTACGAACTGGATTTTCAAATTTATGTACTAACTCTTCATAATATCTGTTTTCATCGATAACATTTACAGCAATATATTTATAGTTCATTTCAGCAAACCAAAAATCATACATGTGCAGTCCTAAAAAAGCCAACACGACTACTCCAGAAATAATCATATTTCTTGAAGTCCAAGATGCGTTTGCTGCACCATTATAATTCGCATACTTAACTGGTCTAGCACTCCTGTTTTTCAAATCTAAAACAAACCCCATAATGAAGTGAAAAACAACTCCAGCAATTAAAACTGGCTGCATTACAAATTGAATAATCGGATTGTATCCCATAAAATGAGACATCATATTGAACACCTCTTCACTGAATACTGATGTTAAATTGATGAAAAAATGAAGTGATAAAAAGGAAATTAAAAAAAGTCCCGAAAGCGCCATAGCAACTTTCTTTGCAATTGAAGACTTTAGTAATGAAGAATTGGCCATGATAAAATCAATTTTTTATTATAATGGACAAAAATAATCATTAATAAAACATACTACAACCTTTTCGTAGTAATTTATAATGAATTTAAAGTGTTTTGGACAATTGACTCATAATTGTTGAAACCAATTAAAATAATTCAATGAAACTATGAAACTTCTGCAAAAAATAAAATTTCATTTTGTGCAATTAATACGTTTTGGTTGCATCTTCGTCAATTACAATAATAAAATTGGCTTTGCCTAAATATTCTGGTTCTAATTTTGAGATATCAGTTTGAGAAACCGTGGCAATGGTTACCATTTTGATATTCGGATTTTGCTGTTTTAAATACCAATTAATCCCTTCAAAGTTATCGCTGTGATAGGAACCGTTGTAATGGATAAATAAAGAATTTTCTTTACGGTTTTTAGCAATAAAATAAGCCATTGTGGCGTCTTTTGAGGCTTGAGCTTTAGGCAAATTCTCCCCTCCGTGACCTCCCATTTCTTGCGCCATTTTACTGTATCCTGGCAAGGTTGCATCGTAAAGAAAAGGGAGTGGTGCCATCCAAGATTTCTCCTCTTGTGAAAGCTTATCTAGTGCTTCAAATCCATTTTTAAATACTAAACTTGCAAATCTTCGGGGGATATTGGTAGCAATAAAATCAATCTTATTTTCCTTTGCGAAATCTACCAATGGTTTGTAATCCGTTTTATAATTTGGCCAAAGTCTTGCCGTGCTATCTAATTTTTTCTGGTTGATTTCACCCTTTAAATATTGATTTACTTGTTTTTGATTGTCTGCTTCCAACATTTCTGCACCCAAAACCAGTAGTGTTTTGCCAAATAAATCTTTAGTGATTTCTAATTCAAGCCAATGAGCGACAGAATTGTCATGGTATTCTCCAAACAAAAGCACGTCTGATTTTTGTGAACTGTTTATAATGTCTTTATAACTGGCTTTCTTTCCATTTTGATCATAAATCAAATACGAAGGCTTATTTTGAGCATTTGAAAAGAGAAAAAAACTTGAAATAAAAATTAAGAATATCGACTTCATAAAAAACAGTTGTTAAAATATTATTTCGGCTAAATTAAATAAAATTGTACAGGATTGAATATAATATTATTAAATTCCTATTAGAACTTCCTGTTTTTTTTAAATATCGTAAAAATGAAATGCAAAGATGTTTTTAAGGTTAAAATGCTATTAAACATCAATGCCACTTTGTAATTTTACAAAAAATAGACTACTAATGAATTTCGGAATAGACGCTATCGCATTTGATATTGCAAAAATACATTTACCAATTAATACGTTGGCAAATAACAGAAATATTGATCCTGAAAAATTGGAAAAAGGATTGGGATTGCTAAAAATGACTTTGCCCGATACCCATCAAGATACGGTGGTTTTTGGAGCCAATGCGTTGACTAATTTAATTGTAGATCATGCTATTACTTTAGAAGACATTTCTCGAATTTATGTTGGAACTGAAAGCGCAATTGACAGTTCAAAACCTATCGCTTCCTTTTTAGTTTCGTTGATGGAACAAAAATTTGGCGAAAACCGATTGGCAGAATGCGATGTTGTCGATTTTACATTTGCTTGTATTGGAGGCGTAGATGCGATGCAAAATTGCATTGATTTTGTGAAATTAAATCCGAATAAAAAAGCCATTGTAGTTACCACTGATGTTGCAAAATACGATTTAAATTCTACCGGAGAATACACTCAAGGTGCTGGCGCAGTGGCATTATTAATCTCTCAAAATCCAAGAATTATAGCATTTGAAAATAATTGGTCCACAAGCACAAAAGGCGTTTTTGATTTTTTCAAACCTTACCGATCTATTTCAAAAGAAGCTATTACTGGAAATTCAAATAATGAAAACTGGTTTGATAATTTGGAAGCAGAAATTGAAATCCATAAAGACCAACCGGTTTTTGAAGGGCAATATTCCAATCAATGTTACATGGACAGAACACGAGACGCCTACTTTTCGTTTAAAAAAGCGAGCGGTTCAGAAAGTTCAGTATATCAATCGTGGAAAAGCATTATTATGCATCTTCCTTATTCTTTTCAAGGGAGAAGGATGTTGTCAGAAATCTATTGTTTAGATCATGAAAACAAAATAATTAGCGGAAATGAAGACCCTACAGAATACCAAAATAAATTGAAAGAAATCAGCAAATCGGGAGAATACCGAACATTTGTAAACGAAAAATTACAACCTGCAGAAATTGCCTCTTCCTTAATTGGTAATTTATATACGGGTTCTATTTTTATGGGATTTCTATCTACATTGGCTCATTTTCACAAATCAAAAACAGACCTTTCGAATCAAAAATTTGGTTTCCTAGCCTACGGAAGTGGATCAAAATCAAAAGTGTTTGAAGGAACCATTCAACCCAATTGGGCAGCGGCAATTTCGGATGTAAATTTGTTTCAAACATTAGAAAAAAGTCACGAAATTGGATTTGAAACGTATGAAAAATTGCACAAAAAAGAGCAAAAATCTAGTGTTCAGTCGCCAAAAAGTGAGTGGGTATTGGATAAAATAGAAAATGAAAATCCTAACTTAATAGGTGCTAGATATTACAAATGGATTGATTAGATTTGTAATCTAATTTATTGCATTATGAAATACCATCAAATTAACAGTGATTTATTTGTAAAAAATCGTTCGAAATTTACGGCTCAGATGAAGCCTAAAAGTGTGGCGGTTTTTAATTCTAATGATATCTATCCGGTTTCTGCCGATAGCACTTTGCCATTTGCACAACACCGCGATATCTTTTATTTGTCGGGAGTAGATCAAGAAGAAAGCATTTTGTTGCTATTTCCTGACGCGCCATACGAGCACCAGAGAGAAATATTATTCTTAAAAGAAACCAACGATCATATTGCGATTTGGGAAGGCGAAAAACTTTCTAAAGAACGTGCCTTTGAAGTTTCAGGAGTAAAAACGGTCTATTGGCTTCAAGATTTCGAGAAAATTTTATTCGAATTAATGACCCATGCCGAAACTATTTATATTAATACCAATGAGCATTACCGCGCGACTGTGGAAACGGAAACTCGTGAGGCCCGTTTTGTAAAATGGTGGAAAGAGAAATATCCTGCTCATGCTGTTGCAAAAAGCAATCCGATTTTACAGCGCATCCGTTCAGTAAAGGAAAAAGAAGAAATTGAATTGATTCAGAATGCTTGTAATATTACCGAAAAAGGGTTTCGAAGAGTGTTGTCATTTGTAAAACCAAACGTTGCCGAATATGAGATTGAGGCCGAATTTATTCACGAATTTATCAGAAACAGATCAAAAGGTTTTGCTTATACTCCAATAATTGCATCAGGAAATAATGCCAATGTTTTGCATTATATCGAAAACAACCAAGCGTGTAAAGCTGGTGATTTGATTTTGCTTGACGTAGCAGCTGAATATGCCAATTATTCAAGTGATATGACTCGAATGATTCCGGTTTCGGGTCGTTTTTCTGAAAGACAAAAAGCGGTTTACAATGCTGTTTTAAATGTGAAAAATGAAGCAACAAAAATGCTAACTCCAGGAACACTTTGGAAACAATATCATGTAGAAGTAGGAAAAATAATGACTTCTGAATTGTTAGGCTTGGGATTGATTGACAAAGCCGATGTTCAAAATGAAAACCCAGAATGGCCGGCGTACAAGAAATATTTCATGCACGGAACTTCACACCACCTAGGCTTAGACACGCACGATTATGGGATTTTAACCGACCCAATGCAAGCCAATATGGTGTTTACAGTTGAGCCAGGAATTTATATTCCAGCGGAAGGTTTCGGAATTCGATTAGAAGACAATGTGGTTATTCAAGAAAAAGGAAATCCTTTTAATTTAATGCAGCACATTCCAATTGAAATTGAAGAAATTGAAACGATTATGAATGCATAATTTAGACAAAAGAATATAGACGAATAGAGAATAGACGGTTTACGAAAGTAAGCCGTTTTATTTTACCATATAAGGCATAAAAGGACATTTAAGTTATTTTTATAGGAACTTATAATTCTTATATGGTTTAAAAAATTTCACTTATTTTTGCCTCAGATCATAAAAATGAAACAAATTTTCTACAAAAATACTGTAATCTCCTATTCCGATATTGGAACAGGGACTGCTGTGGTTTTACTTCATGGTTTTCTAGAAAATAAAACGATGTGGGAAGATTTGACTCCTTCAATAGCTAAAAAAAATCGGGTTATTTCAATTGATTTATTGGGTCATGGAGCAACCGAATGTCTTGGATATGTTCATTCTATGGAAGAAAATGCCGAAATTGTTAAAGCAATTTTATCCCATCTTAGAATTAGAAAAGCAGTAATATTAGGTCATTCTATGGGCGGATACGTGGCACTGGCTTTTGCAGAATTATATCCAAAAATCGTAAAAGGTATTGTATTATTAAATTCAACCGCAAAGGAAGATAGCGAGGAACGAAAAACGAATCGGGATCGAGCCGTTAAAGCGGTAAAACAGAATTACATCAATTTTGTTCGGATTTCGATTGCTAATTTATTTAGTGAAAACAATCGTGACCGACTTGAAAATGAGATTGAAAAGGTGAAATTAGCCGCTTTAAAAACCCCATTACAAGGAATCGTCGCTTCCTTAGAAGGCATGAAAATTAGAAAAGACAGGCAGTTTATTTTGAAAGAAACTGATTTTAAAAAAATGCTAATTTTAGGGAAAAAAGACGGCGTATTAATTTATGATGAAAATTTATCTCAAATTGAAAACACCAATACCGAATTAATATCTTTTCCTGATGGTCATATGAGTCACATTGAAAATAAAGAGGAATTAGAAAAAGTTATCTTTAGTTTTCTAAGATAAATTAAATAATCTTTTGCTTCTTTTGTGGTAAAAAATCCTAGACTTTCTCTTCAAACGGAATGTTTTGGTCAAAAATCTCAACCAATAAAATAGTAATTTGCTCTAAATACTGATCAATTGTTTCTTTACTAATAATTGTATTTAGTTCTTTTCCTTCTTTAAAAGTAAATGGCAAAAACCCTGATTTTAAATTTTTGAAGGAGATAATTCCAGCCTCCATCTGTTGCTCTAATGCCATTTCTTGATACATAAAAGCATAAGCTAACACTTGGATTATTTTTTCATTTGCGATATCTTTTGTTAAATCAGTCCAAGTCGATAATGTTACAGTGCTTTTATCGACCCTGCCAGTTTTATAATCTATTATTCTAATAACTCCATTTCGCAAATCGATTCTATCTACAGAACCGCCAATTTTTATTGGAAAAGGCAAACTAGGATGCTCAAAAGTTCGCTCATATCTTTGTTCAAGTGCTAGAATTTTTATTGCATCTCCTGAAAGAATACTCTCCAATTCTACTTTCAGAAAATTGGAAACATTTCGTTTAGCTACTTCAAAAGCCAATAAATTTCTTCCTTTTTTGATTTCGCCCTCTTTGTATTCTAATTTAAATTGTTTCATTACTTCTGCATCAATTATCTTGATGCAACTTAAAATATCACTTTCAGAAATAAATTTCCCAATAAATGGGGCGTACATTGATTTTAAGGTTTCATGAATTATTGTTCCCAAGGTATTAAGCGCAATATTTTCCTCTACTTCTTCAACTTCTCTAATTTTTAATATTCTTTGAAAATAAAACTGGATTGGATTTCGAATATAACTTGTAAGAGTGGTTGGCGAAAAGCCCATTTCGGCAATTTCTTTTAACCGCGCCATTACCGATTCCGATTTTGGAATTACCATTGGTTGATTCGCTTTATCGGGAATAACCGCATTGTAAACTGCAGGCATCAAATTGTGTTTGTCACTATATTCTACTTGTAACTGGGTTATAAAACGGCTTTTTTCGCCAGCATCCAATCCTTCACTTTCTGTATTATAAAGTAGGTACACGTTTTTTGCTCGTTGCAACAAATGATAAAAGTGATAGGTATATATCGCATCTTTTTCTTTGAAAGTAGGAAGTTCTAATTCTCTTTTAACATCATAGGGTATAAAAGAATTTTGCGATTTTCCAGCAGGTAATTTACCCTCGTTTAAAGACGTTATAATGACCGTTTCAAAATCTAAAACACGACTTTCTAAAACACCCATAATTTGCAATCCATTCA
Source organism: Flavobacterium sp. (assembly GCA_029866065.1). GTDB lineage: Bacteria > Bacteroidota > Bacteroidia > Flavobacteriales > Flavobacteriaceae > Flavobacterium. The sequence continues at coordinate 11,919 of JARXAC010000047.1, forward strand.
AAGGTTCGCCCTCAAATGAAACCTCAGCAAGGTCAATTACCTGTTTATAAATCGCATGAAGGGTATCAATATTGTCGATATGATCGTATTTAGAATAATAACTTATTAGTTTATTTATGACTTTAAAGATCGAAAACACGAATGCTTTTGTGATTTTTTCCTCTTCATTGTCATTACTCAAATTGCCTTTAATTGTTTGCAATAATTGTGAGATATCTCCGAGTACTTTCAAAGATCCTTCTTCCCATTTTCCAAATAACAATAGAAATAAATCACTTGGATTTGGATTTAATTCTATAATTTTTTGATGAGTAATAAAGGTATAATTGTACTGAATTATTGTTTTTACTAATTCACTGGTATTGGAATACGGCTCAATTAATGGATGTGTTAATATTCCAAGAATGTCTTTATAATAAAACACATAATTCTTGCTGTTTCTGGACAAAGCTGCGGAATGCATTTTAAAAAACTTGGCGATTAATATTTGAGCAGGATTGTTTTTGCTTGAAAACCCCATTGTAATATTAAGTGCTCCTACACTTGAAGGGAGAGAATAAAGTAATGGTATCAACATATTTTCATCACCTAATACAATCGCTACTTTATCTAAACAAATCATTGGATCATTAGCAATTAATTCATCAATTATTCCTCCAGCAATTTTTGCTTGGCCAATTGTTTTTGGGGTACCTATAATATTTATGTTCTTTTTAAATTTCAAAAAATCATTAGCAACCCATTCAAATGGTTTGGACTTATAATGGATCCATTTATCTTTAAATCTTCTAATAAATAATCCAGCATCATGATATGGATCGTTTAAAAATGTTTGGTCTATATCCCAATAAATTTTTGCTTGATTTGTATCTAATAAACTTTGAACTATTTTTTCTTCAGCAGCATTTAGCGCATTAAACCCCGCAAAAATATACTTTGTATTAGTTACAGATTTAGAAAATGATTTTAATTTATTTACGGCTTCTCGATAAATTAAACCTTGATAACCAATACCTTTTTTCAATAAATGATTGTATAAAGTTTGATAGTAATTTGGCAATAACTTCCAAAAATCGATATAATTTTCTAGTAATTTGGTTTTGTTTTCAACTTCAATTCCCCATTTTTTTATGTCTTCAATGTCTTTTAAATAAGAAAGCACATGATTTGCGTCTAATAAATATCGGTCTATTTCGTTGAAATCTTGTAAGAGCATTTTTGCCCAATTGGCAAATAAATCGAACGATTGTTGGCTTTTTACGTCGGTTAGCTTTAGATAAACCTCATAGAATTCAAATGCCAATTCTATTGAGTCAATTGATCTTATAGCTGAAATTTCTTGGATGAAATCTTCAATGCTAATAATTTGGGGGCAAATAATATTATTTTCAATTTGATTTTTAAGTGCTTCAATCAAAAATATTTTTGCTCTTTTATTGGGTAAAATCACAACAGTATTGGAAAGATCATTGCTATAATCTTCAATAATTACTTTTGCTATTTGGTCTAAAAACGTTGATTCTATCATTTTATAAATATAAAAAAACGCCTCGATAAATCGAGGCGTTTTTAAAAAATATTTTCAGTGATTTATTTAACGTATTTCACTTCAACTCTTCTGTTGTTTGCTCTTCCTTCTGCAGTATTATTACTGTCAATTGGTTGAGTATCCCCAAAACCATTTGAAGATAATCTATCAGCAGCTACTCCATTTGAAACTAAATAGTTTAAAACAGCTCCTGCTCTTTGAGTAGAAAGTTTTAGATTAGATTCTGCATTACCTGTTGAATCTGTATGACCAGAAAGGCTAAATTTAGCTGCTGGGTTTTCTTTCAATATTGCAGTAATAGATTTTAAAACTGGGAAAGTTTGTTTTTGGAAAGATGCTTTTCCTGAATTAAACAATATTGTTTTAGCATATCCATCTAAAGAATTAATTAGAGCTTGAGAAATTTCTGGACAACCATTATTTGCAACTGTTCCTTTTTCAGTAGGACATTTATCATCTTTATCTAAAACTGAATCTCCATCAGTATCAGGCCAAGGACAACCTGCATTTTCTTTTGGCCCTTTGATATTTGGACATTTGTCAGCTTTATCTGTAGTTCCGTCTCCGTCGGTATCAGGACATCCTTTAAGAGCTTTTAAGCCAGCAACTTCAGGACAAGCATCTTCTTTATCAGCTACACCATCACCATCAGTATCAGGACAACCGTTCATTGCAACAGTTCCTGCAGCGTCTGGACAAGCATCACTTGCATCAACAATTCCGTCTCCGTCAGTATCAGGACAACCTTTGAATTGTATTAATCCAAAAACTTCTGGACAAGTATCATCTTTGTCATAAACTCCATCTCCATCAGTGTCTTTTCCACCAAATTTGAAGATAATTCCTGCAAAATGTTGCATGTGTGAAGGCACGTCTACACCTGGAAGTCTAGCATCATCAAATGAATGCTTGTAATTAGATTGAACAGAAAGTCCAACTAAATCAGTCATCCAATAGGTTAATCCTAATCCAGTGTTCATTGTTCCTGCGCTAACATCTCCTACAAAAGTGTAACCACCTCCTAAATGAGCAGTTGGGTCAAAATGTTTGCTACCAATCATATTCATGAAGCTGTATTTGATATCTAAATCAACTCCATAATAATTATAATCTCCAGGATTAACTACAGAATAAGTTCCGTCAGTTGCCTTTTTATTGACAAACTTTGACATTTTATTGATAGATCCAGTTACGCCATAAGAGAAATTATCTCCAGCATATTTTGACAAATTTAAGTACGAAACAGAAGGAAGAAAATTCCAGTTGTCTTTGGTATTAAAATAGTCAGAAAATTGATCTTTCAAGCTTGAGGCTGCACTTACTCTAGTGTCAACTGCATTAGCCCCAAAAGATAAAGACCAAGTATTATTTGCGTCTTGAGCTTGGGATAATAACCCAACTAAAAGCACAGCAACGGTAATTAATTTGTTTAAATGTTTCATATTTAATTTGTTTTAATTTTGAATTAATCTGGAACAAAAGTAATATGTAATTATTTAACTACAAAGAGATTTGTTAAAAATCTAATTAAAAGGGTGTTATTTACGCAATTAAATCACATTTAGTTGTTTTCCAACTTCAAAAAATGCTTGTATTGCCTTGTCTAAGTGGTCTTTAGTGTGAGCAGCAGATAATTGAACTCTAATCCTAGCTTTCTCTCTAGGAACCACCGGAAAAAAGAAGCCTATTACATAAATTCCTTTTTTAAGTAATTCATCTGCCATAACTTGGGCTAACTTTGCGTCGTATAGCATTACAGGCACAATTGCGGAATCACCAGCTATGATGTCAAATCCTGCCTTTTTCATTCCCAATTTGAAATAATTAGTATTTTCTTCTAATTTATCCCTTAAAGTGGTGTCTTTTTCTAATAATTCAAATACCTTAATTGAAGCTCCAACAATTGCTGGCGCTAATGAATTCGAAAATAAATAAGGGCGAGAACGCTGTCTTAATATTTCAATTATTTCTTTTTTTGCGGTAGTATAACCTCCCATTGCGCCACCCAAAGCTTTTCCTAATGTTCCCGTGATGATGTCAACTCGACCCATGACTCCTTTTGCTTCTGGTGTTCCTTTGCCAGTTGCGCCAATAAATCCTGCAGCATGACACTCGTCAACCATAACCATGGCTTCGTATTTATCTGCTAAATCACATATTTTATCCAACGGAGCTACCACTCCGTCCATTGAAAATACACCGTCAGTAACTATCAGTTTAAAACGCGTTCCATCTTCAGTAGCCTTTATTAATTGGGCTTCTAAATCTTTCATATTGTTATTTTCGTATCGATAACGAGCCGCTTTACACAATCGAACACCGTCAATAATTGAGGCATGATTCAAACTGTCAGAAATTATACAATCATGTTCTCCTAATAAAGGTTCAAAAACTCCGCCATTTGCATCAAATGCAGCTGCATATAATATGGTGTCTTCTGTTCCGTAAAATTCCGCGATTTTTCTTTCTAATGTTTTATGAATATCTTGGGTTCCACAAATAAATCGAACTGATGACATTCCAAATCCATGAGAATCCAAGGTGTCTTTTGCTGCTTGAACAACTTCTGGATGAGATGAAAGTCCCAAATAGTTATTGGCACAAAAATTAAGAACCGTTTCCCCATTAACAGTAATTTCTGCACCTTGTGTAGATGTAATTATTCTTTCTTTTTTGAATATTCCGTTTTCTTGAATTGTTTCTAATTCTGATTGAAGAAATTGTTGGATTTTACCGTACATTTTTATTATAATTATTAGTTTTTTACAAATTTACAACGTTAATTTCTTTTCCTATATAGACTAACGCTTTTTTGGTTACTTTTAGTCCCATTTTTTCAATTGCATTTTGATAATTTTCCAATTGAAGTTGGTACTTTTGATTGTGTGTTCCTGTTTTATAATCTAAAAGATATACTTCCTTATTTTTGGTCAAAACCATTCGATCCGGCTTGATTGTTTTTCCTTCTTTTTGAATAATTGCTTGTTCGTTTAGAATTTCATTATCAGCAGAAAAATAACTTTCTAATTCTTTATTATTTACAATTTCTTGAATACTTTTCAAAACAACTTCTTTTTGAGTTGTTATAATTAATCCATTTTCAATGGCTTTTAGAACTGCTAAATCTATATCGGATGCTGTTTTTACAAATGATAATATTTCATGAATTATGTTCCCGTATTCAATTGCTTCTTGCTGATGTGTTCCCCACATCAAAGCTTCGCGTTGGGCTATTTTGATGTTTTTAGGATCTAATACTTGGCTAATAATAGGAATTGTATTGGTTTCATCAGTTACTGAAATTACTTTTGATAATTTAGTTCTATTTCCAAATTCATATTCTAAAATACTTGGATTGTATACTTCAATAGCAATTAAATACTCAATAAAAAACGAAGCCGAATTATATGGATATTTGTCTTCTTTATTAGGTTCTAAATATTGGGAGATCACATACAATTGTTCTTCAGCACGAGTTAATGCCACATACAAAACATTGATGTTGTCGAGCAATTCTTCTTGTTTTTTTTCGTAGAAAACCGTAGCTGCATCTTCTCCAAAATTCTCAACCGAACTGCTGTTATCTATTAATACCTTAGGCAATCCAAAGGTTTCTTGTTCGGCATCAAGCCACAATTTGTCTTTTGGCTTACGCGCATAATCTTCATCTGCAAATGGCATAATTACCACTGGAAATTCCAACCCTTTCGATTTATGAATGGTCATTATCCGGATGGCATTTTTCCCTTCTGGCGATGGAATACTGAATTTGTCTTTATTTTTATTCCAATAATTTAAAAAATCGGCAATTCCAGCTTGGTTCCGAACGTCTCGTTCTAAAACGATGTCGATGAAGTATTGAACATATGAGTTTCCCGAAAGGGTTGGGGATAGGAATTTACTCACAATAATTTCAACCGCTTCATACAACGATTTTTTTCTAATATCTTGAAATGAAAGAGAAATATCAAATTCCGATAACCATGCTTCAAATTCTTTTTCAATTGATTTTTCTTTTCCTTTCGCTATAAAATCGTGAACGTCCATGCCGCTTTGAACCTGATTCGAAATATAAAGCAAAAAACTAGCTTTGGCCTCAATATCAGAACTATTATTTAAATACCTCAAAACATTGATAATCATTTGAACGTCTGAAGAGTTTTGAATCATTAACGTTTCAGAGGAAATTATTGGAATATTATTTTCAATTAGAAAATTTGCAACAGCTGTTCCCTGAGCTCTTTTTCTAGTTAGAATTACAATTTCTTGGTATTCAAAACCTTCCGTTTTTACTTTTTCAATTGTTTTTAATGTGGCTTGTAAATACTGTTCTATTTTATCCAAAGCATCATCGTCTTGTGAAGAATTTTCCAATTTTGGTATAAATGAAATACTTACATAACCTCCTTTTTTACTATTTTCTTCTTGACGACTGTGATTTTCGTATAAATCTTGATAATTTAAATTGGTAAATTCAGTCGATAAATAGTAAAATAACTTATTATTAAAATCAATTACTTGGGAATAACTTCGGTAATTGGTGCCTAATTTAAATAGTTGTTTGTCCGGATTATTGAACGGATTTGTTCCTTTACTCAATTCGATAAATTGCTCTGCCTTCCCTCCGCGCCATCTATAAATGGATTGTTTTGGATCGCCCACAATCATCAAAGTTCCTTTTTCGCCTTCAATTTCGCTTGAAGTGGCATTATCAATTAACGGAATTAAATTCTGCCATTGCATTTCGGAAGTGTCTTGAAATTCATCTATAAAAAAATGGCGGTAGCGTTCGCCTAATCTTTCATAAATAAATGGCGCTGGTTGGTTTTGAATTTCATTATAAATAATAGCATTGAACTCGGCTATTGAAAGTACATTTTGCTCTTTCTGGATTTTTGCCAATTCATTACTAACGGTATTTAATAAGGAAAGTGGCGTTATATTTTTTAGGAAGGCATTGTAGAATTCTCTTTTTTCAAATTTCTTATAAATGGCTTCCAAACCAATTAAAAGTTCGGGAATAATGGCTTCAATTTCTATTTTGTCTTTCGCTGCTTTAATGATTTTAATGTCCTCAAATTCGTGGTACGTTTTATTATTTGGGTTGAATTTTTCGACTGCGATAGTATTCAAATGATTTGGAAAATGCCCTGCAGAAAACGATTTTATATCGATTCCTTTTGTATCAATTAGCGCTAACAAACTTTTAGCTAATTCCCCATTTTCTTTATCGATAACCTTACATGCTTCAGCTACTTTATTTTTAATTTCAATAAATTCGGTGATGGATTTATCTTGAAAATGGGTTATTTCTTCGCGATTATTTTCATTTAAAAGTAAGCGTCCAGTTTCTAAAATTTCACGAGAAATATCCCAACTTTTATCTTCATCGGTTTTTTGCATGGTGAAATCGATGAGCAATTTGGTTAACACATCGTCTTCACCTGCTTGCGCAATTATGGCATCAACGGCTTCTGTTAAAAGGTTTTCTGTATCTAAAGTAACTTCAAAAGTCATTGGTAAATTTAAATCGTGGGCAAAAGCACGAATTACTTTGTGCGTGAATTTATCGATGGTTGAAATATCAAAAGCAGCATAATTATGAATAATGTGCTTTATGATTTGCTTGGATTTGGATTGAATTTCTGAAACTGAAAGTTGGATATCACCTGACAAAACTTCCATTAAATCGGTCGCTTTTTCATTGGGATTATCTTTTGCAAATTCTAATAAATTACCTACAATTCGGCTTTTCATTTCGTGAACCGCTTTGTTGGTAAACGTTATGGCGAGAATGTTTCTGTAGGCATCATTTTTCTTGGCAACCAAAATAATTTTCAGGTATTCTTTGACTAATGCATAGGTTTTTCCTGAGCCTGCAGATGCATCGTAAATGGAGAATGACGGTCTTTGCATTTAGATTTTAGATTTCTGGATTTATTAAAAATTCAATTATTACCCAAATGTCCTAGCCCTGATTGAAGGGACAATCCCACGCTTTTTAGCGTGGATAGGAATGAAAGCAGGAAATAGCTCCAAAAATTCCGTTCCTGTAATGACAATTGAACTATAGATTTATTTGATAGAAATATAACAAATAGAATTTTCATTTCCAAAGTTAATTGTTTATTTTTGAAATAAATATAATTAACAAATAAACTATTCTATTATGGCATTTGAATTACCACAATTACCTTACGCGTTTGACGCTTTGGAACCCCATATTGATGCTCGCACGATGGAAATTCACCATTCGAAACATCATAATGCGTACACTACAAATTTGAACGCGGCAATTGCTGGAACAGATTTAGAAGGTAAAACGATTGAAAATATTTTGATCAATCTTGACATGAAAAACGGCGCTGTTCGTAACAATGGCGGAGGTTTTTACAATCACAATTTGTTTTGGACGGTAATGTCTCCAAATGGTGGTGGACTTCCAACGGGCGATTTATTAGCCGCTATTGAAAGTGCTTTTGGTACTTTTGAAGAGTTTAAGGCTAAATTTGCTAAAGCGGGAGCAACCCAATTTGGTTCAGGATGGGCTTGGCTTTGCGTTCATAAAGGCGGGAAATTAGACGTTTGCGGAACTCCAAATCAGGACAATACTTTGATGCCTGGTGTGGGTTGCGGTGGAACTCCAATTTTAGGAATGGATGTTTGGGAACATGCTTATTATTTGAATTATCAAAACAGAAGGCCTGATTATATTGAAGCTTTTTTCAGTGTAATCAACTGGGTGGAAGTTGCAAGAAGATACACTTTAGAGAAGTAGGCTCCTTAACCCCAAGGGGGAATTCACGCAGAAAACAAAAAATGCAATTTGGATTTTAAAAATCTAAATTGCATTTTTTAATTGATGACTTTAAAATTAATACGCTCTTGCGTCTTTGCCTTCATAGAAATTAATAAAGGCTCGATTTGCCACTCGGTTTCCGCCTGGCGTAGGATAATCCCCTGTAAAATACCAATCTCCTAGGTTTTTAGGACAGGCAATATGTAAGTTTTCTACTGTTTGGAATATGATTTTTACTTCTGCTTTCACAGAAGAATCTTTTAGCATTTCTGCAATTTTATCTGATATTTCTTGCGGTTGAAAAGGCGCATAAATTTCTGTTACGAAGTTAACTACTTCGCTGTCTTTCAAATTTTCTTGTGCTTTGCATTTCAAATAAACAGACTCAACGATATGGTATAAATTTCTTTCTTTTAATAACTCTAAAGCCGCTTGAAACGCCACTAATCCTTCTAATTTTGCCATATCAATTCCGTAACAATCTGGGTATCTAATTTGGGGTGCCGATGAAACTACGATGATACTTTTCGGTTTCAAACGATCCATCATTTTGATAATACTCATTTTTAAAGTAGTTCCTCGAACAATACTGTCATCAATAATTACGAGGTTGTCCGTAGGTTTTATTATGCCATACGTAACATCGTAAATATGGGCAACCAGATCATTTCGGCTACTGTCTTCAGTGATAAAAGTTCGAAGTTTAGCGTCTTTAATGGCTACTTTTTCGGTTCTAATTTTTACAGATAGTAATTCTTGTAGGCTCTCTTTTGTTAGGGTATTTCTGTTTTCAAGGATAAAATTATTTTTCCTTTGATTTAAAAAATCTTGAGCTGCTTCAACAATTCCGTAAAATGATGTTTCGGCGGTGTTTGGAATATAGGAAAAAACAGTATTGTCAGTATCGCTATCAATAGCCTCTAAAACTGCCGGCAAAATTAATTTTCCAAGGTTTTTGCGCTCTTGATATATTTCCGCATCGCTTCCTCTTGAAAAATAAATTCGTTCAAAAGAACACGCTTTTTTCTCTGTTGGTGTTATGATTTCTTCTTCGGTTATCTTCCCGTTTTTCTTGATTATCAAGGCATTTCCTGGTTGCAATTCCTGCACTTTATCAAAATCGACATTGAAAACAGTTTGGATAACTGGTCGTTCCGAAGCCACCACTACAATTTCGTCATCTTGATAAAAATACGCCGGTCGAATTCCTGAGGGATCTCTAAATACAAATGCATCACCGTGACCTAAAAGTCCTGCCATTGCATAACCACCGTCCCAACCTTTTGAGGCACGACGAAGAATTTTTGCAATTTCTAATTTTTCAGCTATTACTGGTGAAGCTTCTCTTTTTGACAATCCTTTATTTTTACATTCTTGGTATAAATCCGTCACCTCATCATCTAGAAAATGTCCTATTTTTTCCATTACAGTAACAGTGTCTGCCATTTCTTTTGGGTGTTGCCCCAATTCAACTAGGCTGCTGAAAAGTTCCTTTACATTGGTCATATTGAAATTTCCCGCAATAATTAAATTTCGATGCATCCAATTGTTTTGACGTAAAAAAGGATGGACGCTTTCGATGCTATTTTTTCCAAAAGTTCCGTATCTAACGTGTCCTAAAAAAACTTCACCAATATAGGGGATTTTCTTTTTTTGAAGCGCTACATTATCGGTATATTCAGGATGAGATGCCATTTCATCGTTGATTCGATCGTTTATTTGTGAAAACACATCTTGAATGGCTTGTGGATCATTTGATCGAACTCTACTGATGTATCTTTCGCCAGGATCCATGTCTAATTTTATGCTTGCAAAACCAGCGCCATCTTGACCACGATTGTGCTGTTTTTCCATCAGGAGATACATTTTTTGGATGCCATAAAAAGCAGTCCCGTATTTCTCCTTGTAAAATTCAAGCGGTTTTAAAAGTCTTAAAAATGCTATTCCACATTCGTGTTGTAATGCGTCGCTCATTGTAGTTATTGTTGTATTGTAGTTAGGTAAAAAATAAAAAAAGCCCCGAAATTTCGAGGCATAAATTTATTGTATTTCTATATCAAATTGTGTTAATGATTTGAATTGTTGTAATCTGGAATTTACTTCATCGCTTTTAAGCCCCAACATTCTCTCTGTTCCAAATTTTTCAACACAAAAAGAAGCTAAATTTGATCCGTAGATAATTGCGCTTTTCATATTTTCAAAAGTCACATTTTTACTTTGTGTAATAAACCCTGCAAATCCTCCTGCAAATGTATCTCCTGCTCCAGTTGGATCAAAAACTTCTTCTAATGGCAATGCCGGTGCAAAGAATACCTCTTTATTGTGAAATAAAAGTGCTCCATGTTCTCCTTTTTTAATAACTACATATTTAGGTCCCATGCTATGAATTTTTGCCGCCGCTTTCACTAATGAATATTCGCCTGACAATTGACGCGCTTCTTCATCATTAATGGTAATTACATCCACTCTTTTTATCACGCTTAATAATTCTTCCAAGGCACAATCCATCCAGAAATTCATGGTGTCTAAAACAACCAATTTAGGTTTTATTTCCATTTGGTCTAAAACGCTACTTTGAACCAATGGATGCAAATTCCCTAACATTACTACGTCAGCATTTTTAAAATTCTGAGGTACTTTTGGTTGGAAATCAGCTAATACATTTAACTGGGTATCAAGTGTATCTCTTGAATTTAAATCGTTGTGATAACGGCCACTCCAAAAGAATGTTTTTCCGCCTTTAACTACTTCAAGTCCTGAAATATCGATATTTCTATCCGATAATAAATCTAAATATTCTTGTGGGAAATCATCGCCAACAACAGAAACAATTGCAGATTGTAGTTTAAAATGAGAAGCGGAAAGCCCAATATAAGTTCCTGCACCACCTAAAATTTTATCTGTTTTCCCAAATGGGGTTTCAATAGCGTCGAAAGCAACCGTTCCAACTATCAATAATTTATTCATATTTAGTCATTGCGAGATTTGAAGCAATCTCTAATTAAGGGGCAAAGATAAGTTTTTTGTTGCAGAGTTGCAAAGGGAGATTCTGACAATATTTAGAAAAGTTTGGCCTCCTCTTTCTCATAAAAAGCATCCACAGAAAGTGTTTTTTGCATCGATGCCATAACAGCTAATTCGTCGCAACGTTCATTTTGAGGATGATTATTGTGCCCTTTAATCCATTTGAAGTCAACTTGGTGTTTTCTGTAAATAATTAGAAAACGTTTCCACAAATCGGGATTTTTCTTGCCCACGAATCCTTTTTTTTCCCAACCAAAAACCCATTTTTTTATAACAGAATCAACCACATATTTAGAATCTGAAACAACTAAAACTTTAGTGCTTTCTGTTTTTAACTTTTCTAATCCAACAATCACTGCTAACAATTCCATTCTATTATTAGTGGTATGCCTAAATCCTTCGAAAAATTCCTTGCGATAGGTTTTTCCAACCCATTCCATAACTACTCCATAACCTCCTGGGCCTGGATTGCCTTTTGCGGCACCATCGGTATAGATATGTACTTCGTGATCCATTTAAGATTTAGGATTTTTGATTTAAGATATTTTCAATAATCAATGGAAAATGAGTTAGTTCGAGTTCGTGAATTTTATCAGCAACGACTTCTGGCGATTCCGTTCCAGTTAAGGAGACGCTTTTTTGAAAAATGATGTTGCCTTCATCATAATTTTCATTTACATAATGAATTGTAATTCCAGTTTCAGCATCTTTGTTTTCAACTACAGCGCGGTGAACATGCATTCCATACATTCCTTTGCCTCCATATTTTGGCAAAAGTGCGGGATGAATATTTATAATTTTATTAGGAAAAGCTTCAATGCAATTGGTTGGAAATTTTAATAAAAACCCTGCTAAAACGATTAAATCGGGTTGAATTTCATTTAGATAATTAAGTAAAATATCAGAATTTAAGTCGTCTTTGGAGATAATTTGTGTTGGAACAGATAATTTTTGAGCTTTTTCTAAAACTTTTGCATTGGTATTATTCGAAAAAATATGAAATTGATGTGATTTTGAAGAGTTATTAAAGTGACGTACAATGTTTTGGGCATTTGTCCCCGAACCAGAAGCAAAAATCACTATTTTTTTCATGTTGTACTATTTAATTTGACACAAAAAAAAGAATAAAAAATGATAAATAATAGAAAATTAGCGTCTTTATTAAAATATTTTTTTAATTTCGCCCCATATTAATTAACTAATGCGTGGAATTAAAATAAAGTTTTTTATTTTTGCCATCAATTAAATTTAAAATTATAGATTATGTCAGACATTGCATCAAGAGTAAAAGCGATTATCGTAGACAAATTAGGCGTTGACGAAAACGAAGTTGTAACAGAAGCAAGCTTCACTAATGATTTAGGAGCAGATTCTTTAGATACAGTTGAGCTAATTATGGAATTTGAAAAAGAATTCGATATTCAAATCCCAGACGATCAAGCAGAAAACATTGCTACTGTAGGTCAAGCTATTTCTTATATTGAAGAAGCTAAAAAATAAAAAAATACACCCGTAATCTAATCCATTTCGGGTGTTTTTGTTTTTTTTAAATTATAAAATTCAGATTGTTTGTTCAATCCAAATAAAATTATTGTAATACCTATGTCTTTTTTATGATTTATACATAGAAGAATGCATAGGTATTTTTTAATTCATAACTATAATTAAACTATGGAATTAAGGCGAGTTGTAGTAACAGGTTTAGGGGCACTTACTCCTATTGGAAATACAGTTGAAGAATATTGGAATGGTCTAATTAATGGAGTTAGTGGCGCGGCGCCAATAACCTATTTTGACGCTTCAAAATTCAAAACTCAATTTGCTTGCGAGCTGAAAAACTTTAATGTTGAAGATTTTATCGATAGAAAAGAAGCTCGTAAAATGGACCGTTATACTCAATATGCTGTAGTTGCTGCTGATGAAGCAGTTAAAGATGCCAACTTTGATTTAACTACTTTAGATAAAGATAGAATTGGTGTAATTTGGGGTTCAGGAATTGGGGGATTAGAAACTTTTCAAATCGAAATGTTAGAATTTGCCAAAGGCGATGGAACTCCTAGATTCAACCCGTTTTTTATTCCTAAAATGATTTCTGATATTGCTTGTGGTCATATTTCCATAAAATATGGTTTCAGAGGGCCAAATTTCGCAACTGTTTCTGCGTGTGCTTCTTCTACCAATGCAATTATCGACGCATTCAATTATATACGATTAGGTCATGCCGATGCAATGATTACTGGCGGTTCAGAAGCTGCCGTAAGTATTGCAGGAATAGGTGGTTTCAACGCAATGCACGCTTTATCAACTAGAAATGATGATCCAAAAACAGCTTCTCGTCCTATGGACAAAGATCGTGATGGATTTATTTTAGGCGAAGGTGCTGGAGCATTAATTTTGGAAGAATACGAACATGCTATTGCGCGTGGCGCTAAAATATATTGTGAAATAGGTGGTGGTGGAATGTCAGCTGATGCACATCATATTACAGCACCTCATCCAGAAGGATTAGGAGCTAAAAATGTAATGATTAACTGCTTGAGAGATGCCGGTTTAAAAATAACGGATGTGGATGGAGTAAACATGCACGGAACTTCAACTCCACTAGGAGATATTGCCGAAAGTAAGGCAATTCTTCATGTTTTTGGCGATCATGCCTATACAATGAATTTGAATTCAACAAAATCAATGACAGGGCATTTATTAGGAGCAGCTGGCGCAGTTGAAACTATTTCATCTATCCTTTCTATTAAATACGGAATTGTTCCTCCCACAATTAATCATTTTACAGATGATGAAGGAATTGATTCAAAATTAAATTTTACTTTCAATAAGGCTCAAAAAAGAGACGTAAAAGTATTGATGAGTAATACCTTTGGTTTTGGTGGTCACAATGCATGTGTGTTGGTAAAAAAATTGGAACTTTAAATCCCATCAATGAATATTTTCAAAAAAATATTTCAAAAATCCCGATCTAAAGAAGACGGGATTTTTTTTGATACTATTCAAAAAATTATAGGATTCCCTCCAGTAGATTTAAGCTTTTACAAAAAATCCTTCATTCATAGTTCCTCAAGCAAAACCGATGTTGATGGAAATCCGATCAACTATGAAAGATTGGAATTTCTTGGCGATTCCATGTTAAGTTCAATAATTGCTGCGTTTTTATACAATATTTCTCCGTCTGGCGATGAAGGGTATTTGACAAAAATGAGGTCAAAAATTGTGAGTCGCAAACATTTAAATGAACTCGGAAGGGATTTAAATTTATTGCAATTTTTAGACAGTAAAGTACCAGCTCAACATTTTGGTGAAAACATTCACGGGAATCTTTTTGAAGCGTTAGTTGGTGCAATATATTTAGATCAGGGGTATTCTTATTGTGAAAAGTTTATCGAAAAACGAGTGATACTTCCTTATGTAGATATTTCAAAATTGGAAGGGAAAATTACTAGTTATAAAAGCTTACTTATAGAATGGTGTCAAAAAGAGAAAAAAACGTTTCTTTTTGATACTTTTGAAGACAACGATTCAAATGGAGAACGCCTTTTTGGAGTTAAATTCAGCATTGATAATAAGGTGATTGCAAAAGCAAGAGCAAGTTCAAAAAAGAAAGCAGAAGAAAAAGCATGTCAAAGAGCATATTTTGCATTTCAAGATAAAATTGATAAAAAATAATTAGTTACTCTATAAAATCTACAACGATTTCGTTAAGATAATAAAGGAAACATATCTATTTAGTAACTTTTTAGTTACTTAGAAATAGTATATTTACACCAATATTTATACGAATATGGCTGTTCATAAATTACATATCGATGAATTTGACGAAGTTGATTATGAACTCATTGCTATTCACACTTCGTTAGAGGATTATCGATTGGCTTATTTTTTGAATCAAAAACTGCCCATATTATTAAGTAAAAGCAAAAATGAAATTCAGATAAATATTAAAGAAGGAGTTACTTTTTTTTCAAGATTTATTTATGAAAATACCAACACCGATTGCTGTTGGAGTTTGGTTCAAAATAAAAACGAGGTAACCACTGTAACAACTAACAATAACCAGAATTTATTTGGCGATACAAGTTTCGAAGTTGCTACAAAAGCGTTTCTTTTACCGGAATTAAAAAAGGTAGATTACTTCTTAAAAATTGAAAATAGTGATGCCGAAATGGAAAAAATAATTGCATCGATGAATACGATTTCTCAAATAGCAACCGTTTATTGTGTTGATTCAAATAACATAAAGTCAAAAAATAATTTAATTTTTTAATATAAAAATGATAACAAACAAAAAAACTAAAATTGTAGCAACATTAGGTCCTGCTTGTAGCACTAAAGAAGTCTTGAAGGCAATGATTGAAGCAGGGGTAAATGTTTTTAGAGTTAATTTTTCCCACGCCGATTATACCGATGTTAAAGCAAAAATAGAATTAATTAGAACTATCAACGAAGAGTTTGGTTATTCCGCTGCGATTTTAGGTGATTTGCAAGGTCCCAAACTTCGTGTTGGGGTGATGAATGAAGAAGTAATTGTAAACCCAGGTGATATTATTACCTTTCAAACTGCCGAAGATGTTCCTGGAACTAAGGAGCGTGTTTACATGAACTACAAACAGTTTCCAAACGATGTAAATCCTGGCGAAAACATCTTGCTTGACGATGGAAAATTGATGTTTGAGGTGGTTGCTACCAATAAAACTTCCGAAGTCGTTGCCAAAGTAATTCAAGGTGGTCCTTTGAAATCTAAAAAAGGAGTAAATCTTCCAAATACTAAAGTTTCGTTACCGGCCTTAACAGAAAAAGATGTTCGCGATGCCCTTTTTGCTATTGAACAAAAAGTAGATTGGATTGCCCTTTCATTCGTTAGAACTTCTGATGATTTAGTAGAATTACAAGAATTAATTGCTAAACATTCCGAACATAAAATTCCAATTATAGCAAAAATTGAAAAACCAGAAGGCGTTGCTAATATCGATTCTATAATCGCTCATTGCGATGGTTTAATGGTGGCACGCGGAGATCTAGGTGTTGAAGTTCCTGCACACGAAGTTCCATTAATTCAGAAAAAATTAGTAAATAAAGCTAAAACCGCTAGAATTCCTGTAATTATTGCTACGCAAATGATGGAAACGATGATTACAAGCTTAACCCCAACAAGAGCTGAAGTGAATGACGTTGCCAACTCAGTGATGGATGGAGCCGATGCCGTGATGCTTTCAGGAGAAACTTCTGTAGGAAATTATCCAGTACAAGTGATCCAACAAATGACTCAAATTATTGAAGCTGTTGAAGATTCACCGCTAATTCAAGTTCCTCAAAATACACCGCAAATTAAAACCAAACGTTACATTACTAAAACCATTTGCCAGCATGCTGCTTCGATGGCGAATGCAATTAAAGCCAAGGCAATTTGTACTTTAACCAATAGTGGTTACACAGCATTTCAAATTTCGGCATGGCGACCACAAGCGGATATTTTAGTATTTACTTCGAATAAAGTAATCTTAACGCAGTTGAATTTAATTTGGGGAGTGAAAACTTTTTACTACGATAAATTTGTAAGTACTGATGATACCATCGATGATATCAACAGAATTGCAACCGAAAAAGGGTTGGTAACTAAAGGCGATATGCTGATTAATTTAGCCGCTATGCCAATTGCAAATAAAGGAATGGTAAACACCTTGAGAGTTACAGAAATTGAGTAAATCTTAATTTATTGATATAAAAAAGGGCTGGATAATTTCCAGCCCTTTTTGTTTTGGTAATATTATTAAATGTCTACTCTTTTAATCTATTCTCTTTAATAATCTATAATAAATAACGTTGCCTTTTCCGTCATCTAAGCTCATTATTAAGTTTCCTTTTTTTAAGAAATCGTTCACGTCAATTGCAAATAAATTTAGGCCCCAAACCTCTTCATAATCTTTAATTTCTTTATTATCAATTGTTAAAAATTGACCGCTTAAATTAAAATTTGGTGTTTTATCAAAAGGTAAAACACTAAAAATTTCTTTTAATTCTTTAGAAGTATAATTGTAATCTTGACTTGACATCATAGAATAGACTTTCCCGTTTTCATAAAATGCAAACCATTGGTATTTTTGGGGCCAAGGATTTACTTGATTTAATTTATCCTCGTTTGGAATTTCAACTTTTTTCCAAAAACCAATTAATTCATTCCATTTTGGAGGCCCACCTGCTTCCGATTTATTTTCTTGTGCAAAAATTGACACCGATAAAAATGTCATTAAAATAAGTGCAATTTTCTTCATTGATTTAGCTAGATAATTTAAAAACCCTAAAACTCTTCTACAAAAGTAGTGTCAATTTGAATCGTGTCTTTGACTTCAAACTTTAAAAAGGAACGCGCGCTTCCAGTAATTGCCATCGGAAGATGTTGACCAATGGTGTCGTCGGGAATAATTAATCTGCGGCGCAGCATTAAATTACTAATGAAGGTTTGCTTTTTGTTTTCAATGGCTTTCAGGAATCCATCGGTGTCAAATTCGTACATGAATTTTTTAGGTTTTGGAACTATCGAAGCCAAAAACAAACATTCTTTTAAGGTTAAATCAGCTGGTTTTTTACTGAAATAAAAGTTGGCCGCTTCTCCAATTCCATACACGTTTGGACCCCATTCTATTACGTTAAAATAGACTTCAAGCATTCGCTGTTTACTTGAAATGTGGTTGTTTTCTAATATGTAAACCAATAAAATTTCTTCTAATTTTCGGGACAATGTTTTTTCGCGGGTTAGAAATACATTTTTAACCAGCTGCATGCTTATAGTGCTCGCGCCTCGGGAAAATCTCTTGGTTTTAAGATTCTTGATAATCGATTGCTTGAAAGCATCGTTTATAAAACCTCTGTGAGAGAAAAAAGAGGGGTCTTCGCAGGTTAAAACTGCTTTTTGTAAATAGGGTGAAATTTGATCTATTGGAGTGAAATTTGGGTTGGAAGCACCCACAAAAATTGGTCGTTGCGGCACTCCGTTTTCCATTGCCCGATAAGTAAATTCTGAATTTAATTTGGATAAATTGGCTTCTCCGTACTTCAATATTCTAAGATTCTCCTTAGTCAATTTACTTTCAAAAACAAGTTGTTTTGGTTTGTGTTTTACAAATTTATAGTCCAATTTATATTCGAAATTTCCTTGAGTTTGCATCCCTACAAAATGCGAAAATAAACCATTAGGTAAAGAGGTAATAAACTGCTGTGCTTTCATTTTTGGAATAGCAATTTTGAGTTTGTAAACAGTGTCCTGCTCCGTACTGTATTCCGCATAAGGATGCGTTTTTACTTCGTTCATTTGAATGGTAGAACTGCTATCGATTGCCATGAAATGTTCGCCAAAAAGAAAATGATAATCGAAAAGTGCCTTTTTAACCACTACTTCTTTGGACGCAATTTTAGGGTGGCTCAGGGTTAAATTTGCTATTGATGAAAACCCATCAATGTGCAATTCGCCACTTTGCATTTCTATTTTAGCAATATTCAAATGGATGCTATCAAAGCTGGATAGCAACCCAAAACGTTCGTTTAAATAGGGAACAATAATTTTAGAATGGTCGCTATTAAAAAACTTCAAATCGGCAGTTTTATCTCTAGGATTGGCAGTTCCTTTAATGTTCCATTTTTGAAAATAAGAATTCGTTTTAACATCAATAGTGGTCGCCAAAACTTCCTCTTTTAATTGCAATTGGTTTATGGTTAAAGCTACTTTCCTTCCCATGTCATCCATTCGAAAGGACAGGTTTTCAAGTTGCATTTCTGTTGGAATTAAATTTAAAACCCGTGTCAGCAATCGGTAAGTAGATTTTGCGTAATTGCTATTTTCAGTAGGTGAATTATCTTCTTTTTTTTGTTTTAGAAATGCATCAAAATTGCGCCCGTTTTTGTTTTTAACCAATTGGATAAACCCATTTTTCATTTCTAATTTTTCCAATTGGATGGTTCCAACCAATAACTTAAAAAGGTTAATTTTAGTAGTTACTTTTTCAACTGAAAAAAGAGTATCGGCATTATTGGGAACTATATTTATTTTTTGAAATTGAACGCTAGAAATCCCTTCAAAATTGGCCTTTTCAATGGATAATTTGGTATCGTAATCGTTCGCCATTTTATTTTCAATTTTGGCTATTGCTGTTTGCAATAGTGAATCTCTAAATACAAATAGCAGAATTAAACTAATTGTGATTGTTATGGCGAATATCTTTAAAAAAAGCAGGGCTTTTTGTTTTTTATTTCTCATGATTATCCGAATAATTCGCTTACAATATCTTCAATTTTAGCTACTAATCTAATTTTTATTAAGGTGTTTTTAAGCGCGATTTTATTGTATTTGGATACAAATATCGTTGAAAAACCTAATTTTTCAGCCTCTTGAATTCGTTGTTCGATTCGGTTTACAGGGCGAATTTCTCCAGAAAGTCCCACTTCACCAGCAAAGCAAAAATCTTTTTCGATGGCAATATCCTCATTGGAAGATAATATAGCGGCAACCACTGCAAGATCTATTGCGGGATCATCAACTGAAAGTCCTCCAGTAACATTTAGAAAAACGTCTTTTGAACCCAAGTGAAAACCAGCTCTTTTTTCTAGGACGGCCAAGATCATATTTAATCTTTTGGCATTGTAACCTGTGGTGCTTCGTTGTGGAGTTCCATATACAGCACTGCTCACCAACGCTTGAATTTCAATCATTAAGGGCCGCATTCCTTCTAAAGTACTTGCAATTGCAGTTCCTGATAAAGTAGCGTCGTTATGAGAAATCAATATTTCTGAAGGATTGGCAACTTCTCGCAAACCAGTGCCTTGCATTTCATAAATTCCGATTTCAGCGGTGGAACCAAATCTGTTTTTTAGCGATCGCAGAATTCGATACACGTGATTTCTGTCGCCTTCAAATTGCAAAACGGTATCAACCATGTGTTCTAAAATTTTAGGCCCAGCAATATTTCCGTCTTTAGTAATATGACCAATTAAAATAACAGGCACATTGGTTTCTTTAGCAAATTTTATGAGTTCTGCAGTAGTTTCTCGAATTTGAGAAATACTACCCGCAGCCGATTCTATATAATCGGTATGTAGCGTTTGAATGGAATCAATGATAACAATTTCAGGTTGGATTTCCTCAATTTGACGGAAAATATTTTGGGTTTTAGTCTCCGTAAGAATGTAACAATTATCCCCATTTGGAGTAATTCTCTCGGCACGCATTTTGATTTGTTTCTGGCTTTCTTCGCCTGAAACATAAAGGGTTTTATATGGTAATTTTAATGATATTTGTAATAACAAGGTGCTTTTCCCAATTCCTGGTTCCCCGCCTAAAAGTATTAAAGATCCTGGTACAATTCCACCTCCCAGAACTCGGTTCAATTCATTATCGCAAGTGTCCATTCGGATTTCTAACGTTGAATCAATTTCTTTAATTTTTAGAGGTTTTGCTGCTTTTTTTACATCAGAATTTGAGGGTTTCCAAGCTGCTTTTTCTTCTTTTTGGATTATTTCTTCTACAATGGTATTCCATTCTTTGCATGCATTACATTGCCCCTGCCATTTAGAATATTGGGAGCCACAACTTTGACAAAAAAAAGAGGTTTTAACTTTTGACATAATTATGGTTTTTGATCAGGCGATGGATTTGACGGCACAGTTTCTGGTGGAGTTGAAGCTTTTGCATTTTTCATTTTCTCCATTTTATCGTACATCATATCTTGAGTAAGATTTCCTATTTCTTCTCTTTCATAGGCTGCTTGATAGTACTTTCTAGCTTTCAAAAATTCCCCTGTATATTCATACATCAGAGCCATTTCATAATCGGCTAGCATGCTTTTAGGATACTGCTTTTCGGCTAAACTAGAGAGCTCACCAAATTCATCGTAGGCTTTATTTTTTATTATTGCAGCTTCAATAGCTTTGAAATCATTAAACCGAATACGCGTTTTTAAAGCTAATAATTTCTCCATAGTTTCGTATTTTTTGTTTAAATAATCAACATATCCAGATGGTAACACAGCAATTTTTTCATTGTATTCATTTACAGAAATTGGCTGATAAATTCCAAAAATATGATACAATGCATTTGGAATTGCATGAAGCACTAAAGAATAATGAGAGGCGTTTGGAAAATTATCAAAATGATAATTTAGATTTGTCTTTTTTAATTCTGCAACAGCAGCATCTAACTTAATTGTCTTTTCTTTAATTGATTTAATATCTCCTTCTGCAGTTGCGTGATAGTAAAATAATTGTTGGTTTAAGGCTGCTAATCTATCGGGAATAGTTTCTTGCATTGAAACTGGAAATTGAGGGCTTAAAGAAATATAGGCGTTAAAAATTGGCTGATCTTTATACAAAAAGAAATTCAAAAAACCAGCGGTAACATCGTGACCTGCAATAATTTTAAAAGGAGCAATTCGATAACTTTTTTCTAAAAATGGTATTAATTCTTGCCCGATAAATTCATAGAAAAGTTCGCCTTTTGCGTCGGGTAATCCTGTTTCTTGGTCAACACCGCAATCGGTGAATCGTTCGTCTTTTTGATTTTGAGAAATTCCAACAATAATAACTTCTGGAATATCATCCCAATAAGCACCATAACTCAATGCTCCGTGAAAAGGATCAAATAAATAATCGCCGTCTAATAATAGTACTATTGGGTATTTTTTGGTTTTATTAGAGGTATATGATTCAGGTAATGCTATGGTAAATTGTCTATCTTCATTTAATTTTTGAGAGAAAATAGTGTCTTTGGAGATTTGTGAAAACGTGATTATTGGAAAAATAAAAATATAAAAAGCAATTATTTTTTTCATTGTTTATAGCGTTTGTTGATTACTTTAATCCATTAAAAGGCAGAGCAATATAATAATTTATTTGCTTCTATTCAATATTGGAAGTAGTAAAAATGAAAGCGCTCCTAAAAATACTAATAACAGCATTTGGGAAGTCCAAATTATCCAACCAAATGCACTTCCTGCAGTTTCAGAAATATGATAAAAAAGTAAGATTTTGGCCATTAAAAACGGATAAGATCCAAAGCCGCTATTGGTAAAAGCGATGGCGACACTTCCTACTATAAATGAAGTGATTACAGCACCTAACGTAAGGACACTCGTTTCAGAAATCACTAACAATCCAATGTAAAACATATAAATGTAGGAGAACCAAATGAAAATAGTGTGTCCTAGATACGACCATTTTTTTTTCATATGTAAAATACTCAATATCCCTTCTTTTAGTCCAGCTATTTTCTCTTTTAATTTTAAAATAAATTTCAATTTAGAATAAAAATAAATTAAAATAAAAGCTATGAAAAATACAAAACCAATAACTAATAATAGGATTAGGTTTTGTATTGGAACTTTATCTAAAACAAAAGTTTTTAAAACATCATATTGAACAAAAAAAGCAACTATGATGAGTCCGAACAAAATAATCGTGTCAACAATTCTTTCTCCAATAATAGACCCGAAACCTTTATCGAAAGGAACGTTATTGTATTTTTTCAATACCAAAGCTCTTGATATTTCTCCAGATCTTGGAACGGTCATGTTCATTAAATAACCTATGGAAACTGCCATAAAATTATTGGCAAATGAAGTTTTATAACCCATGTGATCCAGGGCGTATTTCCATCTGTAGGCACGAGATGCGCTGCCTAAAAAAGCAATAAATATGGAAAAATTTAGATAATAGTAATTGGCATTTTTAAAGTGCTTTTTAATCTCCTCGATATCCTTTTCAGAAAATTGATTGTAGGAATAGTAAATTAGAAAAATACCCAAAAAAAGTGGGAGTACTATTGAGAGCAATTTGCTAATTTTTGCTTTCAAAATCTAAGTTAAAGAATTGTCATTTTCATTTGGAAAAACTAAAGCAGGTTTAAAGGTTTTAGCCTCTTCAAAATCAATAATTCCATATGAAATGATTATGATAATATCTCCTTTTTGTACTTTTCTGGCAGCAGGGCCGTTCAGTGTTATTTCACCCGAGTTTCTGTTGCCTTTAATCACATACGTTTCTAGACGTTCACCGTTGTTTATGTTAACAATTGAAACTTTTTCACCTTCAATTAGATTCGAGGCTTCCATTAACGCTTCGTCAATAGTTATACTTCCGATATAATTTAAATCGGCTCCCGTAACTTTTACACGGTGTATTTTAGATTTTACAACTTGGATTTGCATGTGGCAAAGATAATTAATTTAATGAAATGGTATCTATCAATCGAATATTGTTAACAAAAACTGCTATAAAAGCGCGGTATTTTTGGTCTGTATTTTTTGATTTACAAGTTATTAATGTAGTTTCATCGGCAATGTCGAAATAATCTAATCTGAAATTGTGTTGGTTTTCAAATACTTGGTTCACCCATTGTTCGATTTCTGACAAAGGCTCGGTCAAGAATTTATGTTGGACTTCCAATAATGTTTGATAGATAATCGCCGCATCGTTTCTTTCATTTGGCGAAAGCCTCTCATTTCTGGAGCTCATTGCAAGTCCATTTTTTTCTCTATAAATTGCGCAACCAACAATATTAATTGGAAGATGCTCCTTTTCAACTAATTTTTTAATGATTTGTAACTGCTGAAAATCTTTTTCCCCAAAATAAGCATTGGTTGGGTTTACTATATCAAATAGCCTTTTAACAATTGTTCCAACACCATTGAAATGTCCTGGTCGAAATTTTCCTTCCATTTGATTTTCTAAACCATCAAAATTGAATGATTTAGAAGTCGTATTTCCTTTATAAATATCATAAACAGAAGGAGCATAGATGATAACGTTATCGCTTAAAGTTTGAAGCTTAGCGATATCCCTTTCAATATTTCTAGGATACTTTTCTAAATCTTCGGAATTATTAAACTGAGTAGGATTAACAAAAATACTCACAATAGTTAGGTCATTATTTTGCAATGAAATTTCAATTAATGATAAATGACCTTGGTGTAAAGCGCCCATTGTAGGAACGAAACCAATTGTGGTGGTTGAATCAAAATTTACTTTTAAATGCTCTATTAAAGCTAGTTGTGTCTCGAAAATGAGCATGCTGTTTTATTGAAATATTGTGCAAACTTAAGATTTTAGTTATTAACTGCATAAATTTTTGTAAATTTGCATGTTTTTTATTTACAAAATTAATACTGAATTTTAATATGGAAGATAAGAGGATATTGTATGTATCATCTGAAGTAGTGCCCTACTTAGCTGAAAACGAGGTTTCTCTAATGTCTTATGATGTGCCAAAAATGGTAAACGATCAAGGCGGACAGATTAGAATTTTCATGCCTAGATATGGCAATATCAATGAGAGAAGACATCAATTACACGAAGTAATTCGACTGTCCGGAATGAATTTAGTGGTTAATGATTTAGATATGCCCTTAATTATTAAGGTAGCTTCTATTCCAAAAGAGAGAATTCAGGTTTATTTTATCGATAACGATGAATATTTTAAACGTAAAGCTACTTTTACAGATGAAGAAGGGACGTTATTTTCTGACAACGATGAACGCGCCATATTTTTTGCAAAAGGGGTGGTTGAAACCGTAAAAAAACTAAATTGGGTTCCAGATATTATTCATGTTCATGGATGGATGGCCGCAATGTTGCCTATCTATTTGAAGCATTATTATAAAGATGAAGCTTTGTTTTCAGATACAAAAATCATTACTTCGGTTTACAGTCAATCGTTTGAAGGTAACTTAAATCTAGAAATGATCAATAAAATTAAATTTGATGGAGTTCCAGAAGAGGCCATTGCAAACTTGGAAACTCCTGATTATGAAAATATTATCTTGGCAACACTCAACCATTCTGATGGGGTAATAATTGCATCGGAAAACCTGTCTCCAAGTTTAACAAAATTTATAGAAACTTCGGGAAAACCTTTTTTACCTTTCACCTCGAAAGATAAATTCGCGGAGGTATATTCTAACTTCTATAAGAATTTAGTTTAATATTATTATTTTAAAAATGTTTATGCAAAATAAATCCCTTTATAAATTACTTATTTTAGTTGGTATTGTTACTTTTTTTACTGCTTGTGACAAAGATTTTAATGAAATCGGCTCAGACGTTATTGGAGATGATCATTTTGATTTAAAAAAGACAGATACTACAACTGTCTTAGCCTTTAATACCGCTACCGGTCAAGTTGAAACGAGTAATCAACCTATAAATTCTTTAGGGTATTACAACAACCCGTTTTTTGGAAAAACTAAAGCAAGTGTGGTCTCTCAGGTTTTGTTAGATACTGTAAATCAAACTATTGGAGCCAATCCTACAGTTACTAAAGTAGAACTTTCCTTGCCTTATTTTAGTCATTTAATTTCTAAAGATGCTACCACAGGTGATAGTACTTATGAGTTGGACTCAGTTCAAGGATTTAGTATTGCCAATGATAAAAAAGTATTTAATAAGTTCAAATTGAGCGTTTACGAAAATAATTACACTTTACGTGACCTAGATGCTGCACTTAACTTTTTAGATGTTCAACGATATTATTCCGGAGAAACTGCCGTTTTTGATGCTTATAAAACTCCAGTTCGTTTAAATGACTCTATTTCAGCTCAAAATGATGAATTTATTTACAGTGCCGCAGAAATTAAAACTTATAAAACAGTAGCTGGTGCTCAAGTTGTAGATACTAGATCAGTTCCTGGAATGCGATTAAAACTTCAAAACAATTTTTTTCAAGCCAAATTATTTGGAGCTGGAGCTGCTGGAAAATTATTTAACAACTCCATATTTAAAGATTATTTCCGTGGGTTGTATTTCAAAGTAGAAGCCTCATCTACCTCACCAAATCAAGGAAGTATGTCATTGTTAAATTTTAAACAGGGAAAAATAATTATAACATATAAAGTTGATGGAACCAATTCGACAGGTGGAGCTATCCGAAAAGAAAAGAAAATTGCAATTAGTTTAGGTGGAAATTCGGTCAATTTATTAGAAAATGAATATTCATCTGGATATACTTCTGGATTGGCTTCTAATTCAAATGCAACTACTGGAGCTTATAATTTATTTCCAAAAGGGGGCGAAGGATCAATGTCAATTATTAAATTATTTGGAGATCGAGATGTCAAGGGATGGGACAACTTAACTGGAGATTTTGTAGCTGGAAGCAATCAAATTCCGGATGAATTAGAAGACCTTAGACACCCTGCTGACGGTAAAAAAGTACTAGTTAACGAAGCCAATCTTACTTTTTATATCGATAAAGATAAAATGACAGGCGCAGCGGAACCAAATAGAATTTACTTGTATGATTTAAATAATCATCGCCCAATAATTGATTACTATTTAGATTATTCCGCTGCCTCCAATTCTAAAAATAATAAATACGTACATGGAGGTATTATTGAAAAAACTGCTGCCGCATCGGCTTATGACAAACGTGGAATAAAATATAAAATTCGACTT
>JARXAC010000027.1:0-11920 GCA_029866065.1 Flavobacterium sp.
GCATTTTTTACAATCAAATTTTTATGAATAACTGAACAAAAAGAAAACCGAACGCACAACAGCCGTTTCAAGCAATTGCGAGTTTTTAGGGAAGTTCACTTTTGCGTTCCGCAAAATTTTTTATCTTTAACAGAAAATAATTAGTTCCGCACTTCGCAACTGCGTGAAGCGGCAGAACGTTATGGGCAAAACATTATAAATTCTATATCATTTCCATCAATTCCAATGCTTTCCGTATTGATTTTACGTTTTCAAAAGTCAGTAATAATCGCAAACCGTTTGGGGTTTGTTTCTCCTTCATGGCGCACAATTTTGATTGCGTTTGTACAAAGTGTAATACTTGGCTGAATCGCCCCGATTGGTAATAACTCGATTGCTGATCGGACACAAAATAGCAAATCATTTTGCCTTGTTTCATTACCAATTTTTCAATTCCCAATTGGGTGGCAACCCATTTTATTTTTATGCTGTTTAATAATGAAATCGCCTGTTTTGGAAGTGGTCCGAAGCGATCCACGAGCTTATTTTCATAGGCTTGCAACGTAATTTCGTCTTTTATCAAACTCAATTCATTGTACAATTTAAGGCGTTCGGTAATGTTATTGATGTATTCATCTGGGAACAACAATTCGAAATCGGTATCCAATTGAAGGTCTTTTACATAGGTTTTTTCAAGGTCTTTATTTTCGTCAGAATACAGCTCTTTGAACTCGTTTTCCTTCAATTCGTCAATGGCTTCATTCATGATTTTTTGATAGGTTTCAAAACCAATCTCATTAATGAATCCACTTTGTTCGCCGCCTAATAAATCTCCTGCACCTCGAATTTCTAAATCTTTCATGGCAATATTCAAGCCGCCACCCAATTCGCTATACTGCTCCAACGCTTGAATTCTTTTTCTAGCATCGTCAGTCATGGCAGAATACGGCGGACAAATAAAATAGCAAAACGCTTTTTTGTTGCTTCGCCCTACTCGACCTCGCATTTGATGCAAATCGGAAATGCCAAAATTATTGGCATTATTGATGAAAATCGTATTGGCATTGGGCACATCCAAACCACTTTCGATGATAGTAGTTGCTACTAAAACATCGAATTCCCCGTTCATAAATGCCAACATTAATTCTTCTAATTTCTTGCCGTCCATTTGGCCATGACCAATCCCAACTCTTGCGTTAGGCACCAATCGCTGGATCATTCCGGCCACTTCTTTGATGTTTTCAATTCTATTATTGACAAAGAAAACCTGTCCGTTTCTTTGAATTTCATAGGATATCGCGTCTCGAATTGACTCTTCACTAAATCCTATTACGTTGGTTTCAATAGGATAACGATTAGGCGGCGGCGTCGTAATTACAGATAAATCTCTGGCAGCCATCAATGAAAATTGTAGGGTTCTCGGTATTGGCGTTGCGGTTAAAGTGAGCGTGTCAATATTGGCAGCAATGGTTTTTAGCTTGTCTTTTACATTCACTCCAAACTTTTGTTCTTCGTCAACAATTAACAATCCTAAATCTTTAAAAACTACATTTTTGTTTACCAATTGGTGCGTTCCAATCAAAATGTCAAGCCTTCCTTCAGCCAAATCTTTCAGGGTTTCTGCTTTTTGTTTTGCGGTTCTAAATCGGTTTAAATACCCTATAGAAACTGGCATGTCTTTCAACCTCTCGGTAAATGTTCGAAAATGTTGGTAGGCTAAAATGGTTGTGGGTACTAAAATCGCGACTTGTTTTCCGTTGTCTACGGCTTTAAATGCCGCACGAATAGCCACCTCCGTTTTTCCAAATCCAACGTCACCACAAACCAATCGATCCATTGGTCTATCGCTTTCCATATCAGCTTTGACCTCCTGAGTGGCTTTATTTTGGTCGGGCGTATCTTCATAAATAAATGAACTTTCGAGCTCTAGTTGTAAATAACTATCGGGGCTAAATTGGAATCCTTTTTCCAATCTTCGCTTGGCATACAATTGAATTAAATTGAACGCAATGTGCTTCACGCGCGCCTTGGTTTTTTGTTTTAAAACCTTCCAAGCATTGGATCCTAATTTATAAATTTTTGGTGGCGTTCCGTCTTTTCCGTTGAATTTTGAGATTTTATATAGCGAATGAATGCTCACATAAACGATATCGTTGTCAGCATAAACCAGCTTAATTGCTTCTTGGGTTTTGCCTTCCACTTGGATTTTTTGTAAGCCTCCAAACTTTCCAATTCCGTGATCAATATGCGTTACATAATCGCCTACGGATAAATTGGTCAATTCCTGAAGCGTAATGGTTTGCTTTTTTGCATAGCCATTTTTGATGCTGAATTTATGATATCGCTCAAAAATTTGATGGTCGGTATAACAAGCAATCTGAAGTTCCTCATCTATAAATCCTTGAAATAAGGGCAATTTTATGGTGTCATATTGTTTTCTGATGCTTTCATGATTGGCTTCATCCAGGGTTTGAAAAATATCGTAAAAGCGTTTTGCCTGAGCATCATTGGAACAAAAAAGATAATTTTTTTTACCATTAAAATGATTGTCATTTAAGTTATTTAACAATAAATCAAACTGCTTATTAAAGGATGGCTGGGGTAAAATATGAAATTCAAAAGTTTTATTGGTATTAAAAATGG
Organism: Flavobacterium sp.; assembly: GCA_029866065.1. Classification (GTDB taxonomy): domain Bacteria; phylum Bacteroidota; class Bacteroidia; order Flavobacteriales; family Flavobacteriaceae; genus Flavobacterium. The sequence goes on from JARXAC010000027.1 coordinate 2,623, forward strand.
CTTTTGAACCCAATTCAACTATATTAAAATCGAGTGCTTTTTTTAAAAATGATTTTTGATTCAAAAATAATTGTTCGGGAACAAGGTGTTTTATTTCACCCGTTAATTTGTTGAAGGCTTCTTCTGCTTTTGCAAATAAGGTGTCTAGCTTTGAAATGAGTCCTTCCGTATTTTGAATAAAAAGTGTTGTATTTGGAGCAATGTAATCGAGAAAACTCTCTCTGTCTTCCTGAAAAAACTTATTTTCTACATTTGGAATGATAGTAATTTTATTCTTTTTTTCAATTGAAAGTTGGGTTTCTACATCAAAACTACGAATGGAATCCACCTCATTTCCAAAAAATTCTATTCGATACGGATTGTCATTAGAAAACGAAAAGACATCAATAATTCCACCACGAACAGAAAATTCTCCTGGCTCGGTAATGAAATCAACTCTCTTAAATTCATATTCAAAAAGTACTTCATTTATAAAATCGATTGAAATTTTATCCCCAACAGCCACTTTCAAAGTGTTCTTCTCCAACTCTTTTTTGGTCACTACTTTTTCAAATAATGATTCTGGATAAGTGACAATTATTGCCGGTTTTTTTCGAGAATTGATGCGATTCAATACTTCAGCACGGAGCAAAACATTGGCATTATCCACATCTTCAATTTGGTAGGGAATGCGAAAAGAACCTGGATAAAAAAGCACTTCTTTATCACCAATTAATTGTTCAAGGTCATTAAGATAATAGGCAGCGGCCTCTTTATCTTCAAAAATCATTAAAAATGGAAGTTCGCTTTTTTGAAAAAGTGAGTTGGCAACAAACGATAACGAAGACCCAATTAACCCCTTAAGGTGAATTTTATTTTCTGATTGTTGTAAAATTTCTGCAATTTGACTGACCTTGGCGGCTTTGTCATATTTTCCTACTACTACTGATTTGCTCAACTAAAATATAATTTTATCGGGTTGGAATAGCTCTTGAAGTATCTAACATTTGGATCATATCGGATTCTCCTTCTTCTAATGGAATGGTACTTTTTCTAACAATTTCATCCAATTGATTTTGAAGTGATAGTAGTTGGCCGTTGATTTCTATTACTAAACCTACTACTTTATCATCTGGGATTTCATCTAAATTAATGTATAGATTTAGTGAATTTATTTTAGAAATTAAGACTGCGATTCGGCTTTTTACTTCAGGTTTATTGTATGCAACTGGAATATTGTTATTCAATTCTGCGACTTTTTTAGAAAGCTCTTTGGCTTTTTTCTGGAATGCTCCAATAGTACTTTTAGGTTTGCTATTCAATTCTAATAAAAACCCACGCCATTCCGGCCACATAGTAACTAATCCTTGAGCTGCAGGATTTATCGGATTGGCATTAAAATTCCAGCCTTTATTTATGTTATTAAAAATTGTTTCTTTCTTTTTGGCGTCTTTAACGTTTTCAATTAAACGTAGTTCCTTGTTGTCTTGACAAGAAAATAAAAGTAAAAATGCCATTAAAAGAACCGTAATTTGAAGTTTCATCTTTATGATTATTTGATACAAAGTTACAAAGGTAATTCAAGAAATACGAATTTTGAATAATTCTCATAAAAATGATTTTAAAAATCCGAAATTGTTATATTTGTAGTCTAAATATATCAAATGGCTACAAAAATTCTAATTATAGGGGCTTGCGGACAAATCGGAACGGAACTTACTCAGAAGTTACGAGGAATTTATGGAGTAGAAAACGTAATTGCTTCTGATATTAGAAAATTAAATATCGATGTAGTAAATTCAGGCCCTTTTGAAGTTATCAATGCCTTGGATTTTAATCAAATTCAACATCTTGTTGAGATTCACGAAATTGAAGAAGTTTATTTGATGGCCGCATTATTATCGGCAACAGCTGAAAAAAATCCTGCTTTTGCGTGGGATTTAAACATGAATTCTCTTTTTCACGTCTTGAATTTGGCGAAAGCTGGAAAAATTAAAAAAATATTTTGGCCTTCAAGTATCGCTGTTTTTGGCCCTACTACCCCAAGGGAAAATACGCCTCAATTTACTATAATGGAACCGAGTACAGTGTACGGTATTAGCAAGCAATCCGGCGAAAGATGGTGCGAATATTACCATAATACCTACGGTGTTGACGTGAGAAGTATCCGATATCCTGGCCTAATTAGCTGGTCGTCGCATCCAGGTGGTGGAACTACTGACTATGCAGTGGATATTTTTCACAAAGCAATTTCTAAGAAAAAATACGACTGTTTTTTATCATCAGAAACCAAAATGCCAATGATGTATATGGACGATGCTATTGCGGCTACCATCCAAATTATGCAAAGCCCAAAAGAACAAATTAAGATCCGTTCCTCCTATAATTTAACAGCAATGAGTTTTACTCCAACTGAAATTGCGGAAGAAATTAAGAAATACATCCCAGAATTTACGATTACCTATCATCCTGATTTTCGTCAAAAAATTGCAGACAGTTGGCCGGCAAGTATTGATGATAGTATTGCGAGGGAAGACTGGAATTGGTCTCATCAATTTGACATTTCAAGCATGACAAAAGACATGTTGGACCATTTAAAAAAATAAAACGATTTACTTATCGCTTACATATTCCATAATATCTCCAGGCTGACATTCTAATACTTTACAAATCATTTCTAAGGTTGAAAACCGAATTGCACGGGCTTTTCCTGTTTTTAAAATGGACAAATTTGCAGTTGTAATCCCTATAGCATCAGCTAATTCATTGGAACGCATTTTTCGTTTGGCAAGCATCACATCTACATTTATAATAATTGCCATAGTTATATTGTTAGTTCGTTATCTTCTTTTATTCGTTTCCCAATTCTAAAAACTTCCGATAATACTTTGAAAAACAACCCTAGCGACATTAAATATAAAAAGGGTCCGAAACCTAAATTAATTCCAATTTTACTTTTTGAAAAAGCACCTAATAAGTCAGAAATTAAATATATACTTGCCGAAAGCATAACCAAATTTCCAATTTTATTTAATAATTGGTAGGTGTTCTCCTCAAAAATTATTTTTTTTCTGAAATTATTCAAAAGTGATTTAAAATTATAAAGTGCAAAAAGTACAATTCCAAAATTTACCATGCTCAACACCAATCCTATTTTACCAAGTGAAGTGTCTGCGTTTATTTTTATTCCAGAAATGTTTATTGGAATATCAATTGGTTCATTTGAAAACAAAGCAAACCCAATAAACACCATTAATAAAGGAAACGCAAATATTGACATAATCCAAACGTAATCGACTATGGTTTTTAAAAAAACTAATTTTCTCATCTTTTTTGATTTATAAGTTGCTGCAAATATAAATAAATTATTGATAAACAACAATAAAATACTAAAAAACAATATTTTTTTGTATTTTTCAAATTATTGATTTTAAATATATCAAAAAAAGTTAACTTTGTAGATACAGAATTTCTTTAATAGAAAATATATTACAAATGGAAGAGCACAGAAAAAAAATTAAACTCAAAGTTAAAGAAAATAGAAAGCCAGGATTTGACCGTTACATATCAATACTTTCAAAGGCAATTGGATTATTATTTATTGGATTTTCTTTTTACTTTTTTGTTGATTCTCAAGGCAACGATTTTTTAAAAAAAATAATTGAATTTTTCACCTCTTCAAATGATTCCCAAATTATTTATAAAAACACTGGGGAGTTTCCTTTAGAAATTATAATTTCTTTATTAATAGGATATCTACCCGGGGTTTTTGGAATATTAACTGTCCAACATTATTCAAAAAAATACAATTTATCTGCCAATAAGTATCTATTGCCAATACTAATTTTTATGGCAATTTATAATACCATAATGTGCTTTTATTGGATCTATTATTGTGGATTTTTTTATTACTATAATTACTTCATTGCAGGTTCATTATTGTTATTGTCTTTAAGTTTATTTTTTAAAAGTTATCTTGTTAATAAAAACAAATCATTGCTTATTGCAATAATTATCTTTTTTCATGCTTTTATGCTTGAGATATTATTTCAATCTAATAACGAGAATAGATACCTGTATGTTTTTATTCCAATTTCAATTTTTTCAATTGCTTTATATTTTATAACTCAAGGAAATAAAAATAATTTAAGCAACATACTAAATGGTTGTTTTTCCTATTTATTTTTAATTTTATTTGTCATCAAAAAAATTGTTTTAAATAATTCCCAATCTAATTTATATCTATATATTTCAATCAGCATTGTGTTTTACATCCTCTTTTATTTAATTACTTTTATGTATTATTTAGAAGAAAAGAAAAAAATATATACCTTACTAAATTTACTCAATACTGTTCTTTTTATCACACTTACTAGTTACGTATTTTCTAGATTTAACCTGCTAAATAGTATTTATAGTGTCGTTTTTTTAGTATTATTAATCCATTTATTGTCTGTTTTTTTTAGTTCCAAATTGCATCCTAAAAAGAGGGATTTAAAACATTACGAATTCATATCAATTATATTAGTCTCAAGTTTTATGCCCCTTGTTTTAAATGATTATTTTATAAGTCTCTTTTTAGGTGCTTTTTGTTTATTTCTATTTTTATACGCCCGTAATTATAAAATTAAAAGTCTAATGCCAATTGTAAATGGATTAACATTTCTGATGGTAAGTAATATAATTTATATTGTTGCAAACACCTATCTTTCTATTTTATATTCCCCAGATAAAGGGTTTTACGAATTGAATCAAACTACTTTTATTAATATTGCAATCGTTTTAATAGTAACTTTTTTCTTAAAAATATTGATTAAGAAGTCAACAGAAGCAGATGAAGAAAAAAATTGGTTTAATAGAAAAAAATATGTGACTTATTTGAATGGATTTTTAGCTTTAATGATATTATTAGCTATAGAATGGTCGGTTTTTTCAATATTGTTTTCAAATTTTTATGTTGACACTTTCTCAAATAGAGTTGCCCTTTTAATTTTTAGCTTTTTCTTGTTTTTTATTTTTAAAAAGTGGCACTCCTTTTCAAATAAATTAAGACAATGGTTTAGTTTTTCATTATTAATATACTCCATTTTATACCTCTCCCAGATCTATTTTCTATTTTCATTTGAAAAATTTAATTATATAGCTTCTAATAATCTATTAATGGTCGAAATAGTCCTCCATTATTTAGAATTACTATTAGCATTTAGTCTAATATATATAACCTCTTTAAAAATCAACTCATATAATTATAGCGCCTTTAAGGAATTTTTTAAATTTCTTTTAATGTTGTTGTGCTTTTTTATTACATTAATTTGTTGCTTTGAATATGATTACCTTTCTATATTGATGTCAGAATTTAGTTTTGATAAACTAACCTTTGAAAAATATCAAATAATCATTACTTCAAATGTTTATTTACCTTATTCAATCATAACATTAATATGCTCTTCATTAATGATAATTTTTGGCTTTAATATTAAAAATAAAATAACACAAATTACCAGCTTGGTTGTTTTTGGTATTACTATATTCAAAATAATTTACTTGGATTTTACCATGATTTCAGATAGTGCAAAGAGTTTAGCTTTTATTGTAATTGGGGTACTTTTACTATCGCTTTCTTGGTTCTACAACTCCACTAACAAAAAAAAGAAAAAAAGAGTTTCAAGCAATGTTTAAATCAAAGGCAATGATTTTTTTATAAATAAGAACAGAATAAAGTTGCTTACTTTTGTATCGTTATGAAAAGGGTTCCAAAATCACTGATTTCAAAATTAGAGCAACGCCAGGACAATAATTCTTTGCGAAAATTGGCATTGCCAAACCATTTAATCGATTTTGCTTCTAATGATTATTTAGGGTTTTCTAAATCCGAAGCTATTTTTAATGAAACTCATTCCTATTTAATTGACAATTCTATTCTCCAAAATGGAGCAACTGGATCCCGTTTATTGTCAGGAAATCATTCTGTTTATAAAGAAGTGGAAAATTACATTGCAAAATTACATCAAGTAGAAAGTGCTTTAATCTTTAGCTCTGGTTACGATGCAAATGTGGGGTTTTTTGGATCGGTTCCTCAGCGCAATGATATTATTTTATTTGACGAATTATCACATGCTTCCATTCGAGACGGAATTCAACTTTCAAATGCTAAATCCTACAAATTTCAACATAATGATTTTGAGGATTTAGAGCGATTAATCCAAAAACTAAGACCTAAAGCCCAAGACCTAGAAAGCATTTACATCGTTACCGAAAGTGTTTTTTCTATGGATGGCGACACTCCAAATCTTGAAGAATTAGTGAGTATTTGTAATAAATACAATTGCTTTTTAATAGTAGATGAAGCCCATGCTTTAGGAGTTTTTGGCGATTGTGGAGAAGGATTAGTCCAAATGTTAGGTTTACAAGATGCTATTTTTGCAAGAATAGTAACTTTCGGAAAAGGGTTGGGTTGTCATGGTGCGGCTATTTTAGGTAGTCAAAAATTAGTTGATTATTTAACCAATTTTGCAAGAAGTTTTATATACACAACGGGACTTTCGCCACATTCGGTGGCAACCATTTTAGTGGGGTATCAACATTTAGAAACCGAGAAAGAAGCCCTTGAAAAACTGCGGGAAAACGTCATTTATTTCAATCAAGAAAAAAATATTTTAGGATTAAATCCTCTTTTTGTGAGAAGTAAATCGGCAATTCAAAGTGCCATTATTCCTGGAAATCAAAAGGTAAAATCAATTGCCCATCAGCTCCAAGAAAAAGGTTTCGATGTCAAAGCGATACTTTCACCAACAGTTCATGAAGGTCAAGAACGCCTTCGGTTTTGTTTGCACAGTTACAATTCGAAAGAAGAAATCTCGGAAGTGTTGCAATTGTTGAGTATCTTTGTTTTTTTAGCCACTGATTAAACAGATTTTACAGATATACGCAGATAAAATATGGGAACTCTATTACACAAATCAATCACAGATAAAATTTTGAAAGTTTATTATGAAGTATATAATGACCTAGGGTACGGATTTCTTGAAAAAGTATATCAAAATGCTATGTATTTCGAATTGAAATCATTAGGATATAAAGTGGAAGCTCAAAAACAAATTAAAGTTTATTACAAAAAGCAACTTGTAGGTGAGTATTATTCAGATTTACTAGTTGAAGACAAGGTTATTGTTGAATTGAAAGCAACAGAATTACTTATGAATGCCCATGTTGCGCAAATAATTAACTATTTAAAAGGTACTCCAATTGAAGTTGGACTTCTGTTAAATTTTGGTGAACAACCAGAATTTAAAAGGTTTATTTATACAAATGACAGAAAAATAAATTTAAAAAATCAGTGAAAATCTGTTTAATCCGTTTTATCCGTGGCTAATAAGAAAAAACTATTTATTACAGGAATATCAACCGACGTAGGAAAAACAATCGCCTCAGCAATAATAACTGAAGCGCTTGAGGCCGATTATTGGAAACCCATTCAAGCGGGGGATTTAGACCATTCTGATAGTCATTTTATTAAGTCAAATATCAAAAGTCAAAAGTCAAAAATTTTCCCAAATGCCTATCAATTAAATACTCCCGCAAGTCCACATTTAGCTGCTGAATTGGACGGAATTACTATTGATTTAAAAAATATAACTGAACCAAAAACAAATAATCACCTTGTTATTGAAGGTGCTGGCGGACTATTTGTACCCTTAAATAAAACTGATTTTGTCATCGACTTGGTTCAGCCTGACTACAAAATTATAATTGTTTCCAGACATTATTTAGGAAGTATCAACCATACTTTATTGACTATTGAAGCGTTGAAAAATAGAAAAATAAATATTGCTGGAATTATTTTTAATGGCAATGAAAACAAGCCAACCGAATCTTTAATTTTGAATCATTCGAAACTAAAATTCATTGGAAGAATTAACGATGAACCTTATTTTGATAAAAATGTAATTTCAGAATATGCTGAATTATTTCGAGATAACTTAGTGAAAATATAATTATGAGTAATTCAATTCCCCATGTGGGGGTTAGGGGGCTAACCGAAAGAGACCGTCAATATATTTGGCATCCTTACACACAACATAAAACATCCAAACCGCCAATTGCAATTGTAAAAGGCGAAGGAGCTTTGCTTTGGGATGATTCCAATAAAGAATATATTGACGCAATCGCTTCCTGGTGGGTTAATCCGTTTGGGCATTCCAACACGTTTATTGCCGACGCAATCTACAAGCAATTAACCACATTAGAACACGTTTTATTTGGAGGATTTACTCATGAACCAGCAGTTGTTTTATCTGAAAAGCTAATGAAAATCTTACCGAAAAATCAAAATAAAATTTTCTTTTCCGATAATGGATCAACCGCAGTTGAAGTGGCAATAAAAGTCGCTTTGCAATATTTTTTCAATAAAGGAGAAAAGAAAACTACCCTAATTGCTTTCGAAAATGCCTTTCACGGTGATACTTTTGCCGCAATGGCCGCAAGTGGAATTTCGTTTTACACCCAAGCTTTTGAAGGAATGTTTATTGATGTAGTTCGGATTCCTGTTCCCGTAAAAGGTGAGGAAGAAAGCAGTTTTCAAGCTTTGGCTCAAGCCATAAAAAACAATAATTGTGCTGCATTTATTTTTGAACCTTTGGTTTTAGGCGCAGCTGGAATGGTGATTTATGAACCGAAAGAACTTGATAAATTAATCGGAATTTGCAAAGAAAATGAAATTTTAACTATTGCCGACGAAGTTATGACTGGCTTTGGTAAAACTGGAAAAACGTTTGCTTGCGATTATTTAGTTGCCCAACCCGATATGATGTGTTTGTCGAAAGCGTTGACGGGCGGGACGATTCCAATGGCAATTACCACATTCACCCAAGAATTATTCGATGCTTTTTATAGTGATGATATCAATAAAGCGTTATTTCATGGACATACATTTACTGCAAATCCAACGGGTTGCGCAGCGGCTTTGGCTAGTTTAGCACTCTTAGAAACGGATGAAATGCAAGCCAATATTATTAGGGTGAATCAAAGTCATTTGGCCTTTGAAAAACACATCCAAAACCATCCTAAAGTTGCTACAACGAGAGTTTTAGGAGTTATTTTTGCATTAGAAATAAAAACCGAATCACATGCGAGTTATTACGGAACTTTGCGAAACAAACTCTATGATTTTTTCATTGAAAATGGAATAGTATTACGCCCTATTGGAAATATAGTATATATTTTACCGCCTTATATTATAGAGAACGACCAGCTTCAAAAAATTTATACCGTGGTTGAGAATGCACTTGATATAGTTTAAGATAAATTATCACTTTCATTG
>JARXAC010000033.1:0-7938 GCA_029866065.1 Flavobacterium sp.
AATCCATAAGCGTGGCCGTCAGCAACATATTTATTAGCTTGATTGTCTATTGATGCTTCTAAATTCTTTTTGTCTTCTATGTTTGTTGCTTTGTATTTAATAAAAAAATAAAGTCCAGCAAATATTACTGTCAATATAAAGATTAGTATTCCTATTACTTTCATTACTCTCATTTTGTTGAAATTTATTGTTTCTCGGTTGTTTTCTAAAATGGCATATAACTAGTTTATAGGCGAAACAAACTTTCGCTTATCACCCCAAATTTGGGTAGATTGGCGAAGGTTTGTTTCGCATTATTTATCAAATTTCACGATAGGAATAATTCAAACCGTGGTTTATTGTTTATCTAATCTTGATTTGCAACAAAAAAAATTTTTTTTTCATCGCAAATCCTGCGTATGTTTTTTGAGGGAAGTACTATTTGGCAAAGCGATTTGTTTGCCGGAATGAACAATAACTTAGGAATCTTAGGTATTGTTACTACAATGAAATTGTATTTTGTAAAAATAAATTTTATTTTGGTTAATCGATTATTTTAAATGTTAATTTTTTTTATCGTTAATGCGGTTATTCGGCTATTTGGAAAATCTCTTGAAATCAGTTTAATCCGTTAAATCTGTGGTGAAAAATCCTATCCCAGCCCTTTCCAAAGGAAAGGGAGCCAGAATGGGAATGTGTTAAGGGATATTTAAATGAACTTATTTGCCTTATATGGTAAAAAAGTTGATTGTTGATGGTGTGTTTGGCACAAAAATAACTTTGAGAACTTTCATAAGACTTCGTGTTCTTTGCGGTTAAAAAAAGTAGATTACCACGCTACAATGTATATTGCTTGCAATGACAATTATACCAGATTGCGCGGATTTACAATCCGTGCTCAGAAAGTAAGTAAGAATTTATAACATTTTCAAATCCTTAATTACCTTAAAAGCAACATCCACTTCGTCATCGCTAACTAAAATGGTGAATTCATTGGAAGTCGAAATAACTTCATTTATAATAATTCCTTCCCAAGCCAAACGCTGAAAAATAAAGTAATAAATTCCTGGAATTACAGTATTTTCCTTCGGTAATTTTACCGTTATGGAAGCTAAATTTTCTAACTTTTGGATTTGTTTTTCAGCAGCAAAATGCTTTTCTACCAAATTTTCCACACTTTGACTAACGATGATATTGGTTTCGCTAACGCCTTTTGATGAGGTATAAAAAATATCAGGATTGCTGTTAATCTCCGAAATTAAATCGGCTTGTTTGGTCAGTATGGTGCTAGAAACAGCAAACGTGTAATCAATTAGTGACGAGCGAACCGTGATTTCACCCAAGTTTTTCATCACTTTTGAAATCTTGTGATTCAATCTAAAATCTAGATCTACCGAAAGCCGTTTCAGTGCCATTACAATCGCACCTTGTTTAACGTCTTTCCCAAATTCCGATTCCAATTCAATCATCATATTTCGTGATAATGAGGTCAAATTGATAATGTTTTGGGATAAGGCACTTAGTAAAAAAGGCTTTGTTTTGATGTAATTTTCTACGATTGAAGATACAGTTTTCATTTTTTCATCATGTTTAAACACAATGCAAAGGTATCAATAAAAAACAAATTGTTATAAATATAACATTAAAAATAATAAAAAGCGTCTTCTAAATGCTCCATTTTAAAACCTTTACCTTCTTTATGAAGTGCAATAATATCAAATCTCACTTCTACGTCAAGGTCATTTGATATAACATATTCGTTGATTGCTTTCACTAGAAGTTGGATTTTTTTAGGTTTCACAAAATCCTGAGGAAGACCAAAATCAATACTGGAGCGTGTTTTTACCTCTAAACGGCTAGGATATTTTCTTTTTTTGCAATAATATCAACTTCTGCTTTTTGAAAAGTCCAATTGGTTTCTAAAATCGAATAGCCATTTTTTTCTAAAAATTCAACCGCCAATTCTTCTCCTAATTTTCCTAAATCGTTGTGTTCGGCCATTAAATTGTAGTTTAGTTTTAATACTTCAAGATCGTTTCTTTATCGTTAATTTCTAAAATCACTTTTTTTCCAAAAATAAGGGTGTTATTGTCATGAATGTGTCCAGCTGGGAAATCAAAAACAATAGGAAAAGGATATTTTTTGGTTATATCCAATATAATTTCATGGACATTTTGACCCCACGGAATCTCATTGTCGTGCATTTTTATAAAACTACCCACGACTAAACCTTTCAAATCGTTGAAGCAACCGCAGCGTTTTAAACTCAGCATCATTCGATCGATATGGTATAAATATTCGTCTAAATCTTCAAGAAAAAGAATTTTACCTTTGCAATCTATTTGCGATTCGGATCCCATTAAACTATATAAAATAGATAAATTTCCACCCACTAATTCCCCTTCAGCAACCCCCAATCTGTTATCTTTTTGGAATGGGACCGTATATTTTAGGCTTTCGCCAAATAATGCTTTTCTTAGAGTTTCTTCAACTACTGCAGATGCTTTTTCTACATTAAAAGGCATAATTCCATGAATAGTAGCGATACCTTGTTTATTTAAATGACTGTGTATAACCGTAACATCGCTAAAGCCAATTATCCACTTTGGATTTTTTTTAAATTTTGTAAAATCAATCAACTCTAACATTCTTGCGGTTCCATAACCACCTCTTACACACCATATTGCCTTAATATTTGGATTGTCCATCATTGCTTGAAAATCGGCTGCCCTTTGTTCATCAGTTCCAGCCAATTGATGATTATCTAAGCCAATTGTTTTTCCAATAACCACATTTAATCCCCAGCTTTTAGCCAAATTAAGTGATGGTTTTAGGTTGTCGGTAATATTTTTTCTTGCTGTCGCTACAATAGCAATAGTATCTCCTTTTTGTAAATTCGGTGGAATAATCATAGTAGTTTTCGCTTGAAGTTGGGAAACCAAAAAAAATAGCAATAAATAAATCCTAAACATTTTTGGTATTTTTAGTTTAAATCAAAACAAATTAACAAATAATCAATAACAACTGCAAGGTTTTCAATGGCATTATTATTATTTAAAGTTAAGAATGCGACATAGCCATACAAACGATACTAATTTTTGCGCCCGGGATTTTCAAAATGGCTCTTCCGCAAGCTTCTAAAGTGGCGCCCGTGGTCAAAACATCATCAATTAAAAGAAAATGTTTATTGTGATCACTTTCACTAAAAGTAACATCAAAAAGGTTCTCAATTACTGATATTCTTCCTAATAAATCTTTTTTTACCTGGGTTTTAGAATATACATTTCTTTGCAATAACGATTCGTTAAACGGAATTTCCAATTTGTTTGCGATTGCAATTCCAAAATTAGTCACTTGGTTGTAACCTCTTTCACGAAGTCTTTTTTTATGAAGTGGCACAGGAATAACAGCATCAAAATGAGTTGAAATTGGCAGTAAAATCAGTTCTTCAGAAATCCATTTTCCAAAAACAGTTCCCACTTCTTGATGTCCGTGGTATTTCAATCCGTGGATAATTTCTTGGACAATTCCCTTTTTATGAAAATAAAATAATGCCGAAACATGTTCCACAGGAATTTTTCCGTAAAATTTCAAAAACGCTTCATTTTCCTGATTTAGAAAATGTTGTGTAAGTGGAATTTCATGTCTACACGAAGAACAAATTACGTTTTCTTCTGATAATAAAAACCCTTTACAACCCAAACAAACTTCCGGAAAAAATAAATTAATTAGGTTATTTATCATTGATTTTTTGATTTATCTATAAAAATAGCAAAAAGGAACGCTCAAAGTACATTTTATATGCATTTATTAATTTCACTTTTTATATTTTTGCATCATTATGGCAAAACAAGAAGATTTATTTAAAAATGTAGTTTCGCATGCAAAAGAATACGGATTTATTTTTCCGTCAAGCGAAATATATGATGGTTTGAGTGCAGTTTATGATTATGCACAGAACGGGGTTGAATTAAAGAAAAACATCAGAGAATACTGGTGGAAATCAATGGTACAAATGAACGAAAACATTGTGGGGCTTGACGCCGCAATTTTGATGCATCCCACAACTTGGAAGGCTTCCGGTCACGTAGATGCTTTTAACGATCCATTAATTGACAACAAAGATTCGAAAAGAAGATATAGAGCCGACGTTTTGATTGAAGATTATGCAGAAAAACTCAATCAAAAAGCCGAAAAAGAAATAGAAAAAGCAAGTGTTCGTTTTGGAGCTGCTTTTAATCGTGAGGAATTTGTTGCCACAAATGCCCGAGTGATTGAATATTTGTCTAAGAAAAATGAAGTTTTAGCTCGAATGGCGAGATCATTAGAAAAGGAAGATCTTGACGATGTGAAAGCTTTAATTGAAGAATTAGAAATTGCTTGTCCGGAATCGGGATCAAGAAATTGGACCGAAGTGCGTCAGTTTAACTTAATGTTTGGAACCAAATTAGGCGCTTCAGCAGATACCGCAATGGACTTGTATTTGCGACCAGAAACGGCTCAGGGAATTTTTGTAAACTTCTTAAATGTTCAAAAATCTGGTAGAATGAAAATTCCTTTTGGAATTGCACAAACGGGTAAAGCGTTTAGAAATGAAATCGTTGCTAGACAATTTATTTTTAGAATGCGTGAATTTGAACAAATGGAAATGCAATTTTTTGTAAAGCCAGGCGAAGAAATGAAATGGTACAATCATTGGAAGGAAACCCGTTTAAATTGGCACCTTTCCCTAGGTTTAGGAACAGCAAATTACCGTTTTCACGATCACGAAAAATTAGCTCATTATGCTAATGCTGCGGCAGATATAGAATTTAATTTCCCTTTTGGATTTAAAGAATTGGAAGGAATTCACTCCCGCACCGATTTCGATTTGAAAGCGCACGAAAAATTTTCAGGGAAGAAATTACAGTATTTTGACACCGAAACCAATGCAAATTATACGCCATATGTGGTGGAAACTTCGGTAGGATTGGACAGAATGTTCTTGGCAGTTTTCTCGAATTCGTTGAAAGAAGAAACATTAGAAGATGGATCAGTGAGAACGGTTTTGCAATTACCATCAGTTTTAGCACCTACAAAAGCAGCTATTTTTCCATTGGTAAAAAAAGACGGATTGCCAGAAATTGCGCATCAAATTATTGATGATTTAAAGTGGGATTTCAACGTTTCCTATGACGAAAAAGACGCCGTGGGTAGACGATATAGAAGGCAAGACGCTTTAGGAACTCCATTCTGTATTACTGTTGACCATCAAACCGTGGAAGACCAAACAGTAACGATTCGCCATAGAGATACTATGAAACAAGACCGCGTGAAAATTGCCGACTTAAAAGCAATTATTGAAAATGAAGTTTCAATGAAAAACTGGTTGATGAAAATGTAGAAAATAGTTTATTCGGTTATTTGTTTAATCGGTAATAAAAAAGGCGCTTCGTTTAAATTGAAGCGCCTTTTTATTTATAAAATTAGGTTTAAAATCGGTAACCTAAACCAATATCGCCTCTAAAAATAGCGTCTGGCTGATCGCCGCCGCCAATTGTTCTTCCAACGCCAACCAGTACCTCAAAAACAAACCCGCTAGAATTAAACCATTTTTTACCAAGTCCAAGTCCTAAAGCTGCTGCTGAGTATGATTTAGGGGCATTGTAAGAAAATATTGGACCGTATTTACCAGACAAATATTTAGCAAATCCCTCAACAAAAAATCCTTGAGCGCCATATTCCTTTGTTTCTTGAAAATAAAATCTAGCAAATGGAGTAACCGAAAATTCCTCATCATAATTATTTTTACTATCCATACTAATCAATACCGAGGTACCGTAAGTAAAATCTTTGGAGTAAATGTATTCGTAGGTTCCTTCTAATATTGGACCACCAAGAAGATGAATCGCACCAACCTTAAGTTCATGTTTTCTGCTAAAAACAGAAGCTTTGTCTTTGTCTTGACCAAATCCAAAAGCTGAAACAAATAATACTACAATAACTAGGATATTTTTCATCTAAAAGGAATTTTAATTTTTACAAATCTAATGCCTTTTACGATACAAAATGTTAAATTGATTCTAAATTTTCAATAAAGGATTTTGAGTATTCTTTTATTTGATTACGCACTTTTCGGAATTCAGCAATGAGTTCTTTGGCAGTTCCTGATGCTTTTGAAGGATCTTCAAAGCTATGGTGAATGGTCTTGGTTTGCGTTGGAAAAAACGGACAAGATTCTTTGGCATTGTCGCAAACGGTGATTACGTAATCAAAAGTGATTTTGGAATATTCATCAACATGATTGGAAGTGTTTTTGGAAATGTCAATTCCATCTTCCGACATAATCCCAACAGCAAATGGATTGAGCCCATGAATTTCAACACCTGCGCTGTAAATTGCTACTTTATCCTGACCAAAATGTTGCAAATAGCCATGCGCCATCTGACTTCTACAGGAATTTCCTGTGCATAAAACTAAGATTTTTTTCATACCAATAACCATAATAAATTAATAATTGTAAATCGAGCGTCAAACCCAAAATAGAGATTTAATGCCGTTAGACCAATGGTAATAATTATCGGTTTCTTATATTTTATAATTACTTCTTTCATATATTTTGCTTTAACAACACCCCGATTCTGGCGAACAAGAATTGTTTTGAATGTCGGTGATTTTTATTTTTGGTTTAGGTGTTCCACACGATTCGCCTCTTCCAATAGCTTTGCATTGGGTTTTATCGGAAACTAGTTTTACGATTATTTCGTCGTTTATTATTTCAAAATTTTGTGGAAGCATTTGACGGGTTTCAAAAAGAGCATTTCCAAATTCAACTTTCACGAAACTGTTTGGGTTTAATGGGAGGGTGTTTTCAACTAATTCAATAATTGTCATGGCTTTTGAAACTTGCATAGAACGTTCTATTTCAGAAGCATTTGGTTCCCAAAGTTGGACGATTACTTCTGTCCATGCGTTCATTTTTCCACCACAATCTACTGCAGTGATGTTAGCCTGTTTTATTTCAGTAATATGAAAAGAAGGACTTACTCTTTGATTTTTAGAAAATTCAAATTGCAAATGAAGTCCGGGGTTTTCAGCTAATTGTGTTTTAAATTCGTTCCAATTCATGACGTTTAATTTTTAACAACATTCATTAGAACTGCTGTTGGTTTGTAAAATAGTGATAAAACTTTGAAGCTTTTTAAGCGTACTGTCATTCAAGCAATAACAAATGGAATTACCTGAAATAGTTCCTTTAATAATTCCTGCTTTTTTTAATTCCGATAAATGTTTAGAGACGGTAGACTGCGATAAGGGTAAGAATTCTACAATGTCCCCACAAATACAAGTGGGAGAATTGATTAAAAATTTTACGATTTCCAAACGTGCAGGATGCCCAAATGCTTTCAGGATTTCTGACATTTCAATCGTTTCTTCAGAGAAACCTATTTTTTTCGTTATTCCCATATCGCAATATTACGATATAGTTTTGGATACTGAAAAATATAAAAGAGATTTAACATTAATTTAATTTCAAAAAAAATCCTGACAGGTTAAGTCAGGATTAGTAGGTATTTTTATTTTTTATTCTTCTGCTAAAGCATCCCAACCACGCGCTTTCAATGGAATTTTAGTATTCGCACGGGTAACTAAATGAATACCTTCACTTTCTGAAGTCATGTGACCAATTATGGTGAAATTTGGGTTTCCTTTGATTTTTTCGAAATCTTCCATGACAATTGTAAACAGTAATTCGTAATCTTCGCCACCATTAATAGCTACTGTTGTAGCATCAATATTAAATTCTTCACACACATTGATCAATTGGGGATCGAGCGGCAATTTGTCTTCATATAAATTACAACCCACTTTTGATTGTTTGCAAATGTGCATAATTTCCGATGACAATCCATCCGAAATGTCAATCATAGCCGTTGGTTTTATTTCCAAGGCATGTAATAAAGTGCGAATATCTTTTCT
>JARXAC010000030.1:0-8781 GCA_029866065.1 Flavobacterium sp.
TAGACGGCTCTGATTTAGTTATTTTATCCGAGCAAGTTTGTTTTTTGATATTAAAAAGAGAATGGATGAAAGTTTGGTTTAGAAATAATTATTAGACTAAAATAACCCATTTAATTCCGCGTCTATTTTATTAATTATCATCCCTAAATCTTCAGGATTATTCACAAAATCGATAGTATCAACGTCAATAATTACCAACTTCCCTTTAGTATAGGAAGAAACCCAAGCTTCGTATCTTTCGTTTAAACGATTTAAATATTCAATAGAAATTGAGTTCTCATATTCGCGACCGCGCTTGTGAATTTGTGAAACTAAATTAGGAATAGAACTTCTTAAATAAATAAGCACATCTGGTGGAGCAACTAGCCCTTCCATTAGATCAAAAAGAGAGCTGTAATTTTGAAAATCTCTGTTGGTCATCAACCCCATAGCGTGAAGGTTGGGAGCAAAAATATGAGCATCTTCATAGATGGTTCTATCTTGAATAATTTTTTTACCGCTTTTGCGAATTTGAAGCACTTGTCTGAATCGACTATTTAAAAAATAGATTTGTAAATTGAACGACCAGCGTTCCATTTGATGGTAAAAATCATCTAGGTAAGGGTTGTCAACTACGTCTTCAAAATGAGGATCCCACTTGAAATGCTTTGCTAACAAGCGAGTTAATGATGTTTTTCCCGCTCCTATATTTCCTGCTATAGCTATGTGCATTATGGTATTATTATTTTATAATTCTTAATTTGATGATTGGTAAAAATAGATAAAATTTGGTCTTTGTAAATAAAATATTCAAAGCTTTTATCAACATTTTGCACTTCTTGGGTTTTATTTGATTTAAAATCTAGAAAATACAAGTGTTCTCCTTTAGAAAAGAGTATCAAATTGGAATTAATTATTTGGATAGTATTAAAATCGGGAACTTGTCGAATCAATTTTATTTCTCCAAATAAATTACAAGTGTACCAGTTTAACTCGGCGTCAATCCATTGAAAATAATTAAAATCAGATTCGTAATGTTTGAAGTTTCCAGGAAAAGAGGTAGAAATCCATTTAAAATCGTCATTTATATAATTGTAAAGCCCTATTTTTTGAGAAATAGTATCGTAAAACCATAGTTTATTTTGGGCAGCAATACCAATAGCACTAGATATTATGGAAATTTTATTACTATCTGAGAAGGCTATTCTTTTAATTTCATTTAACTGATTGTCTAATAAAACCACAGCATTAAATCTTTCAAAAAAAACAGCAATTTTTAACGGGTTTTGGGTATCAATCTTTAGTATTTTTCCTAAAGCAAGGTTTTTGTATTGCCAAATGTGATTTTGATTACTCTTATATAAGACCCCATTTTCTTCATAATAGTAATTGGATAAAACATCAACAGCTAAAAAACGATTTGCTAATATGGGTTCAGTTGACAATAAAATAGCCGAAGTGTTTTGCCCTTTACACGGGAAAATCACCAACATAAACAGACTAATTATTTGAATATATGTTTTCATTGAACGCTAAATTACGGTTTTAGTTTTTAGGTATTTTATTTTAACATATAATTTGTAATATTTATTATTCTAAATTGTCATATTTGCATCTTAAAAATTACTAATTTTTATAATTATTAAGTTTCTGAATTTAAATTAACAATATAAAAAATCCAAGTTATGTTAAGAAAAACAATATTATCACTTGTGTTTAGTACAATAGCATTTACACAAGTTCACGCGCAAGATTTTCAAGGAATGGCCGTATATGAGTCAAAAACAAGTACTTCTGATTTCAAAACTAGAATGGAAGGAAACAAAGAAATGACTCCCGACATGCAAAAAATGATTGAGGAGAGAATGAAAAAAATGTTTGAAAAAACGTTTATTTTGAATTTCTCAAAAACAACCTCCATTTATAAAGAAGAAGAAAAATTAGATGCTCCAGGTCAAGGCGGTCAAGGCGGTGGAATGAGATGGGCGAGCTCGATGACGGGTGGTGGCGGAACCAATTTTAAGAACATAAAGGATAAAACCTATGCTGTGGATAAAGAGTTTATGGGAAAAGAATTTTTAGTAAAAGATTCATTACCCAATTATGCATGGAAATTGGAAGGCGAAACCAAATTAATTGGAGGTTACACTTGTTTTAAAGCGACTACTGTTCGACCAGTTAGCCAAGCTGATTTTAGAAATTTCAGACCTAAAAAAGAGGAAAAGAAAGCGGAAGAATCTAAAGATGAAACTAAAAAACCTGAAGGAGAGGCGAAGAAAACCAACTTTATGGACGACTTTGAATTACCAAAAGAAGTGACCATCACCGCATGGTATACTCCTGAAATCCCAATCAGTCAAGGGCCGGAAAATTACTGGGGATTACCTGGATTAATATTAGAAGTTAGCGATGGTAAAACGGTTGTTTTGTGTTCTAAAGTTGTCCTAAATTCTAAAGAAAAAGTAGAAATAAAATCACCAACCAACGGAAAAGAAATTTCTCAAAAAGAATACGATGATACCGTTGTTAAAAAAATGGAGGAGTTTAGACAAATGAATCAAGGTAGAGGCGGAAATGGGACCATGCAAATTAGAATGGGGCGTTAATTCACAAATTAAAATTTAAAAAATCAATTAAAAGGTAATGAAAAAATCCCTCCTACTATTATTATTTATTTCTTCAGTTTCTTTTTCACAATCTGTAAAATTTGAGGGCTTTATTCTGGATGTTGGAAAAACACCACTTGAAATGGCCAACGTTATGGCGGTTAACACCATTACCAAGGCAATGGATTCCTATGCAATTACAAATGACAAAGGTAAATATTTATTAAATTTAAAACCGAATTCCAGTTATTCCATTAAAGTGAGTTATTTAGGAATGCAAACAAAAGAGCTTTTTATTTCTACTTCCACTTTAAACATGAATCAAAACATAACTTTGGAATCGGGAGGAATAGAGCTTGAAGGAGTGGAAATTGTTCGTGAAATGCCAGTTTCTATTAAAGGAGATACAATAGTTTACAATGCCGATTCCTTTAAATCAGGAACCGAAAGAAAATTAGAAGACGTTTTAAAAAAATTACCAGGAGTAGAAGTAAATGCCGATGGTGAAATAGAAGTGGAAGGAAAAAAAGTGACCAAATTAATGGTGGAAGGAAAAGACTTTTTCGACGGAGATACTAAATTAGGAGTAAAAAATATTCCTGCAGATGCGATTGATAAAATCCAAGTACTAAGAAATTTCAACGATGTTTCTGCTTTAAAAGGTTTGGAAAATGGAGATGAAAACATTGCGATGAACATCAAACTCAAAAAAGGGAAAAAGAATTTCTGGTTTGGAGATATAAATGCTGGCGGAGGAAAGGAGAATCAAAACACTCGATATATTGCCAATCCAAAGCTTTTTTATTACAGTCCAAAATACAGTGTGAACTTTATTGCCAATTACAATAATATAGGAGAACTTCCTTTCACCGTTCAAGATTATTTCAAATTCACAGGTGGATTTAGAAGCATGATGAAAAAAGGAGGAACCAACTTCAATTTATCATCTAATGATTTAGGGATTTCTTTGCTAAGAAATAACAGGGCTAAGGAAATTGAAACCAAATTTGGCGCAACTAATTTTTCTTATAATGTTACCAAAGCCTGGAGTTTAAGTGGATTTGCAATTGTTTCTTCAACACTTACTGATTTAGAAACAGTTTCTCAAAATAATAGAACCGATCAAATAAGTACTTTGGGAACGGTAAATACTACACAAAAAACGAATGAAGCAGCGAACCAAATAAGTAGCTTGGGGCTTTTTAAATTAAGCTCTAGCTATAAACCGAATTCCAACCTTCAATTTGATTATGATGCGCTACTAAAAAATTCAAAACAAGACGAGAACAATAGTTTATTTACTCGATCATTTGCAACAGCAACAAACGGAACGCCACCCGCTATTCCCGACCAAGATATTGCTTCTTTCAAGCAACAAGATCCGGTTACTTTAACTCAGAATTTGAGTTTGTATTATACTAAAAGCGATAAAAGTGTTTACGATATTGAAATCCAACATTTATATCAAGATGAAGATCCTTTTTATAATGCTAATTTAGGTCAGAATCCATTTCCAATTTTAGGATTGCAAACAGCAAATAGATACAACATCAATCAAACCCGATTTATTAAAACCAATAAATTGGACGCGAAGTTCGATTACTATTATATGGTTACTCCAAAAAGCAATATTAATTTTACATTTGGAAACACCTATTCCTTGCAAAATTTCAATTCGCACATTTTCCAAATTTTGGATAACGGAACCATAAACGACTTGAACTCTGCGGATAAAAATAACGATGTTTCGTACTTTTTTAATGATGCCTTTTTAGGACTACATTATAAATTTATTACTGGTAAATTTACTTTTAATCCGGGGTTTTCTGCGCATTACTATAAAACGTATAATGAGCAATTAGGCACTAAAGTGAACGATAATTTTTACCGAGTTTTACCCGACGTCTATGCTTTGTATCAAATTAAAAAAGCCGAAACATTAACTTACAATTACTCAATAAATACAGATTTTACAGATATTAATAGGTTTACTTCCGGCTATACATTCACGAACTATAACTCTTTATTTCGAGGGAATAGATATTTAGAAAACGCAATGTCTGAAAGGCATTCTTTACGTTATTTTAAATACAACATGTTCAATTTTGAGAACATTTCTGCCAATATAAATTATACAAAACGCTTAAATGCGATTAAATCAAGCGCCGTTTTTACAGGAATTAACCAAGTTTCCTCAGCGATAAATTCAAATTTTGCCGATGAAACTCTTTCTGGAAATGCCAACTACGGTAGGTCATTTGCAAAAAATTATAAAGCCTCATTTAATTTATCGGCAAACCGTTCTATATTCAATAACATTCAAAACGGACTTTTTGTAACAACAGAATCACTAACCCAAAATTACACCGTAAAAGTTGCTACCAATTATAAAGATTTACCCAACTTGGAATTAGGATATTCTCGAACTATAAATGACTATGTAGGAACTAAGTTTTACACGGATACCCCTTCTGCTAGATTGGATTATTTCTTTTTAGAGAGTTTCTCTTTTGTATCAGAATATGAATATTATCATTATACCAATAACAATAAAACGGTTAATAATGAGTATGCCTTTTTAAGCGCAAGTTTAATTTATCAAAAAACGAAAGCCAGTAAATTAGAATATAAAATCGCGGCTACCAATCTATTAAATACAAATACGTTAAACGACGATAGTTTCTCACAATTTTCAACAAGAACTTCTCAATATACGGTTCAACCGAGGTATATCATTTTTAGTTTGAAATATAATTTATAACGATATTAAACTCGATATAAATTACACAATATTGCTTCTTTGTAACAATTTGATTACTTTTGAAGCAACATAAAAAAGGTATTATGAGCATTGCTAAACACAATTGGACGAAAGAAGAAATTATCGCTATATATAACAAACCTATGATGGATTTGCTTTTTGAAGCAGCTTCTATTCATAGAAAATCACACGACCCAAACGTAGTTCAAGTTTCTACCTTGTTATCCATAAAAACAGGTGGATGTCCAGAAGATTGTGGTTATTGTCCTCAAGCAGCTCGTTATCATACCGAAATTGAAGGAAACGATTTGATGTCTGTGAGCCAAGTAAAAGCACAAGCTTTAAGAGCAAAATCAAGTGGTTCTTCCCGAGTTTGTATGGGTGCAGCCTGGAGAAATGTGAAAGACGGACCTGAATTTGATCAAGTATTAGAAATGGTTCGTACCATCAATAAATTGGATATGGAAGTGTGTTGTACGCTGGGAATGATCACTGAAAATCAAGCCCATCGTTTAGCGGAAGCTGGTTTATATGCTTACAATCACAACCTAGATACCTCAGAAGAATATTATAAAGAAGTAATTTCTACACGCGGTTTTGAAGACCGTATTCAAACCATTGAAAATGTTCGTAAAACCAACGTTACTGTTTGTAGTGGAGGAATCATTGGAATGGGAGAATCTATTGAAGATCGTGCAGGAATGTTAGTTGCCCTTTCTACATTAAATCCGCAACCAGAATCGGTTCCCATAAATTCGTTAGTTGCCGTTGAAGGAACGCCAATGGAAGAAGAAAAACCGGTTGAAATTTGGGAAATGATCCGAATGGTAGCTACCACAAGAATTGTAATGCCTGAAACTCAAGTGCGTCTTTCCGCTGGTAGAATGAACATGAGCCGTGAGGGGCAAGCAATGTGTTTCTTTGCTGGTGCAAATTCTATTTTTGCAGGCGATAAATTATTGACTACTCCAAATCCAGATGTAAATGAAGACATGAAAATGTTTGAAACATTAGGATTACTTCCCCAAAAACCATTTGTTAAAGTGGCTCAACCTACCACCGTTGAAGCGGAAGATTCACAGTATGAATCATTAGGAGAAAAGCCAAAATGGTCTAGACCGGGACATAAAATCGAAAAGAATTTAGAAGCCTCAGGGAAAACAAATGCCTAGTTTTTTGTTTCTATTCTCAATTGACAATTAATCGATTTTGGAAAACAATTCTCATAAAACCTATTCCATTCAGGAAGCCCAATCCAAGCTTGAGAATTACTGCGCCTATCAAGAGCGTTGTCACAAAGAAGTGGTAGAAAAACTTCGAGGAATGAACATGATTCCCCAAGTTATCGATTTGATAATTGTGCACCTTATTGATCAAAATTTTCTAAACGAAGAGCGTTTTGCCTGCAGTTTTGCAAGAGGAAAACACCGAATTAAATATTGGGGAACTATCAGAATTGTAAACGAATTGAAGTTTCGAAATATCTCTCCCTACAATATTAAAACGGCACTTAAAGAAATATCCGAAGAAGAATATTATACTAATTTTCATGCACTTGCCGATCGCCATTGGCAAACTATGAAAGAAAATAATAGTTTTAAAAAACGAAAAAAATTCTGTGATTTCTTACTCCGAAAAGGATTTGAAAGTAATATAGTTTATGAAAAAGTAAAGGACTTAGAGAGTTATTAGTTATTGAAAACGACCAACTTTATAACTTTCGTTTTTATAACTTTCGACATTTTTATATGAACTTATATGCCTTATATGGTAAAAAATCCACAAACACCCTATAAACTCAACAACACACTCACCGCATTTCCTCCAAAACCTACGGCATTTACCATGATTTTTTTCAAGGATTTCTTTTGGGTTTTTGCTTCCGAAAATGGAACTCCGATAAACATTTGATTTTGTAACATCAAAACAGCCATTTCAACACTCAACATTCCAGATGCTCCAAAGGTGTGACCGATTTTCCATTTATTGGTGGTTAGTAAAGGAAGATTTTTACCAAATATTTTTTGAATCGCTTTGTATTCTGATAAGTCCCCTTTAATCGTTCCTGGCGCATGCATTACAATGGCATCAACATCTGATAAATCCGTATTTTCTAAAGCCATTTTCATCGATTTTTGAAAGCAAGTCGCTTCAGCAGAAACAGAAACATTGTGTTCTAAAATTTCAGTAGCATATCCAATTCCTTCAATAACTGCGATAGTATTTTCACTTCTTCCGATTTCAAGACAACAAACGGCAGCACCTTCGCCCAACACAAGGGAATTTTGTTTTTTATTTAGGTCGAGAGAGCGACAAGGAAATTCGTCATTGTTTTTAGAATATATTTTTAGCGCTCGCATTTGAGCTATCGTAAAATCGGTTAAAGGAGCTTCACTTCCGCCAACCAAAAATTTATCGGCCATACCCGATTTTAGCCAAGCAATGCCATTTAATAAGGCGTGTAAAGCCGTTGAGCAGGTAATAGAATGCGAAATTTCTGGCCCTTGACTTTGCAAATCGTGAGAAACCCAAGAAGAGATATTTCCAAGTGTGGTAGTTGGGGAAGCTAAAGTTGCAGCTTTTCCTGTTTTAATAAAATCAAGATGGTGTTTTTCAAACAATTCAGTTGCACCACGAGAAGAACCAATGTTAATTCCAAAAGTAGCTCCAGTTTTCCATCCTGCATCAATTGTTGCTTTTCGAGAAGCGGCTATTGCAAATAAAACAGAATTGTCTAACGCGTTGTATTTTTGATCTGAATTTTTTAATGCTTCAATTTCCTGTTTTGAAGCTACATCTAATGGCGCCACAAGTGCATTTTGATTAACAAAAGCAGGTGCTACAAAATAATGTTCATTGGATTGGTAGCTTTTCCAAATCGCATCTTTATCATTTCCTAATGCAGAAATGGAAGCGATGGCGGTAATAGAAATTGTTGTTGGCAAAGGATTATTTAATTATAAATTATGAAAACTTAACCGCAAAGGTCGCAAAGTTTTTCGCAAAGATCGAAAATAAAAACATCTATTATCTTTTAGTCTATTATCTCTTCATCTTCTTTAACAGCAAAGTTCGCAATGAAAGTGATAATTTATCTTAAACTATATCAAGTGCATTCTCAACCACGGTATAAATTTTTTGAAGCTGGTCGTTCTCTATAATATAAGGCGGTAAAATATAGACAACGTTTCCCACTGGCCTTAAAATTACTCCATTTTCAATGAAAAAATCATAGAGTTTGTTTCGCAAAGTTCCATAGTAACTCGCTTGGGATTCAGTTTTTATTTCTAATGCAAAAATAACCCCCAAAACTCTCGTTGTAGCAACTTTAGGATGGTTTTGGATGTGTTTTTCAAAGGCCAAATGACTTTGATTCACCCTAATAATATTGGCTTGCATTTCATCCGTTTCTAAGAGTGCTAAACTAGCCAAAGC
>JARXAC010000003.1:0-41214 GCA_029866065.1 Flavobacterium sp.
AAAACAAATAATAACGAAGGGTGGTTGTTATATTCCTGCTTTAGATTTTGATAGGCATTCTTCGAAAAGTTGAAGATATTCTCCATTTATTTTATCCCAATTAAATTCATTTTCAATTGCGTCAAAGTTGTTTTGAACTAATTGCAAGTTATCATTTTTTTTGATTGTATCTAAAATAATTTTTACCTCCGTAGGATTGGAAAAATAATAGCCGTTTTCTTTTAGAATTGCTTTATTAAAATGGTTCTCGTGAGCAATAATAAATGCTTTAGACGCCATGGCTTCAAGCAAAGAAGGATTAGTGCCACCAACAGAATGTCCGTGGAAGTAAAAATTAGAGAAATATCTTAAATTATTTAGTTTTTTGATTTCAAATTCAGTGCCTATAAATCGTATTAGATTAAAAGATTTGAATTTATTTTTTAAATATTCGCCGTATTTAGTTTTGTGATTTCCTAGAACTAAAACGGTGGTTTCATGTCCAGCCAATAAAATTCCGTCAAGAATAGTTTCAATATTATTTTCTGGTTCAAAACGAGCCATAATCATATTATAATTGTGTTTTTCGACATTATATTCTTTCAATATATCTTCGTTTGGCGATTTGAAAACTTTTGCTCCATAAGCAATATAAGTTGAAGAAACGTTGTATTTACTATCAATATATTTTTGAATCCCTAAGGAATCCGATATTAAAAAATCGCTGCTTTTTACTGCTAATCTTTCAGCAAATCTCAAAAATTGTTGAACGGGTTTTGAATATTTTGATCGCTTCCACTCCAGGCCATCCATATTAGTTATAATAATTGGTTTTTTTGGAAGTAAGAAAAACCAAATGGAATTACTGGTATAGCCCAATTGCAAAATAATATCGAAATTTCGTTTTCGAGAATCCATTATACAATTATAATCGTAAATAAACTGACCAAAAGTCCCAAATTTATATTCAGGATCGTATTGATGAATTAGGTTAACACCATTAAATGTTTTTTCCTGATAAAGATGGTCGTGGGAATTATAAACATAAACGTCGTGTCCTTTCTCTACAAGAAATACGGAGAAAAATTCAGCAAATTGTTCAAATCCCGAGTAATGATTTGGAATTCCACGCGTTCCTAAAATAGCTATTTTCATTATATAATTACAATCAGTTGGCTAAAATAAGGAATTTAAGGAATTTAACTGCTTTTCAACAGATTAATTAATGGTTATTCTTACTATTTTTTGATAGGCTTTGTAGGTTTCTTCAGCTGTTTTTTCCCAAGTGTAGTTGTCTAAAATCTTTTGTTTTAGTTTCGGATTTACTGGCATAGAAAAAGCTTCGTCAATAGCTTTTTTTATTGAGGTAACGTCGTCTGGTTCACAATAAAAGGCATCCTCTTCAAAATAATCGTAGGTATCGCCTTTTTTGGTTACCACAATATTACAGCCCATTACCGCTGCCTCAAGCGAGGATAGTCCGGGAGTTTCCATCCAACTTACTAAAGCGTGTACTTTGGCCACTTTATATAATTGTTTTAAATCTTCGTGAGGAATTGCGCCTAAAAAAAACACATTATCGCCGGCTTCTTGGTGCACTTTCTCGACGTATTTTTTCTGGTTATTAGACTCTTTACCTACTAAAACTAACTTGTAATTTGTTCCTTTTACGGCTCTAACTAAGTTTAAGGTTTCTTTTCTTCCTTCAATTCTTGCTGCGCAAAGGATGCAGTCTTGGTATTGTGAAAATTGGTTGGATTTGTTGTTATCCTCATCAGAAAAAATAGATTTATCTATTGCGTTTGGAATATCTGA
The DNA here is from genome assembly GCA_029866065.1 of Flavobacterium sp. Lineage (GTDB taxonomy): Bacteria > Bacteroidota > Bacteroidia > Flavobacteriales > Flavobacteriaceae > Flavobacterium. Next base: position 1,795 of record JARXAC010000003.1, read on the forward strand.
AAAAATGTAGTTTTTTAGTTTGAATTCAGCAGCAACTCGATTCATTTCAGAAACCGAATTCGGTAAAAAAATTGCGGTGTTGTCTACTATTTCTTTCATTAAACCATAATACCCTTTATACAGCATTTTGAAAACCCCTTTGTGAAAACGGTTTTCATAATATTGTTTAATAACCGTTTTAATGTAGGCAATTTGGTAAGGTGAAATTACATTGGCAACTTGTTGAAACAGTCCGCCTCTGGCTTTTCTTTCAAATTCGGTATAAAGACCATAAATAGTAGAGAGTGCAATTTTTTTGTTTTGCTTTTTGGCATTTAACATTTGTAAATAAATGTCCTGCGGCTCCATTAAATTAAATAAATGAACCAAGTCGTATTTGGATAAATCGGGTTCAAATTCTAAGGAAACATCAACCTCAACCCCTAATTTTTCAAGGTGTTCTTTCGTTTTCAACAATTGTATCATGTCTCCCCCTGGAGCATCGAATAAATTGGTTCTTGTTTGAAAAAGCACTTTCATTGTTACTGGAAAATTAATTAGTTAAGATTTTCGTCTTTTTTTCAAAAAACAACAAAGCGCCAAGTATAAAAACAATTACGTCTCTTGAGTTATACATGCCCGTAATTGTAAGTGTTGTAAAAAGAAAAGCAACTCCAATTGCTGAAATAAAGTAAGTTTGAAAGTTTTTATTAAAGTGTATTTTTTTATATAAATTAATTAAAAAAAATAAATACAAGAAAAGTCCAAAAATTCCTGTTTTATAAAAAATATAAACATAGCCATTATGAAGTTCGGAGATGTATTTAATTCCTTTATCTTTAACATTTTCAGTTAGTGGCGCAAAAAACTTAAGATTAACCAAAGACCCATAACCTGTTCCAATTACGTAACTTTTAGGGTCTTTTTCCATTAATGCAAAAGCTCTTTTGGCTTCGTATCCGCGCCAATGGTCCCACAAATCTTTATGGTTTTCTCTATCTATTTTAGTTTTAAAAATCTCAGACGGTGCATTTTTAACTTTGTACAAAAAAGATTGAACCCCTGGTTGATTTCGTGCTATTTTTATTGAAAATAAATAGCCGTAAAAGACTAAAATAGATACTAAAATAACTCCAATTATTCTGAGCCCCCTTTTTGTAATTATGGTATATCCGTAAATTGTAATTAATAAAATTATTGCGGCAACAATCATTGTTCTTGAAAAGTAGAGAACATTTGATGCAGCTAATAAAACTACAAAAAAGATATGATTTAGTTTACTTTTAAAAAGCGTGTCGTTTTCTAATTTCTTATAAAAAAGCAAGAAAAACAATGAAAATAATTCCAGAAAGTTGTCTCTTCCAAATTCTCTTATTTCGTTCACTGAAGTAAAACCACTAATAAAAAACAAGATTCCAAAATGAATTACTGAAGATAATAATCCCACGATGACAATTGTTTTTACAAACATTTTAAAATCATCTATTTTCCTGTAAAAGCAATAACCTATCAATAATCCTGTGATTGGTTTTAAAAAGTGAAAAATGTCTTTAAAAACATCAAAAAAAGCAACTTTATTAAATAAAACGCCTGGAAAACCTAACAGAAAAACTAGTAAAATTGGGACTATTGTTTTGAAAAACAATTTATTAATTTGTGCATATTCAAACAAGAAAAATAATCCTAAAATGAAAACTTGAAGAAGTACATTTACTTTAAATGAAGGTAAGTATAATTGTAAAAGAATTATAATTATAAAGAGTGCTGAATAAAATTCATCTGATTTAATCTTCATTTTAGATTTTATAGGAATTCAAAAATAAGAGATTTAATCTAGTTTGAATGCTTTTTTAATACTTTTCACTAATTTATTTATTTTGAGTGCAACGGTAACTAGTAATTTGTCAACCCCGCTGAAATGTTTTGAAATATAAATTTCATATCCTTTAATTAGCATCGGGTTTTTTGCTTTAGAAAACCCTACAAAATGGACGTAATAGTAGTTTGGCAAGAAAATTCTCTTCAATCCTAAATTTGCTATTCTTTTAGAAAAATCTACATCTTCTACATACAAGAAATAATCTTCATCAAAACCATTAATCTTGTTGTAAGTTTCCCTTCTAAGTAGTAAAAAAGAGCCTCCTAACCAATCGACTTCATATTTATCATTTGAAAAATTTCCTGAGTTAAATTCCGTTCCAATTTGAAGTAATTTATTCATTTGAAACATATTTTGAAAATTAGGAAAATTTCCAGCTGCCGGTAAATATTCTTTTTTGCCATTCAACATATTAATTCCAATGACCCCAATTGTAGCGTCTGACTTTAAAATTTCAAGAACTGGCGAAATACTATCCAATACAACTGTATCGTTATTAATTAATAGCAAATAACTCCCTTCAGCCGATTTAACCGCTTCATTATTTCCTTTTCCAAAACCATGATTAATTTTGGATTCAATCAACTTCACTTCTGGAAAATTAGTTATAAGATAAGCACGGCTGTCGTCGGTTGAATTATTATCTAATATAATTATCTCAAAAGCAATATTGCTCAAATTTTGATACAATGAATCGATGCAATCTTTAAGATAATGAACGCCATTGTAATTGACAATTATTACAGATAATTCTATTTTCATTTTAAAATAACGTATAAAATCCTAATTTCTTTTTTATATAATACAAACACAATACATTAATTAAAATATTGGTTGTTAAACTGGCAATGGCCGCTCCTTCAATATTGTATTTAGGAATTAGAACGTAACACAGAATTAAGTTAACTAAAAAACTAAAAATGGTAATATTTCTAAAAATATTTTGATTCTCAGTCATGTTTAAAATTTGATCAACATTGCCAGCCATAGCACTAAAAAGAACCCCGGTTGAAACTATAATTAACGTTGTTTTTCCGGAAATTGCTTCTAGCCCCCAAAAGGACAAAATAGAGCTACTAAAAAGAATCAAACACAAAACTATCGGCAGTGAAAAAAGAGCGACAAGACGAGTTGAATTGTGAGTCAATTTTTTTAATTGATCGAAATCTCCTTTGCCATAAAATTCAGCTATTTTAGGAGTCATTATTGTACTTACTGAAACGATAACTAAAAAGCCTACACTTCCTATTTTATAAGCAATATTATAAATCCCAACTTGCGTATTATTGGACATAATCCCCAACATAATAACATTGGTGTAGTTTAATAAATACATAAACAAACTACTAAATAAAAGCGGTGATGCTGTTTTTATTAACGATAATGTAGAAATTGAAATAGTTTCTTTTTTGGGTTTTAATTCGAAAATTGTAAATACTTCTAGCAATACAGTGATCAAAATTGCCAAGGAAAAAGCGATAAATGTGAAGTAATTATTTTTATCTAATTTGAAAAATAAAAATAAAAAAAATAGCAGTAATAGGTTTGGAATTACAAACATGAATAAGTTGTACTTTATAAAATTTTTGGTTGCAATTAAAAAATAAAGGAAAATCTCATGTACTATAAACAGCGGAATAGAAATGGATGCAATTAAAAAATAATTTACTAATTGTACATTGTGGAAAACGGTTTCTGCTAAAAAAGACGACCCTAAATAGAAAAATAAGAATGGGATTAAAGAGAAAATCAAAGAGCCCCTTAATCCTTTAATTAATAGCTTTTTGGCTTGAGAATACGTAAAATCATTATTTCCTATAATTTTGATTAAAGTGTTTGGGATTCCTAAAGTAAACAAAAGGGCAATTATTTGCGAAAGTGCAAACACTAAAGAATAGTCGCCAAAGGTGCCAACTCCAAAAAAACGAGTAATTAAAACTGTGGTTAGAAAAGACGTTCCTAATCCGAAGATTCTAAAAATAAAATTTAATCCCGATAATGAAATTAACTTTTTAAAACTACTGTTTAGTTGAATCATTTTATAGTATTTACTTAAAGTAATTCTTTTTATTTTTTAACTACAAAAAAATATTGGGTGCTAAAAAATTCTTCAAATATTCCAAAAGTAATCAAATTTATCAGCTTGGCTATTGATTTTCCTTGATAGTTTATTATGGAGCTTTCTTGTTTTAAAACTTTATAACCTGCCGTTTCCAGTAACTCCTGAATGTTTTTTCTACAATAAAACCGAACATGGGTGTAATCAAAAATTCCGCTTTCTTCGTATTTAAAATCGCCTTTAAAAACTATTTTATAAAGTGCTGAATAATAACGAATATTAGGCATGCTAATTATTATTTTTCCGTCTTCTTTTAAATATTTTTTTAAGGTTTCTAAAACACTTTTCGGTTCGAAAAGATGCTCTAAAACATCAGCAAGTAATATTAAATCGAAATGTTGAAAGTATTCTGGTAAATCTATTTTTTCAATATCCCCAAAAATAAATTGGTCCAGCGGTTTATAATTTTGTTTGTTTTTAGCATCTTCAAAAATATCAACCCCTACCACTTCTGAAGCTATTCCGTTTTTTTTTAAATAAAATAGCGTTTCGCCATAAGCTGCACCAATTTCTAATACCTTTAAATTTTGAGATTTTTTGTCTATTAGATTAATTAAATCTAGTCTTATATTAGAATAATAATCTGCCCCTTTTTTATCGTAATTCATAGTTGTTGGAAATTATTAATACAGTGACAAATATAAACAAGTGCAAATAAAAAAGTTATCCCAAATGAGATAACTTTTCTTTTTTATAGACTTTATTGTTTTTGCAATGTGTTTTATTTTAAAGTAAGTTGATCTAATTCCTTTTTCAATATTGCTTCGTGAGGGTATAAACTTGGGCCGGGAATTGTTTTTGGATCCTTTCTGCTTAATTCTTTTGTTACCGAATCAATTGTTGTATTATCAGCGTTTATTCTAAAACAATTGTAAAGTAACGATTCGCTTATTAGATTAGATTTGTCTAAATAATCGAATTTTACGCTGTTTAATTTAATTTTTTCGTTTTCTCTGTTTACTCCTAAATCAAATCTAAATTGAGTAGGGAAAACGTCTTCTGGTAACTCAAAAGTGATATCTTGTGAATCATTCTTTCCCGGAAGAGAAAGCCAAATAGAACTTTCTTCTTTAAAATTTATGGAATTGTCTTCTGTGTAATACAGATGTAATGTGTCATTTTTCTTGATTAATAAATTTAAAGTGACTTTAAATTTGTTGTTGATTTCTTGTTTTGCTTCGTCTTGCTTGACTTCATTTTTACATGAAAACATAATAACAGCAACCAACAATCCTAATAATGTACTTTTTACTTTCATTTTTATATTTATTTTAGTCTCAACAAAAATAATACTTTATTTTTTTTGCTTTGATTATTTGATCGCTTTTTTTAAACTCTCTTCCCAGTTTTTTATTGTTATTCCAAAAGTAGATTTAATTTTGCTTTTATCCAAAACACTATATTTTGGTCTTGACGCTGGAGTTGGAAAACTTGTGGTTGGTATTGATTGTAAATGTATGCTAATATTGTTTAATTCAAATATTTTCTTTGCAAAATCATACCAACTGCATTGTCCTTCATTGCTAAAATTGTAAATGCCGTAATGGTATTGGGTGCTGGGTTTTGGGTGTTGAACATTTATAATTGTCATTAAACAATCCGCTAAATCAACAGCGTTTGTGGGAGTTCCAATTTGATCGTTTACCACACTTAATGACGTTCTTTCGGAGGCCAATCGCAACATGGTTTTCATAAAGTTATTTCCAAATCGAGAATAAACCCATGACGTTCGAACGATATAATATTTTGAAAATACTTCCTGAATTGCTTTTTCCCCGTCTAATTTTGTTTGACCGTAAACTCCTTTAGGATTTGGGATTTGGTTTTCGGTGTAAGGATTGTTATTTGACCCGTCAAAAACAAAATCGGTTGAAATATGAATTAATGTCGCGTCAAATTCTTTACAGGTTTCAGCAAGATTTTTGGCCCCGGTAACATTAATTAATTCGGCTTTTTCGGGTTCTGATTCTGCTTTATCAACTGCCGTATAGGCTGCGGTATTAATACAAAAATCGGGTTTTATTATGTGGAAAACCGCTTGGCAATTTTCCTTATTTGAAATATCTAAATCTGTAGCGTTACAAAAAATAAAATTAACATTCAAGAAGTTAGGGGCAATAAATTGTATCGCTTGACCTAATTGTCCGTTAGCGCCTGTAACTAAAACTACCATGCTTTTTTGGCGTTTTCAATTGTGGGTAATAAACTGTCTTTTTCTGAAATGATGAGTTCGTTAAAAGGAAATTGCCAATCAATATTCAACGAGCCTTCATTGTAAATTATTCCGCCTTCACTTTCTTTATTATAAAAGTTATCGCATTTATAAAAAAAGGTGGCTGTTTCGCTTAACACTAAAAATCCATGTGCGAAACCTCTAGGAATAAAAAATTGATTTTGTTTTTCTGCGGAAAGCAAAACAGAAATGTGCTCACCATAAGTTTTAGAATTGGGTCTGATATCAACGGCAACATCCAAAACTTCGCCTTGCAAAACACGAACCAGTTTAGCCTGCGCGTGATCTCCAGTTTGATAATGCAGCCCTCGTAAAACCCCTTTTGTTGAAAAGGATTGGTTGTCTTGAACAAAACGAACTGACTGACCAATTGCGTTTTGAAATGTATTTTCATTAAAACTTTCCAAAAAATACCCTCTCTCGTCGTTGAATATTTTGGGCTCAATAACAAAGCATCCTTCTAATTTTGTGGGAATAAAATTCATTTATATAATTTCTAATAAATGCTTGCCATAGCCACTTTTTAAAAATGGTTGGGCAATTTCTTTTAATTGTTCTGCAGTGATGAAGCCCATTTTGTATGCCGCTTCTTCTATAGAACCTATTTTTAATCCTTGTCTTTCTTCAATTACTTGAACAAATTGCGAGGCTTGCATTAAAGAATTAAAGGTTCCGGTGTCAAACCAAGCGGTTCCTCTATCTAAAATACTCACTTTTAATTTTCCTCTACGAAGGTATTCTTTGTTTACATCGGTGATTTCAATTTCTCCGCGGTGACTCGGTTTTATATTTGAGGCGATTTCCACTACATCATTATCATAAAAATAGATCCCCGGAACGGCAAAATTTGACTTTGGATTTGCCGGTTTTTCTTCGATAGAAAGAACGTTTCCATCAGCATCAAAATCTACTACTCCATATCTTTCTGGATCGTTTACGTGATAGGCATAAATAATTCCTCCGTCTGGATTATTATTCGATTGTAATAAATCTGATAATCCTGTTCCATAAAAAATATTGTCTCCTAAAACTAGGGCTACTTTATCATTCCCGATAAATTCTTTTCCAATAATAAAGGCTTCTGCTAATCCATTTGGGTGCTGTTGAACGGCATATTCAAATCGACATCCTAATCTAGAGCCGTCTCCTAATAATTGTTTAAATAATGGTAAATCATGAGGGGTAGAAATAATTAATATTTCTCTTATTCCTGACCAAAGCAAAGATGATAGCGGATAATAAATCATCGGTTTGTCATATATTGGCATTAACTGTTTGCTGACCGCGAGCGTAAGTGGGTGCAACCTGGTTCCCGATCCTCCGGCTAAAATAATTCCTTTCATTATGCTATATTTTGTTGGGCTTTTAAAGCTTGTCTTTTATAAAATTTTAAAAATAAACGGATAAATACAAATCCAAAAATAAACAAAAGCGGTAAAACAAATTTTAATTTACCGTTAACGCTTTCTGTGTTTTTTATGTTAAGAATGCTGCTGTTTTTTTTAATAGTATTTTCGTAATTTACTAGTTGCTCTCTTTTGATGCCAATTTCATAAATTAATGCTTGCTTGGTTTTAAGCACTTCGTTTAGCTCGGTGTTTTCATTATAAAAAACTAATTTGTCGGATTTTTGTCCCGAAGCAGTCGAGAATTTTTCTAATAAAGTATTAATCTGAAGGATCATTTCTTCATTCTTTTTAATATTTACATTTACGTTCTCAACATATATTTTCTTTAAATTATCGAAATAAGTATTGTTGTTTAAATAATTTAAAATTGGCTCAATGGTTTTTTCATCCGTTGTAAATCCTTTAGTAATGAGGTGAACCGTGTGTGAATAATAATTTTTACTAGTTACTTTATCTTTCATCACCTTGTTAATATCGCCGTCTTCGGCTAATAATTTCACGAGTTCAAAATTTTGGGTGTTTGTTGTAACAGCGGCGTTTTTTTCATTGTAATTAACCAAACTATAAATGTCAACTATTGGTTCAATTTCAATTTTTGTTAAGTTTTCAGGATTTTTAACTCCTATAGACTTTAAAAAAAGGGTGTCCCTAGTTTTAATTTTAGAATCCAATAAATCTATTTTAGAATACAGATAATCGGTGCTTCCAAAATTAGGTCTTACAATAATTTTAGAATCGTAGGTTTCATTATTAAAGTCAAAATAGGTTCCTAGGGCAGCTCCTGCAACAAATAAAATTCCTACTATTAATAAATTTCTTTTAAAAAATAAAATACCTCTAAAAACCGAAGTCCCTATTCCTTCGTAAAAACCTTTAATTTTATTTGAAATCATTGATAAATCAATCTCTTGATTGTCAGAATTGGTTGAGTTTTGACTCATAATAAAAACTATTTTAAGTTAAAATTTGTTCTAATATTTTAATTGTAATTAAATACGTTGGCTTTACTCCTGTTGTTCCTAATCCGCCAGAAGCCAATGTGCTTCCAGTTTCCAAAGGGTTGTCGGAGGCGTAATAGGCATACCTAACCTTCACATCTGGATTAATACTATTTCTGATTTTTGAAGCCGATTGAATCGCTTTTTGATAATAGGCGCCTTCCATTTCCAATCCAATTACTCCCCAAGTTGACTCATGGAAAAACTTCAATAAATCTTTATTTTGCAATGACGTTCCTAAAACCGTAATCATTGGTCCAGCAAAAACTGCAATATCGTTTCCTTCCAGCATCTCGGCCGTTAACTCATTATGAAAGAAATAATTATCTCCCGTTCCTTCATTTATGTGTGCCGACGGAATCATAATATCTCCTTTTTCGCCTTGAAGAATCCCTGCTTTTCCCATTATTGAAACCGATTCTACATTCAATAAAATGTCTTTTTGAAACGGTTTTAATAGCTCGTCAATGGTTTCATAGGCTTGCTCTCCAAAAGCGTAGTCCATAACGATAATTACGGGGTTTTTATTGTGCGTTTTAGCAGTTGGAAATGCTGATTTTTTCCAATCTATTTTCGAAGTATCAAAAATCTGAACATCGATATTGGTTCCTGAAGTATCTGGCAATGAAATCATACCGTTTAACTTAGCAAAATCTTCCACTTTGTTTCTAACCTCATCCGCGCCTGATTTACTCAATTCTTCAAAAATAAAGAAATCCGATTTGTCTTTGAATTTAGTTTTCAAAACGTGCGTTGCAAATATAGAATTCATCACCGAGTGCATGTTGGCACTGATAATATGAATTGGTCGATGCAATAAATCATTCGCTTTAAGGACCTCTTTTATATTGGTGGCCCAAATTTCTCCATGAATATGATGGCCTAATCGTTCTCTTAATATAGGGCTAAAAGTGATGGTTCTTTTATTGTTTTCTACTACTTCGTCGATGGCTAATTTTCCCAACCAATAAATTACATGTAAAAAACGATCTGGTTTTTCTATAGTTCCAAAAGCGTCATAAATGTCTAAAATCTCAACAAATGTTCGTCCTAAGATATTTGCTGTATGCGAAATTGTTTTCTCTTTATCGGTTAATGTAAGTTTTTTATTGGATAAAACCGCTTCTTCTAGTTTTTGCCAATCACGAGTGACCTCAGCATTTTCATCTAGTAAAACTCGGTTTTTAATTTTATGAGATTCTATGAAAATAAAAGTCAAATGCGTTAAAATATCGTAAATATCGGATCTTCCACGGGTGATTTCAACGTTCATTTGCTCGTCATCAATTCGATAACAATTTCTTCTTCTTTTTGGTGGAATTATTGCTTGAAAATGTGATTTTGAGTAGCCTTCATCAGAAGTTAAATTGATGAAACGGCATTCTTCAATCCCTATTGGAAGTCTTTCAATTACATATAAAAGTCCGCTTAATTCTACTTTATCTTCAGCAATTGTGCCATATATTTCAGGTCGCAACAACAATAATGCTTCCCGCAATGTTTCTCCAGAAACTCCCATTGGTTTATAGAATCCTCTATTGAACAAATGGCGCATGGTAATGTATAATTTCTCAACAGCGCTCGATGATTCTTGCGCTCTTGATCGGACAATATTCTTGATTTCTTTCATTTGGATTTTAATTTATTACTCACAAATGTAAGGTTTTTATGTTTTAGTTGGTTAAAACCAAATTTATTGCGGGTTCGTAAGCCTTTATTTTACCAGTGGAGCCTTGGTTTTTATCGTTCGTTTGTCGGCCCCATTTACCTCCCGAATAGGTAAATAAATAGTCCCTTTCGACATAATTATACAACACCAACGGATAATATATTACTTGAATGCTTGTTTTTTGTGTGTTGGAATTGACAATCGTTTTTTCCAATTTATTTTTTAAAATCAATAGCTTTTCAATACCAATGAAAATACCGGTTTTAGGCATTTTCAAGTTCAAATCCGTGAGATCAAAACCATTTCTAACCACGCCTTTTTCAATAGTTACAATATAATCTTTTATGAGTAATTCCTCCCCGGGAAAACCATTGGCGTCGGCCCTATAAAAATGAATTTTAACGGTGGCGTTGTCAATTCTACTATCGGTTAAGATACTCACTTTCTTAATGAATTTGGTTTTTTTAAAAGCCGTTTCGTAAGGGAAAAACTTCACGTCAATTCGCGGTCCGTTATCGAAGGCCTCCAATACAGAATTACTGATCGATCCGATTTCTATTCTTTTAGTTTCAAAATGTCGGGCAATTACCACTTCGTCCAATTGAAATGAAACCGCTTTCATTATTACATTGGAAACCTCCGACGCTTTTATTGTTCTTTTTTCAAATCCTAAAATAGAAAATATCAGGTTTTTATTTGCGGAGCCAGCAATAGAAAACTCGCCATTTTCCTCTGAAGTAGTTCCGATATTTTCATTTTCAACCCAAATATTCACATACGGGATGGGTTTTCCGGATTCATCAACTACAACGCCTTTGGTTTGAGCAAAAAAGGAAATGGACAGAAATAATAAAAAGGAGAACTTATTCATGAAATTATATATTATTAAAATCTCTGTCAAGCTGAACTTGTTTCAGCTTCTCTTTTAGATTCTGAAATAAATTCAGAATGACAAAACAATTATTTAGTACTACTAAAAAAATCCACAATCGTTCTGTCGTTACTCAGCCTTGGAATTTTGTTTTGCCCGCCTAACTTCCCAATCGATTTCATATAGTCTTGGAAACCATTTTTAGCCACTTTGGAAATCACCAATTTTCGCAAAACTTTCCCCACGATCAAATCGTCATAATAGGTATTTTGAGTTCTCATTGCGATGTCTATCGCTTCCGCAAATGCGACTTCGTTTTCAGGTTCGTTTTCAAATTCTATAAACCATTCATGGTAAGGCAAACCATCCGATGGCGTAATTTGTGGTGCAACGGTAAATTCGTTGATTTGAATTGACGTGTTTTCCATGGCTTGTTTCAACGCGTGTTCAACTTCTTTGCCGATCACGTGTTCTCCAAAAGCGGAAATAAAATGTTTAATTCGTCCCGAAACAATCACGCGATACGGTTTTAAAGAAGTAAATTGAACGGTATCGCCAATATTATAGCCCCAAAGTCCCGCGTTGGTTGAAATGATCAAAACATAATTTACATTGAATTCGACTTCGCTAATAGTATATCGCCTTGGGTTTTCAGTAAAAAACTCTTCAGATTTTATAAATTCGTAGAAAATTCCGGAGTTTAAGAGCAATAACATTCCCTTTTCTTTTTGCGAATCTTGGTAGGCGAAAAATCCTTCCGAAGCAGGAAATAATTCTATAGAATCAACTTTTCTGCCTATTAAATTCTCGAATTTTGCTCGATAAGGTTCAAAATTCACTCCGCCGTAAATGAATAAATTGAAGTTTTTAAAAAGCTCCCCAACAGGTTTTTCGGCTTTCTGCTGTAATTTTTCAAAATACATTTGCACCCAAGACGGAATTCCGGAAATCACCGTCATGTCTTCGTGGAATGTTTCTTCAACAATGGCGTCGACTTTGTTTTCCCAATCTTCAATGCAATTGGTTTCAAAAGTGGGCATTCTATTTTTTTGCAAATATTTCGGCACAAAATGGGCTACAATTCCGGATAATCTTCCCAATTGAATTCCGTTTTTTTCATCTAATACTGGGCTTCCTTGTAGAAAGATCATCTTGCCATTTACAAAATCTGCTTTTCCGGTTTCATGAATGTAATGTAGAATAGCATTTCGAGCGGCTTCAATATGAAAAGGCATCGATTCCTTAGTTAATGGAATGTATTTTGCGCCAGAAGTTGTTCCCGATGTTTTGGCAAAATACAACGGTTTCCCTTTCCAAAGTATATTTTCTTCGCCCTGTACCACACGATCAATATACGGTTTTAGGGCTTCGTAATCGCGAATGGGCACCTTTTTAGAGAAATCTTGGAATGTTATTATGGAATCAAAATGATGGTCAATGCCGAATTGCGTGTTTTTCGCTTGACGGATAATATCTTTAAAAACGGTATGCTGGGTTTGAACAGGATTACCGGCCCATAATTTGGTTTTTTTATAAATGGATTTGGCAAATTGTTTGGCCAAGAAAGATTTTAAAGACATTTATAATTTATATTTAAGCTAGTTTCAAACTATTTTTTTTTCTTTTCTTTAGAAAGTAGTTTTTCTTCTTGCAATATTTGCTCTCTCAATTGCAATTCCGCTTTGGAGGGTGCTTTATTTTCAATTGGAGCGCTACTATTATCGGAAGACATGATGGAATCCTTATTTATTTGTTCGTATTCTAAGTCGCCATTTAGAACCTTAACCACTGATTTTAAATAGGCATCATTTTTCTTCAATGCCAACGCTAAAGAATCCGATTTTAAGGCCAATTCCGTAGCTTCTTTTCTTAATTTTGTGGAAGCATAACCCGGAATATATTCTCGTAAAGGGGTAAAAGCAATAACATAAGTAGTAAAAGTAATGATTAATATAGCTGCAACTGAGGCGACAACAAATACATTCATTAAGGTTAATTTAAGGGAAAAAATTTCTTCGAAAGTATCTTCGTTTAAAATAACCAAGCGGTTTTTGGTGAATAATTTCCTCTTTAATATTTTTCTTTTCTCTGACATCGTTCTTGATATTATTATCACAAATATAATGATAAAACTATCATTTATAAATTAAGATTTTAAAGTATTCCTTTTTATTAATATTTAATGTAAATCATAAATATTTATTAATGAGGGAAATGAAAAACCAATATTTCTGTTTACCTTTGTATTGTAATTTATTATCAATTGCTTCGGCACAAAAAATTTCAAACATGGGAAGACTAGGTTTACCAGAAATATTAATTATAGCGGCTGTTTTTTTATTGCTTTTTGGAGGAAAAAAAATTCCAGAATTAATGAAAGGTTTAGGAACTGGAATTAAAGAGTTTAAAAACGCATCTAAAGAAGAACCTGCTGCTGACAAAAAAGAAGAAGAAAAAAAATAAATGAAAGGCTTTTCGAATGAAAAGCCTTTTTTATTTTAAAACATAGGAAAAATTAACAGCTTATTTTATTCACTCTATTTTGGTGTCTTCCTCCTTCAAAATCGGTATTAAGAAAAGTTTGAACCATTTCTAAAGCTTGAGGAATAGAAGTAAATCTAGCAGGAATACTTATAATATTAGCATCATTATGTTGGCGCGCTAAGACCGCAATTTCTTTGGTCCAACACAAAGCCGCACGAATTCCCTGGTGTTTATTAGCCGACATTGCAATTCCGTTTCCACTTCCGCAAATGATAATTCCAAAATCTGCTTTTTTAGTTTCAACATCTAATGCAACAGGATGTGCGAAATCTGGATAATCTACGCTATCTCCAGAATCGGTTCCGTAATTGGTAACCTCATAACCATTTGCTTTAAGCATTTCAACAATTGATTTTTTATATTCTGGTCCAGCGTGGTCGTTTCCGATAGAAATTTTCATAGTTATATAGTATTGTATTTTTAATACAAATTTATCAAAAGAATAATGATAATTACAATCCTATTATTTTTATTTACATAAATTATAAACAAGTTGAAAATCAATTAGTTCCCTTTTTTTATTGTTTTTATGTAATGTAAATGTTAAATTAATGTAATGTTAATACTAATTTCTAATTGTTTGATAATCAGTTAACCTTAATTTAATAATTTATGTTCATAACTATTTATATAATTTTATAACTATTTATAGGTTGTATTGTATTAATTCGTAATCAAAAATTGAATTGAATAAACCTAATTTAGTTTGATGAATTTTTAGAAAAGTTATTACTAAATATTCCTTCTTTATTAACAAATTTTGAGTTTTGAATTATCTACAAAATAGTATGTTTTATAATTATTAACCGTTGTTAATTAAAATTAAAATAGGCTTAATTTATAACTCATTAGATAAAAATAAGTATGTTTATAACTTCTTGTAAATAAATATTACTTAAAAAAACTACTTTAAAAAATTATTTTATTACAACTATTAACAGACTATAATAACCATTTAAAAATTATTTTAAATTTAATTTTCTATTTGTTGTATTATATATATGTTGATAACATTTACGAAATTATAAGTTTAAAAATCATCTAAACAATATTTAGATTGTTATTTAATTTATCTAAAATACTTTGAACTATTTCAAAATCGTTCGGATGAATTTTTAATTCAATTCCACCGTAAGCGTAACTTGCTAAAGGATTAACAGAAACTAAAGTTTCATTAAGAAATAAAAATGCAATTCCTTCATTCTGTAAAATAGATTTTAACACTATAATTTCGTGAGGAAAATTAAAAGTTGCAATAGTTACAAATTCTTTCATTTTTATCTATTTTTTATAAAGGTACTGCGAATAGCATTTCTAAGAAAATTTAGTTTTTAAAAGTTATATTTTCTTTAATACTCATAATTATCATCAAACAACTGCTAACTATTTTGTAAATTTCAACTTTTAAGAAAACAATTATGAGTAAAAGACTAAGGAAACCAGTCAAAAAACAAGCTGATTTAACAGATAAAATAGTAAAAATATTAGCACAAAATGCAAATAAAGCATTCAATTATAAGCAAATAGGAATTAAATTAGAATTAGATGATACACAAAGTAGAAATCAAATTATTAAAGATTTAAAGATTCTCGTTGCTCAAAAAAAAATAGAAGAAATAGAACCAGGAAAATATTTAGTTGTAGAAGCAAGTAATGATTATTACGAAGGTAAAATAGATATGACGGGTAGGAAAACCGCTTATTTTATTAGTTCTGATTTTACTGAAGATGTGTTTATTCCAACAAATAATTTAAACCACGCTTTAGATGGTGATATTGTAAAAGTGTATGTGTATAATCGCAGAAGAGGAAAACGCGCTGAAGGAGAAGTTATAGAAATTATAGAAAGAAAGAAAACAGATTTTGTAGGAGTAATAGATATTCAGAAGAACTTTGCCTTTGTATCGACTGCAAATCCAAAAATGTACACTGATATTTTTATTTCAAAAGATAAATTAGGGGACGCTGAAAATGGAGATGTAGTTTTGGTTCATATTGAAGATTGGCCAACAAGAGCTGATAGTCCGTTTGGTTCTGTAATAAAAGTTTTAGGAAAACCAGGCGAACACAATACCGAAATTCACGCTATTTTAGCTGAATATGGTTTACCCGCAGAATTTCCATTGGAAGTAGAAGTTTTTGCTCAAAAAATAGACACATCCATTCAAGAAAGTGAAATTGCAAAGCGGCGAGATATGCGCGATACATTGACTTTTACTATTGATCCAAAAGATGCAAAAGATTTTGATGATGCTTTATCATTTAAAATAGTAGAAAATGGAAATTACGAGATTGGAATTCATATTGCCGATGTTTCACATTATTTACAAGAAGGAACAATTCTAGATAATGAAGCCTACAATCGAGCAACATCTGTATATTTAGTGGATAGAGTTGTTCCAATGTTACCAGAAGTTTTGTCTAATTTTGCTTGTTCTTTGCGTCCAAACGAAGAAAAATATACTTTTTCCGCTATTTTTGAATTAGATAAAAAGGCGAATATTAAAAACAGTTGGTTTGGTAGAACAGTTATAAATTCTAATCAGCGGTTTGCATATGAAGAAGCGCAACACATCATTGAAACCAAAGAAAATACTATTCCCATAGAAACATCAATCACTGGAAGTGCCTATAAAGTCTCGGACGAAATTGTCTTTGCTACTCTAAAATTAGATGAATTAGCAAAAATTATGCGTGAAAATAGAATGAATAACGGAGCGATTTCTTTTGATAAAGTAGAAGTAAAATTTAACCTTTCAGAAACAGGAAATCCTGAAGGTGTTTATTTTAAAACTTCTCGAGATTCCAATCATTTAATTGAAGAATTTATGCTTTTGGCAAATAAAAAAGTTTCAGAATTTATTGGGCGTCAAAAAAAGACTTTTGTTTACAGAATTCACGACGAACCAAATGAAGAAAAACTTTTGGCGATGCAAGAACTAATTAAAAAATTTGGCTATGAAGTTGACTTTAACTCAGGTTCGGTAGCACAAGCTTTGAATAATTTAATGAAAGAAGTTAACGGTAAAAAAGAACAAAATTTAATAGATACTTTAGCCATTCGTTCAATGAGTAAAGCAAAATATTCGACAGATAATATTGGACATTACGGTTTGGCATTTGAATATTATTCCCATTTTACCTCGCCAATTCGTCGATATCCGGATGTAATGGTTCATAGATTATTACAGTTTTATTTAGATGGAGGGAAATCTGCAGATACAGAATTATACGAATCAAAATCTATTCATTGTTCTCAAATGGAAGGTTTAGCAACAAAGGCAGAAAGGGATTCTATAAAATACATGCAAGTAAAATACATGCAAGATCATAAAGACCAAGAGTTTTTAGGGGTTATATCTGGCGTCACAGAATTTGGAATTTTCGTAGAAATAATAGAAAATAAATGCGAAGGAATGGTAAGAATCCGAGAAATAAAAGACGATTATTATATTTTTGATGAAAAACAGTATGCGCTTGTTGGTCAAAGTACTAAAAACGTATTGCAACTTGGCGACGAAATTTATGTAAAAGTAAAAACCGCCGATTTAGTAAAAAAACAGTTGGATTTTCATTTTATTAGAGAAAAGGAATAATTGAGAAATCAATTTTTTAATTATATTTGAATATAAACAGTAATATAAATCTATGCTTCAAGATATTTTAACAGCCATTCCACTTGGAATATTTTTAAGTTTTTTAATTGGACCTGTTTTCTTTGTGTTATTAGAAACAAGCGCAGTTAAAGGGTTTAGGGCTGCTTTAGTATTTGATTTAGGAGTTGTTTTTGCTGATATTGTTTTTATAGTAATTGCCTATTTCAGTAGTTATAAATTAATTGAGAGTTTAAAAAACGATCCTGCTCTATTTATTTTTGGAGGTATTTTAATGCTAACCTACGGGATAATTTCTTTTATAAAACTAAAGAAATTAAAAAACGATGTTTCTGAAGAGGAAATTGAATTTGTATTCCAAAAGAAAGATTATCGCGCTTTATTTATTAAAGGGTTTTTATTGAATTTTATCAATGTTGGGGTGTTGCTTTTTTGGTTTTTAATACTAATTACTGTTGGTCCAAAATTGGAATTAGAAACGACAAGAATCCTTACTTTTTTCACTTCTGTAATTTTGACTTATTTAGTTGTTGATACAGGAAAAATACTGTTAGCTAAACAATTAAAACATAAAATGACCCCAAAAAACACACTTACTATAAAGAAAATAATCAGTGTTTTATTAATTGTTTTTGGAATAGCCATAATGCTCCAAGGATGGTTTCCTAGCGACCAAAAAATAGTTAAAAAGGCGTTGGAGAAAATGGAGTAATTAGAACCCAATACTTTAAAAAGCTTAATTTATTTAAAAACAGTTGTTTGAAATTTTAAATTAAAAGTCTTATTAGATTATTTACAACTTATTTTCTATCATTTTAACTATATTTGCTATTATGGGTGAAAAGAATTTATACATAATTGCAGGTTGTAATGGTGCTGGAAAAACAACAGCTTCTTTTACTATTTTACCAGAAATTTTAGATTGTAAAGAATTTGTAAACGCCGATGAAATTGCAAGAGGGCTTTCTCCATTTCAACCAGAAAAAGTGTTTATTGAAGCTGGTAGGATAATGCTTAATCGAATTACTGAATTAGTATCACAGAATGAGACTTTTGCATTTGAAACAACTCTTTCAACAAAAAGTTTTAAAAATAGAATTCTTGATGCTAAGGATAAAAATTACAATATAACACTTCTATTTTTTTGGCTAAAAAATCCAGAATTAGCAAAAGAAAGAGTAAAGACCAGGGTTTTAGAAGGGGGTCATAATATACCCCAAGATGTTATTGAAAGGAGATATTATAAAGGAATTAAAAACTTATTTGAAATATATCTTTCCATTGTTGATCATGCTTTAATTTTTGATAATTCTCAAGGAAAACATGATTTAATAGCAGAAATGTCAATCAGAGAAGAATTAATTATTCTAAATCAAAATAAGTTTAACGAACTAAAAAATTACTTATGACCACAGAAAGCAAAATTGAAACAAGAAATAAAATTTTAAAAGGCCTTGAAAAAGCTTATGAAAAGATGATAGTTTTTAAAAAAGAGCGAAAAAGCGAACTAGTTATTATTAAAGACAATAAAATTGTGAAAATTAAATTATAAATATTTATTGTTTTTGGAATAGCCATTATGCTTCAAGGATGGTTTCCTAGCGACCAAAAGATAGTTAAAAAGGCGTTGGAGAAAATTGAGTAAGGTTACTATTAACGATTATGTATTTTATCGTTTATATTTTTAATAAATAAGTAAGTGACTAAAACCTATTTACAAGTTGGTGGTAATACAACTCAAAAACCTAAAATATTTTGAAATTGATTAAGAAAATATTAATATGTTTTATAATAACTTTTATGATTGGCTGTGTTCATAGAAATAACTTTGGACAAGTTAGACCGAATAAAATAAGATTTAGTATCAAAAATTGTAAAGACGAAAAAGTGTTTAGCAAAATTGACACTTCGGTAATTTACTTTTCAGAATTTGAACGGCAAAATAGTAGAAGCAAATACATAAACGCTTATAAATTTTATTCAAATAATCGAATTGCATTTTTTACAGATATTTCATTAGATAAATTAGAAGAATTAAATCCTGAAAAAGCACATATGGGTTACTATTCTACATGTTTTGAAAATAATAAAATTCAAATTGCTTTTTATCATGTCCAATCAAATATTTATATTTCTCGAAAAGAATTTGAAGTTAAAGGTGACAGTTTAATCGTAAAGACATTAAATAGTCCTCAATCTGTTTTGAGAACTGATATATATTTCAAAAAGAAACTTACAAAAAAGGAATTGGTATTTAAACCCGATTGGTAGAAATGTACTACAGCTAGCAGAGGGCATCGACCGGATTCGAACCTTACTTTAATTAATTTTTCCTAAAAATTTAAAAAAAAAGAGACACATTGCTGTATCTCTTTTAGAGGCATCGTCCGGATTCGAACCGGAGTAGGAGCTTTTGCAGAGCCCAGCCTAGCCGCTCGGCCACGACGCCATTATTTAACGGATTGCAAATATAGAAATTATTTTGAATTTTAAATTTTAAATTTTAATAAATTTTATTCATCATTAAACCTGATTTCTATTCCCCCTTTGGGGGTCAGGGGGCTTAATTTCTATATTCTTCCAACTCAATGATAACTGCCTCAACATCACCACCAATTGGGGGATTTAATTTAGAAACCCGCAATAGAATTCTCGATACCGAAGGGATTTCCGCAAAAACCCTTACAATTATTCGGTGTCCCACATGCTCTAATAAATTTGACCGGATTGCCATTTCCTCCACTATAATTCGGTTCAATAACACATAATCAACGGTGTCTTTCAATTCATCTGAAAGGCATGATTTTCTTAAATCGGTTTTGACCTCTAAATCTACGGAGTAATTGGAACCTATTTTACTTTCTTCAACCAAACAACCGTGAAAGGAGAACGTTCTTATATTTTGTAATTTTATAGTGCCCATTTTGTTTTTTGTTTAAATGTTTAAGGTTTAAAGTTAAGTGTTTAAGAATTGAAGTTCTTTTACATTCCTTTGTTTTTTTATCGGTTTATTGATAAACATTAAATATTAAACCTTAAACTTTTTTACCTTTGCTAAAATTAAATAAAAATTATGTCAACCGAAGATAAATCGCTTCATTTTATTGAACAAATTATAGAAGACAGCTTAGCTTGCGGTTTTCCTCAAGATAAATTACGCTTTCGTTTCCCGCCTGAACCCAACGGTTATCTGCATATTGGCCACGCCAAATCCATTTGTTTGAATTTCGGATTAGGATTGCGTTACAATGCGCCTGTAAACCTTCGTTTTGATGATACTAATCCTGCGAAAGAAGAACAAGAATATGTTGACGCGATAAAAGAAGACTTGCAATGGCTTGGTTTTCAATGGGCTGAAGAAAGATATGCGTCGGATTATTTCCAACAATTGTACGATTGGGCCGTTGAAATGATTAAAAAAGGCAAAGCGTATGTGGACAGCCAATCTTCTGAAGAAATGGCAGCACAAAAGGGAACACCTACCCAACCCGGAGTTGACGGACCCTACAGAAATCGTTCGATAGATGAAAATTTATCTCTATTTGAAGCGATGAAAAATGGAGATTACCCAGAAGGAAGTCACGTTTTAAGAGCTAAAATTGACATGAAATCAACCAATATGTTGATGCGAGATCCGTTGATGTATCGCATATTACACCGCCATCACCACAGAACTGGAAACGATTGGAAAATCTATCCGATGTACGATTATGCTCACGGCGAAAGCGATTATATTGAACAAATTTCACATTCTATTTGTACACTCGAATTTGTAATGCACCGCGAATTGTACAATTGGTTTTTAGATCAGATTTACACCGAACTTGATTCAGCGTCTAACACAATTAAAGTAAGACCTAACCAATATGAATTTGCACGATTGAACTTGAATTATACTGTAATGAGTAAAAGAAAACTCCTACAATTAGTTCAAGAAAATAGTGTTAACGGTTGGGACGATCCTAGAATGCCAACCATTTCTGGATTAAGAAGACGTGGATATACCGCCAATTCAATTCGTAAATTTTGTGAAACTATTGGAGTCGCAAAACGCGAAAATGTTATTGACGTTTCGCTTTTAGAATTTTGCTTG
This sequence comes from Flavobacterium sp., assembly GCA_029866065.1. Classification (GTDB taxonomy): domain Bacteria; phylum Bacteroidota; class Bacteroidia; order Flavobacteriales; family Flavobacteriaceae; genus Flavobacterium. The sequence goes on from JARXAC010000003.1 coordinate 23,203, forward strand.
CGAGAAGATTTAAATAAAACAGCGCCTCGTGTTATGGCGGTTTTAGACCCTGTGAAAGTGGTAATTACCAATTACCCTGAAGGCAAAGAAGAATTATTAGATGCCGAAAACAACCAAGAAGACGAAAGTGCTGGTTATAGAAAAGTGCCTTTTTCTAGAGAAATATACATTGAAAGAGAAGACTTTTTAGAAGAAGCGCCCGCTAAATTTTTCCGTTTGTCTTTAGGCAGAGAAGTGCGTTTAAAAAATGCGTATATCATTAAAGGAGAGAGTGTTGTAAAAGACGCGACCGGGAATATCACCGAAATTCACGTTACTTATGATAGCGACAGCCGAAGCGGAAGCGGAAGCGAAGCCAGTCAGAGAAAAGTGGCCGGAACGTTACATTGGGTTTCCATTTCACATGCTATTCCAGCTGAAGTGAGAATGTACGATCGTTTGTTTATTGACGAAGCTCCCGACAGTCACAAAGAGAAAAACTTCTTAGAATTTATGAATTCGAATTCCTTACAAATCGTAAAAGGCTTTGTAGAACCGAGTTTAGCAACCGTAAAACCAGGCGATAAATTCCAATTTCAACGCATGGGTTATTTCAATGTTGATATGGATTCAATGGATGAAAAATTGGTTTTTAACAGAACGGTTGGATTGAAAGATGCTTGGGAAGAAAAAGGCAAAAAAGAAGAAAATTTATTAATGTCGATGCAAAAAGAGATTAATAAATTTGTAAAAGAAAAAGACGATGCTGCTGCAAATGCGACTCTTAACGCCATCATTGAAACCGTAAAAAGCATCGATAATTTCAGTTTGATTTGTCAAACGATAATTAAAAACGTGAAAAACGATAACAATGCGTTGTTGTTTTCAAATTTGATTTTACATTTTTCTGATAAAGTAAATTTTAAAGATATCGATTCTGAGGTTTTAACAAAATTATATTCCATGTCGTTAAAAAGTCAAATGCCGGCGGTGCGAATTTTTGCGATTCGTAACTTGAAAAACGACGTCGAAAATTTAAACTATTTTAATTCGCAACTTTCAGAATTAAGACTAGTTGAAAAAAATGAAAAAGTGTTAGACGAATTGAAATAATAATTTTCATTCCAAATAAAAAAGCGCCCATTCGAGGCGCTTTTTCTATTATTGATTTTAACTATCGAATGAAGTTAAATTATCAGTTTAAACGATTAAAAACGGTCTTCATATCTTGTTTTTAATGGAGTTTTTTTATTTTTAGGAGAAACACTTCATCTTTTTAAAAACGATTAAATCTGTGCTTTTATTTTAAGTTTCAACTAAAATTTCCTTTAGTTTTACAAAAACAAATCTATAAAACCGAAATTGCTTTTTGAATCCGATTGATTGTTTCTTTTTTCCCGATAAAATCGGCAATATCAAAAAGATGGGGTCCTTTCAATGCGCCAACCAAACTCAATCGAAACGGCTGCATAATTTTTCCCATTCCAATTTCATTTTCGGTCATCCAGTCTTTTACGATGGTTTCCATTTTATCTGAAGAAAAAGGGTCTATACTTTCCAAAACCACAATTAATTGTTTCATCAAATCGCCAGTATCTTCTTTCCAATTTTTTGTAGCTTTTTCATCGTAGGAGGTTGGCGCCTCGAAAAAATAATCGGAAAGTGACCAAAATTCAGAAACAAAATTCGCGCGTTCTTTTGTTAAGGAAACCAATTTTATCAATCGCTCTTCCGAAATAGAAATTCCTCTTGATTCCAATATTGGTGCATATGATTTTGCCAAACTTTCATCGCTTTGCATTTGTAAATAATGATGATTGAACCATTTGTTTTTTTCTGGGTCGAATTTTGCTCCCGCTTTATGAACTCGATTCAAATCGAATTTTTTCACTAATTCTTCTAATGAAAACAATTCTTGTTCGGTTCCGTCATTCCAACCTAATAATGCTAAAAAGTTAATCACCGCCTCAGGATAAAACCCCGATTCTCTGTACCCCGTTGAAATTCCTTCGTCTGTTTTCCATTCTAAAGGAAATACCGGAAACCCTAATTTGTCCCCATCGCGCTTTGATAATTTTCCGTTTCCAACGGGTTTTAAAATAAGTGGCAAGTGAGCAAATTCCGGTGCTTCCCAACCAAATGCACGGTACAATAAAACGTGTAACGGCATGGAGGGCAACCATTCTTCCCCACGAATTACGTGTGAAGTTTCCATCAAATGGTCGTCCACAATATTCGCCAAATGGTACGTTGGCATCCCATCGCTTTTAAATAAAACCTTATCGTCTAATAAATTAGTTTCAAATTTTACTTCTCCACGGATAATATCATGCAAATGCAAAGTTTCACCAACTGGAGTTTTAAAACGAATTACATATTCTTCACCGTTTGCAATTCTCTTCGCAGTTTCTTCCTTTGAAATAACTAAAGAAGTGTCTAATTTTTCTCGATTATGGTGGTTGTAAATAAACGTTTTTCCTTGTTCTTCGTGTTGTTTTCTGTGTGAATCTAATGCTTCGGAAGTATCAAATGCATAATACGCCCAACCAGAATTAATTAGTTCGTCAGCATATTGTTGGTACAACGGTTTTCTTTCACTTTGACGATATGGTCCAAATTTTTCGTTTTTTCCAATCGTTTCATCAGGTGAAATTCCCAGCCATTCTAGCGCTTCTAAAATATAACTTTCAGCACCTGGAACAAATCTATTTTGATCGGTATCTTCAATTCTTAGAAAGAAAACACCACCATTTTTTTTAGCAAATAAATAATTAAATAACGCGGTGCGAACTCCACCAATATGTAATGGTCCTGTAGGGCTTGGCGCAAAACGAACACGAACTTGCTTTGACATTTTTATAAATTTTAAGCAAAGATACAATTTCAATTTATGTCTATAAAATTTACTTTTTTAATAGATATAAAATCGTAATTTTATCGGTCAATAAAATGCCATTATAATTGGAAGATTCAAAATCTATTTTTCTAAAATTAGAAGCGTTTATAAAAAAGTATTATACGAATGAATTAATTCGCGGCTTGCTGTTTTTTATCGGCCTGGGATTAATGTATTTCTTATTTACTCTTTTTATAGAATATTTCCTTTGGTTGAAACCAATGGGTAGAACAATACTATTCGTGCTGTTTGTTTTAGTTGAAGGGCTCCTGCTTGTTAGATTTGTTGCGTTTCCAATATTTAAATTATTCAAACTTCAAAAGGGTATTAATTTCGAAGAAGCATCAGCAATTATAGGAACTCATTTTACGGAAGTGAGCGATAAATTAATCAACTTCCTCCAGCTTACGGATACTAATTCACAAGAAAAATCCGAATTGCTTTTAGCCTCAATTGAACAAAAAGCTAAATTATTAAGCCCTATTCCTTTTAGCAATGCAATAAATTTTAATGTTAATAAGAAATATTTGCCTTTAGTAATTCTCCCGATTTTGTTTTTCTTGTTTTTCTATGTGTCAGGAAACAGTTATGTAATTTCCCAAAGTTTCGAAAGGGTAGTTAATTTTAAAAAGCAATTTTTACCGCCAGCGCCTTTCAAATTTGTAGTACTAAATAAGGAACTGCAAACCGAACAAAATAAAGATTTTGTCATCAAAGTTAAATCGGAAGGGAAAATAATTCCCGAAACCGTAATGATAAATATTGGTTCCGAAAGTTACTTTATGGAAAGTAATGGGCGAGGAGAATTTCAATATAAAATTGAAAAGCCCAACTCTAATGTTTCCTTTTTTATGGAAGCAAATACCGTTTCATCATTTGATTATGAGTTAAATGTGGTTACTGTTCCCGCAATCACCAATATAGAAATGACGTTGAATTTTCCATCCTATTTAAATAAGAAAGCAGAAATCATTAAAGGAACTGGAAACGCGATCATTCCTGAAGGCACAACGGTAACTTGGAAAATGAATACTGTGGCAACGCAAAGCGTTAATTGGACCAATACTAAGTCAAATTTTTCCTTTTTCAAACAGGAGAACGTATTTAAATTATCTAAAAATATTTCTCAAAACACAGAATATACCATCATAACTTCAAACAATAAAGTTAAAGATTACGAACGATTAAGCTATCAGATTTCGGTTATAAAGGATCAATTTCCGACTATAAATGTCAATAATGCGCCAGACAGTTTAAAGGTTTCTAACAACTACGTTTTAGGTCAGGTCTCTGACGATTATGGGCTTAGTAAGCTGCAAATTGTGTATTACGAAAAGGACAAGCCCCAATCTCAAAAAAAAGCATTTATATCAGTTAAAAAAGACGTTTACGATCAATTTGTGTTTGCGTTTCCAAGCAATCTTCCAGTGGAGCAAGGAATTGCGTATGAATATTATTTAGAGGTTTTTGATAATGATGCGCTTCATAATTTTAAAAGCTCAAAATCGGCTGTATTTTATAATAGAATCGCAACCGATCAAGAAAAGGAAGAGCAAATTTTGCAAGAGCAAAACAACAATATTAACAGTTTAGAAAAGTCTTTAAAAAACCAAGACAAGCAAATTTTAGAAATTGAAAAGTTGCAAAAAAGCGGAAAAGAGAAAGAAAGTTTAGAATTCAAAGACCAGCAAAAGGTGAACGATTTTATTAAGCGTCAAAAGCAACAAGACGAAATAATGAAAGAGTATTCCAAAAAAATGGAAGAAAACTTAGAAAAATTCAAGACCGATAAAAAAGACGAATTTAAAGAAGAACTTCAAAAAAGGTTAGAAAATGCCGACAAAGAATTAGAAAAAAACAAGAAATTATTAGACGAGCTTAAAGAGCTAAACGACAAAATTAAGAGCGAAGAATTGTTTGAGAAATTGGATAAATTCAAACAAATTACCAAGGACCAAACCAAAACATTGGAGCAATTAGTAGAATTAACCAAGAAATATTATGTGGAGAAAAAGGCCGAGCAAATTGCTGACAACCTCAATAAATTAGCCGACAAGCAGGACAAATTAGCGGAAAGCGAAAAAGAAAATCAAGTGGAAAAGCAAGAAGCTATCAATAAGGAGTTTGATAAAATCCAAGAAGATTTAAAAGATTTGGTGAAAGAAAATAAGGAGTTAAAATCACCTATAGATCTTCCGAAAGATGCTGAAAAAGAAAATAGCATTAACGAGGATTTGAAAAAAGCAAAGGATGAATTGCAGAAAAAAAATCAGTCAAAGGCCAAACCAAAACAGAAGAGCGCCTCAAAGAAAATGAAAGAAATGAGCGGTGACATGACTGAAGGGATGGCTGAGGAAGAAATGGATCAGCTTGAAGAAGACGTGAAAATGCTTCGTCAAATATTAGATAATTTACTCGCTTATTCTTTTTCTCAAGAGGATTTAATGAAGCAATTTAAAGGGTTTAAACGCGGGTCTCCTGCCTTTAATAAAGATTTAAAAATTCAGCAAAATCTAAAACAACAGTTCAAACATGTTGACGACAGTTTGTTTGCAATGTCTTTAAGAAATCCAAAAATTGCCGAAAACGTCACTAAAGAAATCGGGAACGTACATTATAATATAGACAAAGCACTTAATAGTTTTGTAGCGTCTCAAATTACAAAAGGTCTTTCGCACCAGCAATATGCAATATCAGCATCAAACAAACTGGCAGACTTCCTTAGTGATGCTTTAAACAACATGCAGTCTGAAATGAAAATGTCGGGTTCTGGTAAAGGCGGAAAACCTAAACCAGGAAAGGGGCAAGGATCAGGAATGCAGCTTCCAGACATTATCAAAAAGCAAGAAGGTCTTGGCGAAAAGATGAAAGAAGGAATGAAAAAAGGCAACAAGCCCGGAAAAGGAACTAAGCCAGGCGAAGGCGAAAAAGGCAAATCTAAAGGAGAAGGAAAATCAGGCAACGGAACTAAGCAAAGCGGAGAAAACGGAGAAGACGGAGAAAATGGAGAAAATGGAGAAGACGGAGAAGGAAATGCAGGTGAAATAATGAAGATTTATCAAGAGCAAAAACAACTTCGCGAGGCTTTAGAAAACGCTCTAAATAAAGAAGGCATGGGAGGAAACGGGAAAAACGCAGTGGAACAAATGAAGCAAATAGAAAAGCAATTGCTGAATAAAGGGTTTAATAACGAGACGTTACAAAAAATATTGAATTTGCAATACGAGCTCTTAAAATTAGAAAAAGCAACGCAACAACAAGGCGAAGAAAAGAAGCGCCAATCGCAAACCAACCAAAAAGAATTCAACAATCAAAGCAAACCCCTTCCGTCTAATTTGCAAGAATATCTCAACAGCATTGAAATTTTAAACCGACAAAGCTTACCTTTGCGTTCAAATTTCAACCAAAAGGTTCAAGAATATTTTAAAAACAATGATTAGTTTTAATTACGAAACCGAATTTGAATTGCACAACGAGCCCGAATTTTCCAAGTGGCTTTCGGCGGTAATTCTCTCCGAAAACAAAAAAGAAGGGGAAATCAATTACATTTTTTGTGACGACAACTATTTATTGGACATAAACCAGCAATATTTGGATCACGACACCTTAACCGACATCATAAGTTTCGACTATTCCGTTGGAAATGAGATAAATGGAGATGTTTTTGTGTCGGTTGAAAGAGTAAAAGAAAACGCATCCGACTATAAAGTGACTTTTCACGAAGAAATCCAACGCGTTTTGGTTCACGGGATTTTGCATTATTGCGGATACAATGATAAAACCGAATCAGACGAGCGTATCATGAGGTCTAAAGAAGAAGAGAAAATGAAAATGTTTCACGTGGAACAATAAGTATCGAAAGCGAAATTTTTGGCCTCTCGAGAATTTATATTCCCGCTTTCATTCCAAATCTCTCGAAAAATTCTCGAGGATTTTCCCTTCAATCGGGGCTAATTATTTTTTGTATTTTTGCATTTGAATTGTCAAAAATAAATGTTTCACGTGGAACATAGTTATAACGATTATTAAATAAAAAGAATTTGTTTCAAGACACTTACGATGTTATTGTTGTTGGCGCCGGCCATGCCGGTTCAGAAGCCGCTGCCGCTGCCGCTAATTTAGGAGCCAAAACACTATTGGTCACAATGAGTTTGCAAAACATTGCGCAAATGTCTTGCAATCCCGCCATGGGAGGAATTGCCAAAGGGCAAATCGTAAGAGAAATTGACGCCCTTGGAGGTTACTCAGGAATTGTTTCTGACAAAACCGCAATCCAATTCAAAATGTTGAACAAGTCAAAAGGTCCCGCAATGTGGTCTCCGAGAGTTCAAAGTGACCGAATGCGATTTGCTGAAGAGTGGAGATTAATGTTGGAACAAACCACAAATCTCGACTTTTATCAAGAAATGGTTTCAGGATTAATCATCGAAAAGGGGCAAATTAAAGGAATAAAAACTTCTTTAGGAATTCAAATAAAAGCAAAAACAGTAGTGCTTACAAACGGGACGTTTCTGAATGGTTTAATCCATATTGGTGAAAAACAATTTGGAGGAGGTAGAGCTGGCGAGAGTGCTTCTTATGGAGTTACGGAAGATTTGGTAAAGGCAGGTTTTGAATCAGGAAGAATGAAAACAGGAACTCCCCCAAGAGTCGATGGAAGGTCGTTGGATTATTCCAAAATGAACGAAGAAAAAGGCGATTTAAAACCAGACAAATTCTCTTATTCAGATATTACCAAGCCGCTTGCGCTTCAGAAATCGTGTCATATGACCTATACCTCTTTAGACGTTCACGACATTTTAAGGGAAGGATTTGATCGTTCTCCGATGTTTAACGGAAGAATTAAAAGCATTGGGCCAAGATATTGCCCCTCTATTGAAGACAAAATAAATCGCTTTGCTGACAAGGAAAGACACCAGTTATTTGTGGAACCAGAAGGTTGGAATACGGTCGAAGTTTATGTAAATGGGTTTTCTACATCTTTGCCAGAAGACATCCAATTTAAAGCACTCAGCTCGGTAGTGGGTTTTGAAAAAGTAAAGTTTTTTAGACCGGGTTATGCTATAGAATACGACTATTTTCCACCTACTCAATTAAAGCATACGCTAGAAACGAAGTTGGTAGAAGGACTTTATTTTGCCGGTCAAATTAACGGAACAACAGGTTATGAGGAAGCGGCTTCTCAGGGTTTAATGGCGGGAATCAATGCGGCATTAAAAGTTCAAGAACGGGCTCCTTTAATATTAAAAAGAGATGAAGCGTATATTGGCGTTCTAATAGACGACTTGATAACCAAAGGAACCGAAGAGCCGTATAGAATGTTTACTTCTAGAGCGGAATTCAGAACGTTATTGCGTCAAGACAATGCCGATTTTAGATTGACACCACTTTCCTATGAAATGGGATTAGCATCAGAAAAGCGCCTTCGAAGAATGGAGCACAAGTTTAATGAATCGAAAAAAATGGTTGCTTTTTTCAAAGAAACGAGCATCACGCCAGCAGAAGCCAATCCGATCTTAGAAGAGAAAGAAACGACTTTAGTTGATCAATCTGATAAGATGTTCAAAATGTTTTCTCGTCCTCAAATTGACCTTGAAGACATGATGAAATTAGACAAAGTAAATGAGTATATAGAATCAAATGATATCGATAGGGAGATATTGGAACAAGCAGAAATCCAAGTTAAATATTCGGGTTATATTGAAAAGGAAAGAAACAACGCGAATAAGTTATTGCGATTGGAAGATCTTAAAATCCCAGAAGATTTTGATTACAACAACATCAAATCAATGTCGATTGAAGCAAAGCAAAAGTTATCAAAAATTAGACCCGTAACCATTTCGCAAGCATCTAGAATAAGCGGAGTTTCCCCAAGCGACATCTCGGTTTTGTTAATTTTTATGGGACGTTAATGATTTTAGATTTTAGATTTCAGAATGCTAATGTTCCACGTGAAACTACTTTGTTAAATCCCGATATTATTGAGCTGTTCCAATTTTCAGTTTAAAATTACAATATTTTAATATGGATATTTCTAATAAAAAACTCTTTCTTAGCGTAATTGACTATTCTGTTTCTAAGGAAACATTCGACTTGTATTACGATCAAGATTTGGACCTATTAATTACATCTCCGCAACCGTCTCCTGAAAATCTTGGGAGGTATTATGAAAGCAACGATTACATTTCCCACACCGACTCGAAGAGGTCTTTGTTTGAAAAAGTATATCACTTTGTAAAAGGAATCGCATTAAAAAACAAATTAAATTTGATTAATAATTGCAGTTCTTCAAAAGGCAATTTATTAGATATTGGAGCGGGAACTGGAGATTTTTTATTTACCGCAAAACAAAATGGGTGGGAGACAATTGGTGTTGAGCCAAGCGAAAAAGCCAAAGGAATTGCAATTGGAAAAGGCATTAAATTTTCGGATTCTACTCAAGATTTACAAAGCCACTCTTTTGATGTAATTACAATGTGGCACGTTCTAGAACACGTTCCAAATCTTGAAATTCAAATCAAAGAATTAAAAAGATTGGTTAAACCAAATGGAACAATAATTATTGCAGTACCCAATTTTAAATCATACGACGCTAATTATTATGGAGAGTTCTGGGCCGCCTATGATGTGCCTATTCATTTCTGGCATTTTTCTAAAAAAGCGATTCAATTACTTTTTGAAAAAGAAAACATAAAATTGGAAAAAGTCCTTCCCATGAAGTTTGATTCTTTTTATGTGAGTTTGCTTTCCGAAAAATATAAAAATGGAAAAATGAATTTTGTAAAAGCAATTTGGATTGGATTGGTATCAAATTGGAAAGCAAAGTCGAGTTTGGAGTATTCGTCTCACATTTATGTGTTAAAAAACAACGAATAAGCGTTTTAAAGTGTTTTAAAAGATAGTTTTTGAATTCAACATAACTTTTATGCTCTTTTTTCTAAAATTAGCCGAAATGCGCTAAAAATAACCCAGTTTTTATAGCTTATTGTTATAGTAAACCAAAAAACAATTATAAAAACTTATAGTTTATATATTTTACAATTTTTAAACATTTTAGTTATTAAATTAAAATTTATACTTTTACCAACAATTAAAAAATCAATATCAAAAAAGGATGAAAAAATCATTAGTAATTATCGCAATCTCATTTTCAATTATCTCATGTAATAAAACTGCAGAAGTTGCCTCAACTAAAACCGCTTACGTAGATACTTCAAAATTAATGATTGAGTATACAGAAGCAAAAGACATCGAAGCAAAATACAAAGCCAAATCGGAAGAAATGGGCAGAGAACTAGAAGCTGAAATCGCAAAATTTAAAGCAGAAGCCGGAAGTTTTCAAAAAGAAGCTCAAATGAAAGGTCAAGCTTGGGCAGAACAAAAAGGAGCGGAATTACAAAAAAGAGAGCAACAGCTTCAATATGCCCAACAATCTATTGGTCAACAATTACAACAAGAAAGCGGTGTAGAAATTGATTCTGTAGTTAGCAGCGTTAAAAAGTTTATCAAATCGTACGGTAAAGAAAAAGGATACGCTTACATATATGGCACTGGAGACGCAGCATCAGTTTTGTATGCTGAGGAAAAATACGACATCACCAAAGAAATTATAAAGCTATTAAACGACAAGTATAAATCTTCAAAATCAGAAGCTAAAACTGACGTAAAAGGAATAGAAAAAAAGAAATAATAGTTCTTCCTTATAATTAAAATGCCTTCAACTGAAGGCATTTTTTTTTATTAAAATATATATTGTACTTTCAGCATCTAATTTACAACAATGCAAACGATATCCGAAGCCGCCCAATTTACTTTAAAGTTTATCAACCAAACCAACCGCTCCCTATTTTTAACAGGAAAAGCAGGAACCGGTAAAACCACACTTTTAAAGGAAATTATTAAAACCACACACAAAAACACTGTGGTAGTAGCGCCAACAGGAATTGCAGCTTTGAATGCCGGAGGAGTTACTATTCACTCCATGTTTCAATTGCCTTTTGGAGGATTTATTCCTGATAATTCAGCGCCTCATTTTTCAGGGAATGTTAAATTTGAAACCAAAAGCACGTTAGTTAGACACTTCAAAATGAGCGGTTTAAAAAAAGCGGTTATCCGAAATATGGAATTGATGATTATTGACGAGGTGAGTATGTTGCGCGCCGATTTATTAGACGCCATCGATTTTATGATGCAATCGGTACGAAAAAAGAAAGCCCCTTTTGGAGGCGTTCAAGTTCTTTTTATTGGTGATTTATTGCAATTACCACCCGTAATTCGAGACGAAGAATGGAGCACTTTGAGGAAATATTACAACGGAAAATTCTTTTTTCACTCGCATGTAATTCAGCAAAACCCGCCACTATATATTGAATTATCCAAGATTTTCCGTCAATCGGACGATGCCTTTATTTCAATATTAAACAACCTTAGAAACAACCAAATTTCAACCGATGATATTGCCGTTTTAAATCAATATGTAAAACCCAACTTCGATTTGAATAATAATAAAGGGTATATTATTCTTACCACTCATAACGCCAAAGCTGACGCTACAAACGCCAAAGCTTTGGAAGATTTAGAGGGAAAATTAATGACTTTTAATCCCGAAATTGTTGATGATTTTCCAGATAAAATATATCCAATTGAACACAATTTACAACTGAAAGTTGGTGCTCAAATTATGTTTGTTAAAAACGACCCCTCCTTTGAGAAAAAGTATTTCAATGGCAAAATGGGTTTCATAAAATCATTATCCAGCAATGAAATCCTTGTTCATTTTCCAGATGAAAATTTAACCATAGAAGTCGAAAAATACGAATGGCAGAATATTCGGTATAAAGTCAACGAAATGACCAAGGAAATTGACGAAGAAGTTTTAGGGACATTTGTTCATTATCCAATAAAGTTAGCCTGGGCAATAACCGTTCACAAAAGCCAAGGCTTAACTTTTGACAAAGCGGCGCTTGATGTTTCGCAGGTTTTTCTTCCTGGGCAAGCCTACGTTGCTTTATCTAGATTAAGGGCTTTAAATGGTTTAATCTTGCTTTCTCCGTTGCGAATGAATGGAATTTCTAACGATCAAGATGTGATGGATTATTCCTTAAATAAAGCTTCAGAGGAAGTGCTTGCGGAATCGTTGCAACAAGACACTAAAAAGTACCTTCATAATTTTTTAAAAGCGACCTTTGATTGGGCTGATTTAGCTCAAGAATGGAGAAATCATCAGTTTAGCTACAATGAAAAATCGGAGGTTTCGGAGAAGTCAAAACATGCCGTTTGGGCCAAAAAACAATCGGAAAGCATTGGCGAAGTATTGGATCCATCCAGAAAATTTTTATCCCAATTGGACAAACTATTTGCCGCCGATAATTTCGATATCAACCTTATATCAGAACGGATACATGCGGCTTATAATTATTTCTATGTAACCATGGATTGCGCTGTTTATGATATTTTATGGAAAATCGAAGAGGTGAAACGCGCTAAAAAAGCAAAGGCCTATTTCGATGAATTAGTGCTATTGGAAGAAATGCAAATAAAAGCCGTTTTCCAATTAATGAAAGCTAAATTACTAATAAATACAGTTGCCGATGGGGCTCAAATTTCAAAAGAAAATTTGACTTCTAATGAAATTAAATCCTATAGAAACAATAAGATTTCCGAAATACAAACGAAGTTCAAAGAGCTAAATATTACTATTGTAGAAGACGATGTCGATGTAAATCGTTACACCAAAAAGAAAAGTTCAAAGACAGCAGCGCCTAAAAAATCAACCACGCAGGAAACCTATGAATTATGGCTTCAAAGCAATTCAATAAACGAAATAGCTGCCATTAGAAAATTAACGTCACAAACGATCTACGGCCATTTTGCGAAGTTAATAGAAGCAGGGCAAGTCCAACTTCAGGACGTGATGCCAGAAGACAAAATAGAAGCGTTAACCCTTATTTTCAAAAAATTTAAAGGAGAATCTTTGAACGAATTAATGGAAGCCCACGGTGATAAATTCACGTGGAACGACATGCGATTGTTCAAAGCGTCAATAGGAAAATAGTTTTAGTTCAACCAATAAACGACCATAACGGCAGGAATAAAATAAATCACAATAGTGCGAGCACCATCATAATCTTTCGCTAATCGTTGTCCAAAAAGTAACATTAAAAGCGTAACGCACGAGAATATTCCTGCATAAAAACCAAAAGTTTTGCCTTCATTTAGATACAATTCAATTGCGCCAACAACGCTTAAAACACCAGAAATTAATTCCAAAACTAGCACGTGGAACAATGCTAATGGAACTACTTTTTTCAAGATCGTATTGGCAAAATGCCCGGTTAACCAACCTACATTATCTTTCCAATGGAACAATTTATCGTATCCAGATTGTAAAAAAGTGATTGCTAAAAAAATCAAAACTAAAATAGAAGCTACATTATTCATAATTGTTTATTTTTTGTGAATTAAACGGGTTAGTTTTATGGACAAATCTGTTAAAATTATTTTCGCATTTCCGTTGCGTTCAATATGATACATTGCGTCGGAAAGCTCCTTAAAAATATCGTTTATATTGTTTCCGTTTACAAATGGCGCAAAATTTTCCAACTGGAATTTAGGCACTTTCATTTCCATGTAAACCAATTTTTTTGTTTCATAATTCAGCATTAAAGCCTGGCGAAACATATCGATGCAAAAGTTCAAAAATTTCTTCTGCGTTTCCCTTCCTAAACTTGCAATTTGTTCGCTCCAAAGAATCAAATCTTGAATTGCTTCGGCATTTCCTTTGGCTCTAAAAGCCGCGCGAACCCAAGAAACAAACCATTCTTCAAACGGCAGTTCTTCACTTTCTTCGTCTAGTAAAAGTAACGCTTTATTATAATTCCCTTGCGATTGATGTGCAATTTTATCGGCCAAACTCGCTTCAATATTCTCTTTAAGAATGAGGCTATCGGCGATTACTTTTTCACTCAAACCACCAAAATGCAACACTTGGCAGCGCGACCGAATGGTTTGAATTATATCTTCTTCATTTTCAGAAATCAAAATAAAAACTGTTTTTTCTGGCGGTTCTTCCAACAATTTCAGCAGTTTGTTTGAAGCCGAAATATTCATTTTATCCGCCATCCAAACAATCACAATTTTGTGTCCGCCTTCGTAGGATTTTAAAGAAAGTAATTTTAAAATTTCTTGCGCATCGTCCACGCGAATTTCCCCTTGCTTGTTTTGAACGCCTAAAATTTTGTACCAATCAAACAATCCGCCATAAGGATTTTCAGCAACAAATTGACGCCAATCTGCCATAAAATCGATACTCTTGGGTTTTGTTTTTACGTCTTCGGTGGTTACGGTTGGAAAAATAAAATGCAAATCGGGGTGAGAAATCGAATTGAATTTTAGGTTACAGGATTCATTTCCATTGGTGTTTTCGCCGTCGGTATTGTTGCATAAAATAGATTGAGCATACGCAATTGCCATCGCCAAAGTCCCACATCCTTCAGGCCCTACAAACAATTGTGCGTGAGGAATCCTGCCCGAAGAGGCGCTTTTTGTCAAATGATTTTTAAGGTAATCTTGTCCTAAGATTTGGGAAAACAGCATAAAGCAAAGATAATAGAAAGTTCTTAGAAAAGGTTATTTGGGGATTCGGTTATTCGTTAATTTGTTTAACGCATTTGAAAAATGGTTTTTAACCGCAAAGCCCGCAAAGGTTTATGCAAAGCCCGCAAAGTGATTAAACTTTTGTTTCTTTTTAATATTTACTTATCTTTTGTTTCTTTTGTGGTTAAAAAATGGTTTTTTAACCGCAAAGCCCGCAAAGGTTTATGCAAAGCCCGCAAGGTGATTATACTTTTGTTCCTTTTTAATATTTAATTATCTTTTGTTTCTTTTGTGGTTAAAAAAAAATTAACCGCAAAGGAATTAATCAGTGAATCAGCGGCTATTTACTTTGATGTTGAATAGTCTCTTTACAAATCGCCTCTAAAGCATTAAAATTAAGATCGGATAACTTTTTAAAGTAAATACACGCTTTTCCCATTTTGTATTTTCCGAGACCATCAAGAAGAGGGCCGTAGTCTTTATCTGGCGCTACCACATAAAGCGAGAATTCATTTTTTCGTGGGGAAAACCCAATTATCATCGAGTCACCTTCGTTGCCGCTGGCATATTTGTAATGGTAGCTCCCAAATCCAATGATGGTTGGTCCCCACATTTTAGGCTCAAAACCCGACCATTTTTTCATTAATTCAATTAATTCAAAGCTGTCTTGTTTCTTTAGTTCGTTGTCCACAAATGAATTGATAAAGTCAGTTACGGCGATTTCAGTTTCGGTAGTTTTATTTGTTGTTGCCAAATTTTTTATATTTAATGTTTTACACCGGAAGGGCTCACTAATTGGGTAGGTATTTTAACTCGCAATCTTGCCAAACGCATTAAAGCAATAGTAATTATCTCACTATATATCTCGTTTTATTAAGATTGCCAAAACTTTCAAATAGATTCATTTCCATTCCTTTTTTCAAATCTCTGCTTGCTGTGGCAGATGATAAATCTTTAAAGATATTCATATAATCCTTTCTATTAAACTCTTTTATTCCGAGTTTTAAAAAATACTCCAAACGATCAATATCTTTTAGAACTCTATTGTTGTAATTGAGTAAAGTTTCCAATGATTTTTCAATAACTCCAAGCATATATTCAATGAAGATGGTTGACTTTCCAGATTTATCACTTAATGCCAGTGATTTATAATATTCATCTTGAGTTTTGCTGATTAATGTCTCAAATGGTAAAAACTCAAAGACAGGATATTCGGCCGATAGAATCAGAGTTTGCCATAATCTTCCCATTCTTCCATTACCATCAAGGAAGGGATGAATGAATTCCATTTCGTAATGAAATACGCAACTTTTTATTAACGTTAATTCATTAGAATCTTTGAGATATTCAAATAAATCTTTCATTAAATGCGAAACATTCTCATAAGGCGGTGCAATGTGTTCAACATTTGTTCCTTTCACTATTCCAACACCTTGTTTTCTATACTTTCCAGCACTTTCAATTAATCCATTCATTAACTGATGATGCGCATTTAAAAAACTTTTATCAGATGAAAATTTATATTCTTCCAGTTTATCATAAACCTTAATGGCATTTAAAACTTCCAAAACATCTTTTTCAGGACCAATTACTCTTTTGTTTTCAATCAAAGCAGTGATTTGTTCCTCAGTCAATTTATTACCCTCTATTTGTAGTGAAGAATGAATTGTTTTGATTCTATTCTGTTTGCGGAGTTGCGGAGATTGTTTGCTAAGATAATTAGCGTTTACTTCTCCTATTTTCTCTGAAATAGAGCTTATCAGTTTTAGAATTTTGGGAGTAATGTCGTAAGGTGGTTTCATTGATGCTATCATTTGATAGTATCAAAAGTAGTTTTTTTTACTGAACGGCCAAAATTATTGACGCATAACGGTTTGCAGCTACCCGAAGGGCGTGACTTTTACCACAAATGTGTCTGTGGAGAACTGAACCGTCACTTTTGCCAAACCCATGTTAGCAGCAGTTTTTTTATCCATTCTGTAATTCAAAAATCGTTATTTCTGGTCTTACATTAAATCTTACTTGCCATAAATGACCTAATGCTCTGTTTATATATAAAGTTCGGTTATTACTCAATTCAATTTGTCCGGCCGAATATTTTTTGTTTTTTACAGGCAACATTGGTGGCGGAAGAAATGGTGGTTTGACCTGCCCACCGTGAGTATGTCCTGATAATATCCAACTGTTATACTCGCCCCAAACACCTAAATCACAAACGTCAGGATTATGACACAAAACAATGTTAGCTTTAGATTTGTCAAAGCCATTCATTGCCTTTTCGGGGTTAAAATTAAGGCCCCAAAAGTCGTCAAAGCCGATAAAATTTATCCCATTTACATCGACACTTTCATTTCTTAATAGTTTAATACCTTTGTTTGTTAGCATTTCTGAAACTTTGTCTGCAACTGTATTTTGCGACCAATTTCGTCCGTAGTCGTGATTACCTAATATGCCGATGGTCGCTATTTTCCCTTTTACGATGTTATCTAATGTTTCTTCTAATTTTTCATACTGAACTTTGTCTTTGTAGGTGCAATCATAGTCACCTGTGTAAACAACAAAGTCGGGGTTATATTCTTTTGCCTTTTTGAACGAGTTAATTACAAAATGGTAGTCAAAACGATTTCCTATGTGAATGTCGCTAATTTGCATAAGTGTTTTGCCCTCTAAGTTATTCGGCAAATTCTTTATTGGCATTTTTACTTTCACAAATTCCAACCAAAAAGGTTCAATTTGCCAAGCATACAAACCACTAAAAAGACCTATTCCTGTCAGTCCCCAAAATGTTCTTTTTATAAATTTTCGTCTGTTCATTGTAGTCTGTCTAAACTTGCCACTAACGGTTCGGGTATTGCCGAAGGCGGGGCATTTCAGCACTACTGTTGATTTGAAACACTAAAGTTCGGTTAAGCACAAAAGTGTCATAGTTGCACGTCACCCCCACTTTTGGCAATACCTTGTTGTGCGATGCTTTTCTTTATCTTTTTATAATTAATATAGATTCTAATATACTGCCAAATTGAAGTTGTCGTGTAGCTTTTACCATTACCTTGCGGTCTCGCACTCTTATATAAATTATCAAAATCTGTCAAAACCTCCAACAAGCCATTTGCTGAAGCTTCTAATAAAAAAACTGAAGTTTTAGCAATAGTCTGCCTTAGGCTGTTCTCGAAACTAATGGGAATATATTTTTGAAACAGAATTTCTCCAGTGTCGATGTGTCTATCTATTTTATGAATCGTGTAACCTGTCATAGCAGACATATTATGAATTTGCCAAATAATGCTTTGAGCATTTTGATAGTCTGGCAATATTTCATGATGAATGTTTATCATTCCATATCTTGGAATACTAAATATCTTTTGTCCGATATACCCATTACCTAAGCTAAGTCCTAAATCTGCATTTGCATTTTTAAATAACTGAATTGTATTTTGAGAATTAATACTTTGAGTTCTAAAAAACGGGATTTTATTATTTTTACAAATTTCCTCTATGTCTCCAATTTTTTTATATTCAGTCATGTCTTGATTAAACCATTT
>JARXAC010000025.1:0-10901 GCA_029866065.1 Flavobacterium sp.
TACAGTCAATTCTTAAATAAATACTTCGATAAAATAGATTCTTTATTTGTAACTGATGTGTCGGATGTTTTGGTTTTGAAAAATCCATTTATCCAACCTTTATTTATTGATAATTCTGATTTTGTTTTTTGTGGTGACGAACCAACGATATGGAATAATGAATGGATGCAACTTCACGGTTCTCATTTAAGAAGTCATATTGATGATTACTTTGAAATAGAAACAACCTATAGATCAAATCAATTATTAAATTGTGGGATACTAGGGGGCAATATTCAAATAATTAAACCTTTAGTTGAATCCATTTGGAAGGTCCATGAAGCTTATAATTTTGACAACACCACATCCTTTACAGGAGATATGGGCGCCTTTAACTATGTTTTACGAAAATATTATTACCAGAATGTACTTCACGGAACACCTGTAAATTCAGAATTTAAAGCCTACTTTGATGATGGCTCCAATTGGTTTCAGCACAAGTAGATAACTTTTGTGTCAGAATGTCATAATTTTAATTACAAGTTTTAGTAAAAACTGACAATAACAACGTAATGATACAATGGCATAAAGATTGACCTAAGAAAATGGAGTTTATAAATTAAAATTAAATTTAAATAGAATTAAAATGGGTAAAATAATTGGAATTGATTTAGGAACAACCAACTCTTGTGTTTCTGTAATGGAAGGTAATGAAGCAGTTGTAATTCCTAATGCAGAAGGAAAAAGAACCACACCATCTGTAATTGCTTTTGTAGAAGGCGGAGAAATCAAAGTTGGAGATCCTGCAAAAAGACAAGCGGTAACCAATCCAACGAAAACGGTTGCTTCTATCAAACGTTTTATGGGACATTCTTTCGCTGAAATTACAGCTGAAGCTAAAAGAGTTCCGTATTCTGTTGTTAAAGGAGACAACAATACACCTCGTGTAGATATTGATGGTCGTTTATATACGGCACAAGAATTGTCAGCAATGACACTTCAAAAAATGAAAAAAACAGCGGAAGATTATTTAGGTCAAACCGTTACTGAAGCAGTTATTACTGTTCCTGCTTACTTCAACGATGCACAACGTCAGGCTACGAAAGAAGCGGGTGAAATTGCTGGTTTAAAAGTAATGCGTATTATCAACGAGCCTACTGCTGCTGCGTTAGCGTATGGTTTAGATAAAAAAGGAGTAGATCAAAAAATTGCTGTTTACGATTTAGGTGGAGGTACATTTGATATTTCTGTTCTGGAATTAGGAGACGGAGTTTTTGAAGTATTGTCTACTAATGGAGATACACACTTAGGAGGTGACGATTTTGACCAAACAATCATTGACTGGTTGGCAGATGAATTCAATGCTGAAGAAGGTATCGATTTACGTTTGGATCCAATGTCGTTACAACGTATTAAAGAGGCTGCTGAAAAAGCGAAAATCGAATTGTCCTCTTCTGCTGAAACTGAAATCAATTTGCCTTACGTTACTGCTACAGCTTCAGGACCAAAACACTTGGTTAAAAAATTGACAAGAGCTAAATTTGAGCAATTGTCTGATTCATTAGTAAAACGTTCTATGGCACCAGTTGCAAAAGCGTTGAAAGATGCTGGTTTGTCCGTTTCTGATATTGATGAAGTAATTCTTGTTGGTGGTTCTACACGTATGCCAAAAATTGCTGAAGAAGTTGAAAAATTCTTTGGTAAAAAAGCGTCAAAAGGAGTAAATCCTGATGAAGTTGTGGCAATTGGAGCTGCTATTCAAGGTGGAGTTCTTTCTGGAGATGTAAAAGATGTATTGTTATTAGACGTTACACCCTTATCTTTAGGAATTGAAACTATGGGTGGAGTGATGACTACATTAATTGAGTCGAATACTACTATCCCAACAAAAAAATCTCAAATTTTCTCTACAGCTGCAGATTCTCAACCAACAGTTGAATTGCACGTATTGCAAGGAGCTAGAGCTATGGCTGCTGATAACAAAACGATCGGTCGTTTTAACTTAGACGGTATTCCACCAGCACCAAGAGGAGTTCCACAAATTGAAGTTACTTTTGATATTGATGCGAATGGTATCATCAAAGTATCTGCAACAGATAAAGGAACTGGAAAATCTCACGATATTCGTATCGAAGCTTCTTCTGGATTAACATCTGAAGAAATCGAGAGAATGAAAAAAGATGCTGAAGCAAATGCTGGAGCAGATAAAATTGCAAGAGAAAGAGTTGAAAAATTAAACGAAGCGGATGGAATGATTTTCCAAACAGAAAGCCAATTGAAAGAATTAGGTGATAAATTATCTGATGAACACAAAACGGCAATCGAATATGCATTGACAGAATTGAGAATGGCACACCAATCTCAAGATATTACAGCAATCCAATCAGGTTTAGACAATATCAATGCAGCTTGGAAAACAGCTACAGAAGCAATGTATGCTCAAGGAGAACAAGGTCAACAAGCCGAAGCGCAACCACAAGAAGCGCAAGGTGACAATGTTCAAGATGTAGATTATGAAGAAGTAAAATAAGCAGAGAACTCTCATGCTTTGCATGATTTGAATCGCTTATCCAACTTTAGCGGGATCTAGAAAATATAAATCCTACTATAGCATTAAATAAAAAAGAGGCTGTTCATTTGAACAGCCTCTTTTATTTTATAAAATTGCAGTAATTTATTTTTGACCATTAAACTTAATAACTCCATACACAATTCCAAATTGTGCCGCTAAATAAGTGGACATAATTAAAATTGCAGCATTATTGATAGGTTCTTGAAACTTATTAATGGCTAAAAAACTATCTGAGGCTATAAAGGCAATCGCACCAAAAAGAATATAGTATCTCGCACTATTATTCCAAGTAATAAATCCTCGCCATGCAAAACCGAGCATTACAGAAATGGTAAGTGCATAAAAACTAACGGGAATTTTTAAAGATCCTAAAGAGGGTAACAGCAATTCTAAAATGCTTTTCAAATAAAATAGAGTTACAATAATTCCAAGCCAAAAAAGGGGATTTTTCATATAGGGTTTAGAAGTTTCCAATTTGGAGAATAAGAAAATATAAAATAGATGCGCTGTTAAAAAGGAAAACAATCCTGTGATAAAAAACCATTGATTGGTAGTGGTGAAAATTAACAAAACATCACCTATCCAAGAAAAAGTCAAAGCTAATAAAAGTAATTTTTTGGTTGTAAAGGCCTTATTTAAAAACACATACAAAAACAAAAATGGAATTAGAAAAGGCTTTAAACAAAGAACTAAACTTTCATAATTTAATGAAATTAGAAATAAATCAATTAGGGAAATAATCAAAAACCCTTTTAGAAAAAGCTCCTTTTTCATAAATTATAGTGTTTGCGTTATTGGAGTTGGTTTTCTAAAATCAATAAACACAAAATAGAAAGTTACCAAAAAAGAAACTATTAGATAAATTAAAACAAGGTAAGTGCCAACCGATAAGAAGCTATTTAATCCAAACCAATCACCAAAATTCAAGACTATTAATACTCCAAATAAGAGTCTGAAACCTTCCCAAAAAAGAGAATATTTATGGGTGTCCATCAATTCGGTATAACTGTATATTGTGATGAACAGGAAGGCTCCATAAATAAAGATATTTGGAAAACCTATAAATGCAATATTATAAAACATATAACTCACAAATAATAAGGTAATAAGAGATTGTATTACAGACCAATAAATTAATTTCTTTGAATTGGAAGAATTAAATTTTTCAAAACCATAAACGTCTTTTATTTTTTTAACAGGAAATTTCTCTTCAAAATTTTCTGGCCTCCACCCTGTAGGTTTAAACCAAATGGTGAATTTATCTTTCCAGCTAGTAGTTCTCCAAGCATCTGAAATTAGCAATCCTAAATGTTGGAAATTAATACGAATAGGATTCCACGTTTCTGCCGGTCTGGTGATTCCAAAAACGGGTGGAACAGTATCCAATTCTTCTTGAAAAGTTCCAAACATTCTATCCCAAATTATAAATATTTGAGAATGATTTTTATCCATGTATTCTGGATTAATGGCATGGTGAACCCTATGATGAGATGGGGTAACTAAGAATTTTTCTAGAAAACCTAGTTTCTTAATGTAAACGGTATGGTACCAAAATTGTAAAAACAATTGAATGGGAAGCGTTATGATTATAACTTTTATTGGAACCCCAAGTAAAGCGGCAGGTATCAGAAGAAAGGTAAATAAATTTACAAAACTTGAAATTGATTGTCTTAAAGCACAAGCCAAATTAAACTCCTCACTACTATGATGAATGGCGTGTTTATTCCAAAAGAAATTGATTTGATGTGCCCAGCGATGCGACCAATATCCGTAGAAATCAATTACAATAAAGGCAATAATGTAAGTTGCTATTGAAGCTTCTAAATGTCCAATCCCAATATAAGTAAGCAACCAGTCGTAGGAAATAAAAGTAATTGTTAAACCTAAAACGTCTTTAATAGAATTAGTCATTCCTGAGCTAACACTAGAAACGCTATCCATTAAACGGACTTTTTTATTGTGTTTAACGAATCCATAAACCGATTCTATTACAATCATCAATAAAAAAATTGGCATTGCAATAATTAGTATTTTTCCGTACTGCTCCATTTATTAACAATTAAATTATTATGACAATAGCCTATTTTAAAAACTACTGTATTAAACTATCTCGGCACTCAACCCAGCTTCCAATAATTGAAGACACTGTGGCGTTAATTCCTTTATTGGCCCAGTTTTTACCGTGCATTTCCCATTATAATGAACAATCAAAGCACATTGTTCGGCTTGTTCAGGGGTGTGGCTGCAAACGCGAATTAAGGTGTCGATAACGTGATCAAAAGTATTTACATCGTCATTGTACATCACGATTTCATTGTCAAAAGAAACACTTTCTTTTAAAACTACTTTTTCAAGTACTTCCTCTTTTGTACTCATAGCTTTACAAATTATATATTTTGAACTACTAATTTAAATATTTTAATGATACCCAGTTGTTTCTTTCGAACTTTTTCACATAGGTCAACCCTTTTTCTGTACAAGAAGTGTCGATAAAAGGGATGTCTTCAGTATAAAAACCGCTTAACAGTAAAATTCCGTCTTTATTCAAACAGTCAACATACGTCTGCATGTCGTTCAATAAAATATTACGGTTAATATTAGCGATAATCAAATCGTATTTTTTACCTTCCAATAAATCGGCATCTCCCTCATAAACTGTAATTTGAGTACAATTATTTCGTTCCGCATTTTCAATTGAGTTAAGGTAACACCAATTATCGATATCAATAGCATCAATTGGTTGAGCGCCTTTCATTTCCGCTAATATGGCTAATATTGCCGTTCCGCAACCCATATCTAAGGTTTTTTTTCCGGCAACACCTGTTTCTAATAGGTGTTGAATCATCATGTGAGTGGTTTCATGGTGACCCGTTCCAAAACTCATTTTTGGTTCAATTACAATATCGAATTTAGCTTCAGTTTTTGGATGAAACGGAGCGCGAACATGACAAATTCCGTCTACTTCAATGGCCTCAAAATTCTTTTCCCATTCTTCGTTCCAATTGACCTGATGTATTTCTTCAATAGTATAGGAAACTTGGAATTCTGGAGAACTTAAAATGTGTAAATCATCAAGCAAATTTTCAGACCAAAATTGTTTTTGAATGTAGGCTACAATTCCTGAATCACTATCAATAAAACTTTCAAAAGGCAATTCACCTAATTCAGCAACTAATATTTCTGATCCTAATTCTTTTGGTTCTACTGAAAAATGAAATCCTAAATAGCTATTTGACATGTTTTTATTTTATTTTTTTTTACCACAAAAGGGACAAATTTAACCGCAAAGTTCACAAAGGAAATATTTGAAACTAAAGTTTCGTTTGACTTTATGACATTAGACTTTAGACTATTTTATTCCTCTAAATTGCGTTTACAATAGCTGCAAAATCTTCTGATTTCAAAGCGGCACCACCTATTAATCCTCCGTCAACATCTGGTTTTGAGAAAATTTCCTTTGCATTATCCGGTTTTACACTTCCTCCGTAAAGAATAGAAACATTTTCAGCAATGTCGCTTCCAAACGCTTTTCTAACTGTTTCTCTAATAAATTCATGCATTTCTTGTGCTTGATCAGGACTTGCAGTTTCACCCGTTCCAATAGCCCAAACTGGTTCATAAGCCAAGACGATGTTTTCCCATGAAGAAGCTTGAATGTGAAACAATCCCTCTTTTAATTGGTTTTCCACAATGTTAAAATGATTCCCGGATTGACGGTCTTTCAATTCTTCACCAAAGCAAAAAATCGCGGTCATATTATGACTAATTGCTGAGTCCACTTTATTGGCAATTAAGGCGTCTGATTCATTAAAATAAGCTCGACGCTCTGAGTGCCCAAGAATAACTGCATTAACCCCAATACTTTGCAACATAGTTGCAGAAATTTCTCCTGTATAAGCGCCACTTTCAGCTTGGTGCATATTTTGTGCGGCTACTCCAATATTAGTATATTCCAAATGATTTGCCGCCGATTGTAAATTTACAAAGGTAGGTGCAACAATAATCTGAACTTCCTTATCGGTTGGTAATTTATCTATCAATTCATTTAATAAATCTTCAGTTTCTTCTGAATTTTTATGCATCTTCCAATTTCCTGCTACAATTTTAGTTCTCATTATTGTTTTATTTATTATTTGATTTTATATTTTTAACCGCAAAGGGCGCAAAGTTTTACGCAAAGTTCACAAATAATATTAACAAAGATGCGCTGATTTTTTTTTTAATCTGTGTTAATTTGTGTAATTCGTGTTTAATCTTTCAACGTTTTCTGAATCAAATCAAAATCAGTTTCTATAGCTCTATACAAACTAATTTTTGATTTTTTGTTGACTACAATATATCTTGGAATCCAATCTAAATCAATAGATTTTCCGAATGATCCTTTCATTCCGTCTTTTACTAAATAGTGATCGCCTTTTAATTCATGCTTTTCAATTCCTTCCGTCCATTTGTCAAATGTTTTATCACATGAAAAAAACACATAAACTACATCCGGATTATTTTGTTGTAATTCTTTAATTTTTGGCATTGCTTTTACACAATCGCCACACCATGAAGCCCAAAATTCAAGTACTACCGTTTTTCCTTTGTATTTATCTAAAATTGATTGAAATGAAACTTCCGATCCATCCATCGCGACAACATTTTCAGCTAGCGCCTCTTTGGAAAATTCTTTTTTTTGAGCCTTAGAACAAGAGAATGAAGCTAAAGCAACGAAAAGTGCAATTATTTTTTTCATTATTAGGATTTGTTGTTTGTTTGTTAAACGGTTATTTGTATTGTTGTTTAATCGTTTAACCGATTGAACAGTTAAACGGTTAAACTCTTATTTACTTTTCAAAGCAGAGTAGGGTTTTTGAATCAAAGTACTAAATTCCGTAGCATTGAATTTATTATCGGTAATACCATAATAGTATTTGAACTCATTTCCATTCCACAAATATTTTACTCCAGGGGTATCTTTTCCTGATCCTAAAACATTCCAAAACGGAATCACTTCTATAATTTTATAAGGATATTTTGCTCCAGCAAATTTGAAAAAGTCAGGAATTAAATCGGCTTCTTCATTCATAAAAATGATTCTAATGTCTGGGAAATTTTTACCCTTCGACTTCATTTCGGTCAACTCCTTAGCCACTTCGCGACAGTGATCACAACCAGGAACAAAAAAGCAAAGTGTTTTTCTCCCTTTGTCAATAGACGCAAAATAAGAACTATAACCTGATTTGTGTTGTACAGGTTCGTCTTTAATTTCTTCAACTATTTTCTTTATAGTGTCTATTTTTTTGGGTTCAACGACTAAATCTGATTTTACTGTGTCAACAACTTCAATTGCAGCACTATCGTCTGGTTCAGCACCTGTAACATCAACCAAATTTGATTCTGCTTGCATTGGTGCCAACATAAATAATAGTAAGATAAAAGCCAAAGTTGTTGAAATTAATATCCAGAAATTGCTTTTACTTTCGTCTTTTTTAGGCATCACTTTAAGTAAAATCACTAATAACACCATAGCAACAACATTTTTTAAAATGGCTTCTATTGGAGTCATTGGTAATAAACTTCCAAAGCAACCACAGTTACCTGAGTTACCGCCATCTTGAAAAGTAACAATGGTTAAATGAGTAGTAAAAACTGCTAACATTAATAGCGTTGCAGGAATTACCAATTTTCTAAGGTAGTGCTTTTGTAAAATTAATAATCCAAGTGCGAATTCAATTCCTATTAATATTCTTGAAAAAAATGGTGCAACATCACCAGAAAAACCTAGCGGATACAATTGTTTTACCTCAAATGTTGAAATTGCAAAGTAAGGTGATGGGTATAATTTGGCAACTGCCGACAATAAAAATAAAAATGAAATACCAACTCTAATAGCTATTGGAACATACTTTTGTTTAGTTATCATAATCGATTAATTAAATTATTTATGAAAATTCATTAAGATCAAAGCAAAAACAGCATAATTTATCATGTCTTGATAATTGGCATCAATACCTTCAGAAACGAGTGTTTTCCCTTTGTTGTCCTCAATTTGTTTTACCCGAAGTAACTTTTGCAAAATCAAATCCGTTAGCGAATTGACACGCATTTCGCGCCAAGCCTCACCGTAATCATGGTTTTTATTTTCCATTAATTCTTTGGTTTCATTGCTTTTAGCATCATAATGCCAGGTGGCTTTTTCAACATCTAAATCAGGTTGATCTACTGTTCCTAATTCCAATTGGATTAAAGCCATAATAGAATAATTTATTATTCCTATGAACTCACTCGCTTCTCCTTCATCCACTTTACGAACCGCATTTTCTTGTAAACTACGAATTCTTTGCGCTTTAATATAAATTTGATCTGTCAATGAGGGCAATCTTAAAATTCGCCATGCACTTCCATAATCTTTCATTTTATTAACAAACAAATTTCTACATATTGTAATTACCTTATCGTATTCCTGAGAAGTAGTATCCATTTATTGATGTATATTTGTATAAATTTCATCAAAAATAAGAATATTTTTTTATTGATTAGTGAACATTAACGATTATAAATGTAGTTTTATAAAAAACCCTACTTTTTAACTATGACAATCAATTGCAAAGGTCAAATTATCGATTTATCAACCCCAAAAATTATGGGAATTTTGAATATTACACCCAACTCATTTTATGACGGCGGTAAATATTCATTAGAAAAAAATGCCATTGCACAAGTCGAAAAAATGTTGAATGAAGGAGCTACTTTTATCGATATTGGTGCCTATTCTAGCAAGCCAAATGCTGAATTTGTTTCTCAAGATGAAGAGCTAATTAGAATAATTCCAGTAGTTAAAGCTATTCTTAAAGAATTTCCTAATGCTTTACTTTCTATAGACACCTTTAGAAGTTCAGTTGCTCAAGAATGTTTAAATAATGGAGCGGCAATGATTAATGATATTTCAGCAGGGAGTTTGGATGAAAAAATGATGGAAGTGATTTCGAAATACAACGTGCCTTATATTATGATGCACCTGCGTGGAACTCCTCAAACCATGCAAAATCAAACCAATTATGACAATCTAATTAAGGATATGATCACCTATTTTTCTGATAAAGTCAATAAGGCGAGAAGTCTTGGAATTAATGATTTAATAATTGACCCCGGTTTTGGATTTGCCAAAACAACAGATCAAAATTATGAGATATTAAGTAATTTAGAGTTATTTAAAATATTAGAATTACCAATACTAGCAGGTATTTCCAGAAAATCAATGATTTATAAACCTTTAGGAGTAACTTCAAATGACGCATTAAACGGAACAACCGTTTTAAACACCATTGCAATTTCAAAAGGAGCAACTATTATTCGTGTACACGATGTAAAAGAAGCGTTGGAATGTGTAAAATTATGTGAAAAATTAAGATAACTTCTAAAATCTACAGCTTAAAAATCTGAAATCTGAAATCAATTTTACTGGTGATGATACGGTTCATTTTTTAGAATAGTAAACCCACGATAAACTTGTTCAATAAAAAACAATCGCACCATTTGATGAGAAAACGTCATTTGTGAAAGCGCTATTTTACCATTTGCTTTAGCATATACATCATCGGAAAATCCATACGGACCTCCAATTACGAACACTAAAGTCTTAATTCCAGCATTCATTTTCTTCTGTAATTCTTCGGAAAAAGAAAGACTCGAAAACGATTTACCATTTTCGTCCAATAAAATTAAATGATCCATCGGACTTGTTTTAGAAAGAATCATCTCCCCTTCTTTCTCTTTTTGTACCGCCTCAGATAAATTTTTTACATTTTTAATATCAGCAATTATCTCCAATTCAAATTTGATATAAAACGACAAACGCTTCCTATAATCATCAATCAATACTTGCAAAGCACTATTGTCGGTTTTACCAATTGCTATTAATTTTATCTTCATTTTAAGTAATCTAACTATCTAAAAACGTATCCGTATCCTTTTTCTTTACTAATTTATATAGTATTAATAGTAAGGCAACACCATTAAAAGTCATACCAACAATTAGAAAAAAACTAGCAAAAGAATAGAGCATCATTTCAAACAACACCCCTAAAGCGGTTAAAATACCCCCAATCATAAACAGCACAAAAATTTGTAAATTTTTCATATAGTCCTATATAATTTGTACTACAAAAGTAACATTATACAATGAAACAAAACACTATAACTATTTTTTTCTTCCTTTGGGCGTGCCCTCGTTTAGTCATTGCGAGGTTTCGAAGCAATCTGTTCTAAACTCGGTCGCGCTGTTCGTTACAATCTTTGTTGCGCTTCGCTCCACAAAGGATTTCCACTGCCATCGCTCACGCAAAACAAATGCGTTTTTATTACT
>JARXAC010000014.1:0-6815 GCA_029866065.1 Flavobacterium sp.
TTTGTAACGGGTATGACCAATATTCGCGATGTGATTCCTTTCCCAAGAACTCCCGGAAGCGCAGAATTCTAGAAAGTTAATTTGTGGATTTGGTTATTTGTAAATTTGATCAACAACTAACCAAATAACCGAATAACCAAATTAAAATAAATGCAAAAGCAATTTCTAAGTTTAAAGTTATCTCAAAAATTATCTCCACAACAAATTCAGTTGATGAAGTTAATTCAATTGCCTACGCAAGCTTTTGAGCAACGTTTATTGGAAGAAATGAATGAAAATCCAGCTTTAGAAACCGGTACAGAAGATGATTTTGAAGCGGATGAATATGACAATGACGACTACGACGATTACGATGATGCCGAAAATGAAAGAATTGAAGCCGAAGATATCAACATTGACGATTACTTAACCAACGACGAAATTCCCGATTACAAAACCCAATCCAACAATTATGGCGATGAAGATTCCAATTTGGAATCGCCATTGGCTTCCCCGGTGAGTTTTCACCAAGATTTAATCAACCAGTTGAATACCTTTATTTTGAATGATAGCGAACGTGAAATTGCTGAGTTTTTAGTGGGAAGCATTGACGATATGGGCTATATTCGAAGAAGTATTCAGGATATTGTTGATGATATGGCGTTCACACAAGGTGTTTATACAGATGAAAAAACAGTGGAACATTTGTTACACGTTATTCATGAATTAGAGCCTTCTGGAGTTGGAGCGCGTGATTTGCAAGAGTGCTTGTTGCTACAATTAAAACACAAAACCCCAACAGAATCAGTGGCTTTGGCAACTTCTATTTTGTCGGAACAGTTTGATGCTTTTACCAAAAAACACTACGACAAGTTAATTCACAAGTTTAATGTTTCGAATGACCAATTGAAAAAAGCCATTCATGAAATTGAAAAATTAAACCCAAAACCAGGCGGATCATTTACGGGAAATAATAAAGTAACCGAAAATATTGTCCCTGATTTTGCCATTAGAATTGTTGACGGGGAACTAGAACTTACGTTAAATGGTAGAAACGCGCCTTCGCTTCATGTGTCGAAAGATTATCAAGAAATGATGCAGACGTATAAAGTCTCCAAAGACAAATCGAATTCGCAAAAAGAAGCCGTTCAATTTATAAAGCAAAAATTGGATTCTGCAAAGTGGTTTATTGATGCCATTAAGCAACGACAAGAAACACTATATGTAACGATGAATGCTATCATGCATTTTCAAGAAGAATTTTTCCTTGATGGGGAAGAAACCAAGATGAAACCGATGATTTTAAAAGATATCGCCGATATGGTAGGTTTGGATATTTCTACGATTTCTCGTGTTGCTAATAGCAAATATGTAGAAACTCCCTACGGAACAAAATTGATTAAAGAGTTCTTTTCTGAGGCAATGAAAAACGATCAAGGGGAAGACGTTTCTACTTTGGAAATAAAGAAAATATTGCAAAATGTAATTGCCGAAGAAGACAAGCACAAGCCTTTGCCAGACGACCAATTAGCAGAAATATTGAAAGAAAGAGGTTACCCAATAGCCAGAAGAACTATTGCGAAATACAGAGAATTACTCGATATTCCTGTGGCTAGAATGAGAAAAAAAATGTAATCTATTTATAGTTTTGAAAAAAATAATTGCCCTTTTTTCCTATATTTTTCATCCGATATTCATCCCGATGTTCGGAACGTTATTCTATTTTTTTATAAGCACTTTTTATTACACCAATCAACAGAAATACCTTGTTTTGTTGCAAATAGGCGTCGTAACGATTCTAATTCCCATAGCCTTTTTCTATTTTTTACGATCATTTGACAAATTAGATAATGCAATGGCGCCTGATTTATCCCAACGAAAAATCCCTTTGATATTTCAAGGAATGATCATTTATTTGTTACTATCGAATACTATTAAGGAAAGTATTTTACCTGAATTGTATTTCTATTTATTGGGAGGTTTAATCAGTACTTTTATCTTATTACTTTTGCTGTTTTTGAAAATAAAAGCCAGTATTCATATGGTTGGGATTAGCACTTTAACTGTTTTTGTTGGAGCTTTAAGTTTGCATTATGGAGTAAATGTTATATATAGTTTTGCTTTTTTAGTAGTATTAAATGGGTTGGTAGCTACTTCTAGATTGGAGTTAAAAGCGCATACTTATAAAGAAATTCTATTTGGATTTTTTACAGGGTTGTTACCTCAATTGGTTCTAACTTACTTTTGGCTATAGAATGTAAAACATAAATCCGAAATTCAAAGAAGTCATTTCTATCGCTTTTCCATTTAATTCCGCCGATTTAAATGTAGGATTTAAACCATAATAAATATTGAAATTAACCGTGTTATAACCCACACTCAGATAAGTCCCGTATTGGAATTTATTAATGTCAGGGTTCCCGGTAACTAAATAAGATGTTTGGCTATCTTCATACTTTGATTCCGTATAAAACAAATAACTCAATTTCAAGCCCGTATAGATTCTCCAAAATTTATGAGTTTCCGGCACTGAAGTTCGCCATCGATATTCAATTGGGATATCAATAGAATGCAAGGATAAATTATTTGTATCAAATAAAGTTCCCTCTTGAATGGTATTATATACCCGTGTTCCATTATTTTCAGAAATCAATATATTTTGATTGTAACTGTTTAATGAATATCCTAATCCGGCTGCAAAGGCTTTATTTCTGGCCTTATTTATAGGCATATCTCTCAGAAATCCAATAGAAAAACTTGGCGTAAATTTATTTTGGATAACTCCAGCTGGTCTTTTTTGAAGGATGTTATAGGTCACCCCAATATAAAATTGATCTTCACGATACAAAGAATCTACCGCTTCAAAATCGGGAACGGACTGTGAAAAAACGGAAAAGAAAGAAAAAAAAATAAAGCAATTAATCAGAAAACGCATAACTCTTATTTTGGAGGTTTAAAGATACAAAAAAGTAATAGAAATACTTTTATTCTTTTAGGGGTTAAAAAAATAAAAACCTAACTACTAAATTTATAAGTGATTAGGGTTTTTCTTTGCAGAGAGGAAGGGATTACTTTGTTATCCAGTGACGAGGAACTCACAAAGAATGACTGTTTGCCATTAAATGGCAAATCATTTTTTATTTTCCATGCATTTACAAACTAAAAAGTTTGTCCTGCTGTAAAACAAAAAAAGCTTCCCTTTCAGGAAGCATTCCTTCTTTGCAGAGAGGAAGGGATTCGAACCCTCGATATGTTGCCATATACACGCTTTCCAAGCGTGCGCCTTCAGCCACTCGGCCACCTCTCTATTTGGGTTTGCAAATAACTAAAAAAAAAGTCGTTAATAAAAGTTAATTGAGCAGATTTATGATATTTCACCACGGATTGAAGTTTCAAAATAATTTTTGAAATCTTTTGCTGGAACTTTTTGCCCAAGTAAGAACATTAATTTGGTAACCGCAGCTTCAGTGGTGATGTCTTTACCAGAAATGACTCCAATTTTTTTCAATAAGGTGCTTGTTTCATAATGGCCCATAGTTACACTTCCGCCGGAGCATTGAGTAACATTAACAATATGTAAGCCGCTTTTAATGGATTTTTTAAGAAGCGAAATAAACCACTCATCTGTTGGGGCATTCCCAGATCCGTACGTTTCTAAAACAATTCCTTTAAGGTTTTGAATATTTAATATTGCTGATAAAACCGGTTCGTTTATTCCTGGAAACATTTTTATTATTGCTACATGATCATCTAAATCGGTGTTGATCTTAAATTTTTTACTTGATTTAGGCAATAAAAAAGGGGTATTTATTTTCAAATGCACCCCTGATTCAGCCAATTCAGGATAATTTGGTGAAGCAAATGCATTGAAGTGTTCTGCGTTTATTTTCGTAGTTCTATTTCCACGGTACAACTTGTATTCAAAATAAAGGCCTACTTCTGAAATAACGGCTTTATTCTTTGTTTGTAAAGAAGCGATTTGAATTGCGGTTATTAAATTTTCCTTGGCATCGGTTCTTAAATCTCCAATAGGCAGTTGCGACCCAGTAATAATAACCGGTTTAGATAGATTTTCAAGCATAAAACTCAATGCTGAAGCGGTATAGGACATCGTATCTGAACCATGTAAAACTACAAAACCATCAAATGCATCGTAATTATTCTGAATACTATTTGCAATAGATATCCAATGAATCGAAGTCATATTGGAAGAATCCAAAGGCTTTTCGAAAGATATGGTTTCTATCTCACAATCAAGTTGTTTTAATTCAGGAATTTTAGAAATTAATTTACTGAAATTAAATGCTTTCAAGGCCCCCGAATCGAAATCTTTCATCATCCCGATAGTGCCTCCAGTATAAATTAATAATATTTTAGCTTTAGATTGCATCTTCTAATTTCATTTTATTGACTACCGGATTGGCATACATTGCAAGGAAACTTTGCTTTAAGAATTCATTGCAATGATCAATTCTCATTTCTAATCTACGTTCAAAAAGTGCTTTTTCATCAGGAGTATATAAATGAGAAAATTCTGTTGAAGTGTTTAACATATCATAGGCGATATAATTGGTAGGCCATAATTTATAGTTTTTGATAATTGAATTATCCAAAACTTGAGCCAACGCTTGAACTTGTTTATTGGTATTTTCAAATTCTAAACCAATCGTATCCAACTCGGTATCTAGTATTTTTCCAACACTGATATGGATCCTTTTTTTAGGACCCATGATTCCACTTAGTAGCGTATTAAAATCTTCATTTTTCGCTTTTACATATACCTCATTATTTGCTTCTGCAATTAATTGAGGCATTTTTAAAGCATCTGTAGGATCGTATTCGTAGGATATAGAAATAGGAACAATTTTAATTTTCTTAAAATAGTTGATCACATTTTCCTCGTTAGAACCCATGGCAAGCATTTTTAAAACTCCTGGATTCGTAGTGTCATTTCCATCTTTGGTCCGCCCTTCTCGTTGTGCAATCCAAACCGATCTATTTTCTCTTAATAATAACTGAGCAATATATTCCGACAATAACTTAGAACTTTGTAATAATTCTCTTGGCGGTAACCCTCTTAAAACAAGGAAGTTCCTATTTATTTTCGCTAAGATATTCATGAATGATTTTTTAACCAAGTTGTCGCCAATTGCTGAGGCGGTCATCAATAATCCATGATCAAACAAGCACCTATTTAAAATGGAAGTATCTAAAATAATGTCTCTGTGGTTGGAAATAAATAAATAAGAGGTATTTTGTTCTAAAGTTTCGAATCCCGATGTAGTTACCCCTTCAGAAGTAAGCTCAATTACTTTTTGTATGGAATGATAAATAAAATTACTTTGAAAATCTCTAATGGAATAGGTTTTCTTCAATTGTGTTTTCCAAACCTCTTCGTCAACTCCGGGAAATGTAAATTCCATTAATGCCTTCATCATTGGATGGTCCAATGTATCTTTTAAAGCACCGTTTATTTCGGCGTCATAATAAGGTCTTATAGAATCAAATTTTGACATTTACATTTAAGTTTTATTAACAAATGAACGAAATTTTATCGAATTTATACTTTTAAAATGATTAAATCCCGAAAACGGCTTTGGAATTTTCCGTGGTTTGGATAGCAATTTCTTCAGATGATAATCCATAAAGCGCTGCTAATTTATCCACTACATTCAAAATATAACTGCTTTCATTTCTTTTTCCGCGAAAAGGAATTGGCGCTAAATAAGGAGAATCTGTTTCTAAAACGAGGTGCTTCAAATCAATTTGATTGATAAACTGATCGATTTTGCCATTCTTGAAAGTGACTACTCCTCCTATTCCCAATTTCATATTGTAGGAAATGGCTTGTAATGCTTGTTCGTAGGTTCCTGAAAAGCAATGGAAAATTCCAAATAAATCGGCTGATTTCTCTTCTTCTAATATTTCAAATATCTCATCGAAAGCCTCGCGACAATGAATTACAATGGGTAATTTATATTTTTTTGCCAATTGAATTTGTCTTCTAAAAGCAATTTGCTGTTCTTTTAAATGGGTTTTATCCCAATACAAATCAATCCCGATTTCACCAATTGCATAGAATTTTCTGGTTGCCAATTCCTGTTCTACCATTTGCAACTCGTCCAAATAATTGTCTTTTACATACGTTGGGTGCAACCCCATCATCAAAAAAACATTCTCGGGATAATTAGCTTCCAAAGCATACATTTTTTGGATAGAATTAGAATCAATTGCGGGGATGAAAAAACGCGTTACCCCATTATTTAGGGCGCGTTGCATCATTTCGTCACGATCAATGTCGAATTCTTCGGAATATAAATGGGTATGCGTATCGGTGATTGTCATTTAAATTTTTCAAAAAACAAAGGTACTATTTTGATTGGTTTTGAATTCAATTTACAAATAAAATCCCATTTAGAAACTAAACGGGATTTATATAAATTGTCATCAAATATTACAATTCAAACGCTTTTTTAGGATTGTTGTCACACAACAATTCCAATGGGTTTTCTAATGCTTCTTTAACCGCTACTAGGAATCCTACTGACTCACGTCCGTCAATGATTCTGTGGTCATAGGACAAAGCAACATACATCATTGGGTGGATTTCAACTTTACCGTTTACCGCAATTGGGCGCTCAATAATATTATGCATTCCTAAAATTCCTGATTGTGGTGGGTTGATAATCGGCGTACTCAACATACTTCCAAAAACGCCTCCGTTGGTAATAGTGAATGTTCCTCCGGTCATATCGTCCACAGTAATTTGTCCGTCACGCGCTTTTATAGCCAATCTTTTTATTTCTGCTTCAATTCCTCTGAACGTTAAATTTTCA